>CAZFZM010000004.1:0-64574 GCA_964523545.1 uncultured Thermotogae bacterium
AGTATACCATGACAGGAGATACGCATTGATCAGAACAGGGCTACTACCGCGGTCAAATCGACCAATCAGAGCCCAGACCTTTCCCATTGCCCGATTAACGTGCCACGTCTCACTTCCCGTGGGCTTCTATGTCCCCTGAGCTCTCTGAGCGGAAGACACCGGAGATGGGGTATGTATCCCCGGAACCCAGACTCACTGATGCTTTGCTTCCGCGAACCTATCCAGGACTTCCTCGATGAGGCGCTCGGCTGCCTCACTTCGGTCAACCAACTCAAGGAAGCGCTCACCCTGGTCAAGAAGCGCAACGAAGCGAGCCTTGTGGCGGAGGATCCCCAGGGCTTTCTCACTGCGCGTTGTGTCTGGTGCCATGATGCAGAACGAACTACCGAGTGCATCGCCCAGCACCCTCCGGAGAGAAGGACCATCCAGCCAGCTAGTTCGTTCCCATCTCTTCTCCCCCCTCCCGTCCTCGAAATCCTCCCACTGCTCCTGCCAGCCTTCATCGGGGGGCTGTCCTTGCTGAAGCCCAGCGACGTACCGCTGCACAATCTCGGTGATTTCCCATTGGGCGCGACTAGCAATGGTGCGCAGATCCATGGCTTGCAGGGTAGTTGTTGGGTCGATGTCAACTGCTGCGCGAGAACGCAGAAGGGAAGCCTCGAGCCAAGGGAACGCGGCGGCAAGCCTGCGGCGAACTGCCTCTGGACTGGCGATGCCGATGAAGGATCGCGCCACGCCTTCCCGTCTCTCCACGAAGACGAAGGTCTTCAAACCGCCCACTTGACCGAGAACTACAGCGAAGATGAACAAACGAGATGTGAGCCATTCGTGCCCGCTCCCAAGATCGATGATGGCGAAGTCAGAGGCTGTTGGTTGTGCCAACTGGCGGGTAAGTTCAATCGTCGCATCGGAACTGAACTCATCAGCGGAAACAAGAGCGTGTGCATCGACAAGCTCAGTGGCCCAGGGATTGACGAGCTCTTTCGCAGGCGAGAACTCAATGCGGAAATCGCCGAACGAGATTTTCGTGGCTCGACCGAGCAAGTTGGGAATGAACTTCTTGAGCGGCTCCTTGAGAGCGAACGCGGCCGCGGCGACTGCTATGGGCCAGGCGATGGCATCCAGTATTGGTGCGACGGCGTCTATGCTCATACGATGTCACCTCTATTCTTCGCAGTGTGGATTCCTGCGCCAGCATCCTACCACCTAGCATGAGATTGGTGCAATTGTAGGTGTGTCCCCTTCAGCTCCGCAGGAATGGCACTGGCTCCCCGAGATACGTGATCTGCGACGAGCGTCCTGGCCGTGTTGAGAAGGGCACCGAGGCCAATCGCGAGCATCTGCCGATCAATCTAAGGATGGAACTCGTGCTTCGTTCGAGTGCAGGTCGCGGGGAGATCTCGCGAGAGGTTGGGGTCGGGTGCTCGGAGGATCTGGAATTTGCAGGCTCGATGCGGTTTGGGTATCGCGGCTTGATCGGTGGCGGAAGGTGTTGTGCGTCTTCCGTCAAGCTGCTCGCCACTTCGGGCAAATGAGCAGCCTGTGTCACCCCGGGACTCCGCCACCGTGGAAATCCGAAAAGCGAAGGTCTGACCCCTCGCCCTTCTGTGGATGATCCGAAGAATGAAGGTCTGACCCCTTGCCCTCCCTTGGAGATAGGGTATGTGTCCCCCGATTCCCCTGAGCGGCTAAGCGAGGGCCCGCGAATCCAACTATCTATTTAGAGTCGTGTGAACTCCGTTCCGTCGCAACTCGGGCATGGAGGCAACGTGTCGTCTGCGTCATCAAGTCGAACTGTTGTACCACATGCGTTACACATGTACGTCCCGATTCCAGGCTTCTCCCCGGTTGTCGGCATTCTACTTGCCCTTCTTCTTATCCCACCTGCTGCTGGCCAGCTTCTGGGATTCCTTCGACGTGCGACCTCGCCCTTCGGCCTTGCTTTTGCCGTCTGTGATGGTGGTCTTGTAGTGGTGATCCCCGAAGATTCGTTCCTCGATGAAGCTCTCCTTCTCCGTCCGCGACTTCGTTCGCTTGGGCATGTCCCCTCCTTTCATAGATGCCCATAGGCGGATCATACATGAAAGTGCTGGGAACGTGAATGGAAGACAGGTCGCTGATAGATGGAAGGACCTTGAAGAGCATCTACGGGTTGCGAGCACAAACCGCAACTTGGGTGGCTGATTGAATGCCTACCCCTAGTGTAGCTTCGCAGCGTACCCGGTGGGGCAAAGCCTGGGAAGAGCGAAGTCTCACTTCCCGAGAGCTGCTGTGTGTCCTGGACTCTCTGAGCGGAAGGCGCAAGAGATGGGGTGTGTGCGCCGACCTAACCAGCCGTGGAGCATCCGAAGAGTGAAGGTCTGACCCCTTGCCCTTCCAAGCAGCCATAGAGCATCCGAAGAACGAAGGTCTGACTCCGTGCCGTTCCCAAGCGGCGGCAGGCGAGGCTCTTGCCCTACCTCGAGAACGGGAATCCGATCCGAGTTCATCGGTGGGACGACATCCTCTCCGCAGAGCAAGGGGCATTCGGCGGCGACGATTCGTTCGCCATGTTCGAGTTGGCTGTCCGATACCTCATCGACGAGGGTGGCTTGGGCAAGACCGCCGAGGACGCCAAACGCGTGTTCCTGGACATCCGAGCCGGGCTGTCCTTCGCCGACGCCTTCGAGAACAGGTTCGGCATGAGCCTTGCGGAGTACGAGGCATCCTTCGACAGCCTGATGCAGGAGTACCTCGACTAGGCGTGTTGCGGATCAGGCGCTCGCAGGATCGTGAGCTTGCAGGCTCGATGGGGGTTTGGGTGCTGCGGGTTGATGAGTTGAGTACTGTGTCCCCGGAACTCCCCAAGGTGTCAAAACACAGGACCTGACCCCATCCCGTGCGAGATGTTGCGGCACATCAGGTATTGGTCGAAGCTATCGTCATGTCCACTGCGTTGCCCTCTGCTGAACACGTGAGGATCCCCGGTCTGTCGTTCCGCCGGTTCCGCGGGGACGCCGACTTCCCCGTGATGGTCGAGATCATGAACGCGGGCAACCGGGCCGATCGTGAGGAGTACAACCAGTCCGCCGCCGACGTCGCGCACGTCTTCTCCCATCTCACGAACTGCGAGCCTGGGACTGACATGCTGTTCGCGGAGGTCCGCAACGATCCGGCTGGCTACTCGCGCGTCTTCTGGAAAGACGAGTACGCTGGGCCGCGGCTCTACCTCCATCTGGGGTTCGTGGTTCCGGCCTGGAGGCGTCGTGGGCTGGGTAGGGTGATTCTGCGGTGGAACGAGGATCGCCTCTCGGAGATCGGGGCCGAGCACCCGCGGGAGGTCGAGAAGCTCCTTCAGGTTTGGACAACCGATGCCAATCCGGGCGCCATGGCTCTGTTTGAGTCGGCGGGCTATCACGTTGCGCGGACGATGCTCGGGATGACGCGACCGACGTGCGACGTGATACCGAGCTACTCGCTTCCTGAAGGGCTGGAGATCCGCCCAACCCGGCCCAATCAGTACCGCGCGGTGTGGGACGCGTGGGAGGAAGGCTATCAGGACCATTGGGGGCACGCGCTGCGAACCGACGACGATTACGTGGTATGGACGCAGTCACGTCTCTTCCAGCCGGGTCTCTGGAAAGTCGCCTGGGACGGCGACGCAGTCGCGGGGATGGTCCTCAACTACGTGGACGAGCGGCGGAACGAGTGGGTCGGGATTGAGCGCGGCTACACCCAAGACATCTTCGTCCTGCGTCCCTGGCGCCGCCGCGGCTTGGCGCGAGCGCTGCTGGCTGCAAGCATCCGCATGTTCGCGGAGATGGGAATGGAGGAGACCTTACTCGGCGTGGACAGCGAGAACCCCTACGGTGCACGCAGCCTCTATGAATCCCTCGGCTATCGGGCGTACCGCACGCACTACGTGTATCGAAAGACTCTCGCCGTCTGATCCGCCGCCCGCGTAGCTTGCGAACTGAAAATCGTACTTTCTAAGGCAGGAAAAGCAGAATCCTGGTTCTTACGAGTCGTGAGGAGTTCTAAGTTGCAGTGTGTGCCCCGACCTCACCCGCAGCCCACTCGACGGGCGGCTTGCGGACAAAGCCCGTGAAGAGCCAAGGCACACTTCCCGAGGGCTTCTACGTCGCTGGACTCTCTGGGCGAAAGGCGTCGGAGATGGGGTGTGTGTCCCCGGAACTCCGCCACCATGGATGATCCGAAGAATGAAGGTCTGACCCCGTGCCCTTCCCGAAGAATGAAGGTCTGACCCCGTGCCCTTCCAGTTCACGGGCTAGCTTCCGGGTACTATGTCTTTCGCCAATGGATCCACAACCTGTGCCTTGAAGCGGGATAGATCGAGTGTGCTGAGCAAGTAGTGTCTGGACATGGTCGTGTCAATCTGCTTGAGCACAACCGTCCTGTCGATCTCTGCGAGATCTGCGAGCGTCTTCGAGATGTCTCCAAGAAAGCGATCGGAACACGTAAGCGAAGCAGCGGCTCCGATGTTGCTGATTGCACATACTGCGCGGCCGAAGTCGCTGAGCCCTCCCTGGGCGCAGTAGCCCTTCTCATAGCTCAACCGCGCGATCGTCGCAACCGGCTGGATGACACGTACGAACAGAAGCGGCTCGCCGGCATAGGAGCTCAGAGTCGTAGTACCTTCAAGGAAGCTATCGACCATTGTGTGGTCAAGACTAACAAGCACCCGCATGATGGGTTCGCTGTGGGGAGAGCCGATCCAGTCGTTGTCGCGCCGCGGTCTCTTTCCAGCGAAGGCTCTCCCAATGCAGGCGAGACACTCGCAGGCGTCAAGTGCGAACGTAAGCCCCCAACGCTTGACCCCTGGATCTGCGATTCTTTCGACCTGCGTGATCACGCATTCGATTGCACCTAAGTAGCCAACATAGGTAATGGTTCCGCGTTCGTCTAGGACCCTTGATTTCAGGAACGGCAACCAGCCAACTGTGGCCGCCACTCCTCTCATTGCAGTCAGGGCATTGTCCCTATCGTCAAGAGCGACAGCACGCTCGCCGATAGAAGTCACTGCACGAAGGACATCCAGCTCTCCCCAGATCGAGCTCCTACAGACGGATCGCGCTGCTTGTAGAAGATGACGAATGAGCTCTGCACCCAAGCTGGTATCGGCCTCTAGAAGAGCTCTCGCTGGACGAGTTAGATGCCTAACGAGACCTCTCACATAGGGATAGTAGCTCTCTGTCCTCTTGTTCTGGTGCAAGTCCAGCCGCCTTGTCCGCCTCGGCCGCGGGTGCACAGCGCGTGAGATGGCCTCCGTTAGCTCAGTCAACCCCACCATGGCCGTAGAGAAATCGGCCCTGCGGATTGAAGCAAGAAGCATATCCTCAATGGGTGCAAGGGCACGCTCCAGGCCCGCTTCCCTCTTCGACGGATCTTGGGTTGCTACCTTGCTCGGCCGCGGAACTTGCTCCAGGAGCTGCAGGATCATGGATCGCGGGTCCAGGATCCTGAGAGTACGGTTCGTGTATGGGATCAGCATCAAAAAAGCAGCTGGAAACGCGCTGAACGCCAGAATCACAAGGCTTTCTCGCAGGCCGGAACTCGCAGGGGTGATGTTCAGCAGGGACAGGCTGAACGTGATGGCGACACCGTAGACAAGAACGAGAACCCACAGGTCAACATGCTTCCTGAACAGGGCGATTACTCTCGGAACATAGGCCGAGGCTGATAGTTGAGCTGCGACAAGCGTCACTGTAACGACAATTCCGATGATTGCTGCTGCGGCTTGAGCGATCGCGCTTAGCATGTAGTCGGAGCTTGCTTCTGCGAAGAGCAAAGCGAATGATCCGCCTAGCAACCACTTCTGAAGCGAGAAGAAGGCTACTACCAGTCCGGAGAACAGCACCAAGAGCCACGTGGCCCTTCGGAATCCGCGCCAGCTCATACGATGATCATCGCTTGCAGGGGGTGAACGATCAACTGCTCCTCTGTTGGAGCTTCTTTGACGCTGATCTTTGGCGTAGGATACTATCGTAGGCACTGCAGTTCAGTGCTCATAGTCGAACGCAGGTGGGAGAGTGGCTGGCTAGGGGAGGTCTAGTGATGACTTCGGCCAGGCGTGAGATCGCAGCGAAGGCAGCAACAACGGCCATCGCAATCCTGATTCTCATCCTGAGGAAGGTGTGGCCAGACCTTCTCAATACCACTGACCTGTTCATCCTTGCTCTGGCTCTGCTGCCATGGCTGAGTTCGATCCTGAAGTCCGTTGAGTTTCCTGGCGGCGGGAAGATCGAATTCAAGGATGTTCAAGAGGCAGTATCGAAGGCTACAGAGGAAGCCTCGGAAGCAGTTCTTGAGCGCGCAAAGGCCTACTCAGAAGAGATACCGCCGGATGTTGATCCAGATCTTGCGCTTGTTGGGTTGAGAATCGAGATTGAGAGAAGGGTTCGACGATTGGCAATCAAGGCCGGATTGGAGACGCAGAAGTCTCTGATGCGGACGATTCGTGCTCTTCAGAAGGAAGGCGTGCTAGCAGGTGCAAGGGTGAGCGGCCTAGTGGAGCTAGTCATGTTCGGCAATCAGGCCGCCCATGGTAGAGCTGTCGACAAGGACGCCGCTGAGTGGGCAAGGGACTGTGGCCCCCAGGTATTGGCGGTTCTTGATGAGCTGCTCACGGACGACTAGGCGCGGACAGTGAGTCAGCAGTGTCAGTCAAGAAGCGAGCCAACGCGACAGCCTGCAACACCTTAGGAGATAGACGTGATCAGCCAGCGAGCTGCCATGGCGATATCCGACGCGTATAGGCATAGGTTCTCATCGACGGAGCGGAGTGGGCCGTACGGCGGCACCAGCGAGCGCGTTCACCGCGAAAGGCTCTACGACTTCCTCTATGAGCGTGAGTACGAGCCGTGGTTCTGCAACATGGTGAAGAAGCTCCGCAGCAGAAGAGCTCTTAAAGAGTGGGTGCTCAGACTGCATACAGGTGAGACTCTGAGCGCTGCCACGCCGGACTGGTCGTGGGATCAGAGAGCGCGGCTGGGACAGCAGTACTTGCGGAACCTGGCAGAAGACTACCTGAATTGGTACGAGTCCGAAGACGAGGAATGGGTCGCCAAGTCGTATCGCAATACCTACGACAAGGTACTCCAGAGGCTGGAGATAGATGGATACTTGTATCGCCAAGGGGAGTTGCTGGTCCCGGAACCCGATGTTGTTGATGTTGAGGCTGAATCCAGTCTGCTTCGCTCGCTCTTCTTGAGATTGGGGCTGTCGGGGAAAGATGAGGCGTTCGGGTTTCTAGAGCTCTCCGAAGAGCACTACGTTGCGGGACGATGGTCGGACTGCATTGGTAATGCCAGGAAGTTCTTCGAGTTGGTACTGCGGGGAGTTGCTGAGAAGCATGCTGCTGGGATGCCGAGGAATGACTCTCAACCTCTTGTAGGTGACCGTCCAGCAGATGTCCGCTCATACCTGGAGACAGGTGGTCTCCTGGAGAAGAAGGAGCGTGAGGCTGTCGAGAAGGTTTATGCCCTTCTAAGCCATACAGGAGCACATCCTTATATGGCCGAGAAGGACCAAGCTCGGCTATTGCGGCAGGTGTCGCTGACCCTCACGCAGTTTGTTATGCTACGTCTGGAGGGAGCGATGCAGGGCGGAGACCGCCTTGGCGATCTACCGGCATGTGAGTGACTGCGCCCTCGGGCAGTGCTCCGATAGGCCCGCCAGCAGACACCCGCGAATCATGCTGTCAGACAACGTCTGGCATTCCGGTTCCCGTCCGACGAGCAGACGAGCGCCGGATGGTTGGGCGATATGGACCCTGAGGAAGCGAAGAAGGGGCGCCCTCCGACGCCCCTTCTCAATCGACAAACGCTCAGCCTGCTCTCGCAGGTTGCTTAGCTCTCGGCCATCTTTCGATACGTCTCGTAGCGCTCTCCTGTATTCCGGGTACTCAAGCTACGGGCTCGAGTACCTTGAGAGAAACGAAGCCACTGTCGGTGTTCTCGTTCTCTATCTCCAGCGGAATGCCTATCGACTGCTACCCAGCTTCTGCCAACGCCCTGCAGAGCAGCACGTACCGGCCCAGCAGCTGGCCATTTCTTCGGAGATCATGGCTCTCGCTACAATGCACTCATCGGAGGATGTGTTCGTAATGGCTCCCGTTGCTGAATTTCAAGCAGTCCGGAAGGTCTACCCAGGCCGTACCGAAGCGCTCAAGGGAGTCGATCTCGTCGTCGGTGAAGGCGAATCGTTGGGGCTGATCGGTTCGAACGGCGCTGGGAAGACGACGCTTGTGAGACTGCTTCTGGGACTTCTCAAGCCGACTTCGGGAAGCGCGAAACTGTGGGGACAGGACGCCTACGCCCTGCCCGTTGATCTGAAGCGCAGGATCGGTTTCCTTCTCGAGGAGACGGGCGTCTACGAGAACCTCACGGTGGATGAGAACCTTCTCTTCTGGGCGAAGCTGTACGACTTCGGCGAAGCGCGAGTCCTTGAAGTTCTGAGCGCGTGGGGCTTGCTGGACAAGAGGAAAGCGGTGGCGAGGACGCTCTCGGCGGGGATGAAACAGAGGCTCGGGATCGCCAAGGCGCTGATGCACGAGGCGCCGTTCGCCGTGCTGGATGAGCCGACGTCGAACGGGTGTGCACCCGAATCGTGCTTCTCCGCCGCGGGGCGATCGCCGCCGCGGGCACGATGCAGGAGCTGAAGGAGCAACTCGGGGTGAAGCGCGAAGTGAGGATCCGGGTCTCCGGAGAGATCTCCGGCGACCTGGAGCGCCGGATCGTCGACAGCTTCGGCGTCGCACAAACCGCGGACGACGAGCTGATCCTCGTGGACGAGGCGACCGCGACCCGTGACTTGGTGAGGTATCTCGTGGAGCACGGCGTGGACGTTGAACGGGCGGAGGAGAGCCGAGTGACGCTGGAGGACGTCTACACCCAGATGGTCGAGGAGGACGAGGCGGAATGAAGGCGATACGGGTCATCCTCTGGAAGGAAACGAGGACCTTCTTTCGGGACAGACTGCGCTTTGTGGCGTTGATCCTCATCACGCTGTTCTTCGGGACCTACTTCGCCGCGCGCTATGGACAGCTCCTTCTCGTTCCCACGGCACTGGTCCCGATGCTCGCCGGGGCCTACGCCTTTTCCCAGGCGGCCTTCTACAACGAGGTGACTCGCAAGACGCTGCCGAACTTGCTCGCATCTCCGATGTCTCCCGAGACGTTGCTACTCGGAAAGAGCCTCGCGGTCTTCCTCTTCTCCTATGCATTCGAGTGGATCGGCGTTGCGGTCTGTGTCGGGTTCTCGTGGTTTAGGCTCGGGGAACTCCCGACGCTTGCATCGGTCTACACGGCCCTCGTGGTGATCCCCATCTGGGGATTTGCCCTCATCGAGTTCTTCGGTCTGATCTCCACTCTGGTCCGCGGCAGCGTGGGGGTGTGGCTACTGACGGCTCCACTGTATATCGCTGTGCTCCTGTCTGTGCTGCGCCCTTCGGTCGCCAGCAAGCTGGGGAGCTTTCTCTCGTCCCTGTGGCTGCCTCCCTTAGCTGGGCTCGGCGTTGCGGCCCTGCTCTACGCACTGCTGGCGAGAGTTAGCAAGGATCGCATGACGAGAGTGGCGTCATAAGGACGAAGGGGAAGGGAGCACCTTTGCAGCACTCCCTTTCTCTCGGTCTGGTGACCAGTCGATCTTAGGCTGTGCTGTTACTCCGCGAGCCTCTTGTAGTCCTCGTATCGTTCCTTGTATTCGGTCTCGAGTTGCTTGTGCAATCGCGCAGCCTCGTCGGGGAATGACTGGACGAGCGACGAGTACCTCACCTCGCCCATGAGGAACTCCTGGAAGTCGCCGGTGGGGTCCTTCATGTCGAGCTGGAAGGGGTTCACCCCTTCGGCGGCGAGGCGCGGGTCGTACCGGTACAGCGGCCAGTAGCCGGCCTCGACGGCGAGCTTCTCCTCTTCCTGCGACTTGCCCATCCCCTTCTTCAGCCCCTGGTTGATGCACGGGGCGTAGGCGATGATGATCGACGGCCCGGGGTACGACTCGGCCTCGAGGAACGCCTTGAGGCACTGGTTCTTGTTCGCCCCCATCGCGACCGAGGCGACGTAGACGTAGCCGTACGTCATCAGCATCCGGCCGAGGTCCTTCTTCTTCGTCTTCTTGCCGGAAGCGGCGAACTTGGCGACCGAGCCGGTCGGCGTCGCCTTCGACGACTGTCCGCCGGTGTTCGAGTACACCTCGGTGTCGACGACGAGGACGTTGATGTCCTTGTTCATCGCCGCGACGTGGTCGAGACCGCCGTAGCCGATGTCGTACGCCCAGCCGTCGCCGCCGAGGGCCCAGATGCTCTTCTTGGTGAAGATGTCTCTAGCTGCCAGTATCTCGGCGTACTTGGTCGCCTGCGCGTCGTCTTCGCCGACGCGTGAGAGAAGCTCTGCCAATTGGTCCCCAGCTTCTCTTGATCGTTCCGCATCATCCTTGGCGTCGAGCCAGGCCTTCAACGCGTCCACAAGCTCGCCGGAGGCGCCGCTCTCGATCGCGACCCGGATCTGGTTCGCCAGCCGGTCGCGTCGGGCGTTCAGCGCGAGGACCATCCCGAAGCCGTACTCGGCGTTGTCCTCGAACAGCGAGTTCGCCCACGTCGGGCCGTGGCCGTCCGGATTGGTCGTGTACGGGATCGCCGGTGCGGATCCGCCGTAGATCGACGAGCAGCCGGTGGCGTTGGCGATCATCATCCGCGGGCCGAACAGCTGGGTCGCCAGCTTGACGTACGGCGTCTCGCCGCAGCCGGCGCAGGCGCCGTGGTACTCGAACAACGGCTGGCGGAACTGCGAGCCCTTGACCGTCTTCCAGTCCATGACGTCGTCGTGGATCGGCAGGGTCAACGCGTAGTCGTACAGCGGCTGCTGCTCGAGCTGCGTGTCGAGCGGCTTCATGACGAGCGCCTTCTCGCCCTGCTTGCCGGGGCAGACGTCGGCGCAGTTGCCGCATCCCTGGCAGTCGAGCGGATCGACCTGGATCCGGAAGCCGAACGCCTCCATCCCCTTGCCCGTCGCCGGGATTGTGTCGTATCCGGCCGGCGCGGCCTCCTCCTCGGCCTCGGTCGTCAGGAACGGGCGGATCGTCGCGTGCGGGCAGACGAACGCGCACTGGTTGCACTGGATGCAGTTCTCGCTCACCCACTCGGGAACGTTGAGGGCGACGCCGCGCTTCTCGTACTGCGTGGTGGCGACCGGGAACGAGCCGTCCGGCCCGGTCCACTCGTACGAACCGTCGAGTTCGGCGTCGAAGGCGCTGACCGGGAGCTTGTCGCCGTCCTGCAGACTCATCGGTCGCATGACCTCGAGGACCCACTTCGGCAGCTCCGGCTTCCCCGGCTCGCCGGTGGCCTTCGCCCAGTCGGCCGGGACGTCGATCTCGGTCAGGTTGGCTGGATCGAGTGCCGCGTCGACGCCGGCGTAGTTCATCTGGACGACCTTCTCGCCCTTGCGGCCGTACGCCTTCTCGATCGCCTTCTTCAGATGCGCGACGGCTTCGTCGACCGGAAGGACGCCGGAGAGCTTGAAGAAGACCGTCTGCATGATCATGTTGATCCGACCGCCGAGCCCGACGTCGCCGGCGATCTTGACCGCGTCGATCGTGTGGAACTTCAGCTTCTTCTCGGCGATCGTCCGCTTCAGCGAAGCGGGCAGGTGCTCGTTCAGCCCGTCGAGGTCCCACGGGCAGTTGAGCACGAACGTGCCGCCGTCCTTGATCCCGGCGAGCAGGTCGTACGTCGCGACGTACGCCGGGTTGTGGCAGGCGACGTAGTCGGCGGTCTTGACGAGGTACGACGACTGGATCGGCTTGGGGCCGAAGCGCAGGTGCGAGACGGTGATCCCGCCCGACTTCTTCGAGTCGTAGGCGAAGTAGCCCTGCGCGTACATGTCGGTGTTGTCGCCGATGATCTTGATCGCGTTCTTGTTCGCGCCGACGGTGCCGTCCGAGCCGAGGCCCCAGAACATGCACTGGATCGTCCCCGCGGGGGTGGCGTCCATCTCCGGGGGCAGCGGGAGCGACGTGTTCGTCACGTCGTCCTCGATCCCGACGGTGAACCCGTTCTTCGGGGTCTCTAGGGCGAGATTCTCGAAGACGGCCTTCGCCATCGCCGGGGTGAAGTCCTTCGAGCCGAGGCCGTAGCGGCCGCCGACGACGACCGGCTTGTCCGGGCAGCCGGCGCCGACGGTGGCGACGTCGAGGTACAGCGGCTCGCCCTGGGAGCCGGGCTCCTTCGTCCGGTCGAGAACGCCGACCTTCTTCACCGAGTTCGGCATGACCTCGAGGAAGTGCACCGTCGACCACGGGCGGAAGAGGCGGACCTTGATCAGGCCGACCTTCTCGCCCTGGCCGTTCAGGTAGTGGACCGTCTCCTCGATGACGTCGCAGGCCGAGCCCATCGCCACCACCACGCGCTCGGCGTCCGGCGCGCCGACGTAGTCGAACGGCTTGTACGAACGGCCGGTCAGCTCGGAGACCCGCCCCATCGCCTCGGCGACGATGTCCGGCGTCGCGAGGTAATACTTGTTCGCCGCTTCGCGGTTCTGGAAGTAGATGTCGGGGTTCTGGGCCGTGCCACGCAGGTGCGGGTGCTCGGGGTTCATCGCTCGCACCCGGAAGTTCTCGATCGCGTCCCACGGTACGATCTTGGCTATCTCTTCGTACGGGACGACGTCGACCTTCGAGATCTCGTGCGACGTCCGGAAGCCG
The DNA here is from genome assembly GCA_964523545.1 of uncultured Thermotogae bacterium. Lineage (GTDB taxonomy): Bacteria > Bipolaricaulota > Bipolaricaulia > UBA7950 > UBA9294 > JANQEA01. Next base: position 12,699 of record CAZFZM010000004.1, read on the forward strand.
TCGAAGAAGTGGAGGAACGGGACCTTCGACTTCAGGGCGGCGACGTGCGCGACGATCCCGAGGTCGATGACCTCCTGGACGGAGGCCGACGCGAGGAGGGCGAAGCCGGTCTGACGCGTCGCCATGACGTCGGAGTGGTCGCCGAAGATCGACAGTGCGTGGCTGGCCAGCGCCCGGGCCGAGACGTGGAAGACGCCGGGCAGGAGCTCCCCCGAGATCTTGTACATGTTCGGGATCATCAGCAAAAGCCCCTGCGAGGCGGTGAACGTCGTCGTCAGCGCCCCGGCGACGAGCGATCCGTGGACCGCACCGGCGGCGCCGGCCTCGGACTGCATCTCGGTCACTTGCAGGGCCTGGCCGAACAGGTTCTTCCGCCCGTGGGCCGCCCACGTGTCGGCGATCTCGCCCATCGGCGAGCTGGGGGTGATGGGATAGATGGCCGCGACGTCGCTGAACGCGTACGCGACGTGGGCCGCGGCCGTGTTCCCGTCGATCGACATCATCCGTTGGGCCTTCTCTGACATGCCGCTCCCTCCTCGATGCTGCCGTGCGAAAATCGTGATGGATTCCGTCTTCGCCGGCTGGATTGTATCGATCGGCCGGTGGGCTCACAACGCGAGGACGAGGGATTTGAGCTCGCGCGATAACCTAGTATACTCTAGTCTTAACAATGCAGACTGCAGGGACATCACTACTGCGGAACCGCAATTTCCTTCTGGTTTGGGGCGGCCAGTCCGTCTCGATGCTCGGCAGTCAGATGAGCTACGTCGCGCTGTTCTGGTGGGTCTACCAGTCTACGGGATCGTCCGCCGCGCTGGCGTCCGTGGCGATCGCCTCGGCGGTCACTCGGTTCCTCGCGGGCCCGCTCGCCGGAACGTTCATCGACCGGGTCGACCGCAGGAGGCTGATGCTCGGGATGAACGTCGTCAACGCGCTGACGATGGCGACCGTCGGGTCCTTGTTGTACTTCGGACGGCTACAGGTTTGGCACGTCTACATCTCGAGCGTGATCGCCGCGGGAGCGACGCTCGTGCACCGCTCCGCCCTGATGGCGAGCATCCCGAACCTGGTCTCCAAGGATCAGCTCACTCGGGCGAACTCCCTGGATCAGATTGCGTCCAGCGCCAGCGGGATCCTCGGACCCGCACTGGGCGGCGTGCTCGTCGGCCTGCTCGGCAGCGGCCCGACGATGTGGCTCGACGCGATCACGTTCCTGGTGGCCGGTGCCTCCCTCGGTCTGGTCGCGTTCGTGTCGCCGAAGGTCGTCGGCGCAGAAGGTCTGCGGCAGTCGGTCGCGACGGCGCTGTCGGGATTCCGGTTCCTGTATGAGCGGAAGAGCCTCCTCTGCATGGTGGCGCTGTACGGTGTGACGAACTTCATGCTGGCGCCGACGAGCGTGCTGTTCCCGATCATGGCGAGCGATATCCTGAAGGCGGGGGCGGAAGGGCTCGGCTTCCTGACCTCTGCGCTGTCCATCGGCATGCTGCTCGGCGGGACGTTCACCTGGCTTTTGAAGCGCGTCAAGCGCCACGGGGTGGGTATTCTCATCGGGTTCGGAATCCTTGGCACGGCCCTGGCCCTCTTTGGGACGACCCGGGATCTTCCGCTTGCCATGATCACCCTCGGCGTCGTCGGCTTCGCCGTCGCGGTTCTGAATGTGTTCGAGTCGGTCGTGATCCAGGTGCACACGCCGGACGAGCTCCGAGGCCGCGCGTTCGCCGCGCTGAATGCCCTCACCCAGAGCCTCCGACCCCTTTCGTTGGCCGCCGTCGGGGGACTCCTCCTGTTCCTGTCGGCTCCCGTTGTGCTGATCGGCTGCGGCGTGGCCGTGGCCGTCTCCGGTCTCGGCGGCGCCTGGGTGAAGGGCGTGCGAGAGCTGTAGGTCCGAAGCATCTCGCATCGCGTTTCGCACGCCGCGTCTTCCCGCTTGGTGCTCGGTGCCTCCCAATTCGCTTCGCGCTGGACGGTCCGTCCGCGGGTTAGGTTAGCGCGGATGGAGAACAAGGATTTGACACGTTCTCCAAACCGGATATAAGGTATGGGCGAAAAGGAAGGAGGTGGAAGACATGACGTATCGGCCGATTGATGTGGGCGGCAACTACACGACGCCGATCCATGTCGGCGGTGAGTACTCCTCGCCGATCGATGTCGGCGGTGACTACACGACGCCGATCGAAGTGGGCGGCGATTAGCCGTTGCCGATCGACGTCGACGGCTGGCCGAGGTGAGGTCAGCTTAGGCCAGTAGGGTGGCGGTCGTTCTTCGCTGCCGCAGTGAATTGCGCCGAAGGGTACCGGAGGGTATCCTTCGGTCTTTCGTTGCACCTGGTCGCCCAGGCTTGCCTCACAGGTTTCCCTTCGAGGGCGCTAAACGTGGATGTGCGTCTAGGTTTTCCGGAATCAGGAAAAATCGACTTGTATCGATGACTGCCCAGAAGGGTAAGGAGGTCCTCTGATGAAACGACTGCTTGCTTTACTGGCAATCGCGCTCGTGCTGACGGGAATCGCATTGTCCGTGTGCGCCGATCCGATCGACGTTGGAGGGAAGTTCACCGCTTCTTCCTCGAGCATTCTGGGACCGGTTTTTCCCGTGAAGGGCCCGATTGGGTTCTCCACGTGCTGCGGTCCTATCGATGTGGGAGGCAAGTAGCGGTCGAACCAGAAGCCAAAGAAGACGAGAAGCTTCGACGGGGTGTGGGCGATTAGTGACGTGGACAGTCGGCCACATCCCGCGTCATTCGAGGACACAGGATGCTGCAAGCGCGTGAGGGACTGCGAGATTCAATCTACCCGAGCGTTGCTGTGCGCCTGCTTCGTCAGTACAGTTACTCCCTCGGCCGGGGGGCGCGCGCGGAAGAGGCTTGCGGCGCGACATTGAGGGGAAGAGGGTGCCCGTGACTGGGGTGAAGTCACCGGAGGACAACACGAGTTTGGTCGAAGGTCTGACGATTCGGCGCCACAGCGACGCCGTGGAGCGGGTGGAGAAGCGTACCACCACGCTCGAGCTGCTTGCGTCTTCCGATTCGGTCGAGGTCTCTCGCCAGCGGATCGAGGCCGGTCGCCATTTCTACTTGTTCGCGACGGACGAGTGGAGCGGATTCGAGCTGATCTACGTGCTCGAAGGTCTCTTGACGATCGATTCAGATGACGACGAGAACAGCGTTCAGGAACCCATCCTTCTCCGGTCCGGCGACTACATCTATCACAACGGACTCCCGCAACGAGTCTTCTTCCGAGTGGCGGAGGAGGTGGAACTGCTCCTGATCTCATCCGCGCCGAGTTTCGATGTGGCGAGCCATCGCGTGAGCGACATGGTCGCGATGGCGCAATCCGTTGAGGAGAAGGACGCCGCGACGGAGGGGCACTGCGACCGAATGGACCAATTCGCTATCCAAACTGGAGAGAAGCTGGGTCTGGGGGGGCAATCCCTTGTTGACCTCTCATACGCCGCTTATCTACACGACATCGGGAAAGTGAGAGTTCCCGATGAGATTCTCGGCAAGGAAGGCCAGCTCACGACCGAGGAATGGGAGGAGATGAGGAGACATCCGGAGTATGGGGCAGAGATTCTCTGTGAGAAGGACTTCCTCCACGGCGCGGCGGAGATCGTGAAGTCGCATCACGAGCGCTACGACGGGTCCGGCTACCCCGAGGGACTCAAAGGGGACGAGATCCCGATCGGTGCTCGGATTGTGGCTGTCGCGGATACGTATGATGCGATGACGTCGCAGCGGACGTACCAGCAGGAGCCGCTGTCGAAGTCGGAAGCGATCGAGGAGCTCCGGAAGCACGCCGGAACGCAGTTCGATCCGAAGGTCGTCGAGGCCTTCATCGAAGTCATCGGTGGCGACGGTGAGGCGTAGCCTCCTCGCCTCGCGCTGGCGCCACCTTCTGTTTCTTCTTCCGCTGGGTCTGACGATCGGACTGGCCGTCGGTTGGGTCTTCCAGGATCTGCTGTTCGGGGTGGCGGTCGGCGGTGGGATGGGAATCGCGTTCGGGCTCCTTCTCGCGCTGAGGAATCCCCGCTAGGAGTACGAAACCGCCCCGATCGACGCCGGGGCGGAATCCGTTTCGCAGTACTCTTCCTCGTTACAGGTTCGACATCCGATCGATCACGCTTTCCAAGTTCGGGAGTCCGATCTCCTGAAGCTCGTAGCGGACGCGCGTCACCGGGACCTTGAACGTCAGCAGTCGGCCGAGATCGACCGGCGTTCCGATGACGACGGCGTCGCACTCGGTGCGATCGACGGTCTCCTGGAGATCGCGGATCTGATCGTCGCCGTAGCCCATCGCCGGAAGGAGGGTGCCGATCCGCGGATACCACCGGTACGTCTCGGCGATGGAGTCGACCGTGTACGGACGCGGGTCGACGAGCTCCTCCGCGCCGAACCGCTGCGCCGCGATCACGCCGGCGCCGTACTCCATCTCGCCGTGGGTCAGCGTCGGGCCGTCCTCGATGACCAGAACCCGCTTTCCTCGAATGACGGACGGATCGTCGACCTGGATCGGCGACGCCGCTTCGATGATCGTCGCGTGCGGGTTGTGGTCGACGACGTTGTCGCGAACGAAGAGGATGTCGTCGAGCGCCGCGGTGTCCACCTTGTTGATCACGACGACGTCAGCGAGACGCAGGTCAACGCCGCTGGGATAGTAGAGCAGCTCGTGACCGGCCCGGTGGGGGTCGACCACGACGATCGACAAGTCGGCCTTGTAGAACGAGAAGTCGTTGTTCCCGCCGTCCCAGACGACGACGTCCGCCTCGGTCTCGGCTTGGCGAAGGATCTTCTCGTAGTCGATCCCGGCGTAGACGATCGTTCCGTTGGCGATGTGCGGCTCGTACTCCTCCCGCTCCTCGATCGTGCAGTCTTGCGCGTCGAGGTCCTCGTACGTCTCGAACCGCTGCACCTCCTGCTTGACGAGATTCCCGTAGGGCATCGGGTGCCGGACGACGACGACCTTCTTCCCGCGCTCCCTGAGGATCTGGCAGACGCGTCGGGTCGTCTGGCTCTTCCCCGAGCCGGTCCGGACGGCGGTGACCGAGATCAGCGGCTTCACCGGCTCGATCATGGTCGACGCGGGACTGAGGAGCATGAAATCAGCCCCGGCCGAGTTGACGACCGCGGAGCGTTCCATCACGTGCTGATTCGAGACGTCGCTGTAGCTGAAGACGACGATGTCGATGTCCTTCTCGGCGATCAGATCGGTCAGCTTGTCTTCGGAGTGAATCGGAATCCCCTCCGGATACAGCTTGCCCGACAGCTCCGGGGGGTAGGTGCGTCCTTCGATGTCCGGAATCTGCGTCGCGGTGAACGCGATGACCTCGTAGTCCTCGTTGTCGCGGAAGTAAGTGTTGAAGTTGTGGAAGTCGCGCCCTGCAGCCCCCATGATGATGACGCGCTTTCGCATGTTCCGTTCCCCCTTGTCTCGTTCGTGGCGGGATTATAGCGGGCGTCCGAAACGGCTTCCACGATCCGGTTGTCGACGCTGGAGCCGGTCCGTATGATCGGGGCATGTCGGTCGCCAATCTGATCACGCTCTCGAGGGGGATCGCGATTGTGCCGATCGTCTTTCTCCTCGCGTCGGGGCATCGCTGGGCGGCGTGGTGGCTGTTCGGATTCGCGTGCTTGACCGACCTGATCGACGGGTGGGTCGCGCGGATGCGAGACGAGGTGACACGGCTCGGTCAAGTGCTCGACCCGATGGTGGACAAGGCGCTCTACGTCTCGATTCTGTGCCTCCTCTTCGTCCTCGGCGACATCCCGCCACTGGCGTTCGCCCTGTTCCTGCTCCCGCAGACGGCGATCGGCCTCGGCGCGCTTCTGCTGCGTGTCCGGAGGAACGCCGTGCAGCAGGCGCGAACGCCGGGCAAGGTGGCGTCGGCCCTCGCGTTCGGGGCGATCGCGTTCCTCATCGTGCGATGGCCCGGCGGCGTCGAGCTGTTCTACATGGCGGTCGGGGCGACGTTCGCCGCGGCGATCGATTATGGGATCTCCGCCGTCCAATTGATGAGAAACGCGTAGGAGGGGCGATTCATCATCGAGGGCGATCCCTGCCTGAGCGACCAAGCGCCGACAGGCCGGCTACCCGATCTCTCCCATGCGCTCCCAGGCCAGTTCCTCGTACGCGAAGTCGGGGAACTCAGGCGGAATCGGCGCTTCGAACCGCAGATCCTCCCCAGTCTCGGGGTGCTGCACTCTGATCCGCCACGCGTGAAGCATCAAGCGCCTGCGCTTCGCGTCTCCGTAGATTGGATCTCCCACGACCGGACGGCCGATGTACTGCAGATGAACGCGGACCTGATGCGTCCGGCCGGTGTGCGGCCGGACGAGAAGGAGCGTCGAGTCGTGGAGGCGGCGCAGAACGCGGAAGTCGGTTCGCGCGGCGCGTCCCTGCGATCGGACGCTCATCCGCCTCGGGTGGGCCGGATCCCGACCGATTGGCGCGTCGATCGCTCCCTCCCCCTCGGCGATGACGCCGTGGACGACTGCGACGTACGTCTTCTCCACCGATCGTGCGGCGAACTGCCGCTGGAGGTGCGCCAGCGCGGCGTCGGTTTTCGCGACGAGGATCACCCCGCTCGTCTCCTTGTCGAGTCGGTGGACGATCCCCGGGCGGACGGGATCGTCGCTCGGGGGGAGCGTTCGGTCCGCCAGAAGTCCCTCGACCAGCGTCGGCGATTCGGTCCCTGCCCCCGGGTGAACGACCAGACCGGCCGGCTTGTCGACGACGACGAGGTGGTCGTCCTCGTACAGAATATCGAGCGGGATCGGCTGGGGAGTCAGCGGAGCGCGATCGGCGATTTCCCAGATGACCTCGTCGTTTTCGCGAAGTCGGCGGGACGGCTGGCGGGTGACCTCGCCGGACACGGAGACGCGGCCGGCCCGGATGTCTCGTTGGACCTCGCTCCGCGACGTCTCGGGGTTCGCGTCGGCGAGGAACCGGTCAAGGCGACGGCCGGCGTGCTCGGAATCGGTGATCAACGCAATCCGCTTCATCCTAGGATTTCTCGTTTGTCCACGTGCTGAGACCGTCGTATAATAGGGCGATCGCGATGGAATTGGAAACGTGCTCTGTCGCCAATCTCGGCGACATTGTTTTTGGAGGGAATGGGCGAGAGTCGAGAACGCAGGGCGGGCAAAGATGAACATCGAGTTTATCGAAGCGCTTGAAGAGATGGCGAAGGAGAAAGGGATCCCGCGCGAGGATCTCTACGACGCGATTCGGAAGGGCCTGGCGGTCGCCTATCAGGAGGAGTACAACACCGAGGAGGACGTCGACGTCGAGATCGACGAGCACTCGGGCGACATCACCATCAAGGGAGAGCGGATCGAACTGTCGAAGTTCGGCCGAATCGCGACGAAGAAGGCCGAGGAGACGATTCGACAGGAGATCGTTCAGCGACGTCGGGAGATCATCTACAACCTTTACGTGAACCGCGTCGGGGAGCTCATCAGCGGGTCGATTCACCGCTTCGAGGGGAAGGACGTGTGGGTGAACCTCGGGGAGGCGGAAGCGATCCTTCCGGACGCCGAGCGGATTCCCGGGGAGCGATACCACGCGGGGCAGAGGCTGCGATGCTACCTCGTCTCCGTCGAGGAGACGCAGGGCGATCCGCGGATCCTCCTCTCTCGTGCGGCGCCGGAGTTCGTCGAGCGGCTGCTCCGGCTGGAGGTTCCCGAGATCGACGAGGGGACACTCGTGATTCGGAAGATCGCGCGCGAGCCGGGCCGTCGGACGAAGGTGGCGGTCGAATCGCTCGATCGGAACGTCGATCCGGTCGGCACTTGCGTCGGTGCGGGCGGGGCGCGAGTCCGCGTCGTCACCCGCGAGCTGTCTGGCGAGAAGATCGACCTGATCCGCTGGAGCGACGATCTCGTTCAACTGATGAAGAATGGCCTCGAGCCGGCGTCCGTCCTATCGGTCGAGTTGGACGAGGAGAACCGAAAGGCGAAGGTCCTCGTCCCGGACGACGAGCTTTCTCTCGCCATCGGACGCGGAGGTCAAAACGTCCGCTTGACGGCGAAGCTCATCGGGTACGACGTGTCGGTGACGAGTCCATCCGAATCCGAGGAAGAGGCTTGATCACGGTTCAATCGAGACGATGAAACCCCTCAAGGAGCGGCTCCTCGGCGGTGTGTTCCGCATCGGCCGCTACTACGCGCTCTGGGTCCTCCTTGCGATGCTCGTGCTGACGGGCCTCGGAATCTACTACGCGCGCGACGTCCCGCTGCGCAGCTCGCTGTTCGACCTCCTGCCGGTGAACGACCCCCTCATCGAAGAGTACCGAGAGAACGAGCAGTACTTCGTCCCGAGCAACTTCGTCGGGCTCCTCCTCACGTTGACTGGGGAGGTGCCGGCGGATCAGCGGGAGGCGAAGCTCCTCGCTGCGGCGGAAGTCATCGCCGGTGAACTTCGCAAGGATCCCGAGTTCGTCGAGGTCAAGTATCTGCAGGACATCTCGCCGGACATCCCGGTTCAGTACGTACACCTGTTCAAGTTGACGCAAGAGGAGCTCGCGCAGATCGAAGAGAGCATCGAGCTCGCCCAGTCAACCGTAGCCGGCGGGAGCGACATCTCCGTTCTTCCGAGCACGACGCTCGGTGCGGTCTACTCGGGGGTGAGTCGGAGCTTCACAGAAGCGCTTTACGGCGGCGAACTCGGGGAGGGGGACGGACTCGCCTCCGCTGCAGTCGCGGCGCAAGTGGCCGACTTCGCCCTGCTCAACGACGGTGTGCTGCGAGCGATCGACGGCCTGCCTTCGTTGCCGGCGGTGACCACGGCGGTGCAGTCCCTGACGGAGCTGTTCGCGCCGACGGTCGACTCCGGTCCAAGGGCTCCAACGGCGCTTTTCTCGGACGACCGAACGCGTCTCCTGATCACGGCGCAGCCGCAGCACCCTTCGCAGCGCGGCGTCGAGTATTCGGAGCTCGTGACCGAGAAGGTAGGGGAGGCGATCGCGAGGGCCGACCCCGAGGCGCTCGGCGTGCGTGTCGGCGTCGCGGGTGCCTACGCCTTCAACGCGGAAACGAACGTTGTGGTCAATAGAGACATGCTGCGGACGACGATCATTTCGTCCGTCGGCGTCTTCGTCATCTTCTTGGTTGCGTTCGGTTCGTTCTTCTACTCCATCGTGGCCGTGATCCCGCTGCTCATGAGCGTCGTCTTGACGATGTGCTGGGCGAAGCTGGCGGTCGGCGGCTTCAATCTGGTCACCACCTTCCTCCCCGCGCTCGTGCTGGGGCTCGGGATCGACTACGCGATCCACATCGTCGCGCGATACTCCGAGGAGAGGGGCAACGGCAAATCGTTGAACCGAGCGCTGCACGCAGCGATTCTGAGCAAAGGGGAGGCGTCGTTCTACGCGGCCCTAACGACGTCCCTCGTCTTCGTTGGGCTGCTGACGGGCCACTCGCGAGCGCTGTTCGAGATGGGCGTGATCAGTAGCGTTGGGGTGCTGATCGCTTTCTTCTCGACTTTGTTCCTGCTGCCTGCATTGATCACGCTGTCGCACTTCCTGCTGCGCCGCCGACGCAAGGAGAACATCTCGACCTATTCCGCCCGACTGACCGGCCTGTTTCGCCACGTGACGGGACGCGGGCGTGCGATCTTCGTCATCGTGCTGGTGTTGACGTTCTTCGTGGCGTTCCAAGCGGCGCGTACGTCGTTCGTCTTCTCCGACTACGATCTGATCCCCGCGGTCGAATCCGACAAGGTGTTGGACGAGATCCTGGAGAGCATCGCGGTGCTCCCGGTCGGAATCGGGAGCTACTACACCTTCTTCGCCTCGACCGAGCAGGAGCTGCGCTCGCTCGTGGAGAACCTGCCCACCCACCCGATGGTCGAAACGGTCGACTCCGCCGCGAGTCTTCTCCCCGTCGACCTAACGGCGCAGCAACAGGTCCTCAACAACCTCGACCTCGACGCCTACGTTCGGCAGCTGGGCGCTCTGGAGGCGAGCCTCAGGGAGCGATCGGCGGCGCTGGCCGAGATCCGAACATTGCTCGCCCAATTCGGACTGCTACAGTACGCCGCGTCGATGAGCGGTCAGGTGGATCTGACGATGGCGAGCAGCGCAGTCATCTCGCAGTTGCGGACGGTCCAGAGGGAACTCGGGGGGTTGGACGTCGATCAGGCGACAGCAGAGATCCGCGGATTGCAAACGGCGATCCTCGATCTCGATGTGAACCTCGAAGAGCTGCGCGACCTTCCGCCGGTCGAGACGCTCCTGCGCAACATCCTGCTCGCCTATCCCGAGGGCATTCGGACGCAATACCTCACGCCGGAGGGCGACTTCATTCTGCGCGTCCGGGTCAGTCAGGACATCTTCGAGGCCGACAACTTAGCGGGCTTCAACCGGTTCGCCGATTCGCTCTCCGACGACTACTTCGGGATGCCGCTTGTCATCCAGCAGTTGGAAGGCTACATGAAGAGGGACTTCTACCTGTCGACGCTGATCGCTGTGGTGCTCATCGTCCTGCTGCTGCGGATCAGCCTTCGTGGGTGGGTGCGGGCGCTGGTGGCAGGCGCGCCGCTCGTCCTCGGCTACATCTGGATGCTCGGCGGGATGCGCCTGCTGTCGATGGATTTCAACTTCCTTTCCATCACCATTTCTCCCCTGCTCATCGGGATCGGTGTCGACAACGGCATCCACATTCTCCATCGGACGATGGAGGAAAGACTCGTGAGGCCCGAGGGAGCGATCGAGCGAGGTGTGGGGACGACGGCCGTCGCCGTGATCGTCACCACGATGACAACGATGCTCGTCTTCGGAAGCCTGCTGATGGCGCGGACTCCAGGCCTGAGGATCCTCGGCGCATCGGCACTGCTCGGGATCGGCTTCGCTCTGCTGTTCAGCCTGCTCTTCCTGCCCGCCGCTCTCCGTGTTGAAGGCGGCAAGCGGGTATAATGCGCGGCGGAATGGGTGTTAAAAGGGAGTGAAGAGCATTGATCGAATACATCGGATGGGGGATGAGTCTCCTCGCTGCGGTCGCGGTGGGGCTTCTGATCGGTAGTATCCCGCGAAAACGGAAAGAAGCGGAGATCCTCGCGGCCGCCCGGGAGGAAGCGGAACAAACCAAGAAAGAAACGCTCCTTGAAGCACGCCAGGAGGTCCAAGAGCTTCGCGAGGAGGTCGAGGAGCGCGCGAAGCGCCGCGAGGAGGAGATCACTCGAGCGGAGGAGCGGATCCTCAAGCGTGAGGATCGACTGAGCCAGAAGTCGACCTACCTGGAGAAAATCGAGGACTCCCTCCGAGAGGACGAGGAGGAGTTGGTCAAGCTCAAGGAAGAGGGCGCGAAGCTCCTCGAGGACAGCAAGGCACAGATGGAGAGGATGGCCGGCTGGACGAGGAAAGAGGCCCAGGATCACCTCCTCAAGGTCATCGAGACGGAGTCTCAGCGATTCTTCTCACGGAAGATCGAGGAGAACGAGCGCCGCGCGAAGGAGGACGCCGAGCAGCGTGCCGCCCACGTCATCGCCACGGCGGTTCAGCGCTACGCCGCGGAATACGTGGAAGAGAACACGGTCAGCTCCGTCCCGCTTCCGTCCGAGGAGTTCAAAGGGCGGATCATCGGGCGCGAAGGGCGCAACATCAAGACGTTCGAAGCGCTGACCGGCGTCGAGCTCCTCGTGGACGACACGCCGGAGATGGTCGTCCTTTCGTGCTTTCATCCGATGCGGCGCGAAGTGGCGCGGATCGCACTCACCCGGCTGATTGAAGACGGACGAATCCACCCGGCGCAGATCGAGGAGAAGGTCCAGCGCGCGCAAGGGCGTTTGGCCGAGCGCATCAAGGAGGAAGGGAGGAAGGCCGCGTTCGATCTCGGGATCGAGCTCCATCCGGAGCTGGCGGCCCTCCTCGGACGGCTTCGCTATCGGACGAGCTACGGGCAGAATCAGCTGGCCCACTCGATGGAAGTCAGCGGGATCGCGAAGGTCCTCGCCGACGAGGTCGGGGCGGACGCGAACCAAGCCGTGCGCGCCGGATTGCTGCACGACATCGGCAAGGCCGTCGATCATGAGGTCGACGGTCCCCACGCGCTGATCAGCGCCGACCTGGCCCGTCGATACGGTGAGGGGCGAGTCGTCGTGCAGGCGATCGCTGCACACCATGAGGACGTGGAGCCAACGAGTGTTCTCGACGTCCTGATTCAGGCCGCGGACACGCTTTCGGCGGCGAGACCCGGCGCCCGCCAGGAGACCTACGAACGATACGTCCAGCGGCTCCACGACCTGGAGGATCTCTGTCGATCGTTCCCTGCGGTTCAAGAGGCTTACGCCCTTCAAGCCGGGAGAGAGGTCCGTGTCATGGTGCATCCGGATCGTGCGAGCGACGACATCTCGGCAAAGCTGGCGTACGACATCGCGAGAGCGATCGAGGAGGAACTCAACTACCCCGGCGAGATCAAGGTGAACGTCATCCGGCAGACCCAGTTCACCGAGAGCGCGAAATAGGTGGTCGAAAGAGTGCAGACATTGAAGGTATCGTCCGACTCGGATCCGGGAGCGACGGCCGGGGCCATCGCCAACGGCATTCGTGAGTGCGGGACCGCCGAGATCCAAGTGATCGGTCCGCGCGCGGTCAACCAAGCGGTGAAGGCGATCGCGATTGCGCGTGGGTACCTTGCCGCCAGTGCGGTGGACCTCTACTGCGTTCCGAGCTTCACGACCATCGTGGTGGTGGGGGCGGAGGGCGATCAGGAGAAGACGGCGATCCACTTCTCCGTGCGGACCCGTCACGGGGTTTACGGGGTGGAGCCACCGAAGCCGGAAATCCCCTCCGAGTTCTGATTCGGGGAGCCGAACGGCTTGTCCGTCTCCCACCGGGGCGGTACCATTCGCCGAAAAACCAATACGTATCCAAGGGAGTGACCGACTGCGATGCCTGGATTCCTGAAACGTCATCAGAAGAAGATCATCTGGATTGTTGTCCTCTCGTTCTTCGTCGGGGGAGTGGGGCTTGTTTCGCTCAACCAGGCAGGCGTCTTCCGGAGCACTTCCGCGGCCGATACCGGGCCGGTGTACGCGATCTCCGTGAACGGGGAGGAGATCTCCACGGAAACGGCCGCGACCGCCTTCACGAACCTCGTCAACCAGTACTACGCCTACTACCAGCAGGCCGGTCAGGACCCCAACGAGATCTTCGCGGGCGCCAACGGCGCGCTGGCGTTGCTGCAATTCCAGGCGGACACGTTCCAGAGCCTCATCCGGCAGGCCCTCTACGGTCAGGCAGCGGAGGAGCGGCGCATTCGCGTCGATCGCCGGGATCTCGATGCCGCCTACGCGGCGGAATACAACAACCTACTGGAGAGAAACGGAATCGACGAGGAGACGCTGGCGAACTACCTCGCCAGCCAGGGTCGAACCCTTTCGGGGTTCCAGCAGTCTTTGAGAAGTGAAATCGAGGCGCAGCTGAGGAACGAGGCCCTCCGCGAGATGATCGTCGGGGCCGTCGTGCCGACGGACGACGAACTCCTCGCCTACTTCGAAGCGAACATCACGCGATACGACGTCGAGGAGCAGGTCCGCGCGTCGCACATCCTCGTCGCCGACGAGGAAACCGCGTCGGAGGTTCGCGAACTGCTCCTCGCCGGCAGGGACTTCGGGGAGCTGGCGAGTCGATACTCCACGGACGAAGGCACCAAGGACGACGGTGGCGATCTGGATTGGTTCGGTCGAGGCCGGATGGTCCCGGAGTTCGAAGAGGCCGCGTTTGCCCTCGACGTCGGTGAAATCTCCGAACCGGTGGAAACGGAGTACGGCTATCACATCATCAAGGTGACCGATCGCCGGGAGGCGCACACTCCGACGCTCGATGAAGTGAAGGACACGGTTCGGGACGACTACATCGCCGAGGAGGGAGCGCAGCGGTTTTCGGACTGGTACGACGGGTTCCACGCGTCGAGCGACATCGAGATCACCTTCCCGCTCGTGAACGCGTACATCCTCCAGCAGGAAGACCTCGAGGCGGGGCTCGCCGAGTTCGAGCGCATCCAAGAGACCGGAGAGGCCAACGACCCGTACCTACCCTACTACATCGGCCGGATCAACGAGACGTTGGCGGTGCGAAAGGCCGGGGAGCGGGCCGATCTCGAGGAACTTGAAGAGCCGACCGAAGAAGATCTGGCGCGGATCGACGAGCTACAGCAGGAGCAGAAGGAGTACGAGGACACGGCCCTCTCGTACTACCTGCAAGCGCTGGAAGAAGTCGACGCCGACGAGAAGTTCGTCAACCGCGTCCTGACCCTCGATCCGGACAGCGCATCGGCGCGATACCTCCTCGGGAAGCTCCTGATGGAGCGGGGAGACGTCATCGGCGCGGAGGACCAGTTCCAGGAGGTCATCTACAAGACCCCCGATTACGTTCCGGCGTACATCGCATCCGGCGATCTGGCGCTTCGACAGGGAGCGGCGCTCCAGGCGACGCAGCGCTACGAGCAGGCGCTCGCGCTCCGCCCGGAGGACATCACGATCATGACGAAGCTGGTCTCGGCGTACTTAGCGGTCGGCTACCTCGGCGAAGCGGAGGAGACGCTGAGGAAGATCGCGCAGATCGATCCCGGGAACTTGAAGATGCAGATCGCCGAGGGCGACGTCGCCCAAGCGCGGCTCGAGGACGTGGTCGAGGAGCGAGACGAGCTTCTCGCGCTCGAAGAGAGGACCCCCGAAGACGAGGCGAGGCTGGCCGAGCTGGCCTCGCAGATCGAAGGCTACGCCGAGACGGCGATCAACCGCTTCGAGAAGGGGCTTCAGAGCGGTGGTTCGCTCGACCTCACGGTGAAGCTGGGGCAGGTCTACCTCCTCGTCGGGCGGCTCGATGACGCGGAAGAGGAGTTCCGGCGCGTGATGGTCCAATCCCCGTATCGCGTCGAGGCCTACACCGGGCTCGCGGAGGTGCTCGCCTTGCGGGGTGACGTCGACGGTGCGGTTGAGAACCTGCAGTCGGCCTACTCGCGGTCGCTCGATGATCGGGAGAGGGAAGAGATCACGAAGCGGATCCTCGATTTCACCCCGGAGGACGTCACGACGCGCCTCCGTCTGGCGCAGGCGCTCGGCGAGCAGTACAAGTGGACCGCGGCGGCCAGGGAATACGCCGCAGTCCTCGACGTACAGCCGGACTCGATCGAAGCGTACCTCGGGATCGCCGAGGCGTATCGCTGGAAAAACGAGCCGGAGGCTGCGATCGAGTATCTTCAGCGCGGTCTGCCGTACGCGCAGTACGAATCGGACAAAGTCGCACTCTACGAGGAGCTTCTCGTCGCGGTTCAAGCGGAGGTCGGGGCCGCCCGACCGTTCACGCCGGTGGGGCAGGACGCCCGAATCGAGCTGGCGAAGGTCTACCTCGATCAGGGGAAGACCGAGAAGGCGGCCGAGCAGCTGGAGGCGGTCCGAAAGGACGACCCCGACTACCGAGCCGACGAGGTCCTCGCCCTGTTGATCGAGGCGGGGGTTGAAGAGGTCCCCGTAGACGAGAACGCGGACGCGATTCCGGATGGGGAGTAGGCCCTTCTCCGATCTCGTTGACCTGATCGCCCGACTGCGCGATCCGGAGGAAGGGTGTCCGTGGGATCGCGCGCAGGATCACCGATCGCTTCGCCCGTACATGCTCGAAGAAGCGCACGAGCTGATCGCGGCCATCGACTCGGAAGACGACGCACTGATCGCCGACGAGCTCGGCGATGTCCTTCTCCAAGTCGTCTTGCATAGCCAGATCGCCTCCGAGCGTGGAGCGTTCACGATCGCAGACGTCATCAAGACGCTTGCCGAAAAGCTCGAACGCCGGCACCCTCACGTTTTCGGCGAGGCATCCGACGACCTCCCCTCGATATCGAGGCGCTGGCGTGAGATCAAGGAGGATGAGGGGCGCCCGCGGACCGCGCAGCCGATCCTCGTGCGGGCGAAGAGGATCCTTTACTCACTCGACATCGAGGGGAAGACAAACGCTCTCCAAGACACGCCGGCGGCATCGTCGGATGAGGAGCAAGCCGGGATTCGAGTCCTCGCCGAAATCCTGAGGGTCATGCGAAGCGGTTTCGATCCCGAGATCGCTATCTTGAGGGGTGTCGAGCGCCTCGAGAAGCAGGCGTGATGGACGCCATCGTCTACTGGATCGGCACGACCGAGGAGGAGATTCACTTCCTCGACGCGATCGTCAGCGCGTACGACGGACTCGCTTCGGTCCGCCGTGAGTATCGGCTTCGAGACGGCGAGACGCAGTACAAGGTCTACGTCTCTCCGGGGATGGAGGACGAGTTTCTCGAGCTGATGGCGCGGCTCCGGAAGAGGGCGAAGATCGGAACGTTGACCCGGGAGGATGACGGCGATGCGCCTTCTTCGATCGGCTGAGACGACGACGACGATCTTCGACGTCGACTACGACCGGCTTCACGCTGCAGGGAAGCGGGCCCTCCTCTTCGATTTGGACAACACCCTCGGCAGGCGCGGGATGGAGCGATTGCCGGAGCGGATCCTCGACTTCCTTCTTTCGCTCAGGGAACGGGGCTTTCGAGTCGGCGTTCTGACGAACCGGAGGCGGAACGCCGAGGATCCGGCCGTCCGCACGCTGAGGGCACACGTCCCCGTCGTCCATGCGGCGGGGAAGCCGGCCCGGCGCGGCTTCCTCGAACTTCTCGATGCGCTCGGTGCGACACCTGAAGACGCCGTCATGATCGGCGATCGCCGGTTGACCGACGTCCTCGGCGCCAACCGGCTTGGGATCCACTCGATCCGAGTACGCAGACATACGCTACAGCGAGGCTGACACCTCAAGAGCGAAACAGAGGATTCCCGTTGACTACCTGAGCTCGCCTACTGCACTACTTCAGCCGCGGGTCGAGGACGTCGCGGAGGCTGTCGCCGAGGATGTTGAACCCGAAGACGGTGAACACGATGCTCAACCCGGGGAAGACGGCCATCCACCACGCCGTCCGCATGTACTCCTGCGCCTCCTGCAGCATCGCGCCCCACGACGGGGTCGGCGGGGGGACGCCGTACCCGAGGAAGCTCAAGCCGGCGACGACGATGATGTTCACCCCGATCGACATCGTGGTGACGACCATCAGCGACGCGATGGAGTTCGGCAGCACGTACTTGAGGATGATCCGCCAGGTCGGGACGCCGATCGCCCGTGCGGCGGTGACGTAGTCCTCCTCGCGAACCGAAAGGACCTCGCTTCGGATGATACGTGCCGGCTGAAGGCCGAAGATCCCGAGGATCAGCATCAGCGAGAGGATCCCGCCCTCTCTCCAGAGGCTCAACACCAAGAGGGCGAGGACCAGGAACGGGATCGAGTTGATCACTTCGAGGATCCGCATGATGATCGCGTCGGAGGTGCCGCGGAAGTAGCCGCCGATGAGCCCGAGGAAGCCTCCGAGCAGCATGTTGAGGATCGTCGCCACGGCGCCGATCCCCAGCGCGACGCGCGAGCCGTAGATGATCCGATCGAGGACGTCGCGGCCGAAGTTGTCGGTTCCGAGGGGATGGTCCGATGTGGGGCGCGCCTGAAAGTTCCTCAGGTTCATCTGGATGGCGTGCTGAACCGGCTTCACGTACCCCGTCACGCCTTCGAAACTGTGTCCGGACACGAAGAACGGGGCGAAGATCGCGACGTGCAACACGAGCGCGATGACCAGCAGGCCGACGATCCCCTTCGGATCGCGGGAGAACCGGCTGGTGGCCATCTGCCAGTAGCCGAACACGTAATGCTTCTCGGCGCGGGCCCGGATCGCTCGGCGCAGGTCGTACAGTGCCAAGAACCAGACGAGCGCCAGGAGGACGAACATCATCACCGTCGAGAACCAGTAGTCCGATGCGCCTGCGAGCCACGAGAATCGGTGCTTCGCCACACCGAGACCGAGCGTCGCACCGAGCGCCAAGAGCGCGCCGAGGAACAGCACGGCCTTGCCCCACCAGCCGCGGGCGAGGTGACCCAAGCCGGGGAGAAGGAGCGTCAAGACGATGTCCCTCTTCTGCAGCCTCGCTGTGCCGTTATCACTCTCAGTCATAGGTGATCCTCGGGTCGATGTACGCGTACAGGAGGTCGACGATCACGTAGGAGATCTGGAAGAAGACGGCGAGGAACAGCGCGAGCCCGAAGACGACCGCCTGGTCCATTCGCTGAATCGACTCGATCATCAGTCGTCCGATGCCCGGCCACGCGGTCGTCGTCTCGGTCAGCACCGCGCCGGCGACGAGCGTTCCGATTTGCAGACCGACGTTGGTGACCACCGGCGCGAGCGCGTTTCGGAATGCGTGCTTGATCAGAACGACCCGCTCCTTCAGCCCCTTGGCGCGGGCCGTGGTGACGTACTCCTGGCGGAGCACTTCGAGCATGCTCGCCCGCGTGAGGCGGGCGTTCATCGCCATCAACACCGAAGACAGCGCGACGCTGGGGATAATCAGGTGACGGAACCCGTCCCAGGTGACGAACGAGAGCCTGAAATTCTCCCACCCGAACAGCGTCACCGTGGCGCCGCGACCGGAGACCGGGAGGATCTTGAGGATGACGCCGAAGATCAGCATCAGCATCAGCGCGAACCAGAAGACCGGGATCGAAATCCCCACCAGCGCGACCGTCGTCACCGAGTAGTCGAGCAAAGAGTTCCGGTAGATCGCCGATAACAACCCCGCTGGGATGGAGACCACCAGCGCGATGATCAACCCGAAGACGCCGAGCTCCACGGTCGCGGGAAGACGCGAGAAGATGACGCTCCAGACCGATCTGTGATACGTCATCGCTTCGAGGTTGCCGTTGAACAGACCGCTGATGAAGCGCCAATACTGCACCGGCCACGGACGGTTCAGCCCAAGCTCCTCGCGGATCCCCTGGATCGTTTCGAGCTCCGCCCCGAGTCCGGCCATGACGGCCGCGGGATCGCCGGGCATCAGCTTGAGGAGCAAGAAGATCAGGACCGTGAGGGCGAAGAGCGTGAACACCACCTGGATGAGCCGTCTTATCGTATAACCGATCATAGAGAGTCCCCAGACTTCCTCTCTTGAAAGACCTGGGCTGCCAGTCGCTCGACCGACAGCCCAGGCTGTCTTGTTTTGCCTAGACTAGGCTAGAGCGATGTACTTTATCGCTTCTAGCCGCCGAGGATCCAGACGTTGTGGTACGGCGTGCACATCCAGTGGTTGGACAGCGGGCTGATCTGGAAGCCCTGAACCCGCGCGCGCACCCCGCGGGTCTCCACGTAGTGGTACCCCGGGACGGCAGCGTAGTCCTGGTACACAATCCGCTGCGCCTCCACGTACTTTTGCTCTCGGACGGCCTGGTCCAACGTCGTGTCCGCCTCGTCGATCAGCTGATCGACGACCGGGTTCGAGTAGAACGACATGTTGTCGGCCGAGCCGACCGTCGCGTTCGCCGAGTGGAACATGTAGAAGATGAAGTCGTGCGGATCCGGTCCACCGCTCCAACCCATCCACATCATCTCGAAGTCACCGACAGGGTCGGACTCCGAGCGATAGGCGAGATCGAGGAGCGGCCCCCAGTCGAGAGGGATGACCTCGGCGTCCACGCCGTTCTCGATCAGGCTCGTCGCCATGATCGTCGCCAGCTGTCGCCGACGCGGGTCGAGCGGCGTGTGGATCCGGACGGTGTAGCCCTCGGGGAGAATGCCCTCGTCCCTCAGCTCGGCGAACAGGCGCTGCGCCTCTTCGTCGTCCTCATTGAGGTAGACGTTCTCCTTCAGCCATTCCTGGTCGTTCGCCCAAAGCGCCGGCGGGATACAACCGTACGCCTTGACGCCGGTCAGGTTCTGGAAGATCGAGAACACCGCGTCTTCCATCTCGACCGACAAGTAGCAGGCCTTGCGGAACCGGATGTCCGAGGAGATCGGGCTGTTCAGGTTGAAGTACAGGTGGAAGTACGAAAGGCTTCCGACCTGCTGGACGGTAACGTCGTCCATCGCCATGAACCGCGGTACGTCGGCGGCCGGCATGTTGTCGGCGATGTCGATTCCGCCGGACTCCAGCTCGAGCATCATGACCGAGAGCTCGGGGATCGGGCGGTACGTGATCGTGTCGAGGTTCGGGTAGACCAGCCAGTAGTCTTCGTTTCGCTCGACCTTGATGTGGTCGCCGGGCAGCCACTCGACGAACTTGTACGGTCCACTGCCGACCGGGTTCAGGTTGAACTCCTCGTCGCCCACTTCCAGGACCGTGTCCATCGGGACGATCGCCTGGGTCTCGTTGCCGAATCCCGGGGC
Organism: uncultured Thermotogae bacterium; assembly: GCA_964523545.1. Classification (GTDB taxonomy): domain Bacteria; phylum Bipolaricaulota; class Bipolaricaulia; order UBA7950; family UBA9294; genus JANQEA01. The sequence continues at coordinate 32,905 of CAZFZM010000004.1, forward strand.
GAACGGTGCGTACTCCGGCTTGGTGAAGATGTCGACCGTGTAATCGTCGACGACCACCGCCTCTTCCATCCAGATCAACTCGGTCATGTTCGGCGAGTTGTTCGCCTCGTCGGCGATCCAGTTGAACGTGAACGCCACGTCCTCGGCGGTCAGGGCCTCCCCATTGTGGAACGTGATCCCCTCGTTCAGGTAGAAGCGGACCTGCGAGTCGCTGAGGATGTCCCAGGACTTCGCGATCCACGGCGAGGGCGCCAGCGTGTCCGGATGGAGGATGATCAGCCCGTCGTACACGACGTTGAGCACGTACGCGTCGTAGGCCGAGTTCGCGATTCGCGGGTCCATGTCCTTGAACGTCTGGCTGACGCCGATGACGAGATCGCCACCCGGGGTCGCGCCGGGCGTCTCAGGGACGGCGGTCTGCGCGACCGCGAGAGACCCGAATACCAACAATCCAAGAGCCAAGAACAGACTGACTCGTTTTGTCATCGATACCCCTCCTTGGAGCTAGGTAATCGAAGCTCGTACGGCTTCAACGGCTTCGTCCTGCATGCGAGAAGTCGTTGGTCGCTAGTCGAACCAGAAGGCCGCTGTTACGGTCGCCCCCGCGTAATCGGGCGGGAGAACCAGCTGCAACGTTCCGCCCTTCACGACAGCCACGTCGATGAAGGCGTAGTTCTCCGTGATCGCGATCACCGTCGGCACTCCGCCGCCTAATACGACGATGTTCGACGCATCGAACATCACGGGTATGTCGAAGATGATCGCCAGCTTCGTGGCATCGGCGCCCGTCGCGTTGTCGAACAACAGGACGTTGTAGACACGGGGTGTAACGGTTTCTACTGCTGCCGCAACGACACTCGTCAGCAGCACGAGACCCAGCAGGACCACTAGAATTCTTTTCACTGCCTCGCCTCCTTGATACCGAGATCGAGGGGATGCCTTTCGCTGGGTATCCCCAGACCCGACTGCTTGACCCACTCAGTCGACGCCGACTGAGCAAGCCAACCCGGCAACCTGAACCTAGTGAATTGGCGCGTTCAGTATACCGATCGAGCCGGGGAGAAGTCAATGTGGGCGAGCGGAGGCAAGCCGTTGCCGACGCACCGTTAGAGTACATCCATGGCAAGCCCCGGTGCGCGCATCGCTGGATTCGGCGATGCCCGGATCGTCTGGTTGACACGGTCTTCCTGGAGTACCATGGGCGCGCGCCGCGGACAGGCAGGTTTCAGCCTGACGTGTGCCTGTTTGAGAAGATGGGCGCAAGGAGGGTGTGTTGGTCATGGTGCGGTACCTGGCGGGTCTGTCGTGTCCCCAAACCGATGCGGTTTCCGAGCATCGATCGATCGTTATCATGTCCAGCAGGCGGGGTGCATGGGGTGAGGAAGCGTGACCGACGTTCGAATCGGTTCGGAGACGAAGGGGGACTGCGTCGTCGAAATCCTCGCCCGGGGCAGCGGGATCGAGATCAAGACGAAGAACGCCGAGCTGCTGGCCGACGGAATTCGAGAGGTCGCCCAGGAGGTGCTGTCGGAAGTTGCGTCCGATGGCGTTGCGATCCGCGTGGCCGATTTCGGGGCGCTCGATTACGTAGTTGAGGCGCGGGTCGAAGCGGTGGTCCGGACGGCCGATCCGGAAGGGACGAAACCTCTCGCGCCGACGGTCGAACGGAAGGCCTCCGAGCGGGATCGCCCGCGTCGAAGCCGCCTGTACACGCCGGGGAATCAACCGCGTCTTCTCGTCGGGATCGAGCTGCACGGGGCCGACTGCGTTCTCGTTGACCTGGAGGACTCGGTCCCGCCCTCCGAGAAGCCGGCGGCGCGAATCCTCGTCAAGCATCTTCTCGCGGCCGTCCCGTTTCACGACGAGGTCTGGGTGCGGATCAACCCGCTCGACGCCGGCGGTCGGGAGGACGTCGAGGAAGTCCTGATCGGGCGGCCGCACGGGATCTGCCTCCCGAAGGCGGAGACCGCGAGTGACGTTCAAGAGCTGAGCGAGCTGCTCGCCCGGGTCGAGGCCGAGCGAGGCTTCGAGGAAGGATCGACGTGGATCATGCCGATCCTGGAGACGGGGAGAGGCGTCCTCCACGCCGAGGAGATCGCCGGCGCCGATCCGCGCGTCGTGATGCTCGCCTTCGGCGCCGAGGACTACACGCGGGACGTCGGCGCGCTGCGGAGCCGGCCGTCACTGTTGTTCGCGCGATCGGCGATCGTCGCCGCGGCCGCCGCGGCCGGTATCCAGGCCTCGGACACCGTGTTCGGCGACGTCGATGACGAGGAGGGGCTAAAGGAAGAGGCCAAGCTCGCGCGCGAGCTCGGGTTCGACGGAAAGGGCGCGATCAACCCGCGGCAACTGCCTACGATCCATGCGGCGTTCTCGCCGACCGAAGCCGAACTCGAGCGTGCGCGTGCGATCGTCGATGCGGCACGAGAGGCCGAGGAGAAGGGGCTCGGGGTCGTGGCGCTCGAAGGGAAGATGATCGACCGGCCGGTCCTCGATCGGGCGATCCGGTTGATCCGGTACGCCGGCCGGCTGACGGGTGGAGGAGGGCGAGATGCGTAACGCGGTCGATCGAGAGATCCCCGATCGGATCGGAAGCCGCGAGATCCGACCGTACGAGGGCGCGTTCGCCACGGCGCAGGAAGGCGTCAAGGTCGCCCGCCCGCAGAAGTCGGCGCCGCGGTACGAAGACAAGGTCCTTCCGTCGATCGAAGCGGCGATCGAGGCGTGCGGTCTGTCGGACGGGATGACGATCTCGTTTCACCACTCGTTCCGCGACGGGGATCGCGTCGTCAATCGGGTTCTCGACGCCTGCGCGAGAGCGGGGCTCAAGGATCTAAGGATCTTCCCGACCGCGCTTTTCCCGGTGCACGAGCCGGTGATCGAGCACGTCCGCTCCGGCGTCGTGTCCCGGATCGAGGGCTCGATGAACGGGCCGGTCGGCGCGTTCGTCAGCCAGGGAGGAAAGCTCGCCGAGCCGGCGGTCCTCCGCTCGCACGGTGCTCGCTGGCGGGCGGTCGAGGCCGGAGACGTCGAGATCGACGTGGCGTTCATCGCGGCGCCGCAGGCCGACCCGTACGGGAACGCCACCGGTATCCGCGGTGTGACCCCGTGCGGCCCGATCGGCTTCTCCGCCGTCGACGCGCAGTACGCCCGTCGCACGGTCGTGATCACGAACGATCTGCAGCCGTACCCGGTCCATCCGATGGAGATCCAGCACGGCTGGACCGACTGGGTCGTCGAAATCGATGAGATCGGAGACCCGGAGAACATCGTCTCGGGAACCCTTCAGCTGACGCGGTCGCCGACCAACCTGCGGATCGCACGCCTGACGGCCGAGGCCGTTGTCGCCTCCGGCGTGTTCGCCGACGGGTTCGGCTTTCAGGGCGGCGCAGGCGGGATCTCCCTCGCGGTGACGAAGTACCTCGGCGACGAGATGGAGAAGGCGGGGATCTCGGCCGGCTTCGCGATCGGAGGCGGGACCAAGCTCCTGATCGACCTGCTGCACCGGGGCCTCGTTCGCACGATCCTCGAGGGGCAAGCGTTCGATCTCGATGCGATCGCGTCGCTTCGCGAGGATCCGGGGCACGTGATGATCGATCCGGGGTTCTACGCAAACTACGACTCGCGCGGCTGCGCGACGTACAAGCTGAACGTCGCGTTCCTCGGAGCGACCGAAGTCGACCTCGACTTCAACGTGAACGTGAACACCCACTCGGACGGGCAGCTGCTGCACGGGATCGGCGGGCACCAGGACGTCGCCGCCGGTGCGGGGATCACGATGATCACCGTTCCCTCGATCCGAGGGCGACTGCCGATGATCCTCGACCGCGTCACCACGGTGACGACGCCGGGCGAAGTGGTCGACGTGGTCGTGACCGAGCGGGGGATCGCGGTCAATCCGAGACGGGAGGAGCTGGCGGAGCGATTTGCCGCGGCGGGACTGCCGGTGCGGACGCTCGAGGAGATTCGGGAGGAAGTCGGGCGGCTCGTGCGGCCGGCGCGAAAACCGGTGTTCGACGACGAGATCGTCGCCGCGATCGAGTGGCGAGACGGGACCATCATCGACGTCGTACGAAAGGTGGAAGGATGGGCGTGAGAGAAAAGCTGCTGGGGATCCTGCCGGAGATCGAGTGGATCGGGGACGCCGACCTGCGCGAGAAGGTCATCGCGACGTGGATCGACGGGCTCGAGCGGGGCGGTTGGAGGCCGGAAGACGTGGACCGGATGCCGTTCACGTTGGCGAAGAAGGTGACCTCCAGCTTCGCCAAGCACGTGCGGAGCGTGACGAAGATCTGCGCGTTCGTGGCGGACACGTTCGACGAGATCTACGGCGGCGTCGACCTGAAGCTCGAAAAGGACCTGCTTTTGGCCGGCGCGCTGCTGCACGACGTCGGCAAGCTCGTCGAGATGGAGGAGGTCGACGGAACGTTCCGAAAGAGCGCCGACGGGAAGCTCGTCCGCCACGCGTTCTCCGGCGTCGCCCTCGCCGACGCGCACGGCCTTCCCGCCGAGGTGCAGCACATGATCGGGACCCACTCGAAGGAGGGCGACCCGTTCAAGCGGACGCCCGAGTCGGTCGTTCTCCACCTGGCCGACTTCATGAACTTTGACCCGATCGAGGGGTGATCGACGATGGGTCAGACGTTCGCTCAGAAGGTATTGGCCGGCAAGGCCGGGCTCGATCGCGTCGAGGTCGGCCAGATCGTCGAGATCGAGCCGGACGCGTGCCTGTCGCACGACAACACCGCGGCGATCGCCAAGATCTTCGCCAAGATCGGCGTCGAGCGAGTGAAGGACCCGGACAAGTTTGTCGTCGTCCTCGACCACACCGTTCCCGCGTCGGAGGAGAAGTACGCCCAGAACCACAAGGAGATCCGGGAGTTCGTCGCGAGAAACGGCATCAAACGGTTCTACGACGTCGGCGTCGGGATCTGTCACCAGGTCCTCCCGGAGAAGGGGTTCGCCCTTCCGGGGCGATTGATCCTCGGTTCGGACTCTCACACGACCACCTACGGTGCGTTCGGCGCGTTCTCCGCCGGGATCGGGCGGTCGGAGATGGCCGTCCTGTTCGCGACGTCGAAGATCTGGCTGAAGACTCCGGCGAGCTTCAAGATGGTCGTGAGGGGGCGGCTCGCCGAACCGGTGACGGCGAAGGACCTCATCCTGCACGTCATCGGCTCGATCGGAGCCGACGGCGCGTTGTACAAGTCGGTCGAATACACCGGCGAGGCGATCGAAGCGATGAGCCTCGGATCGCGGATGGTCCTGTGCAACATGGCGATCGAGATGGGCGCGAAGAACGGGTACTGCGCCCCGGATGACAAGACCTACGCATTCCTGGAGGACCGGGCCGAAACGGAGTACACGCCCGTCTTCCCGGACGGCGACGCGGAGTACGAACGGATTCTCGAGTTCGACGCCTCGTCGCTCGAGCCGCAGGTCGCGGTGCCGCACACGGTCGACAACGTCTCCCCAGTCGGAGACGTCGCCGGGACGCCGATTCACCAGGGTCTTCTCGGGACGTGCACCAACGGGCGGATCGAGGACCTCCGGCTGGCGGCAAAGATCCTCGAAGGTCGGAAGGTCGCTGCGGGCGTCCGGCTCCTCGTGTTGCCCGCGTCGCAGGAGATCCTGATCGAGGCGCTGCGCGAGGGCCTGATCGACGTGTTCGTCAAGGCGGGCGCTCTGCTTCTCAACCCCGGCTGCGGTCCGTGCCTCGGGGCGCACCAGGGCGTGCTCGCTCCGGGCGAGACGTGCATCTCGACGGCGAACCGGAACTTCAAGGGGCGAATGGGATCGGCCGAAGCGGAGACGTACCTCGCGTCGCCGGCGACCGTCGCCGCTTCCGTGGTGACCGGCGTGATCACCGACCCGCGGGAGTTCTTCTAGGGGGTAGGGGGAGCGATGAGCGAAGGACGAGTCTGGAAGTACGGCGACGACGTGAACACCGACGTGATCTTCCCCGGGAAGTACACGTACCAGCCGATGGAGCCGGAGGAGATGGCGGAGCACGCGATGGAGGACCTCGATCCCGACTTCGCGAAGAACGTGCGGCCGGGGGACGTCATCGTGGCCGGCAAGAACTTCGGCTGCGGCTCGTCGCGCGAGCAGGCGGCGACGTGCCTGAAGGCGGCCGGCGTCGCGGCAGTCGTCGCCGAGTCGTTCTCGCGGATCTTCTTCCGCAACGCGATCAACAACGGCCTCCCGGTGATCGAGCTGGCCAGCGGAACCGGCACGATCGAGAAGGGCGACGCGGTCGAAGTCGACTTCGAGCACGGCGTTGTGATTCACAACGCCGCAGAGCACCGCTTCCCGCCGCTTCCTCCAGAGGTTCTCGCCATCCTCGAGGACGGGGGCCTCATCCCGCACGTGAAGAAGACGCTTGCCGCATAGCTTGTGAAGTACAGCAGCGACAGCCTCCCGTATCTCCGATGATGACTCCGAGTGAGCTGATTGCCCGAGCAGAGAGGCTCCAGAGCGAAGCTCACGAGGTCCTTGCGGACCTCGGCTTGCTGTCGTTCCTCGCCAAGTACGGCAGACCCGAGATCGTCGGCAGTACAGCTCTGGGGTTGATGACACGGCGCGACATCGATATCGACGTGGTGGTCTCCGGTGAGATTCAAGATGAGGATGCCTGGGAAGCGGGCCGATACCTGCTCGCTCACTATGAGATCGCTCTCCTGCTCATGGCGGACGATCGTGGCAACGCTTCGCGGAAACGTCCGCCGAGTATGTACGTTGGGGCGAAGTACCGGAACAGGTGCGGAGACGTATGGAAGATCGACATTCGCTTTGTTCAGGAATGCGACGCGATGGCCCCTGCGCACGTCGAGAGAATCGGTGCCGGGTTGACCGCGGAGACCAAGCGCGCAATCCTGAGCATCAAGGATGCCGTTGCTCAAGATCCTCGGTATGGGCAGGAATTCTCGGGCGTCGACGTTTACGAAGCTGTCCTGCATAACGGGGTTACGGATCCGGCAGGCTTCAGGAAGTACTTGATGGAATCCGGCATCGACCTCTAGGTTGCTTCGCTGGTGAAAGCCGAATCTGCCCAGCTCTGCACTCGCCAGGAACGCCTCGGCCTATCGAGGCCTTGCCACCAGAAGCTCTTGAGTCCCTCAAGGGCGCGGCTCTCGAATCCCGCTCGTCGAGCAGCCCGACTCCGGCGTCCCCCAGCCGGTGAGGATCCCTTCCTCGAGATAGAGGATCTCCTTCCCGTAGCGGGTCGTGTAGTACGACCACTCCTCATAGGACGGGTTCTCGTCGTCCGGGATCTCGACGCTTCGCGGCTCGCCGAGGGAGGCGAGGACCATCTCCTCCGTCATGCCGATCCAGATCTCCCCCTTGACCTGCCCCCCGTGCTAGGTCCACTTTTAGAGTTAGTCTAAGCTGCCTTCGCTGATTCGTCGGACAAGAGTGTTTTCGTACACGCACGAAGTGCCTAGGCGTCGGCTCGCGCTCTCCGAGGCGGCAGCCAGGCAGGTAGTTTTAGCGAGAACAGATTACCAGTAAGGATCGACATATAGCAGAATATCATAACGAAGTGTTTGCACGACATGCACTCTTCATGTAAGATATAGAATCCATTCGCGGAGGTGAGTGCCGTGCCGAGGAGGAAGCTGCGGTATTGGTGGACCATCGGCCTTGTCGTGTGTGTTATTGGGCTCATCGGAGTGTTCAATGCAATGAGTTCGGGAGAAGGAGATTCCGAGGAGGCTACTCCGCTGTTCGCAGTGAGAACAGCGGGGGCTACCGATCTGCAGGCCGTGGGTGTTGTGGAGTCCTATGTTCAGGATGTGGCCTTGCTCGAAGATGGATACGAGTGCTCACTGCAGGGTACGTGCGAAGACATCGAAGTCCATGTGTTAGTTACCGAATTGCCTGGGTGCATCACACTGCAGGACACGTGTGACTGCGACACCCAGATCGGACCGACGTGTATGGGATTTCCTACCTGCTCTTCGACATGCCTTCCCACCTGTGGTGTGACATGCATTGAAACGTGTGGGAGCACTTGTCTGACGTGCAGCACCTGTGACACATGCTGGAACACCTGCGAGGCAACCTGCGCAAGTTGCGACCCGCCTTGCCCGATGTCCACGGGGTTCGGTTGGTAGTCGCGGAGAGGTGAGGCTGCTGAAGCCGTTTGACTGCGCGGCATCAGCAGCCTCGTTTCTTTCGAAGACCCACACCACGTGGACGCCGGACGGCGTGTCGATGGACGACCAGCGAGTGGTGCACCAGACAACTCGATGTCTGCGAGGCGCAATGAGGCATTTCTAATGCCATCAAGCAGTCGAGGAGCGAACTCCAGCTCTCTTGGGCGATTCTGGATCCAGCGGGGAGAACCATGGTTGAGTCAGCCCCTAGCAGCGTGGAGCGGCGAGGCTCTATCCGTTCCGGGGAGAGCGGAGCCCCTGCTGGCACACGCGCTGATGGTGCGATCTTCCTGGCATGCCTACTGACTCTGTTTGCTTGGTTGGCTGGGGATCTGGGTCCCGTCCTCAACGGATTCGCTCGCTTGGCGGCCTTCGGGGTGCTTGGCTTAGTGTGTGTGCGCCATTTCGGATGTCTTCTGAAAAAAACGCTAGAAGACCGCGCCGCGTTGTTCACGGCCAGTGCCTGTCTCTGCTGTCTTGGCCTGGGCGTCCTGTGGTTGCCTGGAGACTCTCTCATTTACCTCATCCCTGTACCGCTGGTTGCGCTGGGGCTGTGGTTGGTAAACCGCTCTTTCGCTGTCGCCGGCGCCCTTCTCAACGTCTCCGCTGCATCCTCTCTGGTGGTCCTTCTGAGGGTTCTCGAACGTCACTCACCCGCTGTCCGGAGAGGAATGGATGCGATCTCCATAACGCTCTCTGGTGCATTCACACAGTTCTTCGGATCTCCGTTTCGGCTTGGTACGGCTGTGAGCGGCACATGGATCCTGGTGCTGGGTGTCGGGGTGCTCTCGGTACATTGGCTGCACACGCGACGGAGCGGTCTCCGGGCGATCCTCGGGTGTGCAGGCCTTCTCATTGGGCAGCAACTGTATTTCCTGGTCCTTAGATTCATCCCCGTCTTCCATTCCGAGATGGCGCTCGTTAATACAGCCGGGGTATACTTACTCATTGTTGTCGCCATTCTCATGGTTATCGTCCGCCATCCCCACATTCCGGCTCGAACGACCAGTATGCGAGCATATCCGGCCGGGATTCTTCTTGGAGCTAGTGTGCTGTTTGTCTCGATGCTCCTCGCGCAGCTAAGCCTGCCTGAGAGGAACGCACATCCGTACAGGATTCTCATCGATGGTAGACAGGCCGCGATAAGTCTCTCCGTTCCGGAGTTCGAGGAGACGGAAGAAGGACTGCTGTACGGGCCGTTCCAGGGCGCATCAATCGGGAGTTTCGTCGAGTACTTAGGCGTGCTTGGTCATTCTGTCGACGTGCAAGGTAAGGAAGCAGCATCGGAATCGAACGGTGAGGATGCCGTATCTCAACAAGCTCTTCCGGCCGAAAGCCTTGCAGGTTATGACATCCTGGTCCTCATCAACCGTTCGGCTTCCATGAGTCAAGAGGAGCGGGACACCATTGCTGACTTCGTGGCAACCGGCGGCGGCCTGCTGGTCCTCGGAGACCACACGTCGATGTTCGTTGACCCGACCGACTTCGCAGTGGGGCGTGACTATCTCAATGAAGTCCTTGCATTCACCGGCATTCAGTTCCGAGTTGATTCAGCAGAACCCACGGGGATTGGGTGGAGGGGGAAGCTCGAGCTTTCGAGCTGGCCGCTAGACCTCTCGTGGTTCAATGCGACCGAGGTTGGAATCTCTGTGGGTGCTTCGCTGACAACGTCAGGGACGGCAGCGCCGATTGTTACCGGAAGATATGCATTCTCGGACCAAGCCGATCCGGAAGCGCCGGGGTATCTGGGGAATCGCGAGTATGAGCTTGGAGAGCGCGTGGGCGATCTGACTTTGGTTGCGGCGCAGCAGTTCGAAGCGGGGAGAGTCGTCGTCTTTGGCGACACGAGCAGCTTTCAGTACCTCGCTATTTCTCGCACACATCAGTTTGTAGAGGCTGTGGTTTCGTGGCTGGTTTCAGATAGGCCTTCACTCCAGGATGTCATGCACTGGTGCGGAGTCGCAGGACTTGCGCTTGGGGGCGTCTTGTTTCTCGTCCTCGCACGCCGATCACCTGGGAATCTCGTTGTGCTGTCGCTCGCGGTCCTGCTAGGCCTGACTGTCGGGTCGCTTGTTGATCCTTTCGTGTGGGGCTCACGGGAAGTAGAAGCCCTTGAGTCCGCCCTGCCATACGCAATTATCGATACAGAACACAGTCCACTGGTCAGTGTAGGAGGCTATACCGAGGACTCGCTGGATGGCCTGGTCATCAATCTCAGAAGAAACGGGCTTGCCTCGTTCTTCGAACCGCTCTCTTCTCAGCTGACGCGGGAATCGGACATGATTGTCCTAGTCGCTCCCACAAGGCGCCTATCCGATCGAGTTGTCGTCGAGCTTCGCGAATACATGGAGCACGGCGGCCACGTTCTTGTGAGCGCGGGATACCGCTCGTGGACGCAGGTCTCGCCCTTGCTCTCCAAATTTGGGCTTCGAATTCGGAACCTCCCTCTCGGCCCGGTTCCCTACGTTGAGGAAAGTAGCGAAGAGGCCAGCGGGCCTCAGTTCTCAGATGCCTTCCCGATCATCTGGGAAGGCACTGCTACCGAGTCCCTGTACTCAGTCCAAATCGGTGATCAACGCTTTCATCTGGTCGTCCTCACGCCCGTAGGCAGCGGCGGACTCATCACCATAGCAGATGGCAGCTTCCTGCTCAACAAGAATCTGGAGCAGAGCGTTCATTCCGGCAGCACCGAGTGGAAGCACTGGCCAGGCAATGTCGCTTTCCTGCATTCATTGTTCGAGTTGCTCCCAGACGCCACGGAGGAACCATGAACGCTTTGAGATGGCTCGCTCTTCTCTGCCTTTCCGTCAGCTGGCTGTTTCTTCTGCCACTGTATGCTCCTCCTTCTCTGTGCATTGGGGTAGCACTCGTGCTCATCGCCATCGTCCTTCTCGCTGTGAGCATCGAGCCGAAACTAAATCAGCCTGGTGCTGCATCTTCACCGATCTGGCTCGCGGTTCCGTTGGTACCATCGTTGTTCTTTATCTCGTTCCCGCTGGTCATCGGGCCCGCAACGTTGCTAACCGGGATTCTGGTTTCGGCTGTATTCCGAAGGCCGCGGGAGAAAGAAGTGACGCGGAGGATTACGTCCGCCTTCTTGACGGTCGGCTGTGTGCTTGTTCTCCAAGCGGGCGCACTGCTGGTATACGCCGTTGTCTTCTCGCGGCTGCGGATGGTGCCAATGGCGTCGCACATTGTCGCAACGTTGTCAAGGCTCATCGGTTTGGAGAGCACCGTGTCAACCGGAACAATCTACCTATCCACTCACGAAGTCACGCTTCCCTTCATCCTTACGTGGGAAAAGCTTGGCATTCTCCCGCTCGGGCTGTTCCTGGTCGCGGGATTGGCGTTCATTGGCCGGCACGGATCCTCTGACGGTAGACGAGCAGGGAGGGCTTCTCTCTTCGTGCTGTTGCTTGCTGTTTACGGTCTACTCAGGTCGACGGCCCTGATGTATGCGTACTCAGTTACCCGCTCCCTCGACGTCTTCTGGAGACCGACATACGTTCTGTTCAGCCTGCTGCCACTTGCTCCGCTCCTAGGATGGCTTGGGCAGGCTCCGCAGGACTCCTCAATCCTGCAGACGCGCTTCTCGTGCTTCTCAAAGCGACATCTTCTGATTGGCATGGCGACGGCACTGTGCGTGTTTTTCCTCGCGGGATCGAAGCTGTTTCAGGACCCAGGGACAAGCAAACCTGGGAGCATCCTCGTCGACGAGTTGCATAGCGATTGGGAGAAGACCTCACGCCCCTTGGACAAGGAGTGGTATGGGAATCTCTCGACCTACAACTACTACAGCATGTTCGAGTGGCTCGATCACTACTACGATGTCGATCGAAACGAAGAGGCGATACTAAGTACGCAGCTTCTGGAAGCTTACGATATTCTTATCGCTAAGTGCCCTACGAACGCATATTCGGAGGACGAGATTCGCGACGTCGGCGCCTTTGTTGAGAATGGAGGCGGCCTGTGGCTGATCGGAGACCACACGAATGTCTTCGGGATGAACACGTACCTCAATCAGCTGGGACGGGAATTCGGGATCCACTTCAACAACGACTCGACCCACGAGCTTCTGACAAGGGGACTGTCGGTGTACCGACCGCCTCATCTGCTGGCCCATCCTGCTGTCAAGGATGTGGAGGAGTTCAAGTTCCTCACCTCCTGCAGTCTGGACGTACCATGGCGCGCGGAAGAGGTCATTCTTGGGCATGGACTGGGATCAAAACCGGGGGACTACAGCGACAAGGACTTCTTTCGGCAGATTACGTATGAGCTAGGGGATTCGGACTTCGGCGCCTTCATCCAGGCAGCAGCCGTCAAGCACGGGCAAGGCCGAGTTGTAGCGTTCACTGATAGCACGTGTTTTTCGAGCTTCTCGGTATTCATGGACGGGAACCCCGAGCTCATCTTGGGGACTGTGGAGTATCTGAATCGTGAGAATCGGCTTGCGTTTCTTAACCTTGCGTTCGGAATTCTCGGCGCTGCATTCGGTCTCTTTCTCGTCATCCTGTATCGTCAATCCCGCCCCCGAGCCTCTCTGGTGCTTCTCGTTGCATTTGGGCTTCTTGGGTTTGTCGCGGCTGCCGGCGCTTTTGCCCTGGTCCGTGACCGCGCTTACCCCCTACCCATACCGCATACCGATCTAGCCCGGATTGCGTTCGACGAGGAGCATTCGTCCGCGATCGTCAGCTCGGCTCCTAACCTAGCCGTGAAACGCTACCGAACCTACAACACGTTCTTCGTATGGACTCAACGACTGGAGCTTCACCCGTTCCAGGCTCAAAGCTTGGAAGACGCCCTGCCTGACTCGGAAGTCGTGGTCATTGTCAACCCTAACGTCTCCTTCACAGACCGAGAGAGGCAAGCGTTGGTGGAGTATGTCGAAGAAGGCGGGAGGCTTCTGTTGATGGATAGCCTCTTGAATACGTCCTCCACTGCGAACGAGATCGCGGCTCTGTTTGGCATGGGGATTCAGTGCAGGATCTGGTCTAGTAAGCTCACGCTTTCAGCAGAAGATGGTGGTTTCCCGGAGGTCGAGGTGGCTCCTGAAGCCATGCCGGGGGAGGGGGTTACCGCTTCAGAGACAGCTACTGAATCCCATTCCGCGGACGGGGAAATACCCCGCCCAGAACCGATGAGCGCATATGCCGATCTGTACATCTACGGAGGCACTCTCGTAGCAAGCTCTACAGAAGGTTCCGCCAAGATTGCCGTTGCGTGGCACGGAGATGGGCTGGTTGCAGTCCTGGTCGATTCGGTTGTCTTCTCGGATGAGACGATGCTGGGAACAATGGCAGAGCCGGACGAGTTTCGTCTCGGCGTTTTCGAGTTGGAGTACACGCTCTTCGAAGACCTCTTGGGTGTAAGATGACGGGAGGCCAGCAAGTGGAACCACGAACTCGGCGTGGCGACTTGGGTTTGAGGCCGTCTTTGGACGCTTGAGGAAGGAAGCAACGTGGAATCACAGACTGTGTTGCAGCGATGGGCCTCGCGCGTGGCGCTTCGAGTAGCCGTTGTCGTAGTCGTGTGTCTGATTGTTGGCCTTGACATGGAACTCTCAGGCAATCTCCTCTGGCAGGAGGAGGCTCCTGAAAGATGCGCTCGACTGCAAGGCCTCGCCGAGGTGTGGGGGATGGTCTACTACTTTCATCCAGCGTTGCGGGATCCGCAGAAGCAAAAGGCTTGGGAGATGGAGCTTCTCTACGCGATCCCCGCCGTCGAGGCGGCGGGAACGGTCGAGGAGTACGCGTTGGCGCTTCAAGGGATGATCGCGAAGCTGGGCGACGGCGGTACCACTGTCTTGTTCCCAGGCGAAGTCGATGAGAGCGGCGAACTCGTTGCCACGGGACTGCCTATCCGGCTTAGTCGGATTGATGGACAAGTGGTAATCTCCGCCATTGACACCTCCGCGCCCAACACGGAGCTGCTTGCTGTCGGGATGGAGGTCCTTTCTGTCGATGGAGTACTCGTCGAGGACTATCTCTCGAAGTGGCTACCGGTTGCGTCAGGGCGAACGGAGGCGTTGAAGCGTTCATGGGTTTTCGAGCGGCTCCTTTCGGGGCGACAGGGCAGCGAAGCGACGGTCGTTTTGAGGACGGCTTCAGGCGACGAGTTCAGCGTCGGCCTTGCTCGGACGAGCCTCGATTGGACCATCCCAGTACCAACCCTAGATGCTGAGCGCGTTGCCGACGGGCGGTTCATACACATTGCGTTGCCGTCACTTCTCTACCGAGTTGATACCCGTCTCGCGCTCAGCGAACTGTACGGATTGGCACAACGATTCTACGAATCGGCATCCGAATCGGATTGCGGAGTCATCCTCGACCTCCGCGCGGGCACCATGGAATTCGGCACGTCCTACTGCGCCGACGTACCTCTACCACTGATTGTTGCGGTATTCGCCGACGATTCACGAACAGTGTCAGCAGGGTACGGACACCGTACGCACGAAGGTCTGCGGAACCCGATGTATGAGTGGCTCTCCTATTCCTACGGAGAGGATTGGACGGTACGGCAGGGGGTACCACTCTGGTATGCTTCGCTTTCGGGAGATTCTTCTCCGTTGGTGGTCCTCATTGATGGTGGCAGCTACTCCTCGGTGGTCGAATACCTCGCGCCACTTCAGCGGGCCGGGCAGGCGGTGGTCGTCGGGGAGACAGGCATTGAGCCGATGCGACAGAGCTATACGGGCCCTCTTCCTGGCGGCCTGGGCTTTCGGTTGCGTCTGTCTGTTCCCTGGGACAGCGAAGGAGCGGTTCGACTTCCGGTGGTGGAGGTGTCACCGTCGGTCGAGGATCTGCGAAGCGGGCGGGACGTAGCGCTGGAGACGGCCGTCGCGATCTTGGACGACTGGGAGAAGAGAGGCGTTCTTTCCCTAACGTCTGCACCACTGATCGGTGAGTCGCTGGTTGAACTCCCTTGGTCTCTGGGAACCACCTTGGACCATGAAGAACGGCTCCTCGGTCTGTTCAAGCTGTGGAGCGCGATCCGGTACTTCTATCCGTTTCCGGAGATGATCGACGGGAACTGGGACGATGCCCTCGGGAAATTCATTCCTCGTGTCAACGTTGCGGGCGATGATCGCGCGTACTACTACGAGCTGCAGCACATGCTGGCGCGAATCAACGATGGCCATGCACTTCTTGACGCACAACTTCCGGTACAGTACCGGCCGCCGATCGAGATTCGGGAGATCGAGGGGCAGGCCGTGATTACGCGCATCGACCGAGGTCAGTCTCTCGGCAGCCCCGATCTCGCGAACCTTGAGGTAGGAATGATCATCGTCAGAGTCGACGGGCGTCCCGTCATGGAGCTCATCGCGGAGGGCCTCGTCCGGATACCTAGTGCAACGGATCAGCATCGACGATACCTTGCCTTCGCCAGACTGTTGACTGGCCAGAGATCGACCGACGTGCGTCTCGAAGTCGCGAGTTCACCGAATGAGGACAGTCGAACCGTGACCCTCTCTCGGACCCATTTGACTCTATCCAGTGATCCATCACCCGTATCCTGTCGGCTTGAGGGAGGTGTCGGATTCATCGATTTGGCACGAATCGATAAGGAAGGATTCGAGCAAGCAATCGGCGAATTCAGCTCCTGCGAAGGGCTGGTCCTGGATCTTCGCGGGTATCCGTCGTCTGTCGGGATCGGGATGGTACTTGATTACCTCACGGACGATGAGACTTCGATATCCGGGTGGGCTCACGTCCCGGTGGTGTATTCGCCGGATCCGCGGAAACGGGGCTGGAAGATGGAGGCCCAGCGACTAGAGCCCGGTTCCATTGACGCCTACGAGGGTGAGGTTGTCATCCTCACCAATGCCTCTGCGGGCAGCGCTGCGGAGTGGCTTCTGATCTGTCTGGAGAGCACGGCGTGCGTTACGATCGTCGGCGAACCCACGGCGGGCACGACGGGCGACATCACATTCGTAGAGATCCCTGGTCCAGCGTATGCTGGATTCACGGGAATGAAGGTTCTCCATGGCGACGGGAGTCCGATCCAAGGAATCGGGATCCTTCCGGACGTGGAGGTCCATCCGACGATCCAAGGGATCCGCGAAGGCCGCGACGAGATCCTCGAAAGGGGACTCGAAGTACTGCAAGAGCTGATCGCGCAGCGGAAGGGCAACGACTAGCCTCTAGTTCGTCTGTGAGCGTTGGTCCGAACGCCGAGATCTCCGACTGACTGTTCGCGTAGTCGGCGGCCACAGCTCGACGACGTTTCATCATCGCGGCATACTGGTGCTCCAATCCCGCAACTGAGAAGGAGATCACCATGCGTGACTACGAGATCGAGTTCGAGATCTTCGAAGGCAAGGGCGCGACGATCACGGGGCCGCCGTACCCCGATCTGGCGAAGGAGGGCCTCTGTGCTTGGATGCTCGGTGACGAGGAGCGGCCGGCGAAGAAGGTCGGCGACACGTTCCGGTATCCTGAGGACCTCGGGAAGATGTGCCCTTGGCTGGTGGACAGCCTGACGGGGTTCCTCCGTGCACTCGAACACGGTGCCACCCTCGGCTGGCGGTATCGAGGCACCCCGTACGAGAAGGAAGTTGATCCGGACGGCGTGACGACGGAGTTCGTCCGTTGCCCCGACCCAACGGCTTCCGGCATCGTGGTTAAAATCACGAGGACGGCTCTGCCGGAATGAGGTCACCCGTCCCGCGGCATGGCGGGGCGTGGAGGAGTTCACCATGCCCACACGATACGCGCACACCAACCTGATCGCGAAGGATTGGCGGCGGCTCGCGGCGTTCTACCGGGACGTCTTCGGCTGCGCGCCGGTTCCGCCGGAGCGGGATCTGTCCGGCGCGTGGCTCGACCGGGCGATCGGCCTCGAAGGAGCACGCATCACCGGAATCCATCTCCGACTTCCCGGCTGCGGGATCGACGGGCCGACGCTCGAGATCTTCCAGTACGACGCCACGCCGGAGCGGCCGCCCAGCGCTCCGAATCTCCCCGGCTTCGCGCACGTCGCCTTCGCGGTCGACGACGTCGAGGCCGTAGCACGAGCGGTCTTCGAGCACGGCGGCTCCGCGGTCGGTGAGCTGACGACGCGCAAGCTGCCCGGCGTCGGCGTGATCGCCTTCCGGTACGTCGCCGATCCGGAGGGGAACCTGATCGAGTTGCAGCACTGGGAGAGAGCCGAGGGATCGCGGCACGCAGAACGCACAGGATGAGTGCATCGAGCGAGTACTTCCTGAGGTCGAAGCGGCTGGGGTTTCGATCCTGGACCGAGGACGATTTCGACCTGGCGCTCGGTCTCTGGGGCGACCCGGAAGTCACGCGCCTGATCGATCGCCGCGGTCCGCTCTCCGAGCAGCAAGTGCGAGAGCGTCTCCTCTGGGAGATCGCGATCGAGCGGGAGCACGGCGTCCAGTACTGGCCGGTCTTCCTGCTGGAGACCGGCGATCACGTCGGTTGCTGCGGACTGCGCCCGTACGATGAAGAAGAGGGGACCCTGGAGATCGGCGTTCACGTCCGCTCGGATCGGTGGGGACACGGCTACGCCACGGAGGCGACGCGGGCGGTGATCGCGTACGCCTTCGACGTCCTCGAAGTGAGGGCGCTGTTCGCGGGGCACAACCCGAACAACACCGCGTCCCGTGCCCTGCTTGAGAAGCTCGGCTTCGCGTACACGCACGACGAGCTCTACGCACCGACCGGGCTGCACCATCCGTCGTATCGACTGACGGCCGAGGAGTACGAGTCGGGCAAGGGCGCTGCGGCTTGACGCTGCCGCGCGAATGATCACACTGGGTGTGTACCGATGAGAGGCTGAAGACGTGTAGAAAGGAGGCCGTTCATGCCGGAATTTGGATCCCCGTTCTCGGGATTGGCGAGCGATCGGAAGGTGACGCACGAGGAGCTCATCCGCGCGATCCGGTTCATGATCGCCGCGGAGTACGAAGCGATTCAACTGTACATGCAGCTGGCCGAATCGACGGACAACGAGCTCGCGATCGAAGTCCTCAAGGACATCGCCGACGAGGAGCGCGTGCACGCCGGCGAGTTCCTTCGGCTCCTCCGTGAGCTGGCTCCCGACGAGGAGACGTTCTACACCGAGGGAGCCGAGGAGGTCGAAGAGGAGATCTCGAAGCCAGGGTAGAACGCGTGGTCCTCCGGCGCGGCAGAACCTAGGCGTCTGAAGTCAGGCCCTCGCCCCCCAGCTTCTCGCGGAGGGCGGTCTCGACCGATGTGGGCACGAACGTCGACACGTCGCCGCCGTATAGGCAGATCTCCTTGACGATCGACGACGACAGGAAGCTGTACCGTTTCGCGGTCATGAAGAAGACCGACTCGAACTCCGGCGCCATGTCGCGGTTCGTCAGCGCCATCTGGAACTCGTACTCGAAGTCGGAATTGGCGCGAAGGCCTCGGACGATCGCGTCGGCGCCCCGTTCGCGAGCGCAATCGACGAGCAGGCCGTCAAAGCTGATCACCTCGATTCCGTTGACACCTTCCTCTGCGAGGGCGGCCCGGGTGATCTCGACCCGCTCCTCGAGCGTGAAGTACGGTCGCTTGTGCGGGTTGGCGACGACGGCGACGTACAGGGTGTCGAACAGCTTCCGCGCACGGCGGACGATGTCGATGTGCCCGTGCGTGATCGGGTCGAAGCTTCCGGGATAGACGGCGATGGCCATGACGACCCTATGGTAGCGGCGGGTTCTCGAAACGACAACGCGTCAGGCGGCCGGCCCGACGGTCGTCAGATTCATCGCGTCCGGGCGGAGGTACCGCACGACGACCTGCTGAGCCTCCTCTTGGTCGACCCGATCGAGTCGAGCGAGTAGCTGGTCCGGTGAGAGGATCTCGCGGCGGTGCATCGCGGCGGTGGCCAGCCGGACGGCGCGGTTGCCGTTCGTCTCCAGGCCGAGGATCAAGTGACCGCGGAGCTTCGCCTTCGCCAGTTCGAGCTCGTCCTCGGGAATCGGCGCGGTCCTCAGTCGCTCGAACTCGGCCGAGACGAGGTCGATGACCGGCGGGACCGCCTGCGGCGCGACGCCGGCGTACGTCAGCCAGAGACCACAATCGGAATAGCAGGTGAGGTTGCTCGCCACGGCGTAGGCGAGGCCGCGGTCCTCGCGGACCGATCGGAAGAGCCGTGAGCTCGGCCCGTCCCCGAGGACCGAGTTGACGACCTCGAGCGGGAACCGGTCGTCGTCGGAAGAATCCGGCCCCGCGAGGCCGAAGTAGACGTGCGTCTGTCCGGTCGGGCGTTCGTGATGGAACCGCTCCGGATGGAGGATTGGGGCGAACCGCGGCTCCGGGATCTCCGCGCCGTTCTCGGCGGCGCCGAACAGTTCGCTTGCCTGCTCCACGAGGGGGCTTGGCTGCACGGCGCCGCAGGCGACGAGGATCGCGTTCTCGGGGCGGTAGTAGCGCGCGTGGTGCGATGCGACCCGCGATCTCGTCGTAGCGGCGATTGCCTCCTGCGTACCGAGGACCGAGTGAGAAAGCGGGTGGCCGTCGTTCCACAGGCCGGCCGCGAACAGGTCGTACGCCGACTGCTCCGGGTCGTCCAAGTGGCCGCGGATCTCTTCGAGGACGACGTTCCGTTCGAGTTCGATCTGATCGGCCTCGAACCTCGGTGCGAACACGAGGTCGGCGAGGACATCGACGGCGGTCGGAAGTCCCTCGGCCGGCACGTCCGCGTAGTAGAACGTCGATTCCTTCCCGGTCGCGGCGTTCAGGTGCCCTCCGACGGCGTCGATCTCGCGGGAGATCCGGTCGGCGTCGCGCCGGGCCGTTCCTTTGAAGGCGAGATGTTCGATGAAGTGAGCGATTCCGGGAGCATCGGGTGGGTCGTCGCGACTCCCGGCCCGAACCCAGAGCCCGACGGAGACGGAACGAGACTGCGGAACCTCTTCGATGAGGATCCGCAGTCCGTTCCCCAACTTGGCTTCGTGGGCTCCCTCGTAGAGCTCGCGTGCTACCAACGATCCTCGAATTCCGGTGGAGCTTCCTCCTCGACCTCACGCTCCGGCTTCTCGGCTTGACCCTCTCGCTCGGTCTCGACTTCCGCCTCGGGCTCCGCTTCGGGCTCTTCCTCGACCTCGGGGGCCTCCGGAGTCTCCTCGGCTTCGCGGTGCTCCTCCCCGGGGACGATGCGGCGGAGCTTGTACCGCCCGCGGTCGTCGATGTTCATCACTTCGACCGTGACCCGGTCCCCGCTTTTGACGACGTCCGTGACGCGGCGGACGTACTCGTCGGACAGGGCCGAGATGTGGATCAGGCCGGTCACCTCGGGTGTCAGCTCGACGAACGCGCCGTAGTCGGTGGTGTTGGTGACGACACCTTCGATGATGTCGCCTTCGTGAACCGGCTTCGAGGGAGGCGTCGGCTCGGGTTGCGCCTCTCGCTCCGGCGCACCGCCTCGTCTGCCCCGGTCCCTGCGCGGTTTCCGGTCGCGGTCGCCACGGGGAGCGGCTTCGCCCTCGGGGGCGATCCGCTTCAGATCCGGTCGCCCCATCTTGTCGGTACCGATCACCTCGATCGTGACCTCGTCGCCTACTTTCACGTAGTCGGTGACGTTGTCGACGAAGCCGTCGGCGAGGTTCGAGACGTGGACGAGCCCCTCGCCCCCGCCTTTCAGCTCGACGAACGCGCCGAAGTCGGCGATCCGTGTCACCTTGGTCGTGAAGACGTCGCCGACCTCCATCTCCTCGGTGAGGTCCTCGATCCACTTCTGCGCCGCGGCGACGGCAGCGGGGTCGACGGCGGCGATCTTGACGCTTCCGTCGTCTTCGATGTCGATCTCCGCCCCGGTTTCCTCGATGATCTGCCGGATCATCTTCCCGCCGGGCCCGATGACGAGGCCGATCTTGTCGGTCGGAATCGTGATCGTGACCAGCTTCGGCGCGAAGGGTGAGAGCTCCTCCCGCGGACGGGGGATCGCCCGCTCCATCTCGTCGAGAATCGCCAGCCTCGCGCGCCGCGCCTGTTCGAGCGCTTCGCGCATCGTGTTGCTGTCGATCCCGCCGACCTTGACGTCGAGCTGGAAGCCGGTGACGCCGTCCCGCGTTCCGACGACCTTGAAGTCCATGTCGCCGTGGTGGTCCTCGGCGCCCTGGATGTCGGTCAGGATGACGCGGCGCTCGGCCTCGGCGTCCTCGATCATGCCCATCGCGATCCCCGCGGCCGGCTTCTTGAGCGGTACGCCGGCGTCCATCATCGCCAGCGACGCGCTGCAGACCGTCGCCATCGACGAGGATCCGTTCGACTCGAGGATCTCGGAGACGACGCGGATGACGTATGGGAACTCTTCCTCGCTCGGAAGGACGCTCTTCAGCGAGTTCTCCGCCAGGTATCCGTGGCCGATCGAGCGACGGCTCGGCGAGCCGATCCGCCGGACTTCGCCGACGGAGAACGGCGGGAAGTTGTAGTGGAGCATGAACCGCTTCCGCCCGTCGAACATCATCTGGTCGATGATCTGCTCGTCACCGCGCGCGGCGCCGAGCGTGATGATCCCGAGGCTCTGGGTCTCTCCCCTGGTGAACAGAGAGGATCCGTGGGTTCGCGGAAGGACGCCGACGCGACAGTTGATCGGCCGGATCTCCTCCGGCCTTCGGCCGTCGAGCCGCACCCCGCGCTCGAGGATCTCCTGCCGCATGTACTCCTCGAGGATCTCCTCGACCGCGACGGCGATCTCCTCGGTCAACGCGGCGGCCTCCTCTTCCTCGAGAGCCGGACCGACGATCGCTTCGACGGCACGCTCCTGTAGGCTCTTGACGAAGTCGCCCCGCTCCTTCTTCGTCTTGGCCGAGTGGATCGCCGAGAATTCGGACCAGACGATCTGGCGAACCCGATCGACCAGGCCGGGCGTTCCCTTCGGCTCCTCGGCGACGAACTCCGGCTTGACCGGGCCGACCTGGGCGACGAATCGCTCCTGGAGGGCGATCAGCTCGCGGATCGCGTTGTGCGCGTAGTCGATCGCCTCGACGACCTCGGATTCCTTTAGCTCGTTCATCATCCCTTCGACCATCGTGACGGTCTCGCGGGTTCCGGCGACGGTGATCTCGACGCCGGTCTCCTCGATCGTCTCCGCGTTCGGGTCGAGGATGAACC
Source organism: uncultured Thermotogae bacterium (assembly GCA_964523545.1). Taxonomy (GTDB): domain Bacteria; phylum Bipolaricaulota; class Bipolaricaulia; order UBA7950; family UBA9294; genus JANQEA01. The sequence goes on from CAZFZM010000004.1 coordinate 55,133, forward strand.
GGCCGTCAACGCGGCCGACCTTGACCCCGGCGATCGGCCCCTGGAACGGGGCGTCGGAGATCGTCAGCGCCGCCGAGGCGCCGAGGATCGCCAGGACGCTCGGCGAGCAGTCCGGCTCGGCCGAGAGGATCGTGGCGATGATTTGGACCTCGTCCATGTACCCCTTCGGGAACAGGGGGCGGATCGGTCGATCGATCATTCGCCCGCTCAATACCGCGACGTCGCTCGGACGTCCCTCTCTCTTGAAGAACCCTCCGGGGATCTTGCCGCTCGCGTAGAAACGCTCTTCGTAATCGACGCGCAGCGGGAAGTAGCCGATGTCCTCCCGCGGTTCCTCGGTGACGACCGTCACGAGGACGTGTGTGTCGCCGTGGGTCGCCAGAACGGCCCCACCGGCTTGCCGGGCGATCTGCCCGGTCTCCAACGCGAGTTCCTTTCCGTTGAACTGGATGCTTTCTCGAATATACATGGACTCTCTAGACTCCTCTGATCTGCAGTTTCTCGATCAACTCGCGGTACGTTGCCAAGTCGTGGCGTTTGACATACTTCAGCAATCGTCGGCGCTGGCCGACCATCTTCCTCAGCCCACGCTGGGAGCTGAAATCCTTCTTGTGCTCTCCCAGGTGCTCGGTCAGTTCCTGAATTCGTTCGCTCAACAGTGCGATCTGCACCGGGGCAGATCCCGTGTCGTCATTTCCCTTGCCGTACTCTCGGATGATCTCCGCTTTCCTCTCTGTCGTCAGTCCCATGCTTTCTCCTTTTCGCCCGCGTCCGAGAGAGGGGGGATGCTCCACCCTCCCAGACGGGGTCGGTTCAATGACAGTACTTACGTCGCAGGCCCTCCACCTCAGATCTTACCCGCTCTTCGTCGATCGTGCGCAGCTCTCGGTTTCTCATCAGCCACCGTCCGTTGACGAGCACGTCGGTGACGTCAAGCGCGTTCGACGCGAAGACGAGCGTCGCCAGCGGATCGTGATGCGGGATCGCGTGAAGCGGATCGCGGTCGATGAGGATCAAGTCCGCTCGACCACCCTCCACCAAGCCCTCGGGCTCAAGCCCGACGATTTGACGCCCGGCGCTCATCGCCATGTCGAGAATGTGCTTGGCGCTCGGGCGCATCGGATCCTCATGGAACGCGCGCTGAAGCATCCACGCCGCGCGAGCCTCCTCGATCATGTCGAGCCGGTTGTTCGAGGCGGCGCCGTCCGTGCCGATCGCAACGCGGATTCCCGCCTCCCGCATCCCGTTCACCGGGGCGATCCCGCTGCCCAGCTTGGCGTTGCTCTTCGGGCAGTGGGCGACCGTGACGTCGTGTGCGGCCAAAGCCGCGATGTCCGCTTCGTCGACGTGCACGCAGTGGGCGGCGAGCATCGGGACGGAGAAGGCGCCGATCCTCTCCAAGTACGGGATGGTGCCCTCGCCGCTCTTCTCCAGCCACGCATCGACCTCGTGGCGTGTCTCGGCGAGGTGCGTGTGGATCGGGACGCCGCGGTCCGCGGCCACCCCGATCGCCGCGCGCCACACGTCCTCCCCGCACGTGTAGATCGTGTGCGGGCTGATCGCGGCCCGGATCCTCCCGTCGGACGAGCCGTTCCAATGTTCGATGACTCGGGACGCCGCGTCGATCTCGGCGCGGCCTTTGGCCTCCATCGACGACGCGATGATCCCGTAGGAGACGAGCGCCCGCGCGCCGCTCTCCGCGAGAGCCCGTCCGACCTCGTCGGTGTGGAAGTACATGTCGGCGAAGGCGATCGTGCCGCCGCGAATCCCCTCCGCCACCGCGAGCAGCGTGCACCAGTAGACGTCTTCTGGCTGCAGCTTCGCCTCGATCGGCCAGACGTGCTCCTCGAGCCAGATCTCCAGCGGGACGTCGTCGGCGAGGCCTCGGAAGAGAACCATCGCCAGGTGGGTGTGCGCGTTGACGAATCCGGACGCGACGAGCTTCCCACCCCCATCGATGACGTCGTCTCCGGGACGCGGCGCGATCTCCGTTTCGGAGATCGTCGTGAAGCGCGCTTCCTCGAATCGTATATCGACGGGGGAACTCCCCCCGATTGGCTGAACGTCCTTCAGAACCGTACCCATTCCGCCTTCATTCCCTGCGTAGTTGCGCGAGATTATACCCTCCGCAAATCCGCATCGCCATTGGGAAAGCCTCGATCGTTGGCGATCGCCCAGCGTGGAAGCTAATATATGAGACGTGGAGAGCAAAGACGAGAGGACTGCAGGAAAAACCGCGGAGGAGAGCGCGTGCCGGTTCCTCCGTGACCGTGGGTACGAGATCGTGGCCCGGAACTGGCGGACGGTCAGGGGGGAGATCGACATCGTCGCGCGCGACGGCTCGACGCTCGTCTTCATCGAGGTGAAATCCCGTTCGCGGACGGGATTCGGAGGGCCGGAAGCGGCGGTCCATCCGGCGAAGCAGCGCCGCCTGATCGCCGCCGCGCGCGACTTCTTGGGCAGTACGGAGTGTAGGCTTCCCGTGCGATTTGACGTCGTGGCGATCCTCGGAGGAGAGCCGCGCCTCCATCGCGACGCCTTCCAGGTGGACGAGACGTGTTCGCTCGACTCCTGAGCGGTGCGGTTCTCGGAATCGACGCCAAGCTGATCGAGGTTCAATGCGACGTCAGCGGAGGGCTTCCCCTCTTCCACGTGGTCGGTCTGCCGGAGAAGGAGGTCTCCGAGAGCCGGGAACGGATCCGGAGCGCGATCAAGAACTCCGGGTTGACGTTCCCGGCGGGACGGATCACGGCGAACCTCGCCCCGGCGGATCTGAAGAAGGAAGGAGTCGGCTTCGATGTGCCGATCGCCGTGGCGATCCTGATCGCTTCGTCTCAGGTCGCGGCGCCGAAGGCAAGGCACCTCTTGGTCGGTGAGCTGGCGCTGAACGGTGAGATCCGCGGCGTGCGCGGCGTTCTCCCGATCGCCATCGCGGCTGCCGGATGCGTCGACGGGGTGGTCGTGCCGCGGGAGAACGCCGTCGAGGCGGCTCTGGCGACCGATTCCCCGGTGTATCCGGTGACGACGCTGCGCGACCTTGTAGCCTTTCTGAACGGTGAATCGGAGATCGAACCGGTGCGTATCGATCGAGAGGAGCTGTTGCGATCCGAACCGCCCTCGATCGACCGCGACCTTGCGGAGGTGCACGGCCAGGCGCAGGCGAAACGGGCCCTGGAAGTGACGGCTGCCGGGGGGCACAACCTGCTGATGGTCGGGCCGCCCGGCGCGGGGAAGAGTCTTCTCGCTCGCTGCCTTCCCGACCTCCTCCCTCCGTTGACCCTCGAGGAGGCGCTCGAAGTGACGAAGATCTACAGCTCGGCCGGCCTCCTCGAGGAGAGCGCTTCCCTCGTCCGCCGCCGCCCTTTCCGCGCTCCGCATCAGACGATTTCGTACGCGGGGATGGTCGGAGGCGGACACGGCGTGCCGGGACCGGGCGAGATCAGCCTCGCGCACCACGGTGTTCTCTTCCTCGATGAACTGCCCGAATTCGACCGAAGGGTACTCGAGACGCTCCGTCAACCGCTCGAGGATCGAACGATCCTCCTCTCGCGGGCCGGCGTTTCGGTCCGTTATCCGGCCTCGTTTACCCTGGTCGCCGCGATGAACCCGTGTCCGTGTGGGTACCTCGGTGACTCGATGCATCCTTGTCGGTGCACGCTACACGACATCCACCGATACCGCCGGAGGCTGTCGGGGCCGTTCCTCGATCGGATCGACCTGTTCGTCGAGGTGCCGCGACTCTCCCCCGACGAGCTTCTCGCGGCGAGAGGCGGGGAGGAGTCGATGCGAGTGAGGGGGAGGGTCACCGAGGCGCGAGCGAGCCAGTGGGAGCGGCTTCTTGGTGAGCCCGGATACTTCTCCAACGCGCAACTCGACGGTGAGTTGCTCGACGCGTACTGCGAATTGGAGAGCGGTGCGAGAAGCCTGCTGAAGCGGGCGGTGACGCGGTTCGGGTTGAGCGCGAGGGCGCACGTGCGAATCGTCCGCGTAGCCCGAACGATCGCCGACTTGGAGGGAGCGGAGAAGCTGTCCGCCGAGCACGTCGCCGAGGCCGTTCAATATCGGCCGGCCGGCGAGTCGATCGGGGAGTAGCTCGGACAACACGCTGCCACCGTCTCCGACTCATGAAATGTACACATCGGGCGGCTAGAGTTTGGGGTCGCTGGTGCAGACGCGATGCGGTAAGATCCCCTACTGTGATAACCATTGAGGAGGCGCGGGGAATGAACAGACACGTACTCGGCGTGGCCTTCGTCTTGTTGGTCGGGCTCTCAGTCGCAGGATGGGCCGTGGAGTATCCGGTGACGGTGTCCGCCGTCGAGATTGAGGGAACGGTCAAGATCAAGGACAAGGAGATTCTGGAAGTCATCGGCTTCCAGACTGGAGACGAGGTCTACGAGTCCGACTTGAGGGCCGCGTCGCAAGCGGTCTTCGACCTGGGGTGGTTCAGTGAGGTCGCTCCCGAAGTGGGAGAGAACGGCGAGATCACCCTCCACGTCGTGGAGAATCCCGTGATTCGCGAGATCGTCATCACCGGGAACGACTACCGGCAGTGGTACTCCGTGTTCGGCGTCAGGTTGTTCAACCTCCCGATCGTCTCGACGTCGAGGATCAGGCGGATCCTCTACCAGGAGGACGTCAAGAAGCGGGAGGTGTTGAATCGCGTCGGCCTTGAGACGGCCCTGAGCAACGTCATCACCCGGTACAACGATCAAGGCTACGTTCTGATCGCGATCGGCGACGTGGAGATCGGAGAAACGCTTCGGATCGAGATCATCGAGGGGCGCGTCGTTGCGAACACAATCGTTGGCCTCGAGTCGGTCCCAACGGAGGTGGCGGAGGAGATGATCGACCTTCCGCTCGGCGAACCGCTCCGCAGGATCGATGTACAACAGATTCTGTCGCGCTTGGGGGAGTCCGTCTACTTCACGAACGTGGAGGTGGTCCCACAGCAGGGCCCGGAATCGGACAGTGTGATCCTGCAGTGGAACTTTGAAGAGCGAGATCTGATTCAGGAGCCGGTCCTCGTTGAGGGAATCGTCCTCGATGGGATCACGTGCTACGCGGAGGACGTCGTGTATGCCGAGTTGGGCGAGATCCCGGAAGAGCCGATCGACAACTACGGTCTTCTGCAGATTCTGGAAGGGGTCTACGACTTGTACTCCGATGCGGGCTACATGATGGTTCGCTTCGCAGTTGAAGGGATCGACGACGGAGGGCTTCACATCCGCGTCAAAGAGGGCCGCGTCAGCGAGATTGCGCTCGAAGGGACCGAGCACACGAAGGACTACGTGATTCTCCGGAAGCTCGATATCGAGGTGGGCCGGATTCTCAACCGTTCCGACTACCTCGTCTCGTATCAGAACCTGACGGGGCTCGGCTACTTCGGTTCGGTCGACCTCGCACCCGAGTGGATCGACGACGGCGTCCGGGTCACCGTGACGGTGAAGGAGAGGTCGAGCCTGGGCGGATTCGAAGGGTCGATGGCGCTCGATCCGAGCACCGGCGGATTGGTCGGCGAGTTGAAGCTCAACCAGAAGAACCTGTTCGGGACCGGGCAGGACGTCTCGCTGAGCTACAGCCGCGGGCTTCTGGATGAGGGGGAGCCGCAGACCACGACGTGGGATCTCGCGTACACGTCGGTGGCGTTCTTCCCTGGGTTCGACTACGTCGGTCTCGACCTATACAGGGAGACGGAGGAGATCACGGTATCCGACGAGACGTCGACCGTCGTCACCTACGGCGTGGGAAGCACGGTTGCCTATCCCATCGCCGACTACGTCAACCTGGGGTTGTCCTACAAGCATGAGGAAGAGCGCGCCGTCGGGGAGACGCTCTGGATCCCGACGGACTCGGTGACGATGGCCCTGACGTACGACGACGTCAACGACGCCTACTTCCCCACCGGCGGGACCCGGCGCTCGGTCAGTCTGGAGAAGGCGGGTGGATTCTCCGCCGGCCGGGAGTACTTCAATCTGGGGCTCAACTGGGTCCAGTTTAGCCCGTCCGGCTTGGCGTTGTTCGGCGACATGAGGCAGACGGTCGGCGTCCGGTTGATGGCCGGGTGGGGGGACGATCGACTTCCGACCAGCCAGTACTACGAGCTCGGCGGGTCGACGTCGGTGCGGGGGACGGACGCGGTGTCCGTGCCACGCATCTTCCTGACGAACGCCGAGTATCGAGTCGAGCTCGCCGAGGACGGCCTCTACATGGCGACGTTCCTCGACGCGGGAATCGACCTCGATATGGTCCGTCTGGACGCGATTCTCGCAACGACCGGCATCGAGTTCACCGTGAACGCTGCCGGGATCTACGTGCGGCTAGACATCGCGTGGTCACTCAGTTCCGAATGGTGTTGGGTCCCGCGATTCGAGATCGGCTTCGGGCAGATGTTCTGAGCGCCGACAATCGATGGAGAACGGTCGCGACCCGACAGGAACGGGTACCCACAAGGAGGGTAGGATGTCCCGGAATACGCTGTTCATCGCTGGTTTCGCCTTGTTGCTGGCCGCCGGTGCGTTGATCCTTCAGTTCGCACTACCGGCGGGCGGCGGCATGAGCGGTTCGGAGTTCAGGGCTCTTGAGAACGAAGTGGCGACGCTGCGGCAGGGAGTCGCGCTGAAGATCGCCCTCCTCGACGCGGAGGAAGCGTTCACGGTCTTCACGGACGCAGTCAGTGACCTGAGGCGACGTGCCACCGCGAAGCTGGCGGAGGTCGCGGGACTGCAACAGGAACAGCGCGAGGGAACGGTCTCGGAACGTGACTTCCGAACACGGCTGATGCAGCTCCAGGCCGAGTTCCTCGAGGCCCAGTTCGCGGTTCATGTCGCGGTGATCGACACGATGCTCGCTGCGGACGGGTTCTCGGACCTCCGAGGGGAGCTCTCGCAACTGAAGGAGCAGATTCAGCCGGTCGTCGACGCGACGAAAGAGTTCGTCTCGACCGTCCAACTCGGCGCCATCGACACCGCGGATTTCGAAAGCAGCTACACGCAGCTGGAGAACTTGTACACGCAGTCCGACCAGCTCCTCGTCAACCTCGCTGCCGTGAAGGTCGTTGCAGCCGCGAAGGAGATCGCGCTCGAGCGGGGGTTCGATCTCGTCTTGGGCAAGAAGAACGTCCACGTGTACTCGAACCCCGCCGTGATCACTGACATCACCGATCTCGTCAAGGCGAGGCTGTCGACGTACCTGTAGGGACGATGGAGAAGTCCGGGACGTCGGCCGTCCTGACGAAGTCGTCCGGCCTCTTCGTTGCGTGACGTCCGGGTGAGGGACGCGTCGGCGTCGGCCTTCCTCCATCGGCGTTTGGCAGAAGTTCTCGTCCCTGACGATCGTCGGTAAGTCGTCTATAATCGGCGGAACGGAGATTCACAAGGAGGATGGCATGTCCCGGAATACACTGTATATCGCTGGTCTTGCTCTCTTGTTGGCCGTCGGTGCGTTGATCCTTCAGTTCGCGCTCCCGTCGGGTGGCGGTGTGAGCAGCTCGGAGTTCAAGGCGCTGCAGAACGAGGTAGCGACTCTGAGGCAGCAGGGGGCCCTTCGGATCGCGTTCGTGAAGGCCGAGGATGCCTTCAAGGTCTTCACGGACGCCGTGGCCGACATGCGGCAGAGGGCGAGCGACAAGGCCGCGGAGGTTGCCCAGCTTCAGCAGGAATACACCAACGGGATGATCTCGGACAGCGACTACGAGCAGCAGATGATGGAACTGAAGGCCGAGTTCCTCGACGCGCAATACGCGGTCCAGGTGACGATGATCGACAGGATGATCGCCGCGGACGGCTTCGCGGACATCCGCGGAGAACTGACGGCGCTCAAGGAAGAAGCGCAGAGCTACGTCGATGGAATGAAGGATCTGCTCTCGACTGCGAGGATCGGTGTCATCGGCGCCGCCGAGTTCAACAGCCGGTACACGCAGCTGGAGAGCGCGTACACGCAGCTCGATCAGCTTCTCGTCAGCGCCGCGACGGTGAAGGTCGTCGAGGCCGCCAAGGAAGTGGCGCTCGAACGCGGATTCGACCTCGTTCTGAACAAGCAGAACGTCCACGTGTACTCGAACCCGGCCGCGGTCATCGACATCACCGATCTCGTCAAGGCGAAACTCTCGACGTATCTGTAGACGGGACAATCATGCTCGACATCGAGGCGGTCCGCCGAACTTTGCCGCATCGATACCCGTTTCTGATGATCGACCGGGTGCTCGAACAAGAGGACGGCCGCGTCGTCGCGGTGAAGAACGTGACCGTCAATGAGCCGTACTTCCAGGGGCACTTCGCCGAGCCGCTCGAGGCGGTGATGCCGGGCGTGCTGATCCTCGAGACGATGGCGCAGACGACCGCCTTCCTCATCCCGCAGGAGGGCAAGGAGAAGCCGCGCGAAGGATACCTCGTCGGCGTGGAGAAGGCCCGCTTCCGGCGGAAGGTCGTTCCGGGCGACCAGCTTCGCATCGAGGCGGAGCGCACACGGGCGAAGCGAGGGCTGCTGCAGGCCGACGTCCGTGCCACCGTCGATGGGGAGTTGGCGGCATCGGCGACGCTTTCCGTGTTGATCGCCGAGGGGCGTACGTGATCGAGTGCATCCCCAACGTCAGTGAGGGGCGCGACCGCGCGCCCCTCGATCGGTTTGTCGACGCGGTCGCGGCGACCGGCTGCCGCGTTCTCGACCTTCACATCGATCCGGATCACCATCGATCCGTCCTTACGTTCGTCGGGGAAGAGGGCCCGCTGCTCGGTGGCGCTCTCGCGTTGACGCGCGAGGCTGCGGACCGGATCGATCTGCGCGCGCAGCGTGGTGTTCATCCGCGGATGGGCGCGGTGGACGTGATCCCCTTTGTGCCGCTGCAGGGCGCGACGATGCAGGATTGCGTCCGGCTCGCACGTCGCGTCGGACGTGCGATCGGCGAGGATCTCGGGATCCCCGTATTCCTCTACGGGGAGGCCGCTTCGTCCGAAGCGCGCCGCAATCTGGCGGACGTTCGCAGGGGCCAGTTCGAGAACCTCGCGGCGAAGCTCGCTCGATCGGAGTGGACCCCGGACTTCGGTCCGAGCCGCCCCCATCCGACGGCCGGCGCCGTCGCCGTCGGTGCGAGAAGCTTCCTCGTGGCGTTCAACGTCGTCCTGGAAACCGACGATCTGACGATCGGACGGCAGATTGCATGGGCGATCCGGGAGGCGAACGGCGGATTGAAGGGGGTCAAGGCGCTCGGCCTGCCGCTCGCCAGCCGGGGGCTCGTCCAAGTATCGATGAATCTCACCGACGTCGAAACGACGAACCTCCTCGCGGCGTACAAGCGCGTCGAGCGCGAAGCCGCGTCTCGCGGTGTGCCCGTGCTCGAGAGCGAGGTCGTCGGGTTGGTTCCGAGCGCCCCCCGCGGCGGCGCGCCGCCGGCGGGCCTCCGGCGGGCGAGGGGCCGGGGGGGCGGCGGTGTCGAGGGCCGCGT
>CAZFZM010000004.1:64584-125229 GCA_964523545.1 uncultured Thermotogae bacterium
GGGGGCGGGGGCGCGGGGGGGGGGGGGGGGGGGGGGCCCCCCCCCCCCCGGGCGGCCCCCCCACGACGGAGGGCCTCCGGCTCGATCGGGACCTGGAGGACGTCGTTCTCGAGGACCGCTTGGCGGCCCGATGAACCCCCGGCTCGGGGGTGTCACGGTCGAGCGGCTGCTCATCGTCGGCCTCGGAATAACCGGGAGAGCCGTCTGCGAATACACCGTGCGGCACGGCGTGGAGACCTTCCTCAGCGAGCAGCGGGCGCTGTCCGACGAGGAGCGCGGATGGCTCGACGAGCGCGGAATCCCGTACGAGGAAGGCGGGCACACCGATCGCGTGCTGGCCGGAATCGAAGCAGTCGTGCTCAGCCCGAGCGTTCCGATGACTTCGTCGCTCGTCGACCGCGCGGTGCGAAGCGGAATTCCTGTCTACTCGGAGCTCGATTTCGCCGCGCTCGTGAGTCCTTCAAGGCCGATCGTCGCCGTCACCGGAACGAACGGGAAGAGCTCGACCGTCGCACTGATCGGGGATCTCCTGCGTTTCTGGGGCCGCCGTGCGCCGGTCGTCGGGAACATCGGGCGCCCGTTCATCCACGTGGCGGACGAAGTCGCGGACTGCGACGCGATCGTCGTCGAGACGAGCAGCTACCAGCTCGAGCAGTCGGTCGCCTTTCGACCCCGCGTCGGCGTGCTGCTCAACCTCGAGCCGGACCACCTCGCCCGACACGGAACGATGGACGCCTACGCCGCGGCGAAGGGCCGGCTGTTTCGTCTTCAGACGCAGGGCGACGTGGCCGTCCTGCCGAGCGGTTTGCGCGAGCGCTTCCCGCAAGGAGATGGGCGGCGCGTTTTCTACGACGACGATCGGCTCGTCCTGCCTGGCGGAGCGGAGCGGCTCTCCCCGCACAACCGTGCGAACCTCCGCGCGGCACTCTGCGCGTGCGAGGCCCTGCTGCCTGCGGTCGATCGACGGGAGGTCCCGTTCGACCGGGTCGTCGCTGCTCTTCGGCTGCCCCACCGAATGGAGGAGGTGGGGTCCATCGATGGCGTTCGCGCGATCGACGACTCGAAGGCGACCAACCCGGCGTCGACGATCGCCGCGCTCGCCGCGACCGGCGGACCGGTGATCCTCCTCCTCGGCGGCCGAGCGAAGCAGGCCGGGTACGAAGCGCTGAGGGACGCGATTGAGACGTCGGCAATCCGGCGGATCGTCCTCTTCGGGGAGGCGGTCGAGCGGCTCTCCGGCCTGCTCGAAGGGCATCGAGTCGATCGCGTCGCGAACGTTGAGGCCGCGGTTCGCGCCGGGCTCGATGCGGCGCGAACCGGGGACACGCTTCTCTTCTCCCCGGCCTGCTCGAGCTTCGATCAGTACCGCAGTTTCGAAGAGCGCGGCGAGGCGTTCGCGCGCGCGGTCCGCGCGCACGCTGGCTTCGGCCACGTCTGAGTCCAAGGACGGGAATCCCGATCCTGAGGGACAACCGTCCGCCTTGCGTTGGACCGAGCGCAACGCTGTCGGCGACGCCGTTCCTTTCTCTCTCGGGCAGATGGCGCAACCATAGACCCGCTGGCGAGGCGAGACTTGACTCCAGCACCGAGGAGCGACCAGTGGGGGGACAAGCGGACCGTCGGACGATTCTCGTGACATCGCTGCTCGTCTTGGCGGGGTTGATCGCGTTGTACAGCGCCAGCGCTCCGTTCTCCCTGCGGCATTTCGGCAGCGACACATCGATGCTACTCAGGCAGGTGATCGCGGCCCTGGTCGGAGTGGCGCTCCTCGGCGTACTCGCTGCCGTCGACTACCGTCGATTGGCGGCGATCAATGATCTGCTCCTCCTCGGGTCCTTCGTCCTGACGGTGGCGACGATCCTTCCTATCGGGATCGGTGATGGGCGATGGTTGGCCCTCGGGCCGGCGTCGTTCCAGCCGACCGAGCTGCTCAAGTTCGCACTGATCCTCTACCTGGCGTCGAGCCTGGCGAGAAAGGGCGACAGGGTTCGGGCCTTCCTGGACGGGGTCCTTCCGTACTTGATTGTCCTCGGCGTCCTGGCCGCCGTGGTGGTAAACCAGCCGGATCTCGGCATGGTCCTCGTCCTCGGGGCCGTCACGCTGGCGATGCTCTTCTTCGCGGGAGCGCGTCTTCGGCACCTCGCCGGCGTCGCTCTCGGGTGCGTTCCGCTCGTCTTCCTCGCGGTCCGATTCGCGCCGTACCGGATGACGAGGCTCCTTTCGTTTCTCGATCCGTTCGCCCACAGCAAGACGTCCGGCTACCAGACGATCCAGTCCTTGGTCGCTGTAGGCTCTGGCGGCCTGTTCGGCCGTGGGCTCGGCGCTTCGAGGGCGAAGCTCTTCTACCTGCCTCAGTCGCACAACGACTTCATCGCCTCGGTCGTCGCCGAGGAACTCGGCTTCGTCGGGATGCTGGCGATGCTCGGACTCTTCGGGTTCCTGGTCTGGAGGGCGTTCGTCATCGCCGAGCGGGCGCCGGACCGACTCGGTCGCTTGTTGGCGCTGGGGATCGGGTTCACGTTGGGATTTCAGACGCTGGTCAACCTAGGCGTCGTGGTCGGACTCCTTCCGGTGACCGGCCTGACGCTCCCGTTTCTCAGCAACGGCGGCTCGTCGTTGATCGTCACCCTGGCGATGATCGGTGTGCTCCTCGGCATCTCGAGACGGGAGGTGCTCCGATGAGGGTGATGGTCGCTGGGGGCGGGACGGGCGGGCACTTCTATCCCGGGTTGGCGATCCTCGAGGGGCTCAGGGAACGCGATCCGAACGTGCGCGTCGCCTACGTCGGCACCCGCAAGGGGATCGAGGCCCGGGTCCTCCCCGCGCATCCGTGGGTCCGCTTCTACCCGATTCACGTCCGCGGATTCTCCCGTCGGGGCGTGATCCGGGATCTCTGGACGTTCCTCCGCCTCGTCATCGGCCTCCTGGAGACCCTCCTGGTCCTCGTCCGGTTCAGGCCGCGGATCGTGATCGGCGTCGGGGGGTATTCCTCCTTCCCCCCGCTCTTCCTCGCGGCGCTCTTCGGCAGGCTTCTCCGCATCCGCACGGTGATCCACGAGCAGAACGTTGTCGCCGGCCTCGCCAACCGATGGCTCTCCCGTTTCGTCGACCTCGTCCTGGTGTCGTTCCCCCAAACCGAGCGGTCGTTCCCGCGGGCGCGGCGGCTCGTGGTGACCGGGAACCCGATTCGGGAGGAATTCCTTCACGTCCAGCGATCCGACGGGCTCTACCGGCGGTTCGGGCTCGACCCGCGTCGGCGGACGATCCTCGTCTTCGGCGGTTCGAAAGGATCGACCGAGATCACCGAGCAGATCCTCCGCTCCAAGGACGTCATCCGGGCGAGCGACGGGCTACAGATCCTCCTCGTCACCGGGGACGACCGCACGACCGATGCGATCCGGCAGGAGCTGACGTCCTCGGCCGTCCGCAACATCGTCGTCGAGTCGTACGTCGATCACATGGGGGCCGCGTTCGCCATCGCCGATCTGGTCGTGTGTCGTGCCGGAGCCACGTCGCTGGCCGAGATCACGGCCTGCGGAAAGGCGTCGGTCTTGATCCCGTGGAGGGAGGCGGCGGACGATCATCAACGCGAGAACGCGCGAATGCTCCAGGAGGAAGAGGCTTGCGCGGTGGTCGACGATGAGGGTATCGTAGAGCGGAACCTGGTCCGGCTCATCGCGAATCTGATTCGTGACGAGCTGGCCTTGACTCGGCTGGCGGAGAACGCCGGTCGTCTGGGAAGGCGCGACGCTGTGGCGCTGATCCTGGGAGAGATTCAAACGATGATGGGGGGGGCAGGCGCGTGATCGACACGGGCTCGCGGGTTCATTTCATCGGAATGGGCGGGATCGGCATGAGCGGTCTCGCCTCCGTTCTTCTTGCACGGGGGGACGAGATCTCCGGATCGGATCTCCGGGCGAACCTTCAGCTCGAGTCGCTCCGACGCGCCGGTGCGGCCGTCTACGTCGGGCACGACGCGCGACACGTGGCCGGCGACCTGGATCGCGTCATCGTCTCTTCGGCGATTCCCGCGGACAACGTAGAAGTGCGGGCGGCACGGAGACGGCGGATACCGATCGTCCGGCGGCTCGACGCCCTCGCGGATCTCCTCCGAGCCCATCGCTCCGTCGGGATTACCGGGACGCACGGAAAGACGACGACCACGGCGATGCTCGCGACGATCCACAGAGAGCTCGGCCACGCGCCGAGCTTCCTGATCGGTGCCCACTGCCCCGGCCTCGGGGGAAACGCCCGGCTCGACGCCGGTGAGTGGTTCGTGGCGGAAATCGACGAGAGCGACGGCCTGTTTCTCGCGGTGGAGCCGGACGTCGCCGTCCTCACCAACGTCGGGCTCGATCACTTCCAGACCTACCACGATCTGGACGAGATCCGCGACGCGTTCCGCCGGTACGTCTCGCAGACGAACCGCGCGGTCCTGGCGATCGACAACCCGCACGTGGAGGAGATCGCCAGGACTCTACCGAACGTGCTGACCGTCGGGCTCCGGCACGACGCGGACATCCGCGCGATGAACCTGCGGTTCGAGCGATTCCGAACGACGTTCGACTTGCTGGAAGCCGGGAAGAAAGTGGCGCACGTCTCCCTTCCGGCGCCCGGTGAGCACAACGTCGAGAACGCGCTCTGCGCCCTCGGCGCGGCGAGGATGACCGGCATCGACTTGGACGCCGCCGCGCGTGCGCTTTCCGCTTTCGTTCTCCCGCATCGGCGGTTCGAACTCCTCGAGGAGAACGGCGTGACCGTCGTCGATGACTACGCACACCTGCCGGAGGAGATCGAGGCGACGCTTCGTGCCATCCGATCCGGTTGGCGTGACCGCCGGATCGTCGCGATCTTCCAGCCGCACAGGTACAGCCGGACCCGTGCGCTCGGCACGCAGTTCGGAGCCGCGTTCTCGTTGGCCGACACGGTCATCGTTACGTCGATCTATCCCGCATGTGAGCCGCCGATGCCCGGCGTCTCGTCGCGATCGATCGTGCGATCGATCGCGCGGGAGACGTCCGCGAGCGTCCACTCGATCGCGAGCAAGGAAGACGTGATCGAGTTCCTCAAGTCGCGAATTGTCCCGGGTGACTTCATCGTCTCCTTCGGCGCCGGGGACATCTGGACGGTCACGGAGGAGCTCGCCCACTTCCTCGAGCAAGGGCAGTTCTGTAAGGCGTAAGCAACGTGTAGGTCGGCCATCCCGGCGCGTCGTCGGCCCCTTCGTTCGTCGAGCGGACCGCGCCTCGATTCCCGTTGTTCTCCCTCGGGAGCTCCCTCGCGTCCGGGCGTGTCCAAAGGTACCAAGTAATATAAAAACAGATACAATGCTACAGGCTACAAGGCGCGCAAGCGCCCTGCCCAGGGCCGGAGCGGCGAACGCGGAGATGCGCTAGGAAATTGACATTCTCTATCAAAAGGTGTATAACAGTCAGCACGAATCTCGCTCTAGTAGGGCAGTATGGGGTCATTGACGGGTGAAGGAGGGGGCATTCTGGCGCGGAAGCGCGTTTCGGGTGATCGCTGTAGGGGGGGTTCTCATTACTGCTGCCATTGCTCTTTGCACGCCATGGTTCGGCCTGGTTGATCTGCGGGAAGTCGTGATCACGGGGAATCGCCACGCCGCGGCGGCAGATCTCGTTT
Organism: uncultured Thermotogae bacterium; assembly: GCA_964523545.1. GTDB lineage: Bacteria > Bipolaricaulota > Bipolaricaulia > UBA7950 > UBA9294 > JANQEA01. The sequence continues at coordinate 70,228 of CAZFZM010000004.1, forward strand.
CCCTCTCAGGCTTGCAGCGGGGACAGTCTCTTCTGGTGACGTCGCTCGGACGCGTCGGTGCCAACCTGCTTCGGCATCCCTGGGTCAAGAGCGTCTCGCTTCAGCGCAGGCTGCCCCACACACTTCTCATCGCGATCCGTGAGCGGGACGAAGTGGCCTGGATGTCCTCCCCGTCAAGTGATGACTGCCTCACGATCGGCGAGGGCGGCGTGATCGTCTCGTCGAACTGCGACCGTAGTTCGTCCTTGATCGAGCTTCTCGGTGCGCGTCTTTCCGGGAGTCGGGTCGGCGCTTCTCTGGTCGACGCAGCGGTGGTCGACCTGATCGAGGGGCTCAGAGGCGGCGAGCTCGCCTCCCTCGGAGTCGGGCGGATCGATCTCACGGATCCGGACTCCGTCGAGTTGACGACGGGCTCGGGCGCTCGCGTTCTCCTTGGGGGCACTGCCCACATGTTGTCGCGACTGGATTCCCTTGCGGCGCTCTGCCGTTCGCTGGACATAGAAGACTACGAGGTCATCGATCTCAGATTCGGGGGTGAGGCGACGCTCGTGCCTCGGTAAGGCGGTGAAGAGATGAGGAAAGAGAAGGTCGTTGTCGGGCTCGATGTGGGAACCACGAAAGTGGTCGCCCTCGTCGGGAACACGATCGAAGGGATGATCGAGATCATCGGGATGGGCAGGTCCGAGTCGCACGGCCTCGAGAAGGGGGTCGTCGTCGACATCGGACGGACGGTCTCTTCGATTCGGAAGGCCGTCGAAGAAGCCGAGAACATGGCCGACGTCAAGATCGATACGGTCTACGTCGGGATCGCCGGCAAGCACATCACGTCGATCAACAACAGCGGAACGGTGTCGATCAACCGACCGGACAGGATCATCACGGAGGACGACGTCCGGCGCGTCGTCGAGACGGCGCAGGCGATCCAGATCCCACCCGAGAGCGAGATGATCCATGTCATCCCGCGGCAGTACATCGTCGACGGCCAAGACGGGATTACCGATCCGGTCGGGATGACCGGTACGCGTCTCGAGGTCGACGTCCACATCGTCACCGGATCGATCACCGCGGTGCACAACCTCGTTCGGTGCGTCGAATCGCTGGGGATCGGAATCCGGCAGATCGTCCTCGAGCCGATCGCGTCGTCGTTGGCGGTGCTGTCGTCGGCGGAAAAGGAGCTCGGCGTTATCCTGATGGACATCGGCGGAGGGACGACCGACATCTCCGTCTTCCGCGGCGGCGACATCTGGTTCTCGAAGGTCATCCCGATTGCCGGGGAGCACATCACCAACGACATCACCGTCGGGCTGCAGACGCCGATCGAGGAGGCGGAGCTCGTCAAGAAGATGCACGGCACCGCGTTGGTCGACTCCGTCGGCGAGGACGACAAGATCGAGGTGGCGACGATCGGCGGCGACGAGAAGAAGCTCGTGTCCAAGAAGCGGCTCGCCAAGATCATCGAGCCTCGCGTTGAGGAACTGCTCGATCTCGCGATGCAGGAGGTCGAGGACGCCGGCTATCGCGACCTCGTTCCGGCCGGCCTCGTCCTGACCGGAGGGACGTCGCTGCTGAAAGGGCTGGTCGAGTTCGCTAACCAGCGGTACGACGTCCCGGTTCGCCGAGGGAAGATCCCGCAGGGGATCCACGGGCTGCGCGACATCGTCGAATCTCCCATCTACGCGACGTCGATCGGCCTGCTTCGCTACGCCGTCGAGACGACGGACTTCAAGAAGCCCGAATTCGCCGAGCGGCGGCGAGAGTCGATCATCGGGAAGCTGTTCTCATGGTTCAGTCGATTCTTCAGGGGGTAGAGATGGCGAGCCCTGAACAGACGAACCGCGATGCCTCTCCGGCCAGCCTGATGGTCGTCGGCGTCGGCGGCGGCGGCGGGAACGCCGTCGACCGGATGTTCGACACGCGGGTGAACGGGGTCGAGCTCGTCGCGGTGAACACCGACGCGCAGGTCCTCGAGGTCGTCCGCTCTCATCGGACGCTGCAGCTCGGTCGGCAGTTGACCGGGGGGCTCGGCGCGGGAGGGAACCCCGAGATCGGCCGCCTCGCCGCCGAGGAGAGTCGGGAGGAGATCGTCGATCTCCTCAGCGGGGTCGACATGGTCTTCATCACCGCCGGGATGGGCGGCGGGACGGGGACCGGTGCGGCGCCGGTGATCGCCGCCCTGGCGAAGGAGGCCGGAGTGCTGACGACCGGCATCGTCACGCGGCCGTTCTCGTTCGAGGGGATCGCTCGAGCCGAGAAGGCCGAGGCCGGCATCGCCCGGCTGTCGCAGGCCGTCGACGCGATGATCTGCATCTCCAACGACAAGCTTCTCAAGGTCGCGCCGGCCGAGACGCCGATCACCAAGGCGTTCGAGATCGCCGACGAGGTGCTCCGTCAGGGCGTCGAAGGGATCTCCGACCTGATCACGATCCCCGGGATGATCAACCTCGACTTCGCCGACATCGAATCGGTCATGCGCGGGGCCGGAACCGCGATGATGGGGATCGGCGAGGGGGAGGGCGATGGGAAGACCAAGGACGCGGCGCGAAACGCGATCTCGTCCCCGCTCCTCGACGGGTCGATCCACGGCGCCCGCAAGGTGATCATGAACATCACCGGCGGATCGGATCTGACGCTCGAGGAGGTCACCGCCGCGGCGAACCTGATCCGCGAAGCGGTCTCCGATCGCGCCGACATCATCTTCGGCACCGCGATCCGAGACGGGCTGGAGAAGGTCCGACTGACGGTGATCGCGACCGGCTTCTCGGTCGAGTACGGCCGCGACGACGACGAAGGGCCGCCGCTGTCGAACGAAACGATGCTCGCGAAGCTGGAAAAGGAGAGCCGCGCCGGCGTCCACGACTTCGACATCCCGACGTTCCTTCGGCGCAGCCGTCGGAGTCGCGAGGAGCGGCCCCGCCCGCCGTGGGGCGAGCCGCAGGAGACGAACGGCACCGAGTAGCCGGCGGAACTCTTCACCGCACCCCGAACGACGAAGCCCCCGAACCTCGGGGGCTTTCGATTGCCAGAGGTGGGAGTCGAACCCACACGTCCCAAAGGGACACGGGATTTTGAGTCCCGCGCGTCTGCCAATTCCGCCACTCTGGCTGGGTGATGGCATGGTAGCCAGAGGTCGGTCCCCCGTCAATGTATCGCCCATTACATACAAGGACGACCGCTTGACTATAGATTATGGCGATTGCGGGCATCGAGCTGATTGGCTTTCGAAGGTGTTAAACTCACCTTTTCTTTTACTTTGGAGGATGTTTTCATCATGGAGGGGATGTGGTATACTGTTGACGCGGCGTGACGAGAGGATCATCAAGAGAGGTCGCAATCGGTACGCAAGCCCTTTCTGATGTGCCTTCGTGTTGGCGGAGTCATCAAGGAGGCGGGTGTGGGCGGAGAACGCAACAAGACCGCTGGGCGCTTCGCGGTGCTCGCGGCTGCCATCGCCGTCGTCATAGGCGTGTCGGTCCTCCTCGCCGTCGCGTACGACCTGTATCCGGAGATCGACGTGCAGCGACCGGAAGGGACGTCGATCCCCGACGGCGGCACGGACGACGTCGGGACTCAACCCCTCGGGACCCTCTACCTGACTTACACGATCGACAACACGGCGGGCACGACCTCACTCGTCGTTCAGACGGACGGCGTCACAGTCTCCGGCTACATCAACTGCAGCGGGTTCAACGCGCTGACACCGCTGCCGCTGGAGATCTCGCTCGGAGAGACAGACGCCCTGGAGGTCTCGTTCGACGTCGACGGGGACGGCGCGTTCAGTCTGGACATGGACATCCTCAGCAACGACCCGGATGAGAGTCCCTACGACATCCACCTGACGGGCACGGCGGACGGCGATCCGCCGGACGTCAGCGACATCACGCTCGCCGACGCCGACCCGACCAACGCGAGCTCCGTCGATTTCACGGTGACGTTCGACGAGTCGGTTACGGGCGTCGACACGACCGATTTCGCCGTGGACGCGAGCGGGATCGTCGACGCGGCGATCGACGCGGTCTCCGGCGGCGGCACCACGTGGACCGTCACGGTCGGCACCGGCACCGGCGACGGGACGCTGTCGATCGATCTGACCGACGACGACTCGATCGAGGACGACTGGGGAAACGCGCTCGGGGGGAGCGGCGCGGGGAACGGGGACTTCACCGCCGGCGCGGCGTACACGATCGACAAGACGCCGCCTTCGGTGCCGGACGGACTGCTGCCGTCAGACGGCACGACCGTCAACACCAGCACACCGACGCTCTCGTGGAACGCGTCGACCGATGAGGGCGGAAGCGGGCTGCGCACGACGAACACGTACCGGTACCAAGTGTCCGGTCCGTCGCCGAAGGACGACTACACCACGAACACGCACTACACGCCGACGCTAAACGACGGCGTGTACACGTGGAAGATCTACGCGCGGGACAACGCCGGCAACAACAGCGACTGGTCGGAGGAGAACACGCTGACCGTGGATACCGATCCGCCGGCGGTAAGCAGCGTGGCGGTGGACACGGATCCGATGTACGAGGGCGACCTCGTTCAGCAGGTGACGGTGACGTTCGACGAGGCGATGGACACGGGGACGGACCCGACGATCACGTTCGGCGCGGGGACGTTCACCAGCAACTCGGACGGGGCGTGGAGCGTGGGAGACAAGGTGTGGACGGAGACGTACACCTTGACCGATAACGACGAAACGATCACTGGCGTGACGGTCGACGTGGCAGGCGCGAAGGACGCGGCCGGCAACGGCCAAGAGGACTACACACCGGAGGGCGAGTTCGACATCGACACCATGGATCCGGAGATCCAATCGGTGACGTCGACGACACCCGACGGCCTGTACGGGATTGACGCGGAGATCAACGTCACAGTGACGTTCACGGAGCAGGTGACGCTGTACGGCGGCACGCTGAACTTCCTCCTCAATGTCGCGACCCCGCAATACGAGATCAACGTATCGCCGTTCGATGACTCGACGGTCGCATCGACTACGTACACGGTACTCGAGGGTCACAGCACCGACGACCTGGATTCGACGAGCGTTTCGTGCGACGGGACCGTTCGCGACGCGGCAGGAAACGAGACGAATTCCTTCTTCATTCCGGCTACGTCGATCGCCGATGGAAGCGACATCGAGATCGAGGCGACACGGCCGACGGTTGAGGGGTTGAGCACGTCGGCCTACTGCGACAGGAGAATCTTCGTCGTCTTTGACGAAGCGATGCTGGATGCCGACGCCTCCCCGACGAACTACACGATCGCAGATGCCGGAGCCGGAACGCTCGCCGAGCACCCGGACAGCGTCGCGCACGACTCCGGGAACTGGTATCTCTTGACTTGGAACACTGGGGAGATGCTCGATGGGTCTTGGCTGACGATCACGGTGGAGAACGTCCACGACCTCGCGGGGAATCTGATCGATCCGGCAGCGAATTCCTCCGCGGACCTCGGTTGCGCCGTCTTGCCGAGCGTGAGCGGCGTCACGGCGTTCCCGACACAGATTGACGATGCGACGGTCGGGACAGACACATTCACGGTGACCGTCGTGTTTGATGAGACGATGGACACCGGTACGGTGCCGAACCTGGTCTTCGCTCCCGACGTTGCGGCGGGTGGGACGCCGACGCTGAGCAGCGGCAGCGGCGCGTGGTCAACGACAACCCACACCAACGACACCTTCGCGATGACCTACGATGTCGCCGACCGGAACGTCGACGTCGACTCAGTGACGGTCGACGTGACCGGCGCGAAGGACGCCGCCGGGAATCCGCAGAACGACTACACGCCGGAGGCGGAGTTCGACATCGACACGGAGAACCCGTGGGTCTCGGCGATTACGTCGACGACGTCGAACGGCTACTACAACGTCGGAGCGGCGATCGACGTGACGATGAACTTCTCGGAGAGTGTGACGCTGGCAGGAGCGTCGCCGCAACTGAAGGTCGACCTCGACTCGGGGGCGACCGACGTGCTACTGGCCGTGCCGGCGGGCGCCGCGTCGACGAACGGCACGTACACAGTGGGTGCCGGTGAGAACAGCTGCGATCTGAACGTCGAAACGATCACAGTGAACGGCACGATCCGGGACGCCGCGGGAAACGACCTGGATCCGACCAAGACGCTGGCGACCATGAGCACCGACAACCTGGCGGACTACAAGGACATCACGGTCGACACGACGGATCCGGTGGTCGGCGCGATCGGCATCACGGCCGGCGACGACCAGCTGGACGCGAACTGCAAGAAGACGGTGAGCTATGCGGTCACGATCACCGACAACTGCTGCATCGATCTCGATGCGAGCCCGATCGTCGTGACGCCATCGGCGACGAACGCGACGACATCCGGGTTGACGATGAACCTCACGCCGGGCACCGGCAAGGTGACGTCCGTCGTCGTCTCGGGGACGTTCGTTGTTTCGGTGATCGATGCGTGTGCGACGGTTCCGTCGGTACAGGTCGACGTAGAGGATTGTGCAGGGAACACGGCGACGCGTACGGATACGGGTCCGACGGTCTCGGACGGCACCGCGCCGACGTTCTTGAACTTCGCCGTGACACCGACGGATGGGATCGTTGACACGAACTGCGAGGAGACCGTCAGCTTCTCAGTTGACGTGCACGACAACTGCTCGATCGACCTGGACGATCCGACGACGATCGTCGTGACGGAATCGGCGACGAACGCGTCGACATCCGGTCTGGCGTGGAGCGTGGACAAGGCGGGCCTGCAGTCGGATTTCACGATCACAGGATCGTTCACAGTCGAGAGCCTGACGGGCTGCCCGGCGATCCCGGCGGTCGAGGTGCGGGTCACCGACTTGTGCGGCAACGCGGGAACGGCGTCTCAGGATGGCGCGGGCATCGAAGACGACATCGTCCCGGTGATCCACGATCTGGTCGTCGAGGGGCACGTGGTGGTCGACGACTGCTGTGAGGGCGAGATCGAGTTCAGTGCGTACGTGACCGACAACTGCTGCGTCGCGCCGGACGGGATCACGATTGTCCCGACGAACCCGACCGGGAACCTGACGATCGACTTCGACCAGGCGCAGGACGTGACGATCGTCCAGAACGGCCAGGGACGGGTCGACATCAGCGGCGTCGTGCCGGTCCGGTGTGTGACGAGCTGTCCGGCGATCGTCAAGGTGACGGTGGAGGCGAACGACTGTTGCGGGAACAGCGCCGTGCCCGTCTCCTCGACGGCGAGCGAAACGGACCCGAACGAGACGGGACACGTCTACGACGAGACGGAGCCGATCCCACGGGACGACCCGCGACAGGACGTGGTGCTGGAAGAGAGCGCGATCATCGATCCGCTGGTCGAGGTGCGCCTCGACGAGTTCGGCGTCTACCGGCTGCTCTTCCGCGAAGACACACCGGCACGGATCGACGTGGTGGCAAACGACGCGGACAACTGCAGCTGCGAGGACTGCGCGCATCCGTTCGACCCGTGCGGGAGCTGTGGCGCGTGCTCCGGCTGCTGCGCGACGTTGTACATCCACGAGATCGTCGGGCCACCGGCGTACGGGACGGCGACGATCGAGGACGCGGAGGGCGACTGCGGCGGCGGATCCGTGATCCGCTACGCCCCGGATCTGGGGTACGTCGGCCCGGACGAGTTCACGTACCGGATCCGGGACGCGTGCGGGAACGTGTCGAGCGTGGTCGCGACGGTGTACGTGGAGACGATCCCGAAGGTGTCGCTGGAGGACGTCTACGTGACGGCATGCTCGGGCGAGCCGACGGCGTTCATGGTGAACGCGACGGACCTGTGGCTCGACGACGAGGATCTGGAGGAGGTCCCGTTCACGTTCGACATCGTTGGCGGGCCGGAGCACGGGGTGGTGGTCGGAGACCCGTTGCAGGTGACGTACGCGCCGCCGAGCACGGTCGACGTGGGCGGCACACCGGTGCCGACGCTCGACTTCCTCGAATCGGCCGAGATCGAGCTGACGTACACGTCGGCGACGGGGTACGTCGGCCGGGACGTCGTTCAAGTGAGGTTCGCCGATCCGTTCGGGAACGAGACGACGGGGTGGGTGGACATCGCTGTGATCGAGTGCGCACCCGGCGAGGCGGGGATCCCTCAGATCGTGGTGACGCAGGGGGAGATCCTGCCGATCATCGTGCCGGAGGGGTTCACGGCGGTGATCGAAACGGCGTGGGGATCGGTTCTGCTGATCGACCTTGCCGATGGGACGGAGTACTCAGAAGCGTTGAGCGTCGCGTACAGCGAGGCGATCCATCGGCACGTGATCTACGTGGACACGGGATCGCTGCCGCTCGGGCGGCACCTGCTGGTGGTCCCGCTGGGCAACGGGGAGGCGGTGGAGCTGACGATCGAGGTCTGCGCGCCCGATCTATGATCGAGCGTGTGGCGGGAAGCTCCGATATGACCGTTTCCCGCGGTTGGTGAGGTGTGGCCGCTCGAAGAGTGTGCCGTTGTCGTTGCTCGACTCTAGGAGGCTGGTTGAGAATGAAGCGCCGCGTACTGTGCCTGATCGGTCTCCTTCTGGTGACGGGCGCCGCCACGCTCGGCAACGTTCCGCCGACGATGGAGGACCAGTACGTGACGACGGTACAGGACACGCCGGTGACGTTCGAGCTGCGGGCGCAGGACGAAGACATCGACCCGACCGATCCGGATGCGCATCCGCTTCGATTCGTGCTGCTGGAGGGACCGGAGAACGGTGTGCTGATCGGGGACCTGGGCGCGGTGTGGTACGAAGGGCCGCACGACGCGCTGATTGAGCTGACGTACGTGCCGGCGGCGGGATTCGTGGGAACGGATCGGGTGACGATGGCGGTGTTCGATCCGTTCGACGAAACGGCGACGGGAACGGTGACGATCCTGATCGACGTGACGGCGCGGCGAGCGATGGGTCTGTTGTCGGGAAACTGGACGTGCGGAATGACATACATCCCGCAGTCGGGGTCGATCAGCGCATTCCAGACGCAGCTGACGGAGGTGTATCGGATCGGGCAGCTGACGGTGCAAGGGATCGCGTCGTGGGGGATGACCTCGGTCGGCGGCGTGGAGAATGTGACGTTCAACGCGCTACGACTGGTTGGAGACGTGAAGTTCAGCACGATGACGGTGTCGTCGACGTTGGCGTTCGATCCGGATGCGACGAGTCCGGCGGATCTGTTCGACTACTGGCGAACGACGGTGGGATTCGCGCTGCAGGGGGTGAGCTTCCGGCACACGTTCTACCTGACGCAACCGGTAACCTCGTCGTACCAGAGCCTGTACGCAAGGGGAACGATCGGGGGGCTGAGTTTCACGAACACGCTGCGGTTCGACGTGAACGACACGTGCAACTTCACGTTCGGGCGGAACGACGCGTCGATCGGATGGAGCTGGTGCGGTCTGAGACTGTACGCAACGTTAGCGGTGACGTGTGACGGATTCGAGGAAGCGGTGCTGAAGGTGAACGACCTGATTCTCGCGCCGGGATATCTGCCGGGGCTGACGTTGGACAGCCAGCTGACGTACACGGTGGAGGAGAAGACGGTGTCGGCGACGCTGGGGTGGCGACCCGGACGGATGGGGTGCATCCGAGCGTACGGCGAGTTGAGGGTCGATGGAGGGGACGAGCTGGAGGTTACCGGGGTATCGATCTACGGGCTGCGGGTGGAGTACGACGTCGGTGACGTGAAGGTGGTGAGCGCGATGTCGCTGGACCCGGCGAAGAACTCGGTGCTGACGGGGCAGTCGGACTACTTCGAGGTGCTGCGGGCGTCGGGGACGCTGACGGGGTGCTGTAGCGGTTCTGGGAGCTGGGGGTTGGCGACGTACTTCCACGCGGGATCGGATCAGCTGTTCGACTGGGGGATGACGACGGGAGGATTCGACCTGGCGCTGAACGACCGCATGAACGTGGACTTCGAGTTCGTGTACCGGTCGGGTGAGCTGGGGGATCCGACGGTCGAGCTGTCGTTCGGATGTGTCGTGCGTTGGTAGGCTGCGTCTTGCCTTCGGCAAGCCGTGGCGGAAGGCCCGAGAGGAGGCTGCCTTCCGCGGCGGGGGGGGCGGCTGAGCGGTCACGTGACGGGAAGGACCCAGGACTGTTCCTTCCCGTAGTTGGAGGCGCTTCGGCAAGCCGTGGCGGAAGGCTGCGAGAGGAGACTGCCTTCCGCGGGGGGGAACGGCTGAGCGGTCACGTGACGGGAAGGACCCAGGACTGTTCCTTCCCGTGGTTGGAGGCGCTTCGGCAAGCCGTAGCGGAAGGCACGAGAGGAGGCTGCCTTTCGCTGGGGGATGACCGAGCGAAGCACGAACGGGAAGCTCGATGAACCGCCCCCCGGTTGCCTGAGGCGTTTCGGCAAGTCGTGGTCCGCGTGCACCTCGAACGCGTTAGTCGATCTTCACCCAGAACCACTCCGCTTCTTGCCCTGACAGCTCGATCACCACGATCGGGTTGGCCTCCGTTCCAGCGACGCTGAGAACGCGCTGGTCGCCGGGACAGACATCCGTCGCGATCGTGCCGTCCGCGAAACGCGCCAATAGGACGGCGTCGGGCCCGTGTCCGTCGACCTCGGCCGTGACGGCGCAAGCCGCACATGACAGAGCGAGCAGGTTCAGTCGGACGGTCGCATCGTGCGACGTTCCGGCCACAAGCTGGGAACCGCTGCATAGGAGGCCGCCGCCGCTGAACTGGATGTCTTCGTAGACCTCCGCGAACGTTACCCGTCTGTAGACGAACAGCGGAGGCAGCGGTCCGACAGGATGCGGAAGCGACGTCAGATCGAGGTAGAGTCCGCCGGCATCACTACAGCAGCCCGCGCCCTCGGCAGACTCCGGCGGAGGCTCGTCAGGCAGATACACGATCTCGTCGAAATCGGGCGCATTGGGGAATTCGGTCGAGTCGTCGGGCAGTTCGTCCGCTACCCGAAGGAGTTCGTCGGTTGCCGCCTGAACCTCGCGCGGCCAGACGGCGGCCACCCGATCCTCCCGCCCTTCTGGATCGATGGTCGCTAACCGCAGTGAGGCGGCCATTCTCAGAAGGCAGTGCTTCACGGTCGGGAGTATTAGGTTCACGCGGACGGTGTCGCCGGAGGAGGCCTCGACGTACGCCCAGTCGCTGATCACGTTCTTGCACTTGGCTAGAGCGCGCACGAGATAGCATCCCGCCGGAACGGCCAAGTCGATTTGGACTCGTCCGCCCATCGGCCCGGGAATCGTCATCGGAACCCCGGGGAACGCGCCGTAGTCCACTCCCTCCCAGACCAGCGGAAGGCCTTCGCAGTCGAAGATCTGAACGAAGAAACTGTGCGGTGTACTCTGGTACGGCTCCCGCGGATGCATCGGATCCCGGACGATGATCGAGAGCACGGCGTCGCCCGGCGATGCCAACGCCGATCCGCCGATCACCACTACGAGGAGCACAGAAACGATCGCGAGTCGTCTGAATGCCAGTCGGTTCATATCTCCTCCCTTACCTTGGCGATTCCCTGGGTCCCGCCAACGCCTTCCACGTCCATCGAGTTCCTCTGAACCAAGATGGATCGGAGCGAGAGCGTCCGACGGACGTTGACTTCCGGGGAGCTCGAGATCCCAAAACGACCTGGTAACCACCTCCCTGTCGAGGCTTCGAAGTAAGAGCAGGTGCTGTTGAGAACTCACTTCGACGATCGGCGGGCAGTAGCGCAGTCTAGTCCCATCTCCGCAGCGGAGCAACTGCGTGCTGCGCAGAAGGCTTGAGATTCTCCGCTAAGCTAGCCAGGCCGGACGGCCTGAGCACTTCGGCAAGCCATGGCGCGCCCGAGGGGCGCGAGGAGACACCTGTTGCACCGTACCGGGAACCCCCATCAGGAAGTTCTCTGTACAGCAAGAGCTGGTACAGCAGGTCAGCCGTTTCACTTATAGGAGGTGTCACCCTGTAAGTGAGTGCTTTCCACGCAGGATGGTCGTTGATCAACAGGGAATCCTGCCAGAATTACGCGTTGTATTCGCGACTCTACGTATTCTAGGATGGTACATGACCCTCATAGCTAAGGTGAGGGGAGTCGAGCAAAGAAGTCCGAGAAGGAGGAGGTATGCCAAACAGACGAGCGTTGCGAGTCGCACTGCTTCTCACGCCAATCTTCTTGCTCTTGTCCTTGGCAGCGTCCGCATGGCAAGTGGAGCAGCCCCGCGGAGATTCGAAGGAAAAGGTCATCTACTTCGACCAACTCAGTGACGTGATCGAAGTGACCATCTCGGTGGACACACTGTCTGAAGGATGCAGCTCCGCCATTGCCACTGTCTATCTCTATGGAGATGACGAACCCCAAGAGAACGAGTGGACGAAGTCCTCGCTGGGCTCACCGTTCACCGTGGCTGGGTGTGTTAGTAAGGTTACGGTCAAGGTACCGCCCCCTGCCACTGGACAGTACAAGGCGCACACCGCAGCTGGTAGCCTCAAGACGGTCTACAGAAGGCCCTGTGAGAGAAGGGTACGCGACGAAGAATCAGGCATGGCCCCAGGCGAGCTTGAGGAGGGCGTGGCATTCGTTGCCTCTGCCGGAGATCAATTGCTTGTCAACATCACGCAATGGGTGACCCGAGATCAGGCAGCGTCGCTGTTCAGTTGCCTATGCTTGGACATTCCTGAATGCTTCTCGATTCTGGTTCCGCAGCTGGTCGGCGTGACGTTCCCCTTCGACTTGTTCGCGTGGTGCCATTCCGTTGCAGGCGCATCCTCGCTCACGCTACTCGATAGCGCTGGCAATCAAGTGACAGGTTGCACGACAAGCGACGAGATCTTCATCCAAGTCATCGATCTGAGTCACCTGGGGACTTCGGTGCTGAGCAAGACTGTCACGGTTGCAGGACTCACCGTAGATTTGGCAGCTGTTCCCGGAGCAGTGGGAACGTTCATCTCGGGCCCGATCCGCCTTGAGGACCTGGACATGCAGCCCGGCGATTCCATCGCGGTTTCCTACACGGACCCGGAGAACCCACTTGATATCGCGACTCTTGTGTTCGGCATCTGTCCGAATGAATAGGTCAGCGGTAAGTACGGTGTGGGGTCGGTGATGTCACGCAACTGAAGTCTTCATTCTCTCAGCAGCACGGAGGAGGAACTGCCGGTCCCGAGGTCAGTTCACAGATGCATGCAGTGGTGGTTAGGTCGGCTCTCTCCTGGCTAACCAATCGGGAGCTTCCGTACGCCAGTTCTCGGTACGGTTGTAGTTGGTTGGCATAGCGTATCGAGCGGCTGCGAGGTTGCTGTACGTCAAGTATTGTTCAGGATCTGCCATCGTTCTTGCTCCGTGAACATACATATCTCGTGTACAAATCCGGGAGACAGTGGATGCGATGCCTTGATCTTAGTCTTTTCCCAAATCGCATAGAAGTCGAGATTACGGTCTGCACGTCTTGGACTTGTCAATCCGCATGTTCACGGATAGAATATGTTCACGATTCGTGAACATCTATAGGGCGTGAACAAATGGAGGAACACCGACTGCTAAGCAGATGTCAACGAGTACTCAACGAACTACTGGGCAGAGAAAGCTCGCTCATCTTCCTCGGCTCAGGCGCGGGACCGTCAGAACCAGACTACCAGTACATCCTCGAGCTTCCCGACGAAGAGACCGTGAAAGTTGCAGTTGACGTAAAGCGGAACCTTCGACAGTCATTCATCCCGCTACTAAGGTCACGAGTGGGAAGGTGGCGTGCGCAGGATGACACCCTGAGATACCTGTTGTTCTCTGACTACATTTCCGAAGCCATGGCAGATGCCCTCAGAGAAGAAGGCATCTGGTTTACGGACGAAGCCGGGAATGGGTTTCTTCAGATCGATAAGCGGCTACTCGTATACGTAGTGGGGCAGAAGCCTCGCCGTGTCGCGCAGTTGAAGGGAGAGCACTACAGCTCACATGGCGCGCGAGTACTTCTGTACTTGCTCACACACGGACCTGAGATCAAGGCGACGTACAGAGATATCAGTGCAGCGACGGAAGTGTCACTTGGCAAGGTATCCCGCGTGATGAACGAGCTTCTAGATGACGTATCGATTGTGCGGCAGGGACGGGGGCACTACGAAGTTAGGAACTCAAGCCGCCTTCTGGAGATGTGGGCAAATGCCTTCGTAGAGAAGCTGCAACCGGCGATCGTGCTGGGGCGTCACACATCTCCCTTCGGTAAGGACTTCGAGCGCATGCTCACGGACAGCGGGGGTTCAGATGCCTTGCGAAGCGTGGTAATCGGTGGGGAGTTTGCAGCTGATCTGCTTACCGGGCACATGCGAGCTGCGACGCTTAATCTGTATGTCCCTCTCGAAGAAGAGCTGGCAGTCCGTCAGCATCTCAAGCTCGCGCCCGTCTTCGGTGGCGAAGTGATCATCCACAGGCTGTTCGCTCCCAATCCCGGCAAGCCATTCGAGCGATTTCATTTCTCTGTGGCGTCTCCCGTCGTGGTGTACGCGGAGCTACTAGCGGACGACGACCCCAGATGCGGCGAAACCGCCCAGATCCTCAAGGAGCGCTGGCTAAGGTGGATACCCTAGCAGAGCTTCCTGCGCGAGTTCAAGACCTGCTCTGCAGCCTCGTAGCGGCGCTAGACCATGCTGGCTGCAACTACGCGTTGATCGGGGCGACTGCCATCTTGTTGCACGGCGTAGATTTGTTGCGGGTTACTCGGGATCTGGACTTCGTGATTGCAGTAGCAGATGGCATCGCTGCAGTCCCTCGACTGCTGAGCGAAGCGGGGTTGGAGGAAACCTCGGTCTGGCACAAGTACAGAGCAGTTGACGAAATCAAGGTAGATGTGATACCTCTTGGCAGTGACGAGGCGGAAAGCAACGTCGTTTCGCTTCCTGGCGGAAGGATGTTCTCTTCCATCGGTTTGGACGATGCTTTGCGTTGCAGTGTGAGGATCGAGATTGACGGATGCAGCGTTTCTACAGCGTCGATTCCGATTCTCGTCGCCCTGAAACTTGTCGCCGCTACCGAGCGGCATCGAGAGGACCTTGCCGATGTGTGCGCATGCCTGGCTGGCTACAGACACAAGGATGAGAGGCGCTACGTGGTGCACTTCGAAGCTAGCTCTTTCCTTACCTACGAGACGGCTGGTGCCTACCTAGCCGGACTCGACCTGGCAGACAGTGCGAGTGATCGCACCGTGGGCGCCGCTCTTGCTACCGCGAAGCGAATGAAGGAACAGGAGTCAGCCCTTCTGCGAGCGGTACGGTCCCTAGGTGTGGCTGACGCCGAGCCACGCGAGCTACTTGATGCCTTCGAGAAGGGAGCCTTGGCAGGGCGAAGCTGACTTTGTTGCACTGATTGCGAACGGCCCCGTGCGTGATAGCGTGTATTGTGAAGCTAGGCGCTCTCCCACGGGAACCCCACAACGAGAGGCGATTGAGCACGTGATCTGCGCAAACGGCGTACTCAAGAGCTTGGTCCTCAGCTGTCTACTACTCCGCAAGCAACGCCGCGGCTTGCTCGTCGACGAGGAACGTCACGGTTCCGTCGGTCGGGCGGACCATGGAGGCGGGGAGCGGCTTCCCATTCATGACATCTCGGACGGCCTCGGCCTTCTCCGCACCGGTCACTAGGAAGAGGACGTGCCGTGCGGCGTTGAGCAGCGGGAGGGTCATCGTTACCCGCGGCGGCGGGTCAACCGAAGCGTGCACCGGGATGGTCCACCGTTCGGCCTCCGTGAGCGCCTGATGGCCGGGGAAGAGCGACGCGGTGTGGCCGTCCGCGCCGACCCCGAGCAAGATCAGATCGAACCGCCCGGCGTCGCCGACGACGTGGCGAAGCTCGACCTCGTAGGCGGCGGCCGCTTCGACCGGATCGAGCTCCCCCGCGATGCGGTGGACTCGGTCCGCGGGGATCGGGACGCGATCGAGGAGCGCCTCGCGGGCCGACCGGTAGTTGCTCCGGAGGTCGAACGGCGGGACGGACCGCTCGTCGGTCCAGAAGACGTCGACGTTGGACCAATCGAGGTTCGTCGACGCGGCGAGGCGCTCGTACAGCGGACGCGGCGTCCTCCCGCCGGAGAGGGCGACGAGGTACCGACCTCGCTCGCGGATCGCTTCGGTGCCGATCCGGGCGAACCGGTCAGCGGCGTGGGCGAACAAGGCCTCCCGGCTGTCGAACCGTACGAGCTTCATGGTTCACTCGTTGAGCCAGCGCCGCCCGGGGGCGTCGAACAAGCGGTCCGCCTCCTTCGGCCCCCACGTCCCGGCGCGGTAGCGGATTGGCTCTGCGTCGATTCGCAGAAGCGGGTCGACCAGCTCCCACGACAGCTCGACCTCGTCGGAGCGGATGAACAGCGACGGGTCGCCGTTGAGGGCGTCGACGAGGAGACGCTCGTAGGCGTCCGGCAGCCCGACCTCGCCGAAGTGGTCGGCGTAGTGGTAGACCATGTCGACGGGGTGGGTCTGCATCCCCCCGCCGGGGACCTTGGTCTCGAATCGGAGGTGAACCCCCTCGTCGGGCTGGATCTGCAGCGAGATCCGATTCGAGGTCGGCTCGCGGCCCTGCGGGAAGAGCCGGTGGGGGACGTCCTTGAACTGGAGCCTGACTTCGCTCTTCTTCTCGGCCAGCCGCTTCCCGGAGCGGAGGTAGAACGGCACCCCGCGCCATCGCCAATTGTCGACGAACAGGCGGAGCGCGGCGTACGTCGGCGTCCTCGAGTCGGATGCGACGCCCTCCTCGTCCAGGTAGCCGGCGTATTGGCCGAGGACGAGATCACCTTCCTCAATCGGCCGCGCCGCTTCGAGGACCTTGACCTTCTCGTCTCGAAGGGCCTTCGCTGCTGAGGAGCTCGGCGGCTCCATCGCCACCAGTGCGAGGAGCTGGAGGAGGTGGTTCTGGACGATGTCTCTCAGGACCCCCGCCTGATCGTAGTACTCGGCGCGGTGCTCGACGCCGAGCGACTCGGCGACGGTGATCTGGACGTGATCGATGTAGTCCCGATTCCACAGCGGTTCGAAGATCGCGTTGGCGAACCGGAACGCGAGGATGTTCTGGACGGTCTCCTTGCCGAGATAATGGTCGATGCGAAGGACCTGCGACTCGTCGAAGACGGTGTGGACGATCCGATTCAGGTCCTGAGCGGAGACCAGATCGTGGCCGAACGGCTTCTCGAACACGATTCGCCGCCATCCGACGCCCGGCTCAGCGAGTCCGACGTCTCCGAGCCCCTGGACGATCGCCGCGGTCGCGGTTGGAGGCGTGGCGAGGTAGAAGAGGAGGTTCCCTGTCGTCTCGCGCGCGAGGTCGTTCGACCGAAGGTGCTCTGCCAGGCGGACGAAGTCGGCGGCGTCCATGTCCGGCGTGCGGAAGTAGCTGAAGTTCTGCTCGAACCGCGACCAGAGGTCGCACAGCTTCGGGTCCGGCTTCAGCCGGGCGTACGCCTGCACCCCTTCGAACAGACGCGCGCGAAACGCCTCGTCGTCGAGTTCGTGTCGCCCGACGCCGGTGACCCGCGTGCGTGGGGAGAGTCGGCCGGCGCAGGCGAGGCTGTGCAGGGCGGGGGCGAGCTTCCGCTGGGTCAGGTCGCCGGACGCCCCGAAGATGACGACGGCGGCGGGGGGAGTCTCGGCGACGCTCGAACCCTTCACGACGGTCTCACGTTCCGACTTCGTCGGCCCGCGTCCCTCGCTCATGGCGCGATGACCTCCGACAGATCCGATCCCTTGGTGAAGTGCTCGACGCCTCGCTCCGTCGCAACGACGAGGTCGGTGGCGAGGTCGATGAACAGCCCGTGGGCGACGATTCCAGGCCGCGCGTCGAGCCGCCTCGCCAGCTCGGACGGCCGCTCGATCGGGCCGAAATCGCAGTCGAGGATGAAGTTGCGCTGGTCGGTGAGGAACGGGTCGTCGCCGCCGCGGCGGAGGACGTGCGCGCCGAGCGATTCGAGGGCAGCGAGCTCGACGGTCCAGGCGAACGGGACGACCTCGACCGGAAGCGCGAATCGGGTCCCCAGGTGGGGCGACAGCTTCGACCCGTCGACGACGATGATCTCGCGCTTGCTCGCGTCGGCGACGATCTTCTCCCGGAGGAGGGCGCCGCCGCCGCCCTTGATCAGGTTCATCTCCGCGTTGACCTCATCGGCGCCGTCGATCGTCAGATCGATCGTTGGCGTTTCGTCGAGCGTCGTGAGGGGGACGCCGAGCCGTTCCGCGTGCCGCGCGACGTCCTCCGAGCACGGCACGCAGACGACGTCCACGAGTTCTCCGCTTCGAAGCAACTCGGCGACCCGCTCGACGGCGAACGCGGCGGTCGTACCGTGGCCGAGCCCGACGGTCATTCCGCTCTCGACGAATTCGACCGCCCGCCACGCGGCCCGGCGCTTCTGTTCGGCGACGTCCATCCTCAGCCTCCTTCCCCGAGCTCCTCGGCGCCCCGGCGGATCGCATCGGCCGCGTCTGATGGGACAACGAATGTCGCGACCGGTCGCCCGGCATCCAGCAGGGCCTGTCGGTCGCCTCCGGCCTGCGCGGCGATGAGCGTCCCGAACGTCAGCGCCGACGTCGAGCCTTCGTCTTCGCCGGGGATCGGTAGGTCCGCGTCGTGCGAGGAAACGAACTGAACGAAGCGCCCGTTTCCTCGGTCTCCCTTGTGCAGCTGGCCGGTCGAGTGGAGGAAGCGGGGACCGTATCCGAACGTCGTTGCGAGGTCGAACCGTGCACGGAGTCCGACACGCAGTGCAGTGAAGGCCTCAGTGAGTCGATCGCTCGGCGGGAGGTAGGCCTGCAACGAGACGTAGTCCCCCAGCTCGGCGCCAGTGAGGAAAGCGACGAGCCCGTCCGCCGTGAGCGGCGTCGACTCCGTTGCGGATAGGCGCCCGGTCCGCGTGAAGCCGTCGACCAACTCGCGGGCGAGTCGCTTCGCGGCCTCGACGTTCGGCTGATCGAACGGGTTGACACGGAGGGCGTGCGCGGCGACGGCCGTCGACAGCTCCCAAAGGAAGAACTGACCGCCGAGCGAGTAGAGGTCGGCGAGTTCGATCCGGATTACCGTGTGGCCGGCGCGCTCGAGCTCCGAGAGAGCGCGCTCGTCCGGGCCGTCTCCCTCAAGCGAGAAGGAGACGAAGAGCCGATCGTCGCCGTACGCCGCTGAGGACGCGACCGGCTCGCCGACGATCGGGAGGATCCCGGTGGCCTCCTTGCCGGTGCTCTCGGCGATCAGCTGCTCGATCCAGTCGCCGAAGCTGGCGATGCTCGGAGGAAAGAGGAACGTCACCTTGTCCCGCCCGCCGAGCGTCGAGGCGGCGAGAGTCGCTCCGATCCAGACGGCCGGGTTCTCGTCCAACGGTTCGAACCTGGCGCAGTCAATTGAGGTCTTCTGCGCCCGTTCCAGGAGGCGTGCGACGTCGATCCCGAGAAGAGCGGCCGGGACCAAGCCGACAAGCGACAGCGCCGCGTAGCGACCGCCGATGTTCGGATTGTTGAGGAACGTCTCGCGGAAGCCGTGTCGCGCTGCGAGATCGACGAGCGGACTGCCCGGATCGGTGATCGCGACGAATCGGCGTCCGGCCTCCGCTTCTCCTTCCGCCTCTTGAACCCGGCTGTGGAAGTACCGGAACAGGGAGAGCGTCTCCGTCGTCGTCCCGGATTTCGTCGCGACGAGGAACAGCGTGCGGGACAGATCGTGCCGGCGCTCGACGTCGGCGATCGCCGCCGGATGGGTCGAGTCGAGGACGGTGAGCACGGGGTGCGCCGGCGCCGGGCCGAACGCGCGGGCGAACACGTCCGGGGCGAGGCTGGAGCCGCCCATGCCGAACAGCAGGACGCGCTCGAACCCGTCCGAACGGACGCCGCTCACGAAGGCGTCGAGGCGATCGAGCTGCCGCGCCATCGAGAACGGGGCGTGAAGCCAGCCGAGCCGGTTCGTGATCTCCGTCGGCTCCGACTTCCAGACCGTGAAGTCGTGGGCCCAGATGCGGGACAGGATCCACTCGCTCTCGAACCGGGACAGAAGTTCGCCGAAGCGATCGGGTGGGTTGGAGACACGGATCATCCGCGGACCTCCTCTCTTCTCTCCCGCCTTCGCGTGGTCCGTCCATTGACGATACCACAAAGGATGTGGCATCGACAGGAAGCCGAGACGACTTCCTGCGGACGAGCGCTGCCCCCTGCCTCACGCCGTGAGGGGTTCGAGGCCCCTTCGCGCGGCACCGAGGAGCGCGGCGCGGGGGTTGAGGATCACGTGAACCGGGATCCGCTCGAGCAGCGGCACGAAGCGTCCCTTGGCGCGGATCGTCTCCAGGAACCCCTTGTCCTGGAGGAAAGGCAGGATACGAGGTGGGAGTCCACCGGCGAGGTAGATTCCTCCCGTCGCGAGGAGCTTGAGCGCCAGGTTGCCGGCCTCGGCGCCGAGGATCGAAACGAACGTGCGCAGCGTCTCCTCGCAGAGTGTGGACCGCCTTTCGACGGCGGCGGAGACGATGAGAGGCGTCGGGTCTTCGACACCGTTCAGCCGCTCAGCGAGCTCCGCGGTCTCCTCCGCGCCGCGCCGGTCCCGGAGAAAGCGATACAGGTTCGGAATGCCGCTTCCGGAGGCGACCCGTTCGACGCTCACGTGCCCGAACTCCTCGCGGAGGAACGCCCACAGCTCGGCCTGGAGGCCGTCGTTCGGCGCGAAGTCGACGTGTCCGCCCTCAGACGGGTGCGCGGTGTACCCCGCGCCGTTCCACGTCAGGTACGCCTCCCCCAGGCCGGTCCCTGGCGCGATCACCACAAGCGGGCCGTGCGGGTCGCGTTCTCCCGGATGGAGCGTGAGCAGGTCGAGCGGCGAGAGGTGCGGAATCGATCGGGCGATCGCCTCGAGGTCATTGATCAGCACCACCTCCTCGAGGTCGAAACAACCGGCGATCCGCTTCGCGTTGATCTCCCAGGGGAGATTGGTGACCCGGACGCACCCGCCGGCGATCGGTCCGGCGACGGCGAAGGAGGCCCGGACGGCAAGGCGACCGGCTTCGGCCAGAAAGGAGTCGATGATCGCCTCGAGATCGCCGTAGTCCTGGCTCGTGTAGGTCCGCTCGACAAGGGCCTGATCCGACTCGGGCGTGTCCGAGAACAGGGCGAGGACCGTCTTGGTCCCCCCGACGTCGCCGGCGAGGAGATACCGATGCGAGTCCGGCTTGGTTCGACCGCCTGCCTGGGTCTCCATGATCTCACGGAGACCGTAGCGGGAAGCCGGCGCCCCGGCAACCTCGGTGCGACAGGGGACCTCGGCCTAGAGGAGCGTCTCCTGCTCTTCCGGGTCGAAGACGTGGAGTGTGTCGAGGTTGACCTTGAGATGGATCTCCGAGTCGATCTCTACCCGGCGGTGCGGATCGAGGCTCGCGACGACCTGGGTCCCGTCGAGGTCCCCGTAGACGAGCAGCGAATGACCGAGCTGCTCGGTGACGGAAACCCTCATCGTGATCGCGTTCTCTGCGTCGGGGGTCGGTCCGTCGAGATCCTCCGGGCGAACGCCGAGGACGACGTTCGCCGGGAGCGTCCCCCGGGATCTCTGCTCGGGGAGGACGATCCGGAAGCCCGCTCCGCTGACGACCGTGCGGCCGTTCTCATTGGCGACCTGTGCCGGAAGGAAGTTCATCGCCGGGCTGCCGATGAACCCCGCGACGAACTGGTTGTTCGGACGGTCGTAGGTCTCCTGCGGCGGCGCGTACTGCTGGACGACGCCGTCCTTCATCACGGCGATCCGGTCGCCGAGCGTCATCGCCTCGACCTGATCGTGCGTGACGTAGATCGTCGTGGTCTGGAGCTTGTGGTGCAGCTGCTCGAGTTCGGTCCGCATCTGCACGCGGAGCTTCGCGTCGAGGTTCGAAAGCGGCTCGTCGAACAAGAAGACTTTCGGGTTTCGCACGATCGCACGGCCGACGGCGACGCGTTGGCGCTGTCCGCCGGAGAGCTCGCGGGGCTTGCTCTTCAGCTTGTCGGTGATTCCGAGAAGGTCGGCCGCCTCGTGGACGCGGTCGCGGATCTGCGTCTTCGGTGTCTTTCGGAGCTTCAGGCCGAAGGCCATGTTGTTGTACACGTCCATGTGGGGATAGAGGGCGTAGTTCTGGAAGACCATCGCGATGTCGCGGTCCTTCGGGGGGACGCGGTTGACGACGCGCTCGCCGATCTTGATCTCCCCTTCGGTGATCTCCTCCAGGCCGGCGACCATCCGCAGAGTCGTCGTCTTCCCGCAGCCGGACGGTCCGACGAGCACGGTGAACTTCCCGTCTTCGATCTCCATCGTCAGGTCGCTCACTGCCGTGAAGTCCCCGAATCGTTTCGTGATATTCGTCAGCGTGACTTCAGCCATTCCTCCTCCTTGATCGCCTTCTCCGTGCGACCATTGTACTCACTACCCCTTCACCGACCCAGCCAGGATGCCCCGGACGAAGTAACGCTGCAGCGAGAAGAAGACGACGAGAGGCAGCGCCATCGACACGAACGCGGCGGCCGTCAGCAGCTCCCAATCCTGGCCCCGATTGGTGACCAGATTCGCGATCGACACCGTCAACGGCGCCACGTTCGGTCTCGCGCTCAGGTAGATCAGTGCGACGAGCAAGTCGTTCCAGATCCAGAGGAACTGGAAGATGAACACCGACGCGAGCGCGGGGACCGAAATCGGAATCGCGATCCGCCAGAACGTCATGAACGGAGAGGCCCCGTCGATCGACGCCGAATCGAACAGGTCCTTGGGAATCCCGGCCATGAAGTTGTGAACCAGGTACGTCGTCAGCGGAAGTCCATACGCCGTGTGGGCGAGCCAGATGCCGGGGAAGGTGCCGGCGAGCTTCAGCTTGCTGTAAATCGGGAGGATCGGGATGAACGTCATCTGTAGCGGGATGACCATGAGCCCGACAAGGAGCATGAACAGGATCTTCCGTCCGTTGAACCGCATCCAGGCGAACCCGAACGCGGCGAACGAAGCGATGAACGTCGAGATCGCGGTAGCTGGAACGCTGATGAACAGGCTGTTCAGGAACGAGCGAGCGAGTCCCTCGCCGCGCAGCACGCCGACGTAGTTCTCAAGCGAGAACTGCCCGCCGGAGAACAGCTTCGGGAAGACGGTCCACCAGCCGGTCCCAGCGATGTTGGTTGGGTCGCGGAACGACGTGATCAGCAGACCGAGCGTCGGGATGATCCAAATTGCCGCGAAGACGAAGATCGTCACGTGAAGCGGTGTCTTGGCGATCAGCTTCCTCGGATTCATCATCGTCCCCCTTCCTGGGCCGCGAAGCGCCGGATGTTCATGATCATGAACGGCACGATCAGGATGAGGAGAACGACGGCGATCGCACTCGCTCGACCGTAATTCGCGAAGTTGAACATCTCCTTGTACATCCGGTTGGCGATGACCTCGGTCCCGTAGTTGCCGTTCGTCATGACGAAGATGATGTCGAAGATCTTGAGGACCTGAACGACCATTGTCGTTGCAACGACGGCCGCTGTCGGGGCGAGCAGCGGAAGGATCACGTTCCGAAAGACGCGCCACTCGTTGGCCCCGTCGATCCTCGCGGCCTCCAGCAGCGGTTTGGGGATGTTCTTGTACGCCGCGGAGAGGATGACCATGCAGAACCCCGTCCACATCCAGATCCCCACAACGATCAGGAGGATGTTGTTCACCCAAGGACGCTGGATCAACCATCCGACCGGCTCGCCTCCGAGTGCGACAACGATCGCGTTCAGGATTCCGATCTGGTCGATGTGTGCCGGGCGAAACGCGTAGACGAACTTCCAGATCACCGCCACCCCAACTCCGGAAACCGCTGCCGGGATGAAGATGATTGACTTGACGAGACGCTCGTATTTCACCCGATCCAGCATTACCGCGAGGGCAAGTCCGAACCCCACAGTGCACGCCGTGAACAAGACGGCCCAGAGGGCGTTGTTCCGGAGCGCGGTCAGCATGACCGGATTGGTGAAGACGTACTTCCAGTTTGCAAGCCCGACGAACTCCACCATCGGGCCAAACAGCGTCGAGCCCCGACCGAAGAACGATCGGATCACTGTCGCGATGGTCGGATAGACGAGGAAGAACGCGATCAGGATGAGTGCCGGAGCGACGAACCCCCACGATCTCCATCGTATCGATCGAAGCCATCTCCAGACGGCTCGACAACCATGTAGGAACAGACGTCCGAGGAACAGGGTGATCCGCCGTGGAATCTTCCACCCCTTCGCGCGATCCCCCATGAAGACCAACCTCCCTCCGCGGGCAGAGGATGAAGCCGGGGGCGGGTGCCCCCGGCTTCGTTGATGGCTCTGCCTAGTAGGCGTCGACGGCAGCCGCCTCGATGGCCTGAAGAACCGTGTCGAGGTTGATGCCGCTGATGTAGTCGAGGACGCCGCTCCAGAAGGCGCCGGCACCGATCTCACCAGGCATCAGGTCGGAGCCGTCGAAGCGCGACACGGTCGCGCTCAACAGCATCTCCTGCGCCTTGCGTGTGATCGGGCTCTCGAACTGCGCCGGATCGGCGTTGACGTAGGCCGACAGCTCACCGAGCTCCGAACTCCAGATGTTCGCCGCCGTCTCTGAGGTCAGGAACTGCGCGAACGCGATGACCTCGGGGCGGTTGTCGAACACCGTGACGACGTCGCCGGAGACGAGCAACGGGATCGAGCCGTCCGGAGTCGCTGCCGGCGTGATCGTCGGCAACGGGAAGATGTCGTAGTCCTCCGCCGCGACGAGCCCGTCGAAGTGGTCGTTGAAGAACCCTTGGATGAAGGTCGCCTGATGGTGCATGTAGGCGGCCGGTGGATCGAGGAACAACGGATCGGCGGCATCGCCGAAGTTCGTCGTCAGCGCGCCGATTGGCCCGCCGAGGACGTACCCCTTTACGAACAGGCTGCCGAACGTCTCGAACGCTTTCTTGACGCGCGCATCGGTCCACGGGATCTCGTGGGCAACCCACTTGTCGTAGACGTCCGCTCCGGCGGTGCGGAGCATGATGTCTTCGATCCAGTCGGTCCCCGGCCAGCCGCTCGCCGCACCGGACTCGAGGCCGATGGAAAATGGGGCCCCACCGTCGGCGACGATCTGCTCGCACAGGGCGAGAAGCTGATACCAGGTAGTCGGGATCTCGTAGCCCTTGGCCGTGAACTCCTTCGGGTTGTACCAGATCAGGCTCTTCACGTTCGGGAAGATGAACAGCCCGTACAGGCCACCGTCGTACTCCCCGATCGGGACGAGCGCCGGGTTGATGTCCGACGTGTCGACGAGGCCGCTCAGGTCGACGATCTGTCCGGCATCGGCCCACTGCTTCATGAGGCCGATCCACGGGTGAGGCGTCAGATCCGGCGGATTCCCGGCAGCGAGGCGCGTCGCCAGAACCGCTGGACGATCCCGCCCGACGATCTCGACGACGACGTCGATGTCAGGGTTTTCTGCCTCGAACGCATCGACGATCATTTGGAAGGCCGGTGCCTGCTCGCCCGGCCAGCCGTGCATGACATTAACCACCTTCTGCTGCGCGATCGCCGCCAGGCCGACGAGCGAAAGCGCGAGAAGCACAACTAGAGCCTTACGCATGTTCTGCCTCCTTGGTTACGTTCCCTTCATTGCTTCCCAACAGCTGGCCATGCTGTCCTTCGCGCGCACCACCTCCCTGTTCGATGTTTGGCATGAATCAATGGTGGAGAGGGGGCCGACACCGTCCTTACGGTCGTGCTTGGGCGATCCCTTGGCTGGCGCTCTGGTTCGCATCTGTCGGCGTCCCTCCAGTGATTCACTACGTCTCGTGGACCAGCTCCTTCACGGAGTAGTCCGCTTCGATCAAGATGTCGGCGTGGTCTCTATGCCTTGATATGATTCCGTGCTCGATCTCCAGAACTCGATCGAGAAACGCGTCTTGAGTCTCGCGGGCGCGTTCGGTCCTCGCGCCTTGCGTGTCTTTGAACGTGCGGTCGATGAAGACTCGCACGTCGACGTTTCGCAGCAGGGACGCGTATGTCCCCTCGGCGATGACGACCTTCACGCCTTCAGCGGATAGCCGCTCCTCACCGATTCGGTCCTCGTTGTAGAAGACGAGCGGCTTGACGATCGCTTCGGCTCCGTCGACCAGGGACTTGAGGTTGGCGTCGAGGAGGTCGAGTCTGACCTCCTGCGGTCCGACCCAGTCGATCCTCTCTCTTCGCTTCCGATCGTTCGTCTGCGGCGGGTGAATGAAGTAGTCGTCCTGCTGGATGACGAGGGCCGGAACACCTCGGGCCCGCAGTTCGTCGGCGAGGGCCGCCGCCATTTCGGTCTTCCCGCTCCCTGACTCTCCGCCGATGCCGACGACAAGCGGCGCGTCGCGGCCGGAGAGCCGGTCTCTCAGGAGCGACGCCAGACTTGCCGCCGCTTCTCGGTGATGGGGCTCGATGAACAACTTGTCACCGCGCATCGGGTCCGTCCCTCGTCTCCAGTCCGTATGCCGCGAGATGCCGATCGGCGATGATCGCCCAGCTGTACTCCCTTTCGATCGTTGCTCGTCCGCGTCTGCCTAGCTCGTCCTGTCGTTCGGGCGCTCGGATCAGCTCAGCGAGCGCATCCGCGAGCGCTTCGGTATCGGTCGGGTCGACGAGAATCCCGGTCACCCCCGACTCGATGACCGTCGCCGGGCCGCCGGTGTTCGTCGCGACGACTGGGACTGCACAGGCCATCGCTTCGAGCATCACGATCCCGAACGGTTCGTATCGAGACGGGAGAACGAAGATGTCCGCCGCACCATAGTAGAGAGGTAGCTCCTCCTCGGGCAAGACCGGCAACCACCGCAACTTGGTATCGAGCGCGTGCGATTCGACGATCGCTTCGAGCTTCCTGCACTCCCCGGCCTCCCCCTCGGTTCCGTCTCCAGCGCTGAACACGAAGAGCATCGAAGGCAGGTCAGCGCGTCGGGCGAGGCGCCCGGCCGCCTCGAGGAAGAGGTCGAACCCCTTTCGCTCGTCGAGTCGGCCGAGGGTGAAGATGATCGTTTCCTCTTCCGGCAGTCCGAGTGCTCGCCGTGTCTTCTTCTTGTCGGCCGAGGGCACGAAGACGTCTGAATTCACCCCCGGAGGGATGACGACGATCCGATCGGTCGGGACGTCGTATAGCTCGTGGATCTGTCGTCTCTCCGTCTCGGTCAAGGCGACGACACAATCGCAACCGCGGTACGTCTCCGTCTCAATCCGGATCCGCTCGTCGTAGTGGTACTGCTCCCGGTCGGGGAGTGCGGCCTGCTTCAACCGTCCGACCGAGTGGGTCGTGTGGAACCAGCGGTGCCCATCACGAAGCGCACCGGCGACGTCCCCGCCGTCCCAATAGTGTGAATGGAGAAGCTCGTCGCCGGTGAGTCCCTTCCGGACACGGTCGGCAAACTCCGGAAGATAGGGGGCTAGTTCTTCCTTCGGAATGAACCCCACCGGACCGCACGGGACGCGTAGCACCGTTGCGCCCGACGCAAACTCCTCGCGCTCTGGCTTCCCCTCGCCTCGATCCCTCGTGTAGACGTGTACTTCATGACCGGCTTTCGCGAGGTGGGCCGATAGCTCGCGAACATAAACGCACTGCCCCCCGATGTCCGGTTCGCCGATTCGGCCGAGCGGATCGCCGTGGGGCGTGATCATCGCAAGGGTGGCTCTAGGCAATCAGTACCTCCAACTTCGGGTGAGCGTCTTTCAGGCGCTTCGACATGGGCCCGGGGATCGGCGTCTCCGTGACGAGGACGTCGACGCGATCGAGCGGCTCGATCCGGACCAAACTCTCGATGCCGACTTTCGAAGAGTCGGCGAGAACGACGACACACTCGGCCCTCTCGATCATCTTCCTCTTGATTCCCGCCTCTTGCGGGTTGTTCACCGAAATTCCGTGCGGTGTCACGCCGTTGACACCGAGCACTGCCTTGTCGAAGTGGAGCCGATCGAGGAACGCTTCGGCCAACTCGCCGGTGAAACTGAGGGCGGGCGTGTAGAGCGTCCCTCCGATCAAGATGAGGTCCACGTTCGGTGCGTCGACGAGCTTGTTCATCGAGTAGACGGAGTTGACAGCGAGCGTCAGTCGCTTGGGGCAGAGAAGGTCGGCGAGGTACAGCGTGGTGCTGCCGGCGTCGAGGACTACCCGATCACCATCCTGGATCGTCTCCGCTGCTCTTGCAGCGATCGCCTTCTTCGCGTCTCGATTGACGCTCGTCTGCTGTTGGAACGTCGGAGTGAACCGAGAAACGCGGTTGGCTACAGCACCGCCCCGGTTGCGGGTCAGTATCCCAGTGCGCTCAAGCGCCTCGAGATCTGTTCGAATGGTAACCTGGGACACACCGAACTGCTTGCTCAGGTGGGCGACTGTGGCCGCTCCTTGGGCAATGACGGACTCCGCGATCAGGTGGCGTCTTTCATCGACTAGCATTTTACTTTCGTTTGACAGCTATTACCTTTCGGAATACTATCGAAAGGGGGCTGCCTTGTCAAGGAATCATCGAGCCGATCGCGTTCCCCAAAGCGCTGGCGGGCAAGCAGGCAGGTAGGCGGATCCTCCGTGGCGGTGTGACGTCACGTGACGCGAAGCGCCCCAGGGAGCGGGAGAGCGGAGGCTGGAGATGACAGAACTGCGGCGCAGCAAGATTCGACAGGAATGGGTCATCATCGCGGCTGGCCGTGCCGAGCGACCGATGATCGCCGAACCAGAGCGGTCCGTCGCGAGCGGGGGAGCTGACGAGTGCCCGTTCTGCGTCGGGAACGAATCGATGACACCGCCAGAGATCTACCGTGTCGGCGGACCCGACGGAATGTGGCGCGTTCGCGTCGTACCGAACAGGTTCCCTGCGCTCGCCAGCCGCGAAGAAGGAAAGCCCGTATCGCGTTCGCGGTTGCTCCAGCGTCGAGAGGGAAGCGGAGCGCATGAGGTGGTCATCGAAACTCCCGATCACAAGACGCAGCTTGCGGATCTCCCGGAGGGTCAGATTGAGGCGGTTCTCGAAACGATCGCCGTTCGCGTCCAAACGTTGCAGGAAAGCCCCGAACATCACTACGTGCTGGCGTTCAAGAACCATGGACGGGAGGCGGGTGCGTCACAGTCTCACTCGCATTTCCAGATCCTCGCAATGCCTGCCGTTCCAGATGCCGTGCGGAGGATGCTGAGCACGGCATCGGCGTACTACGAGTCCGAGGGACGATGCGTGTTCTGTGACACGCTGGAGGAGGAGCTTCACGCTGAGAGCCGCGTGATCGAGAAAGCCGACGGGTTCGTGATCCTGGCGCCATACGATTCCCGAATCCCGTTCGAGATTGCGATCTACCCGCTGGAGCATGCGAGCGATTTCACGACGATCGCCAGGGCGGCACGCCGAGGGTTGGCGCGTGCTTTGAAAAGGGCGCTGGGGCGGCTTCGGTGCGTGTGCGGCGACGTCCCGTACACGCTCGTTCTCCAGACGGCTCCGAATCCCCGGTCCGCCTCTGACGGATCTATCGGATGGGAGACGTTGACGCTCGCCTACCACTGGCGGTTCGAGCTCCTGCCGCGAACGACGAGACTGGGAGGTGTCGAGTGGGGAACCGGCGTTTACATCAACACGGTGGCACCGGAAGAGGCGGCTCGGGCGCTTCGGGAGACCGACACGCTGACGTTTGATGGACGCGGGTGTGCGACCACCGATGCGATGTGTGAGTGAGAGCGAATGCCTGCGTCCGCAGGTCCGGGTCAGTAAGATCCAGACGGGGGCCGGACCGCGGTTCTCGAAGAGGTGAAACATGTCGGCAGCTGCAGTTGGCTTTGCGAGCCTGGAAGCGGCGGTTTTCGATCTCGATGGCGTGGTGACGCTGACCGCGTCGGTTCACGCGGCGGCCTGGAAACAGCTCTTCGACGAGGTTCTCGAACGGAGGGCCGAGGAAGTCGGGGAGCCGTTCGTCCCGTTCGATCCGGAGGGCGATTACCACACCTACGTCGACGGGAAGCCGCGGATCGAAGGGGTGAAGAGCTTCCTCGCGTCGCGGGGGATCGAGCTTCCCGAGGGAACGCCGGACGACAATCCGGACGAGCCGACGGCGTGGGGACTCGGGAACCGGAAGAACGGCTACTTCCGGCGGGTCCTGGACGAGAAAGGCGCCGAGGTCGACGAGCGGACCGTCGCGTTCGTCCGCCGACTACGGAAAGAGGGGATCCGCGTCGCCGTGGCGTCGTCGAGCAAGAACTGCGGACCGATCCTCGAACGCGCCGGCTTGAACGACCTGTTCGAGGCGCGCGTCGACGGCATCGTCTCGGAGGAGATCGGACTCAAGGGCAAGCCGAATCCGGACATCTTCGTCGAAGCGGCCCGCAGGGTCGGTGCGCTGCCGGAGCGTACGATCGTTGTGGAGGACGCGATCTCCGGCGTTCAGGCCGGCCGAGCCGGCGGCTTCGGCCTCGTCATCGGGATCGACCGGGTTGGCGCCGCGTCCGCGCTCCGCGAGCACGGGGCCGATCTGATCCTCGAGTCGTTCGACGATCGGTCGTTCGAGCTGATCGAGGAGTGGTTCGCGAACCGGGATCGGCGGCGGCCGTCCGTTCTGCGCGAGTGGGACGGGCTGAGCCAGCGGCTTCGAGGGAAGCGGCCCGCCCTCTTCCTCGACTACGACGGAACCCTCACGCCGATCGTCAGCCGGCCGGAGCTGGCCGTTCTCACCGACGAGCGCCGCGCCGTTCTCAAGAAGGTCGCCTCCCGGCTCCCCACGGCGATCATCAGCGGGCGCGGGCGCACCGACGTCGAGCGGCTCGTCGGACTCCCGGAACTCGCCTACGCCGGGAGCCACGGGTTCGACATCGTCGGTCCCGGCGGCGCCTCCGTAGGACACGCGGTCGCCGACTGGATCGAGCCGGTGATGGAGCGGATCGCGGGCGAAGTGGAACCGAAGTTGGGGGGGATCGAAGGGGTGGTGATCGAGGAGAAGCGGTTCTCGGTCGCGATCCACTACCGCTTGGTCGATGAGGCGGACGTCGCGCGGATCGAGGCGATCGTCGACGAGGCGATCGCGACCGACGCGCGACTGAAGAAGGCACACGGGAAGAAGGTGTTCGAGGTTCGCCCGGACCTCGACTGGGACAAGGGGAAGGCCCTCCTCTTTCTACTTGAGGCACTCGGCCTGGACGGCCAGGACGTCGTCCCGCTTTACATCGGGGACGACGTCACCGACGAGGACGCGTTCGCGGTCCTCCGGGAACGCGGGATTGGGGTCCTCGTCTCCGAGACGCCACGTTCGACGGTGGCGACGTACTGGGTCCAGGCACCGTGGGAGGTGTACGCGTTCTTCGACCGACTGCTGAGCCTGGAAGGAGGCGGCGAGTGAGCGACGGCTGGAGGCTCGTCTACGAGGGCTTCGATCCGGCGGAGGAGCCGCTCCGCGAGGCGCTCTGCACGCTGGGGAACGGGCGATTTGCCACCCGCGGCGCGGCGGAGGAATCGCGCGCCGACGAGGCTCACTACCCCGGCACGTACATCGCCGGAGGATACAACCGGCTGACGAGCGACGTCGCTGGGCGCGACGTGGTCAACGAGGACCTCGTCAACTTCCCGAATTGGCTCCCGCTGTCGTTCCGCCCTGAAGGCGGAGCGTGGTTCGGCGAGGGAGAGTTCGAGGTGGCCGACTACCGCCAGGAGCTCGATCTTCGCGGCGGAGTCCTGTTGCGTACGTTCACCGTCCGCGACGCCGAGGGCCGCGAGACGCGCGTCTCGTCACGACGAATCGTTCACATGGGCGATCCGCGGCTGGCCGGGATCGAACAGGAGATCGTGCCGCTTAACTGGTCCGGCACGGTCGAGATCCGTTCGGGCCTCGACGGCGGGGTGACGAACTGGGGGGTCGCGCGGTACCGGGAGCTCCGTGGGGATCACCTCGAGACGATCGACGCGGGGGAGACCGAGGACGGGCCGATCTACCTCCATGACCGAACGGTGCAGTCTCGGTTGGAGGTCTGTCTAGCGGCGCGGACGCGGGTCTGGCTTGGGAATGAACCGGCGGAAGCGGGCGAAGTCGAGCGACGCGACGGAGCGATCCGGCGAACGTTCGAGGTTCACCTCAGCCTCGGCTGCTCGGTGCGCGTCGAGAAGATCGTGGCCCTCCGCACGTCGCGCGATCCGGCGATCGGAGATCTCGTCGAGGACACGCTCCTCACTGCCCGTCGAGCGCCGGACTTCGACGCGTTGCTCGCGTCGCATCGCGCCGCGTGGGAGTTCCTGTGGGACCGGTATGACGTCGAGGTCGATGTCGCGCCGGAGGTTGATCTCGAACCGCACTCGATCCAGTTGATCCTCCGGCTGCACACGTTTCACCTCCTGCAGACGGCGTCGTCGCACTCGGTGGGTCTCGACGCGAGCGTCCCGGCGCGGGGGCTTCACGGCGAGGCGTATCGCGGCCACATCTTTTGGGACGAGATGTACCTCTTCCCGTTCTATTTGCACCGCGATCCCGAGCTGGCCCGCTCGCTTCTCCTCTATCGATACCACCGCCTCGGGGAGGCGCGGGCGAACGCCGTCGAGGACGGGCGCGCCGGCGCGATGTACCCATGGCAGACCGGGTCGAGCGGGCGCGAGGAGACGCAGATCATTCATCTCAATCCCCGATCGGGGACGTGGGACCCGGATCACAGCCATCTGCAGCGGCACGTCAGCGCGGCGATCGCGGTCAACGTGTGGGACTACGTGCGGACGACCGGAGATCGCGGCTTCCTCGCTCGGTACGGCGCGGAGATACTTCTCGAGATCGCCCGATTATGGGTCAGCATGACCGAAGTGGACGAGAACGGGCGGTTCGGGATCGTCGGCGTGATGGGACCGGACGAATACCACGAGGCCTACCCCGGGGCAGCGGAGGGTGGGCTGCGGAACAACGCCTACACGAACGTGATGGCCGGGTGGTGCATCGAGAAGGCACTCGAAGCGCTGGAGCTTCTGGACGAAAGGGCGCGGGCGGCCGTGGCCGAGCGGATCTCTCTGGCTGCCGGGGAGACGGCCCGCTGGCGCGAAGTCGTCCGCGGGATGAAGATCCCGGTGCTCCCGAACGGTCTGATCGAGCAGTTCGAGGGGTACGGACAGCTCGAGGAACTCGACTGGGACGCGTACCGCGCGAAGTACGGAGACATCGGTCGCCTGGATCGAATCCTCAAGGCGGAGGGCGATTCGCCGGACCGGTACAAGCTTTCGAAGCAGGCCGATCTGTGCATGCTTTTCTACGTCTTCGATCGCGAGGAGCTGACGGAGCTGCTGGGGCGGATGGGCCACGAGCTGACGGAGGCGAAGCTGCGCGAGACGATCGAGTACTACCGCCAGCGGACGTCGCACGGGTCGACGCTCAGCCACCTCGTCTTCGCGGCGATCCTCGATCGGCTCGACCGGGACGCGAGCTGGGAGCACTTCGTCGTGGCCCTTTGCAGCGACGTCGACGACGTCCAGGGAGGAACGACGCCGGAGGGGATCCACACGGCGGTGATGGCGGGGACGGTTCGGCACGTGGTCGAGCGGTACGCCGGCCTTCGGCTGGACGCCGAGCGCCTGTCTCTGGCGCCGAGATTGCCGGACGGGATCGATCGCATCCGGTTCTCCGTTCGATGGAGGGACGTCCTCGTGACGATCGAGGTCGATCGCGACCGCGTCCGGCTCGAGGTGCCAGCGGGTGCTCCGTCCGCCGTCCCCGTACGAGTGAACGGGACGGACGGTGTTGCCGACGCCGCCGAGCCGCTCGTCGTCGCGTACACCCCGGCAGAGTAGTCACCGATGGGTCGAAGTAAGCCAAAGGTGCTCGATGGGGCCTCTGCTGTGATACTGTGAAGCCCTGCAATGGAGCCCAACTCATAGCTCATCAACATCCGGTACGCTTAGGTCCTTGAGTCGGAAGAGCATCTCGCCCGCGTTTCGCACGAGCAAGATACCTTCATTCTCGCGATTCGCGAAGGCCTCAAGGTCGAGCGCAGCGGGATCCTGGTAATCTAAGTTGATTGCGTGGCACACATCTTCAGCAATGCCGGTTGCCAGTCCGACAGTTATGCGCGGCTCCTCGATCCCCGCTTCGTAGGTACCGATTCCCTTGACGTGCGTCGAATGCGCGAGGATTGCGCGTGGGACGCCATTGAAGCGCTCCATGTTGGCGAGGAAGTAGTCGCGGGTGTGATATCCGATCTTCTCGATCCATCGGCCGTGCGTCGGAGAGATCTCGGCGAGGTGCGGGGCGAAGATCACCAGCCGGCCGCCGTCGGCGACGACCGGTTCGAGCTTGTACATGCACTTCCCGGCCGTCCAGAGCTCTCGGTACATCGGAGGAGCGACCGAAATCACCGTGTGGTACGCCCTCTCCTTCCAGACGATGTTCGTCCTCGACGAGAGGTCGGCGGCCTCCGACCAGGCTTCTTGGACGTCGCCCAGGAAGAGGCCGACCGGATCGTGGCCTGCCATAACAACGGACAGCCCGACGCGTGGTGTTGGAATCGTCTCCGCCGCCCGCTCGATCAAGGCACGAACAGGCGTCTCCTTATGGCCGTTCACCTTCGGATTCGTGATCAGCGCGCCGAGCCAGTGCGAGACGTCGAGGATCTCGCTCCCGGCGATCCCGGGGAAGAAGTACTTGTGGCCCCCGGAGAAGCCGACGACCTCGTGTGGGAAGACGGGATTGATGATCAGGATCCGATCGGCCTCGAGCGCCAATCGGTTGACCCGAATCGGCACCGCCTCGGTGAGCCGTCCGCCAGACAGCTCTGCGAGCTCCTCGGAGGGGATTGTCCCGACAGAGCGGAGCGCGTCCGGATTTCGCCAATCGTGCTGGACGACATCGGCCCCCGACTGGTCGCGCCAGCCGTCTCCGAGGTGCGCCGTAAGCTGGGCGTCGGTCATCGGCGGATGCGTACCGAGGGCGATCAGGACAGTCAACCGGCCGACACGGGGGGCGATCTGCCGACTCAACAGCTTGAAGAGGATCGGCATCGGGATAGTGCGGGTGTCATCGGGAACGACTACGAGTACGTGCTCGCCGGCCCGACCGAAGCCGCGGAGCCCCTCCGAGACGAACTC
The DNA here is from genome assembly GCA_964523545.1 of uncultured Thermotogae bacterium. GTDB lineage: Bacteria > Bipolaricaulota > Bipolaricaulia > UBA7950 > UBA9294 > JANQEA01. Next base: position 105,166 of record CAZFZM010000004.1, read on the forward strand.
GGTCAGCTCATCATCGGAGATCGGCCGTCCGGGCGTCAGTCGGTTCACGATTCGCCCCCCTGCGCCGGTGCCCCCCACTCGGTGTGAAAGACTCCGGCCCGGTCGACCCGCTGGTACGTGTGCGCCCCGAAGTAGTCGCGTTGTGCCTGGAGTAGGTTGGCCGGAAGGCGCCCGCTTCGGTACGCGTCGATCGCGTCAAGCACCGAGCTCAGCACCGGCACGGGAATCCCCGCGCCGTGTGCGCGAGCGGCCGTCCGCCGGAGTCCCGGCTGATGGTCGGCCCAGACCGTCCGAAACGGCTCGGCGAGGAGAAGGTATGGAAGATCCGGGCGATCCTTGAACGCACGAGTGATCGGGGTGAGGAGCCTGGCACGGACGATGCATCCGGCCATCCAGACTCTTGCGACCTCCGCGAGGTCGAGACCGTAGCCTCGCTCTCCCGACGTATCGCGCAGCTGCCGCATTCCCTGCGCGTAAGCGCCCACGATTGCCACGTACGTCGCGGAGAAGAGATCGTCGACAACCACGCGTCGGTTGGCAGAGATCGCCGGATGCGGGCCGACCAAAATGGACTCCGCGCTGAGGCGCTCGGTCTTCAACGAGGAGACGATCCGAGCGAAGACCGCGGCGGCGATCGACGGAGCCGGGGCACCGATGTCGAGAGCCGACTGGCTCGACCACTTCCCTGTCCCCTTCTGCGCTGCCGCGTCGAGCACCATATCGACGAGCGGACATCTGCTCTCGGGATCGACGCGGCGGAGGATCCGCCCCGTGATCTCGATCAAATAGGAAGCGAGCTCTCCGCGATTCCAGTCTTCGAAGACTTCGGCGATCTCGAGCGCGGACATGCTGAGGCCGCGTCTCATGACGTCGTACACCTCCGCGAGGGTCTGCATAATCGCGTACTCGATCCCGTTGTGGACCATCTTCACGTAGTGACCGGCCGATCCCGGTCCAAAGAAGGCGCAGCAGGGCCCTTCGGGGCACTGTGCCGCGATCGCTTCTAGAATTGAACCGAAGATCGCATACGCCTCCCGCGAACCGCCGGCCATGATCGACGGCCCATGAAGCGCCCCAAACTCCCCGCCGGAGACGCCGATCCCGAGGTAGTAGACACCGGCATCCTCGGCTCTTGCTACCCGCCGCTCGGTGTCTTCGTAATGTGCGTTCCCGCCGTCGATCAGAACGTCGCCCGTCTCCAACAGTGGAAGGAGCTTGTCGACCAACTCGTCGGTCGGCTCGCCCGCCTTGACCATCATCAGGACGTTCCGCGGGCTGGCAAGCGAAGCGACGAACGCCTCCAGATCGTAGGCGGGCAAGATTGCCTTCCCTGTGGCCCGGGTTGCAGCGAACTCCTCCGTCCTCTCCGCCGTCCGGTTGTAGACGGCGACTGAGTAGCCGTGGCGCTCGATGTTGAGCGCCAGGTTCTGTCCCATGACTGCAAGGCCGGCAACGCCGACGTCCATCTTCCTCATGCCACGACCTCCCATGACGGCTTCTCCGGAAGCGCGAGCTGGAATCGCTCGAGAAGGCCGTCTTCGTACGCTCCACGATACGTTCCCTCAAAGAACCGCGGGAGCCCCTCTTCGACGAACTCCGTCCAGGATGTCTCCTCCTGACCTGGAATGATCGGGAAGAAGAGGACGGCGTTCGCCTCCGCTGCCCGGAGATCGCCTGGGGCGTCGCCGACCATTAGGACTCGCTCGCTCGGGTATCCGACCCCGACGATCGCGATGTGCTGGCGCTTCGTCCCCATCTCCTGTCCGCAGATCAGGGCCGCGTACCGATCGATCTCGTGCTCCGCCCACTCGCGGAGAAGGGCTTCAACTGGTGTCGCCGAAACCACTACCACGTCGGCCTTCCCTTCGAGATGCCGCAACGACTCCCGCACGCCGGGGAAGGGCGGAATCCCTCGGACGATCTCCTTGATTGCCCAATTGACCCGTTCGCTCCACGCGAGGATCCGCTTGAGCTGTTCCTTCGCGCCGGGATCGAGTTCCGCCTCGATCGCCGCGGCGAGTCCTTCATTGGAGAGCACAGTCCCGGGTTCGTCGATCCAGGCGAGATAGGCGGGAAGCTCGGGTACGGAGAAGCCGCGGGCGATCGTCTGCGGGTGGCTCGGTAGAAGCTCGGTGAGAATGCGCTTGATCGTAAGATGTCGATTCGCTCCGCGGGTCTTGGAGTACAGGTCGGCGAACTCCTTGCATTCGCGGGCTGCCCTGGCGACCGGCTGGAGCCCGAATGCCGCGATCATCCACGGACAGAAGCACTCCCGCTGCTTGATGCCCATCGTGTCGAAGGCGCATCCGTCGGAGTCGATGCAAACGAGATGGTCATGCTGTGGGCGAAATGCCTCCAACTGCTCTCTCGGAGAGGGACTCATGAGGTCTCCTGTCGATGGGCCTGCGGGACGTAGGGCGGACAGCGTCGCTCAACGTTGATCGGAGCGAGTCGGGCCAGGCGGGGTAGCCCCTCCTTCAGGGGGATCTGAGGCCAGGCGTTTCCGATTAGTGGTCGAGCGTAGTCGAGGAACTCGTCGGTAACGTCGACGCGCGTCTCGGCGATCCAGTCGGTCGGGAAGCGCCGCTCGGAACTCGCCATCTCGACGAGCAGCGCCTTCCCGTAGGAGACGGCATAGGGCGCATTGCCCGTCCGCTCGATCGTCGCCATGAACCCGGTCCCTTCCTCGATTGCGATCCGAACGGCTCGCCTCCCGACGGCGTAGGCTTCGTTGAGATCGACTGTCGAAGCATCGGCAATGGCGTGTCGTTGTTCGGTTCCCGGGATCTGACCTCGAGCTGACCCTCGCGCCGCGATCCCGCGCCGGTTGAGGAAGTTCACTATGGTCTGAGCCACCGTCTGACTGCTCGCCCCGAACTCGGCGTGCCCGAACGCGTCGCGGCGAATCCCCAGATCTCCGACGTCGAACCCCTCGCTCACGATCACGAGGGCCCGCCCGGATCGCCTTAGCTCCTCGTCGATCCGTTCGCCCAACTCCTCGAGCGCGAGACCGGACTCCGGGAGGATGATGAGCAGTGGAAGCTCCCGTCGTGGATCAGCGAGGCGCGCCGCGGCGGGTATGAATCCGATTCGCCGTCCCATCGCCTGGACAACGAGGACGGGATCAGCGGGGCACGATCCTCGATTCTCCTCGTTCAACATCGTGACCAAGTTTGCCCAATACCGCGCGACCGAGCCGTATCCTGGAGTGTGGTCCATCACCACGCGGTCCTGGTCGCCGAGGTCGTTGTCGATCGTCTTTGGCACCCCTACACATACGAGATCGAAACCGGATTCGCGCGCCAGCTCGCCGACTCGGTGCGCCGTGTCCATCGAGTCGTTACCGCCGATGTAGAAGAAGGCGCCGACCTCGTGCGCGGCGAAGACCTCGACGATCCGATCGAGATCCTCGGTCTGATCCGGTTGGATCTTGTAGCGGCACGTGCCGATCGCTCCGGCTGCCGGCGTTGTCCGGAGAAGGGCGAGCTCCGCGGGATCCTGCCCGCCAAGATCGATCAGGTCCTCGGTCAGGATCCCCTGGATCCCGTGGCGAGCGCCGTAGATCCGACCGAACGCCTGGGGAGCGTCCTTGCACGCCTCGATAACGCCGAGGAGGGAGGCGTTGATCACCGAGGTCGGCCCACCCGACTGGGCCACGACGACGTTTCGCTTCTTCCCCTGGATCACTACACCCCCGAGAAGGCGGAGAAGCCGCCGTCGATCGGCACGACGACCCCGTTCACGAATCCCGACGCGGGCGAGACGAGCCATAGGACCGTACCGACGAGGTCCTCCGGAGCACCGAACCGTCCCATCGGCGTGTGATCGAGGATCTGGCGTCCCCTCGGTGTCAGGCTCCCGTCTTGCTCGGTGAGCAAGAACCGATTCTGATCGGTCAGGAAGAAGCCCGGGGCGATCGCGTTGACCCGAATGCCAGTAGACACGTTCTGCGCCATGTGGACCGCCAGCCATTGGGTGAAGTTGGCAATTGCCGCCTTGGCGGCCGAGTACGCTGGGATCCGCGTCAGCGGGCGGAACGCGTTCATTGACGCGATGTTGAGAATGACGCCTTCTCCCGCCTCGGCCATGACGCGCCCGAACACCTGGCTCGGCAGGAGGCTTCCGAGGAAGTTGAGATCGAAGACGAAGCGGACACTCTCCTCCGGCAGATCGAAGAACGAGTTCTCCTCGCTCGTCGTCGCCTTCGGATGGTTCCCCCCTGCTCCGTTGATGAGGACGTCGATCTGCCCGAAGCGCGCAAGCGCCGCGTCCCGCGCCCGCTCGAGGTCGCGACGATCGAGGACGCTGGCGCGGACGGCCATTCCCTCTCCACCCTCCCGCTCGACGATCTCCAAGGCCTTTTCGGCCTTCTCTTCGTCAAGGTCGAGGAGGGCGACGGTGGCCCCAGCGTGTGCCAGCCCTGTCGCGATTGCTGAACAGAGCACGCCGCCACCGCCGGTTACGACGGCTACACGGCCTTTGAGATCAAACACCCTTCTTCACCTCCAACGCGGCGATGTGCCGGCCCATGTGGTCGGCGAGGGCCGCGAAATGCTCTTCTTCTTGCTCCCGGAGGGCCGAGTGGAGCCGGTCTCCGAGAGGGCTCGACAGGATCGAGCCGTACGCGACGTGAAGGACCTGGCGGCTGTCGTGTGCCGCAACGAGTTCTGGTAGACTACGGTCGGGAACGGTGTCGAGCGGCGGAATCCGGCTCGGATCGGCAGAGATGTGGTACGTCGCTCGATCCTCGCTGAACGAGGCGATCGACTCCACGGCGATCTCCCGGAACAGGTTCGGACGCGAACGGGCGATGACGTCGAGCGCGACGAGGTAGCTCGTCCCGGCCGTCTTAACATGACAATGACCTCCCGTCGCGCGAGCGAGCAGGGGATAGAGCGTGAACTTGTCTGATCCCGAATGGAGACTCAACCGGTATCCACCCATCTCGCGTGCGATTGCAGCGTGTCGACATAGATCGCGCTCGAACTGGAAGAGGTCACCGCGCCAATCGACGCCCTTCTCCATCGCCCCCACGAATCGGGGTGCAAGGCTCGTGAACTCCACCCCCCGCCGATGCAGTTCGAGGGTGATGAAGAGATGCTCAAGCGGCGTTGTCGGCGTCTCCGTTTCATCAACCGAGACCTCATAGTCGAAATCCCTACCGATCACATCGACGATCGCATGATACATCTCGGCGGCGTGATCGATGGCTTCGGCGTACTTCACGCTCGCTCGGAGGAGTGCGTCGTCCGTGAAACGTAGGACGGAGCCGCCGATGGGATACGAGCGGTCTTTGTACCTGCGACGAAGCCCCTTGCCGTTTGGGAGCTCGGCGAAGTGCCTGCGGACCTCGTGGAGGGGCATCGCGCCGGTCGGGTGAACGACGTCACCGGGATCGCAGGTGAAGAAGGAATAGCCTAGGCGTGCAGCACCCGCGGCGTCGGCGGCGGTCTTCAGATGATCCGCGTCCGCACCGAACCCATTTCGGTATCCCTGACGAAACGCGCCGAAGATTGCATCGGCGAGCACGCCATCGAACGATCGCCCGGTGCGCGCGTTTTCGCGGACAGACTGCTGGGCGAGAACAGGAAACACCCCGTCGTTCCCCAAGGCGCGAACATGTCCAGGGGTTGCCATCCCCAGACGATCTCCGAATCCGAAGCTCGTCATCCCGTTGCGAATCCGGCACGGCCTCAACCACGGGAATCGCTCGCGGAGGGCGAAGGCGTTCTCTGAAGTGAGGGGGCAGGCAATCCCGCCTTCAGGCAGTCTGTCACCGAAAAACCCTGGCACGAATCGAGATAGCACTATCCGGTCGCTTGACGCTCGGCGGCGGTAGGAGAAGGTGACACCTCCCGCTTCATACCTCTGCTTCGAGACTGGCGTGCTCATGTCTGCTCGCTCCGTTTCACGAATCCGCTACACTTCTCTCTGCACATCATCCTCCGTCGCCGAACGTCGGAGCGATTGCGTCAACCACTCAGGAATCTTGTCGTCAGTTCAACCACGCGATCAGTGCAGAGACCGTGGTGTGCGCAAAGCTCGCTGGGTTTCCCGATTGCGCAGTACTCGTCCTGAATGCCGATTCTAAGCACCCGTGTACTACAGCGTTCTGCTGCGATTGCTGCGATAGCCTCTCCGAGCCCCCCGAGAACGTTGTGGTCCTCAATAGCGACAGCCGCTGGAAAGCGGTCGAGAATCGGCAGCAACGCGCCTTGCCTCAGCGGCTTGATTGTGTGGATGTTGACAACCGAAGCACTAACACCCTCATCAAGGAGCCTATTGGCGGCCTGGAGCGCGACGCCGACTGTGAGGCCAGAGGCCAGAAGAGCGAGGTCGGTACCTTCCTGGAGCACGATTGGGTCGCCGATGCGAAACTCCCTTCCGCTGCCGTAGTACTCCTCGGTTGCTCTCTCCGCGTCCGGGCAGAACGTCTGTCTGGTGGACCTCAAGTATGCTGGTCCTCTGATCTGCTCAAAGAGAGCGTGCATTGCTAACACGGTCTCCAGGCCCGACGCCGCCTGAATGATGGTCATGTTCGCCAACGTGCGAAGAAGCCCAATGTCTTCCGTGCAGTGGTGGGTCACGCCGCCTTCCCCCATGTCCAATCCTGTTGCTGTTGTGATTAGGCGCACGTCGAGATCTGGATAGCAGACGCTTGACTTCACCTGTTCCAAGACGCGAGCAAGGGTGAAGCCAAAGAGAAGAACGACGGGCAACTTGCCACTGATTGCCAGTCCGGCAGCAATCCCGACCGCATTCTGCTCTGCGATACCGACGTTGTAACTACGGTCTGGAAACTCCCTCTCGAAGTCCAAGCCCCGTATCGATCGGAACGAATCCGCTCCGACGAGAACAACTTCTGGATATCGAGTGCCGATGTCAACGAGGAGCCTTTGTACAACCTCCCGCCCCTGCTTGCCACGAACGCTCTCTGCCATCTTCTGTATGCTCATTCAGGCCTCTCTGAGAAGCTGCTCCAGTTCCTTCACTCCCGTGGCGTACTGCTCGGCCGATGTCTTGTTTGAGTGCCACTCGGAGACGTCCTCCATGAACGATACGCCCTTGCCTTTGGTGGTGCGTGCGACAAGGACGGAGGGTTTCCCGGGCTCGATTGGCGTTTTGCTCAGCTCGTTCCACACGCTCTTGACGTTGTGTCCGTCCGCCGTTGCAACGGCCCAGCCGAACGATCGCCACTTGTCTTCGAACGGCTCCAGTGGCATCAGCTCCTCCGTCGGCGCATCAAGATTGTGGAAGTTCCGATCGACGATGGCGACCAACCGCTCCAGCCGGTACTTAGCAGCGGACATCGCTGCTTCCCAGATTGATCCTTCATCGCATTCCCCGTCGCCGAGCAAAACGAAGACCCGCGATTCACGGTGAGACAACCGTTCTCCTAGCGCTATCCCCACCGCGACGGACAGTGCGTGACCGAGAGAACCAGTGGGGTGCTCGATCCACGGCATCTTCTTGGTCGTGTGCCACCCGAGAGACGAACCGAACGCTTTGTACGAGTTAAGGTACTCCTCGTCGAGCAAGCCCAGTTCTACCAGGACGGCAGCCAGCCCCACGGCGCCATGTCCCTTGCTTAGAAGGAAGTAGTCGCGGCCAGCCCACTTCGGATCTCGTGGATCAATCCTCAGGATGCCACCGTACAGGACCGTGAGGAGCTCGATCTCAGAGAGGACGCCTCCGAAATGGCCACCACCGGTCTTGTGCAGTGTCTTGAAGGCGCGAAGGCGCGCCGCGGCCGCACAGCGTTTCAGTTCCTCGAGAGCCGGTGCTCTGGCAGGCATGGCTGCCTCCTTTCCTGTAGTGGAGGAGTAAGGTTCAACTGGTCAACCTACAAACGCTGTAACGACGAACTCGACCTGTGCTCCCTCCGGGAGATCGGCGCGCACACAAGCGCGCGACGGAGCTTCGTCCGCGAAGAACTCCGTGTACACCCTGTTCATCGCCCCGTAGTTGGCCAGATCAGCGATGTACACGCGAACTTGCACGACGTCGCTCATCTTCGCTTCTGCTGCCTCCAAGATAGCTTGGACGTTTTTCATCGCCTGTCGGGTCTGTGCTTCGGTTCCCTTAAGCAGCTTCCCGTTGGGGTCAACGCCCGTCTGTCCCGAAACGAAAACAAATCCCCCGGCCCGGACGGCCTGGGAATAGGGACCGCCACCATGCTTGACACGCTCTGTACGAACCGTTCGCTTCGCCATGCTATCCCTCCTTCTCTCGCGCGTGGTTTCGAACCAATCCGTCCAGGTTCCAGCTGCTGAAATCGAGGATCAGGTCTGCGAGGCTTGCAGCCATAGCTTCCAGGAGCCTCTCTCCGTGTTCAGCATCGGCCACAGTCGGGTCTCCCAGAACGCCACTTGTGGAGTAGTCGCGCACATTGTGGTTGATACAGCTGGCGCCTCCCACAAGATCCAACCTAAGTCGCGGGCTGACGACTTTGGGGATCTCCTTGACCATGCGGTCGCTCCGAACGGCGTGGCTCTGCAAGCGAAGCATGCAGGCCGTCTCCATTTCCCCGGCGTGGCAGATGCCTCCTACGGGGGATCTCCTGAGTCGGCCTATCGACTCCTCGGCGGCGCGCCAATAGGACACAACCGCCACCAGACACTCGTCGCGATTTCGGACCTCACGTGCGGCAACCCTCAAGCAGTCCTCGTTCCCGCCGTGGCCATTGACGATAAGGACCCGCCGGAAACCGTGGCGATGCATCGACTGGCAGAGCTCCTGGATGATCTGCATGTAGGTCATCGCAGAGAGGGACAGAGTACCAGGGAAGTCGAGATGGTGTGGCGAGATCCCGACTGGGAGTGTGGGCAGCACGAGGACGTCGAGGGCCGGCGCACGCTCCGACACTCGCTCCAAGGCCTCGGTACACACGGAGGTGACCAGGTACGAGTCCGTCTCCATCGGCAGGTGAGGTCCGTGCTGCTCACACGCCCCGGTGGGAAGCAAAGCGATGGCCTTGTCAGTCCCGACTGCCTCGACCTCCTGCCATGTCGCGCCGGCTAGCTTCAGAATCGACATGATGCCATTCCTCTTCGCCTCCTCCTGTGCACAGTCTGCTCCTCGATGCGCCTTCGGTCCTGGATCGGTCTGTCGGTTCGGATGGCCCGCGGGCTCGCAGTGTGCTCCATCCGCCTTGGTGAGTCTATGCGTTTATCTCGATCCACTCCCCGTCCTGCTCAAGGGAATCCTCGAGTCTGCACGCCATCCTGACGGCCTCGAGGGCGTCAGCAGGGGTGATCAACGGCTCCCTCTTCTCAGTGACGCAATCGGCAAAGTGAATGAGCTGCTCGCGCAGCGCCCCGAGAAGTCTCCCATGCACCGGGGCGACGTAGCGAGTGTCCGGCATTCGGTGCCGCGTCTCCGTGATGATGCTCAGTCCCTGCGTGTAGGCATCGATATAGATCCTGCCTTTGGTCCCGACGGCCTCCAGGATCATGTCCGAGTGGCCGATGTTTTGTGGTAGCACCCATGTGCTCTCCCACGACGCGATGACTCCAGAGGGGAAGGTGAATGTGGCAAAGACGCTGTCATACACGCCGAGATCCTTCATGACTACGGAGTTGCAGACAGCGGAGACCCGATGCGCCGACTCGTCGAGGTACCAGTTCATGATGTCGTAGTCGTGAACGCCGCAGTAGAAGGGAAGCGTCGTCCTTCCCTGAAGACGTCGTCCGTCGACGACATCATCGTTCCTCCGCGTGTAGATGTGCACGATGTCGCCGATCTCGCCGGAGCGAATCGACTCGTACGCAAGGGCATAGCCGGGATCGAACCGCAGGAGATGTGCCGTCATCAGCACGACGCCATTCGCCGCTGCGGAGGCGATGATCGCCTCGGAGTTCTCGATCGTCCTTGCGATGGGCTTCTCGATCAACAAGTGCACGCCTCGCTCTGCGGCAGCTTCCGCTGGTTGCCGGTGGAGGCGATCCGGCGTGCAGATGATGACCGCGTCGAGCTTCTCCTTGTCCAGCATCTCCTCGTAGCTCTCGTAGGGACTTGCATTGAGCTCCCTGGAGACATCCTCTAGGGTCTTCGTGTTCGTGTCCGCGATTGCCACAAGCTCGGTATTGGCCAGCGATGCCGCGATGCTGGCGTGGGACCGGCCCATGACTCCGACTCCGATGACTCCGATACGTACCGGCAAGTTGCCCTCCTTCCAGTTCCTGCTCGGCGATCGTGAGAGCCTCAGTTCTTCCCCTGGATCGCTCCTCTTGCGGCATCGAGGTAGTAGTCGATGTCGTCCGCCTCGATCCCGTAGTGCGTTACCAGGCGAATGCGGCTTCCTTTCGGCCCATTCATCTTGATCCCGTCGGTTGCATTCATCCTCTTCGCGAAGTCGGCCGCTCCGATCAGCTTCTCCGGCACGGCAAACGAGACCATGTTCGTTTGGACCGTCTCCATGTCGACGTCCATCCCGAGCTCGATGAGGCCATCCGCTAGGCGCTTTGCGTTGCGGTGATCGTCGGCCAAGCGATCTACCATGTTGTTGAGCGCGTAGATCCCTGCTGCCGCCATGTAGCCGATCTGTCGGAAGCCCCCACCGACCATCTGCTGATACTTGCGAGCCTTGACGGTGAAGTCCTTTGATCCAACGATGACAGCACCGAACGGACATGCGAGCCCTTTGGAGAGGCAGAACGTCAGCGAGTCCGCATCACGCGCCAGCTCTTTGACATCGACTCCCTGAGCAACCGCTGAGTTGAAGATGCGTGCCCCGTCGACGTGGATCTTGAGGCCGTGCTTGTCAGCCACCTTGCGGTAGCCGGCCATGTACTCTGGACTGACGCACGTCCCCCCGGCTCCGTTGTGGGTGTTCTCTACGGCCAGCATGGTCAGCTCCGAGAATGCCCAGCCGGTTGCGGGAACAGCCGCTTCTATATCGTCCGGCTCCATGACGCCCAGACGTCCCTTCACGAGCTTCGGCACGATGCCTCCCACAACAACGAAGTTGCCGACCTCGCAGCGGAAGGAGTGTGCATCGTACTCCATGATCATCATCTCGCGGCGCCGGGCGTGAGTGAGAATCGATACGAGGTTGCCCATGGTCCCGCTCGCTGTGAACAGCGCCGACTCCTTCCCAAGCATCCGCGCGGCGAGTTCCTGGAGCTCGATCACGGTTGGGTCATCACCGTAGTACTCGTCGCCTACGCGAGCCCTGAGCATCGCATCCTTCATCTCCTGGGGCTGCAACGTGACCGTGTCGCTTCGCAGATCGACGTTCCTCTTGTTTGGCATGTTTCTCCCTGCCTCCTTCCGCTGATTGCCCACTGTCAGTCCTTGCCGAGGAGCCTCAGGATGTTGCCTCCGAGGATCCCCGACATCTCCGCCTCCGAAAGGAAGCTGCAGTGCTTCCTCACGACATTCAAGCATTGCCTGTATGTCACGTCCTCCGGGAGGATGCCCGGGAAGTCGCTTCCCCAAATGATCCGGTCCGCGCCGACAGCGTCGACGGCTGTCCTCACGATCTCCTGCGCTCGGTGGAACGGGTATTCCTCGTCAGGGCAGAACTCCGGGAGACCGGTGATGTCGAACCACACGTTTGGGAACTCCCTGAGCTCGAGCGTCTTCTGCAGCTCTGGGTACGGCGGTTGCTGGGCAGCATCCCACAAGTAGCTTACACCCAGGTGCTGCACGAGGACGCTCAGATCGGGGTGTCTCTCGACGACGCTTCTGAGCTGAGAGATCTGGAAGTTGTACTCGTTCTCTGGCGGGTCCCATCCGAGATCGATCGATAGAGTCGATCCGAGTTCCTCCATTGTAGCCCAGAATGGTTCGTACTCATCGTCATCAAGCCAGAATGGCATGTCCGGCGGCTCGAGCTTGACGCCGACGAGGCCCAGGTCGTTGTGCACCCACTTCAGCTCTTCCAGCGCGCGCGGTCCGATTCGTGGATCGACGAAGGCGAACGCGGCGACGAACCGGTCCGGTCTCTGCCGCACCAGATCTGCGAGAAACTCGTTGTGGTTGCCGTACATGATGGATTGCATGCACACCACGGCATCGATCCCGGCGTACTCCATGTACTCTATCACGACATCGGGGCGGGTTGTCGTGTCGATGAACGACGGTGGCATGACGCGGCGCTTGCCGCGCCGTGTGCTTGGGCGCCAGTTCCCGCGCTCGCTGTACAGCACGTTTCCGTAGCCGCATCCGTGAACCGGGGTGCCGTTGCGTTCACCGCAGAACGCCGGAATCACGTGCATGTGTGCGTCGACGATCCGATCTGTCATCTCTACCTCTCCTTCCTAGCGATGCAGCCGCCTCCCATGGTTCCGCTGGCAGCCCCTCTCCCTTCAGTCCATCCAGATTCCCCCGTTGATGTCTACGATCTCGCCGGTGATGTAGCCGGCTCTGTCTGAAGCGAGGAATACGACGAGATCGGCCACCTCTTCGGCTGTCCCCATGCGTCCGAGGGGCACCACCTCCTCCATGCAACCGGGGAGCGTCGGATTCATCGGGGTAGCGATCGGCCCCGGGGCAACCGCATTCACTGTGATGCCGTGCGGAGCCATCTCCTTGGCCAGACAGCGGGTGAGACAGTGGAGACCAGCCTTGGAGACGGCATAGGCCAACCCGCTGACCTCATAGACACTCTCCGGCCTGCACCAAGGCCGCGAGTTCCCTGCGTTCTTGGCTGCCAGCGATCCGACGTTGATGATTCGCCCCCAACCGCGTGACTTCATTGCGGGAATCGCGAGGCTTGAGAGCAGGAAGGCTCCCTTTAGATTGACGTCTTGGGTCGTGTCCCACGCGGCCTCCCCAAGCTCGGTGGCAGGCCCCTTGGTGCTGATGCCTGCGTTGTTGATGAGGATGTCGAGTCGCCCGAAGCGGTCGAGCGTCTTCTGGACCATGCCTTCCAGTTGAGACGAGTCCCTGACGTCTGCTGTGACGACGAGGTGCTCGGAGCCTGCCCCGGCTCCAATCTCCTTGCTTAGCTCTGTGCAATCGTGACTGCAGCCTGCAAGAGCCAGAAGGACTCCCTCTTGCGCGAAGGCGCGGGCGACGGCCGAACCGATGCCGCCCGACGCCCCTGTGACAATGGCGACACGACCTTCAAGGTCCAGATTCACGAGTTTCACCCCCCTTCGACGCGGCTGGGTCACCGACCCCGTCGATCAGGTCCCCCAGCTCAAGTTGTCTGAGCTTCTCCTCCGTGGGACCACCGTCGTCGTATCCACGAAGCTCGTAGTACTGGGCTAGCGCGGTCTCAAGCGACTCCTTCTGGACGGCTCCGCCGGCCGATGGGCCTTCAGGGATGGGCTCTGCGAAGCGTGGAGGTAGCCGATCGTCATTGCGGGTGTGCCCGTCGCATCTCGATAACACTCGCCGGATGACGTAGTTGCGTTCGCCGATGAGGAGCATCTCCTCGGGTCCCAAAGGGTGCCCTGTGATTGCGGTGAACAGCCTGCGGATGTTCGGGAACGGGTAGTACTCGCCTCCTGCCGCTCGATTCCAGGAAACGAACCCGCAGATGATCAAGGAGTTGACGAACGAATAGAGATCCTCGTAGGTCTTGCACATGGCCGGTTTCAAGTCCCAAGACAGACGGCTTGCAGTTCGGCTGATGCCAAGCTCGGGTGTTGGCGCATCGGCGCCCTCAAACATCTCATCGTGCATTGCCTCGAGATGCGTCGCGCCTCGCGGGCTCGTGGCGTAGCTGATCGCGAGTCCCTTCTTCCCCCGAGGGTCGTGGAGAGCCAGCTCAAGCCCCTTGACATGTGCCGCGTGATCCGCCCCGAGCGACTCCGCAAAGGAGACCAGTCCCCCCGCGAGTTCGGCTCCGAGTCCCCTCCGTGCTGCGATATCGTCTATCATTCGGAGCATCCCTCCCGCATCTCCCCAGAGAAGGCCATCTGCTCTGCGGATCATCCCCTTCTCAGTGGCCTCCATAACGAATGCAAGCATCACCCCAGTGCTGATCGTGTCCAGTCCATAGGCGTTGCACTTCTGATTCGCCAGGGCGATGGCATCTAGGCTGTCGTTGCAGCAGAGCGAACCGAATGCTGCCACCGTTTCGTACTCGGGGCCGCCGTAGCGTTCCTCGATCTCTTCGGAGGCGAAACGGGCCTTTACAACAGGCTTGCAGCGAACGGGGCACGCAGTGCAGTTGTCGCGGGCTGAGAGGATTGCGTCGTAGCGCGCTTGCCCGATCTCCTTCGCCCCGTCAAAGACACCCCACTGGAAGTTGCGCGTCGGAAGCATTCCGAGCTCGTTGAGGCCCTCCACCCCTCCAGAGGTACCAAACCGGCTGAGCGCCTGCAGCGCAGGGTCCGATTTCAGGAGGGCAACAAACTCCCTGATCTGCTGGCGCAGCATGGCCTTGTCATGCACGGGCTTGTCCGCGTGGCCCTTCACGACGATCGCCTTCAGGTTCTTCGCTCCCATGACGGCCCCGAAGCCCGGACGTCCTGCGGCCCGGTTGCGATCGTTCATGATGCACGCCTGAAGGACTTGCTGTTCGCCTGCTGGGCCGATGCATGCGACTCGTGTACCAGGATGAAGTCCTTTGAGTATGGCATCTGTGTCGGCCACCTCAACGCCCCACAACTCATCCGCGGGACGGAGTTCGGGGTTTCCGTCGATGATGCAGAGGTACACGGGCGAATCCGCCCTCCCTCTCAGGATGATCCCGTCGAACCCGGATCTCCCGAGTTCGTGTGCCCAGAATCCCCCTGCGTAAGACTCATTGATCGTGCCGGTCTTCGGGGACCGGGCGACCACGGCATGCCTCCCACCTCCTGGAATACCCAGTCCCTGGAAGGGCCCCGTGGCGAAGATGAGGGGCGCGCCGGGAGACATGGGATCGAGTCGATTCCCCTCGTCGCTTGCCAGGATCCGGCTGGCAATCCCGCGTCCCCCAATGTGAAGGTCGAGCCATCGTGTTGGGATTGCGAACGTGCTCGTAGAGCGCTCGCTTAGGTCGATGGCCAGGTACTTCCCAAAGGCTCCAAATACCTTACTCATGGCACCTCCCGCAGGGAGTGTCGAGGAGTGCAGGGCGCCCACGTGCGGCCTCCACGCAGCCTCCGCACTCCAGGACTACAGCCTTGGATTGAGTGCATCATTCAGACCATCTCCCAGAAGATTAAATCCGAGGATCAAGAACATCAGAGCGAACCCCGGAACCGTCGAAATCCACCACGCTGTGGTCAAGTACTCTCTTCCAGTACTGATCATAACTCCCCACGACGGAGTGGGGGGTTGAATCCCGACGCCAAGGAAGCTCAACGTTGCCTCGCCAAGGATCATGAGACGTACCTGCAATGTGGCCATGACCACAACCGTCGAGAGCACGTTGGGCAAGAGGTGTCGTAGGATGACGTGACGTCCGCTTGATCCGACGGCTCGGCTTGCTTCGATGAACTCCTCCGACTTGAGGCTGAGAGTCACGCCCCGGATCACACGGGCGTACCCCGTCCAACCGAACATAACAAAGACGATCAGAATCGTCCTCAGACCAGGCTTGAGCAACGTTGCCGCGATGATGGACGTGATCACGAACGGATAGCACATAATCAAGTCGGTAATGCGCATGGTCACGGCCTCGACCATGCCGCCCGCGTATCCCGCAATCAACCCGAGCGTAGTGCCGAGGATCGCGGCGAGGAGAGTGGCTACGATCCCCACAGTTAAGGAAATCCTTGCACCGTACAGCAGCCGACTGAACATATCTCGGCCGAGACCGTCGGTACCAAGGATGTGTGAGAGGGAGCTGAAAGGAGCCTGCTTTTGAGAACGCAATTCGATCTCGAACGGATCCCGTGGACAAATGATCGGGGACAAAGCAGTCAGGATGATAATCGCGAGGACGATTCCGCCGCCGATTAGAAGACGCTTGTTCTTTCGGAGCCGTCGCCACATTTCACTTCCTCCCGTGGAAACCGCCAAGAGTTGACCTCATGGGAACCTCTAGTTCACGTTGTCCATGTCATTGCCACAGCCTTCTCATCCGTACTCGATCCGGGGATCCAAGAACGTGTAACTCAGGTCGACGAGGAGATTTGTCAGCATGAACAACGCGGCGAAGAACAGTACGCAGCCTTGTGCCGTGGGGTAATCACCGAGTCGAATCGAGCTGATCGTGAGCCTTCCCACGCCCGACCAGGCGAAGATCTCCTCGATCACGATGGCGTTTCCCATCGTCCAGACGAACTGCTGTGAGGAGTCCGTTACCAAAGGGATCAAGGCGTTCCTGAAGGCGTGTTTCCAGTAGACCCGAAGGCGCGATATGCCCTTGCTGAACGCGGTTCGGATGTAGTCGGCCTCCATAACCTCGAGTAGCCCCGTGCGGACGAAGCGTGTGGCGCGGCCGATCAGGGGGGTGGCAAGGGCAATGGTGGGAAGGATCATCGTCTGGATTCCACCGCGCCCGAATGACGGGAGCAGCCTCAGCCTGACAGAGAAGACCATGATGAGGACAATGGCGATCCAGAAGCTTGGGAGAGCCTGCAGGACGTAAATCCCGCCTACCACGCCGTAGTCGAGAGGCGAGTTCCGATAGAGCGCAGCAATGAAGCCAGCCGGGATTCCCACAAGCATGATGACTGCGAACGCGGGGAGTACGAGTGTGAAAGAGACGGGTACGCGTTGGAGAAGAAGCTGAGCGACGGGTTCCCCGCTGTAGTAGGACTTGCCGAAATCACCGCGGAGGAAGATCCCGCGGAGGTACTGCAGGTACTGAGTCAGGATTGGCTTGTCGAGACCTAGGTTCTTGTGGATGCGCGCCGTCTCTTCTTCGTTTGCACCGCCGGGGATCATCGTGTCGGCAGGGTCCAACGGCGCGAATCGGACTCCGATGAAGATCCCAAACGACACGATCAGCAGCCCGAGGGTGACGAGCAGCACTCTCTGCGCGATGTACGCGACCATGTTCTCCTCTAATGAGGGCACCGGCCCGCAGCTGCTGCGCTACGGGCCAGTACCTTTCCTGGATGTTCCAGCCTAGTCCTCGAGGTAGACCGTGTCGAACTCGTAGACTTCGTCACCTCTTGGCACGAAACCCTTTACACGGGTATTCACGGCATAGATCCGTGCCGGATGGTAGATCGGGTATCTCAGAACCTCCTCAACGATCCTGATCTGTGCGATTTGATAGGCATTGCGCCGTAGTTCAGCGTCTCCGGACTGACGACCTATGTCAATCATCAGGTCGACCACTGGGTCCGCGAAGCTCTCGCGAGTGCTGGAGGAATGGAAGTTGCGGTAGAGGGAGAAGTCTCCATCCAGAGTCATCGAGCCCCAGCCTGCGAAGAACATCTCGAAGTCCTCGGAATCGAGAACGGGCCACGCTGATGCGGGTGCGAGGTAGTTGATTTCCATGTCGACACCGATTTGCGCGAACTGTGCTTTCATGTACTCTGCGATCTCGCGATCCTTCATGTAGAAGCCGCCAGGTAGTGTGATGTTGGTCGAGAATCCATTGGGGTATCCCGCGTCCGCCAGGAGTTGTCCGGCGAGCTCAAGATCGTAGCCAGGAATCACACCAGAGACGTCTATAAACCCGAAGACCGGAGGCGCGTAGATGCTCTGGGCGGCGATTCCACCCTCTCCCAGGATGAACTCCTCGATCTCGTTGTTGTCGATGGCTAGCGCAAGGGCGAGCCTCACGCGGTAGTCGCTGAAGACCTTGTCGTGGTCGAACACAAGATCGATCGTATCGTTCCCTGGGACTGAGACCACATCGACGTTCGCCACTGCCCGGGTCGACTCGACTTCGTCGACGGGCAGGATGTGAGCAATGTCGATTTGGCCGGTCTTCACGGCCGCGGCTCTCGTTGCACCCTCGATGATGGGGTAGTGCACGACCCGCTCCAGAAGTGGCGCTCCGCCCCAGTAGTCCGTGTTGGCTACCATGGAGAACTTCTCTCCCTTGATCCACTCCTCGAACTTGAACGGACCAGTCCCAATCGGTGCATTGGCGAACTCGTCCGTCTCACCGGCAATCGGAGGAACGATCTCGGCGAGCGTCAGAGTGTTCGGAAGGGCTCCATACGGCTCAGTTGTGTGGATTCGGACGAGGTAATCATTCAGGATCTCCACACGGTCGATCTGGGTGAACAAGAAGAGACACGGAGCCGTGAGCTCCACCATCCTGTCGAACGTATACTTGACAGCAGCCGCATTGAAGGGCTCACCGTTGTGGAATGAAACACCTTGACGTAGATGAAACTCCCAGATTGTAGGCTCTACCTGCTCCCAGGACGTGGCAAGCCCTGGTACAAGCTCACCTGCCGGCGTTCGTTCGATCAGATGATCGAAGAGGTTTGCCCCAATGACAGCCCAGAACACGCGTTGGTTGTCGTGCCTGTGCGGATCCACCGAACGGAACGTCTCGGGCCAGCTGAATGAGAGAGTTCCGGAGGGCGCCGTATAGGCTATAAGCCCGCTTGCCGTGATCCCTAGGGCAACTAGCAGGATTACCCATAGTCTTCTTGCATGCATCATGTGCCTCCTTGGTGGTGAGCTGACTCCCTTCTTTGAGTACTTCCTGCGATATCCCGCGCTACGTTGCTTCGCATCACCTCCTGATTCGGTCTAGTGAGAGGCAGTCTTGTCTTCGGTCATAGCGACTGACGGCCAGCTACCTTCGGCTGCCTTCACACAGGCCGAGGCAGTCCTGCGGAGATGCTCATCGAGGGTCCGTCTTGCTGCCTGCATATCACGCTTGAGGAGGGCGCGAATGATCTCCCGGTGCTCCGCGATGACATCGGGATACCGATGCGCCAAATGCTTGGCAATACTGATCCTGTCATACAAGCGGTCATATGTGTCCTTCAAATACCGATTTCCTGCAAACCCCACAATACACTGCACATGGAGTTCATAATCGACTTCATCCGGGATCGCATGGGCGTTCAGGTCGTCGACTTGTGAGATGAGTCGCTCATTGCGAGCAGCGAGTGCCGAAAGGCGTCGGGATGGGATCTTGGTGAAGGAGTCCTGGAGAGCGAGTAGCTCAAGGACTCCGCGAAACTCAAGAATGTCAGTGATGTCCTGCGTTGAATAGGTTGCAGCACGATACCCGACCCCGGGTACCGATGTCACCAAACCCCTCTCTGTAAGCTGCTTGAGCGCTTCGCGAACGGGAATCGTGCTAGTTTGGAACTCGTCGGCAAGTTTCGAGATGTCGAGACGTTCGTCAGGGAGGATCTGGACCGATGTGATGCGATCCCGGAGGATGTCGTAAACTTTACTGCCTAGAGAAGAACGTTCGATGCCCTCGGCCATCGCAGATACTATATATCATATATCCACGCTTCTTGTCAACTCACGGGCAGTGGATCCTCTCGTTCACGTCGTTCATCCGCTCCCTCCGTTTGCTCCCGACCAGCGTGGCGATGACCTACGCGTACGTGAACCCGGCGATCGCCGTGATCCTCGGCTGGTTGATCTTGAAGGAGCCGATGACGCCGCCGATTCTCGGCGGGATGGCGCTCGTCCTTCTCGGTGTGTGGGGCGTCTTTCGCGAGAAGTACCGACGGGCGTAGGGCGAAGATCGCGTCACGGCCCGACTGAGGGGCCGACCGGGGTTACTCCACGACCTCGACGTCCTTCCAGAAGGCGACGTGGTCCCTGATGTGGTCCGCCGCCTCCTTCGGCTCCGGGTAGGTCCAGGCGGCGTTCTTGTTCTCGTCCCCTTCGGCGACGATGTGGAAGTAGTGCGCTTCGCCCTTCCAGGGGCAGGTCGAACGACGCCGGCTCTCGCGGAGGAACTCCATGCGGACCGAGTCGGGCGGGAAGTAGTGGTTGTTCTCGACGACGACCGTCCGATCGCTCTCGGCGATGACGTGGCCGTTCCATATGGCTCTCATACTTCCTCCTTCTCTCCTACCTTATTACGATCGTCGCGGGGCGTGAAGGAGACGTGGGGAGTGTGTCGCGAAGAGATGAAGCGGCGCCCGCCCCCGAGGGAACGAGACGCCGGCGCTATTCCATGCTGCCTCTCGACTCAGATGTTCAGCGCGTCGAGGATGATCCGGACGATCAGCAACACCCAACCGACGATGATCCCGATCCAGATGATCCGCCGGGCGAAGTCGAGCAGCC
>CAZFZM010000004.1:125329-138167 GCA_964523545.1 uncultured Thermotogae bacterium
ACCCAACCGACGATGATCCCGATCCAGATGATCCGCCGGGCGAAGTCGAGCAGCCCGAACAGAAGCAGGATGACGGTGATGAAGGCGAGGTAGCCGATCGGCTTCTCCAGGTCGGTCGAGACGCGGTCGTTGGTGATCAGGTTCAGGACGTACAGAACACCCTGACCGAGGTACGTCGCGGCGCTGTCGATGTAGGTGAGAATCTGGTCGATCGCCGTAGCTGTGGTCTCGCGGACCGGCTCGGAGACGGCCGGGGTCGCGTCCTGGCTCTGGGCGACCAGCGGAACGAGACAGACGACGGCGAGCAACACGCAGACAACAACACGCTTCTTCGGTGTCATGAACCCCCCTTTCATTGGCCGCACAACTCTACCACGAGAATCGCGGACAGGGAAACCGGCGTCTGTCATCCGGTGAGGGCTCACTTGCGCCCCGTTCGGCGCATACGCGTGTCCGCCGCGAGCCGTGTGGACGGGGTCGCTACGGCTCGATCGATTCAACGCCGTAAAGAGCCATCTGGTCGGAGCGGTCCCGGAGCGCGCGCAGAGCCGAGACGAGCATCAGCGCGGTGACGACCGCGGCGAGGCCGTCGGCGATGGGAAACGAAGACCAGATGCCACCGAGGCCGAGGGTGTGGGGCAAGATGAGGACGAGGGGAATCAGAAGGATGACCTGACGAAGGAGCGCGAGGACCAGCGCGGGAATCGGGCGACCGAGCGCTTGGAACATGCCGGCCGCGACGACCTGGAAACCGACCGTTGGGAAAGCGAGGACGACGATGCGAGTCGCCGGAGTTCCCATGGATACGACCGCGGCGTCCTGCGTGAAGATCCGCAGCAGCAGCGCCGGAATGCTCAGCAGGAGGATCGTCGTTCCAACCGACATCGCCGTGGTGACAATGTTGGACAGACGGACGGCGTGGCGGACGCGCTCGAGCTGACCGGCTCCGTAGTTGTAGCCGACGATCGGCATCATCCCTTGGACGATTCCTAACATCGGGAGGAAGAGGCACATGATCATCCGGTTGATCACGCCGAAGGTCGCGATCGCGATGTCTCCCCCGTATGTCGCGAGGCTCGTATTGAGGATGATGACGGTGAAGCTGGACGCCGCCGAGCGCAGACCGGATCCCAAGCCGACGGTGGTGGCCTCCCAGAGAATCGAGCGGCTCAGCCGGAAGTGACGCGCGCGGGTCCGAAGCGAGCTGCGTCCGCCGAGGAAGTAGTAGATCAAGTACGCGACGGTGGTTGCCTGAGCGAGGACCGTGGCCAGGGCGGCACCGCGAATGCCGAGACGGAAACCGTAGATGAACAGCGCATCGAGACCGATGTTGAGCAGGCCCGCGATGATCATCGTCCACATGGCGACGCGGGCGTTCCCCTCCGCTCGAACCACGGCGTTGGTCGCCATGGCGAACATGAAGAACGGTGTACCGATCAGAATGAACCGCGAATAGTCGGCCGCGTACGGCAGGATCCCCTCGGTTGCTCCGAAGAACCTGAGAAGGGACGGCAGGAACAGGCTCCCGAGGACGGCGATGACCGCGCTGGACAGCACGACCAACGTGAACAGATTGCCGAGGGCGTGCTGGGCGCCGTCCCGGTCGCCGGCGCCCAGCCGCCGGGAGACGATCGACGCGCAACCGATGCCGAACAGCTGCGCGAGCGCCATCACGATGATCTGAATCGGGAAGGATATGGCGATCCCGGCGATGGCCAGCGACCCGACGCCTCGTCCGACGAAGATCGTGTCGGTCAGGTTGTACAGGGCTTGCACCATCAGCCCGACCATCGCCGGGGCCGACATCCGGATCAGCAGCCGGCGTATCGGCGCGGTTCCGAGCTGTGAGCTGTGGTCCATGTCCCGATGCCCTCCGTCCGCGGACGCCCCGGGCGGAGCGCGAAGTCGAGCCCGCTTACCGCGGAGCGATCATGATACCCCGCCCGTTTCCGCCGCGAAAGCGGCTAAACGGATGAACCGAGCGCTTCGGGGTCGAAGAGCTCAGGTGAGAGGGGTTCGTCGGTGATCTCGAGGATCTCCGAGGTGGTCTCGCGGCCGACGAGGAACAGGTTGACGATCCGCTGTCGGACCACGTACGTGTCATCTTCGCCCCGCGTCTCGTAGATCTCGTAGAAGACCTCGTAGAACGGGATCCCACTCAGCGCGTAGAGGATCACGGAGATTGGTTGGAGCGACTCCGGATCGACGGTCACCGTCGCCGCCTGAAAGGCAACCGAGAAGTCCACCGCCTCCAGATCGACTTCGAGGAAGGACGTTCCGTCCTCGCCTTCGACGAGGCGCCTGTCGGAGACGGTGTAGTCGTCGAGGAAACGGATCCCGCTCGTCTGCGCGACGGCAGCGTCGCCGAACACCTCGGTCGTGGCCGACGTCTTGATCGGGAAGTCGAGATCCGGCCCGAAGAAGTAGGTCGCCTCGGGGGTGCTGAGGTAGACCTGCCCCGCGAGTTCGTCGGGCGAGAGGAATTCGATGCGCGTCGACGTGCCGGCTGCGGACTCGCCGAACAGGAGTCGGATCTCGGCGTCCCGCTCCCCGTCCGGTGTGACGGCGTGGATGCGAACGCGCAGCGTCGTGACGTTGGCGTCGAAGAATCGCGCGTCGTCGAGCGCGGCGAGGAGCTCGTCGTCACCGAGCGCGTCCTGACCATAGGAGGCAAAGCCTATGGCGAAAAGGGTAGCGAGGAGAGTGAGCAGGATGGCCGTCTTCATGGTTACTCCTTTCCTTGTGTTCGGCTACACGCTCTTCAGCGCCTCGACGATCCGCTGCCTCGAGCTCTTCCACGCGGGAATCAGCGCGCCGGTCAGCGTGGCGAGGAGCGCCGTGAAGAACGGCGCCGTCGCGGTCGAGACGCCCAGCGCGAGACGCAACGGCTGCGGGATCGGGGCGCCGGGCGGCGTCCACTGGAACCCGATCCCGTTGAACGTCACCGCGATCAGCGAGCCGAGCAGCACGCCGAGCACGGCGCCGATCAGCCCGAGAAGGGTTCCCTCGAGCAGGAACGTCCCGAACACGCGCCCCCGCGACGTGCCGAACGCCCGCAGCGTGCCGATCTCGCGCGTCCGCTCGAGGAACGAGAGCGTCAGCACTTCGACGACCGAGAAGAAGACGAGCGTGAACACCGCGATCCCCGCGAGCCCGCTGAACGCGACGTAGAACGAGCGCAGCGATTCGTAACTTGCGTTGAGTTCTTCCCACGTCCGCGTTGTCAGCGGGATTCCGCCGTCGTCGAGCGCCGTCCGGAGGTGGGCGGAGAACGTGGCGGCGTCGTCGAGATCCTCGAGCGTGACGAGGATCCGCTCGACGCCGTCGGTCTTCAGCAGTCGCTGGACGAAGGCGAGCGGGAAGAGGCCGAGCTGCGCTTCGATTTCCTCGAGGCTGTATCGCAGCGTACCGACGACGTCGACCGTGGCGGCGTTGAAGTTGCCCGATACGGTCCCGGTGGCGATGTTGATCCGGTCCCCCGGTCCCACGTCCAACTTCTCGGCCAGGCCGGCGCCGAGGATCGCCTGCCGCGATGCGTCGTCGGGCAGCGGTTCCCCGGCGATGACGATGCACTCGTAGTCCTGGACGCAGTTGCACGGAACGACGCCCCGTCCGATGATCAGCGTGCTGCCGGACTCGTCCCCGATGAGGCCGGCGAAGCTCAGCTCCCAGGTGACGCCGACGACGCCGGGCTGCGTGGCGATCAGATTGACCACCCGTTCTCGAACGTCCGGCGGGATCAGGTACGCGTAGCCTTCGGCGGTGTTCTCGAACAGCCGCGCGTCCGCGACCTGGACCGCCCCGGTCTCGCAGGCGAGCGACCGCTTGGTCGAGTTGAGCGCCTCGCCGATGAAGCCGAGGAGGAAGAGGAAGACCGACGTGCCGACCACGATCACGGCGAGACTGAACGTGGTGCGACGACGGTTACGAAAGACGTTGCGCAACGCGACCCTGAATTGCATTCGGACCTCCTACTCCACCCTTAGGGCGTCGACGACGCGAAGGCGCGCTGCCTGCAGTGCCGGGTAGAGCGCACTGAGCAGCGTGGCGACCAGGCTCACGAGGAACGGCAGAAGGACGGTGGGGGCGCCGATTCGCGTCGCGAGCACGGCCGGCTCGACGGTCCCGGGAGGAAGCCATTCGACGCCGAGGGCGTTGAAGCCGAGGCTGAGCAGGATTCCGGCGAGGATCCCGAGGGTGCTTCCGAGGACGGCGAGCCACGCGCTCTCCGAGAAGAACAGCCGGAACACCTCCCCGCGCGTCGTGCCGAGCGCGCGCAACGTGCCGATCTCGCGCGTCCGCTCGAGGAAGGCGAGCGTCAGCACCTGCAGGATGATGAAGAAGACGAGCACGGAAACGGCGAGCGAGAGGAAGCCGAACAACAGGTCGAAGTACGACGACAGCTGCTGGTAGATCGGGCTGAGATCCTCCCAGGTCCGCACATCGAGCGGAAGCCCTGCATCGGCAAGGCCGGACGCAATCCGATCCGCCGCGGCATCGGTGCCCTCGATCCGATCCAGACCGACGATCAGCCGGTCGACGCCGCCCGTGTTGAGCAGCAGCTGGCCGAACCGAAGCGGGACCAACAACACCTGCGACTCGACCTGCTCGCTCGAGAAGCGGTAGACGCCCTCGATGATCATCGGGCTTGCGTTGTACGCCCCATCGACGGTCGTCAGCGTCACGGTCAGCGCGTCCCCGGTCTCGAGCGACAGGCGGTCGGCCAACGAGCGACCGATGAGTACCGTAGCGAGATCGTCGCCACGCAGGCCGCGCCCTTCGATCACGTAGTCAGAGAAGTCGAGCAGTCCGTTCTCCGGCTCGATCGCCCGGACCCGCACGACCTGGGTTCGCTCGCCGGACGCGACCAGCCCCGGAAACTCGAGCTGCGCCGTGCTCGCGACGTACGACGGCTCCTTCCGGAGCAGATCGGCGACCGTCGCCACGTGGTCAGGAGTGAGGAGGTACTCATACCCCTCGGCCGTGTCGTCGAACAGCAGCGGCGACGCCACCTGCAGATTCCCGTACTCCGCAGCGCTCACATCGCGGATCTGGCTCCGTGCGTTATCGAGGAAGGCGAGCACGAACAGCGAGATCCCCGTGCCGAACGCGATGATGGCGAGCGAGAGGAGCGTCCTCCGCCGGTTCCGCCAGAGGCTACGAAGCGGGATCCACAGCCACATCATCCTACGGGTCCTCCCGAAGCTTCCCGTCGAGGATGTGGACGTGTCGCGCGCCGTAATCGGACACCGCGGGGTCGTGGGTCACCACGAGGAACGTCACGCAGTGCTCCTCGTTCAGGCGACGCATCAGCTCCATCACCGATCCGCCGGTCTCGGAGTCGAGGTTCGCCGTCGGTTCGTCGGCCAGCACGATCTTGGGCCGCGTGATCAGCGCGCGGGCGATCGCGACGCGCTGCCGCTGCCCACCGGACAGATCGCCGGGGCGGCGCTTAATCAGTTCGGCCAGACCTACCTCCGACAGCAGTCCGCCGACGCGCTGCCGCCGCTCCACCTTGTCGATCCTCTGCAGCAACAGCGGGTACTCGACGTTCTCCGCGGCGCTGAGCACCGGGATCAGGTTGAACGATTGGAAGATCAGTCCGATCCGGGACCTACGGAGCGCGGCGAGCTGCCGCTCGGTCTGGTTGCTCGTCGGCGTCCCCTCGATCAGCACGTCACCGGACGTCGGCCGGTCGATGGCCGAGATCAGGTTGAGAAACGTCGTCTTCCCGCTTCCCGAAGGGCCGTTGATCACGACGAAATCCCCCTGGTCCGCGGCGAAGTCGACCTCGTGAAGGGCGTAGATCGTTTCCGTTCCCATCCGGTAGGTCTTCGTCAGCTCCCGTGTCTCGAGGAAACGCTCCCCGCGCAGGTGGCAGAATTGACTGTCGCTCTTCATGCTCTCCTCCTGAACACGCCCAGTCTAAGGGCGCTCCCTCGACCGAGCCAACGTGGATACCGGGACAAAGTGAGTACACTCTGGAGGAACGCGAAAGAAGTTGTGAAGGAGGCGGCCGATGCCGGAGAAGCTTGCGATGATCCTGGCGAGCGGCGAGCCGCGGCGGATACGTGCCGAGGATCTGGTGAGAGGAGTGGAATGAAGAGGGTACCCGCCGATCGACGGATCTACGCGTTCTCACCGAAGATGACGCCGGCGGTTCACGCGTCGCCCGGGGAAACGCTCGTCTTCGAGACGCAGGACGCACTCGGCGGCCAAGTGAAGGCGGAGACGGACGTCCTCACCGATCTCGACTTCGACCGCATCAACCCGGCGACCGGGCCGCTGTTCGTCGACGGTGCCGAACCGGGCGACACGCTCGTCGTCCGCGTGTCCTCGATCGAGCCCGCAAGGTGGGGGGCGATCGTGACCGGGCCGGGGCTGGGCGTCCTCGGGGACGAGACCGCCCGACACGCGACCCGGATCCTCCCGATCGAGAACGGTGTCGTGGTGTTCGGCGAGCTTCGACTCCCGGCGCGACCGATGATCGGCGTCATCGGCGTGGCGCCGGACGAGGGAACCCATCCGACGGGGACGGCGCATCGCCACGGCGGGAACATGGACACCAAGGAGATCGTAGCGGGCTGCACCGTCCACCTCCCCGTGGCGCAGTCGGGCGCGCTCCTCGCGCTCGGTGACGTCCACGCCGTGCAGGGGGACGGAGAGGTCTGCGTCTCCGCCTGCGAGGTCGACGCGCGGGTGACGGTCGCGATCGAGCTCATCAAGCGGCGGAGCGCGGACTGGCCGATCATCGAGCTGAACGATGCGGTCTACGTCCTTGTCTCGGTCCCGTCGATCGCAGAGGCGCTCGAAGAGGCGACGCGGCAGGCGGTGCGGTTGATCCGGGCGGCGCGCGACCTTTCGCACGAGGACGCCTACATGCTCGCCAGCCTCGCGGCCGACATCGGAGTCAGCCAGCTCGTCGATCCGAACAAGACGGCCAAGGCGCGGATCCCGAGTACGATCCTGGATACGCCGGTGGAGGCGTTGTTGGGTACTTAGGTACGATATGCGTCGTGCGGAACGGATGCGGATTGGAGTAGAAAGGGGTTGAGATCGAGTGATCGCGATACGTGGCGGCACGGTATTGACGCCGACGGTGACGATCGAGGACGGGATCGTCCTGATCGACGACGGGAGGATCGTTGACGTCGGGACGGACGTCGAGGTCCCAACGGACACGGAGGTCATCGACGCATCGGGGCAGGTCGTCATGCCGGGGATGATCGACGCCCACTGCCACACCGGCGTGTTCGGCGACGGCGTCGGCTCGATCCACTCCGACGGGAACGAGATGACCGATCCGATCACCCCCCACTTGCGGGCGATCGACGCGATCCACCCCGAGGACCTCGCGTTCAAGGATCTCCGCGAGGCGGGCGTCACCACGATCAACACCGGGCCGGGAAGCGGGAACCTGATCGGCGGGCAGACGGCGGCGGTCAAAACGTCCGGCCGGACGGTCGACGAGATGCTGATCGCGTTTCCCGTGGGGATGAAGATGGCGCTCGGGGAGAACCCGAAGCGGGTCTACGGCGAGCAGAAGAAGACCCCGTCGACGCGGATGGGGAATGCCGCGACGCTCCGGGAGTGGCTGACCAAGGCGCAGGGCTACCTCGACAAGGGGGCCCGCCACGCGCAGAAACTCGCCGACTTTCATGCCGGCATCGAGGGGACGGCCGAACCGGAGCCGTTCGAGGTCGACCTGAAGCTCGACGCGCTGACCCAGGTGTTGCGGCGGGAGATCCCGGCGCACATCCACGCCCATCGCGCCGACGACATCATGACGGCGGTCCGGATCGCCGAGGAGTTCGAGCTCGATCTCGTCCTCATTCACGCGACCGAGGGCTACAAGATCGCCGACATCCTGGCGAAGAAGATGATCCCCTGCGTTCCGGGACCGATCCTCTTCTCGCGCAGCAAGGTCGAGCTGCGCGACATGACCCCGAAGAACGCCGGCGTCCTGGCGAACGCGGGCGTCAAGGTGGCGATCCAGACCGATCAGATGTCTGCCGTCCGCTACCTTCGTCTCGACGCAGCGATCGCCGTCAACGAGGGGATGAGCGACGACGACGCGCTGCGGGCGATCACCCTGACCCCGGCGGAGATCCTCGGGATCGACGACCGGGTCGGAAGCCTTGAGGCAGGGAAGGACGCCGACGTCGTCATCCTGTCGGCCCATCCGCTCGATGTCGCGCACGGGCGCGTGCAGCGGGTCTTGATCGGCGGGGAGACGGTCTACGAGCGAGACGAGTAGCCTCAGAAGCGGCTTCCGGATTCCACAAAGGAGGAACCCGTGAGTGTCGCGCTCTTTGACTTCGGTATCGCCGAACCGAAGTGGTGGCGTCGCGGGATGGCCGCGAGTGGCGAGGAAGCGGAGGATCTCAGGTGAGCGTCGTGATCCTCGACTTCGGTATCGCCGAACCGAAGTGGTGGCATTCTGCGAAGACTTTGCGATGCCGAAGGGTACGGTTCGGATCATGAGCGTCGTCATCCTCGACTTCGGTTCGCAGTACACCCGTCTCATCGCCCGCCGCGTTCGCGAGCTGAACGCCTACTCGGTTGTCCTTCCCGGAACGGCCCCCGTCGAGCGGATCCGCGCGGAGGCGCCCGCTGCGATCGTCCTCTCCGGTGGGCCGAAGTCCGTTTTCGACGGCGACGCCCCCAGGCCGGACCACGCGGTCTACGATCTCGGGATCCCGATCCTCGGGATCTGCTACGGGATGCACCTGATGGCGCAGAGGTTCGGCGGGTGCGTCGTCGACACCGGTGAACACTCGTACGGAGCGGATCGGCTGGTGCGGGTCGGCGGACCGTTGTTCGACGGCCTGGTGTCTCCGGCGCCGGTCTGGATGAGCCACGCGGACGCCGTGTCCGAACTTCCTTCCGGCTGGTCGAGCGTCGCAGCGACGGCGACGAATCCGCACGCCGGCGTTGCTTCGGCCGACGGGCGGCTCCTTGGTGTGCAGTTCCATCCGGAGGTCGTCCACACGCCGGAGGGAGCCCGAATTCTCGCCAACTTCCTCGATCTCGCCCGCGTGCCGAGGGATTGGACGCCGGAGCAAAACCTCGAGCGGATCACCGCGGAAGTGGGAGAACGCGTCGGGCGGGACCGCGTTCTGCTCGGCGTCTCCGGCGGCGTCGACTCGTCGACCCTCGCGCTCCTCCTCGCCCGGGCGGGGATCGACCACCTCGCCGTCTTCGTCGACCACGGCCTTCTTCGTGAAGGAGAGCGGGATGAGGTGGACGAGGGACTTCGGGCCCTCGGCGTTAGCCTGGTGACCGTGGAAGCGCCGGATCGCTTCCTCGGCGCACTGGCGGGGATCGTCGACCCCGAGGAAAAGCGGAAGGTCATCGGGCGCGCGTTCGTCGGTGTCTTCCGCGAGGAGGCCGAGAAGCACGGGCCGTTTCGGTTCCTCGCTCAGGGAACCCTCTACCCGGACGTCATCGAGTCGGCCGGCGGCGAAGGGACAGCGAACATCAAGAGCCACCACAACGTCGGGGGGTTGCCCGATGAGCTCGGGTTCGAGCTCATCGAGCCGTTTCGAACCCTATTCAAGGACGAGGTGCGCGAGGTCGCGCGGTTGCTCGGACTGCCTGACGCGATCCGGCTCCGGCATCCGTTTCCCGGTCCCGGGCTTGCCGTTCGGATCCTCGGCGAGGTGACGTCGGAGCGTGTCGCCATCGTCCGCAGAGCGGACGAAATCTTCGTCTCGGTGCTGAAGGAGCGCGGCGCCTATCACGACGCGTGGCAGGCGCTCGCCGTTCTCACACCGGTCCAATCGGTCGGCGTCGCCGGAGACGAACGGCGGTACGGACACGTCGTCGCGCTCCGGGCGGTCACGAGCGTCGACGCGATGACCGCCGACTGGGCCCGGCTTCCGTCCGAAGTTCTCGACGAAGCAGCGCGGCGGATCACCCGCGAAATCCCGCAGGTCGGTCGCGTCGTCTACGACGTTACGAGCAAGCCGCCGGCGACGATCGAGTGGGAGTAGCGTACGCAGCGATCCCAGCCAGCATCGGGCGGGATTGCTTCAGTCCGCTGGATGCCCTAGAGTACCCGAGCAGCCAGGTCGGCGGACCGGTCTTCGCGGGAGGGAGTAGGAGGAGAAGGAATGTTCAAACGGAGCCTCGTCGCGTGCATCGCGGTTGTCTTCGTAGCGCTTGGTGCTGTTGGGCAGTCATGCGTGACCCGCGTCTTCTTCGCATCGCCCGGATCGGGCGGCGAAGCGCAGGCCGTCCTCCTCCAGAGCATCGCAGGAGCTGCCGAAACGCTGGCGATCGCTGTCTCAAGCTTCACGGACGACCAGTTGGGCGCTGAGGTCATTCGAGCCCATCGGCGCGGTGTCCGCGTTCGCGTGATTCTTGCTGGGGGACGGGAAAGGGAGATCGGGAGCGAGTATGAGAGGTTCCTTTCCGCCGGCGTCCCGGTGAAACTCTCGTATGCGTCGGAGACGTTTGAACACCAGTTTGCCGTCATCGATCGGCGGATCGTGTTGACCGGCTCCTACGAGTGGGCCAATCCTGCAAACATGGGGGCCTTCAGTAGCCTCCTCCGGATCACCTGCGCAGCGTCGGCACAAGCCTCGGCCGTACAGACGTACCTTGCGGAATTCGACCAGCTCTGGGCGAAATGGGGAGAGGGCGACTCCGCGGATTCCCCTGAGGTGTCCGTAAACCTCTACGTCTCCGTGATCATCTTCTCCGTCGATCCGGCGTCGCAATACATCTACCTGCTCAATCTCTCCGATCGGGCCATCGATTTGTGCGATTGGTCGCTCAGCGATCTCGAAGGGCAGTACACGTTCCCCTGCGAGGACGAGGATTCGGTGATCTATCCGAGCGATGCTTATCGGATCTGGATCGACGAACTGGATCCGGCATGCGTCGCGGGTGACTTCCACTTGGACACGGAGAACGATGAGGTTTTCCTTCTCACGCCCGAGGGCGACATCGTCGACGAGGTCGTCTGGTAAGCTGAACCGCAGCGTCTCAGGCTTCCCGAGGGCGCAGAGGTCCGGAAACGGACCTGCACGTCAAGTTCAATAGCTGCTCCTACCCTTGACTGGACGCTACTATTCCACTAGGATGTGTCAGTTGCGATGTGTCAATTGCAGTCGGAGAGCTGCGACAACTAGGCTGGATAGGAGGACGGGGTCGGTGCGCGGTCTTGTCCATTGATCTGAGGAGGCAGCGGGCGGCGGTGTAGTGATTCTCTGCGTAGTGGGTGCGAGACAGGAAGCTCCTTCGGAAGAACCGAAAGAAGGGGCTCCTTTGTCTTTGTGGAGAGTGAGCGCCGAGTAGGAAGAAGAGACAAGAGGCACGCGTAGTGAGCCCAGTGAAACCGTCCCCACGGCAGCACCTAGACTTCTCGCGTACCTCTTTCTCTGTTTCGATTCTTCCTCGTATTCGGCGCGCTCAGACATGTCGAGGGTACGCGAGCCGGCGCTCTCCGCGATTGACGTCTGCCCCCCGCAAACGGGACATCCTGCCGTCCACTCGGGGGGCCGGATGACAGCAAGGGGGGCAATGGCAGTGCAGGGAGGTCGCGCATGAGCCGGGTTCTCGTCCGATGCATGCTGGTGGCAAGCATGGCGGTCGTCCTTCTGGGACCGCCCGTGCTGGGTCAGTTGACCGGTCACATCGACTTGGGCGTTATCGCCCGGCGGATTCCGACGACGTTGACCGGGGAGATCAAGCTCGACACTCCGAGCGAGTTCACCATGCTCGAATTCGCCATCACGTCGAAGCTCGATCTTACGCTGAGGACCGGCTTCATCGATCCACGCGTCAAGGCGGCGGTCAATACCGCGGGGATCGAGCACTTCGTCCTATCGAGCCCGATCGCTCTCGGCAACCTGCCGTTCTACGAGGTTCAACTCGACGAGTTCACCATCTTGCCGGAGATCTGGTTCGCGGTGCCGTTCGAGTACGTGACGGACGTGAACAACCTCCCCAATTCGGTGGTCATCCCGCCCGGAGACCCGATGTTCGTCTCGGCCCGAGCGACGCTCAGGGCCTCCGTCGCCGGGTTTGCCGTCAAGCAGCTGGTCATGCTGGAGGACGTGAACTTCCCCAGTCCGAGCGGCGCGTACGAACCGCTTTACTACGAGCGCTCAGACCAGGAATTCGCAATGGGAAGCCTGACGACGGTCAGCTGGCGAGCCAGCATCGGGGTGTCGTTGAACGCGCAGATCGGCTTGGGAGCGTCGAGAGGCAGCAAGAGCATCAAAGGGCATTCGGCCGGAGGGAGGGTCACTCCGGACTACTCGTTCGTCCGCGTCGGCGTGGGAGGGATCCAGCTCGGGCAGACCTCGCTGTTCGGGGTCGGGGTCCAGGACGTCGTTCTCGGCACGAGTTTCTCCGTTTCGACCGACGACGACGAGCGCCTGGCCATCACCGTGACGATGTCCGGTGCCGCGTGGGAGGGGACCACGGTCAGCACGGGCATCACGCTTGGGTCGTCTCCGATTTCCGTAAGCAGTATCCGCCTGAGCGTCAGGAAGGGACCGATCAACCTGGGGATCGCGCTCGATACCCTCGAGGTCACCGGACTGTCCGCGAGCTTCGGCACTTCACTGAATCTGGGGCCGATCAGCGGCTCGTGGGCGCTCAGCGCGACCGGGATCGAACGGGGATTGACGGGACTCGCGTTCCGCCTCGCCCTCGCGCAAGGGGTCTTCTCGACGAACACATCGATCACGTTCAGCCAGAGCGGGGACGACTTCGGATTCGCCAGTTGGTCGAGCCGGCTGAGCTTCCGATTCAGTCCCGCTGTGGTGTCGGTGCAGGCGACGTTCGGTCGGTACGGGCTGACCCGGGCCGCGGTCACGACGAG
>CAZFZM010000005.1:0-110062 GCA_964523545.1 uncultured Thermotogae bacterium
CCAGTTGAGCACCCAGATGGCCTTGATGAGGATCTTCAGCTTCGTGGCTTGTGTGGCCAAACGCGGCTCCTCTCGCGGCGAATGGATGATGTGCGTATGCACACTATCGGAAGACGGCTGGTTCTGTCAACTGCTCCTCGAATCGACTTCGGAGCGGACGTTCATTCGTGGCGGGGGGCATCGTTGTGGCGCACATCGGCCGCGAGGAGTTCCGACTGGAGAGGCCGTACCTCCTGCTCGAGAAGGGGGTCGATGATCCGCCCGGTGAGGCGGCCGTGGCGTTCTTCTAGAGCGATTCACGCGGGCGCCTGTTGCGATCATCGCTTCTCGGAGAACGTTCGTGCGGGGCGGTATCTCAACTTGCCAAGTGGGCACATGTCACGTTTATCGGACACTGGAAAGGTGGGATTGTGCATGTTCGGTATTCAATACTGAGGGGCTTGCAGTGTTGTCACTTCTGAATCTCGCATGTTATCCTCTACCCACCAGCTTTTGTATTGATGAGGAAGTCCAGAGGACACACGGAACTGGGCATTCCACAGACCTTCGCTGAAGGGAGGCGACCGGAATGAGGCAGTCAGAGAAGGTTGAGTTGGCTGGAGCACTCATCATGTTCAGTCCGATCCTGTGGTTCGTGCTCGGACTACTGGTCGCGAACGATGTGTTTGCTCCCGCCTTGAAGTCAATGGTCAGGACAGTTGGCTACCACATCTTCACATTCGCATGGTTCCCTATAGGAATTGTGGTTATCGCAGTTGGCAGCGGAATGGGAAGGCGGGAGGAGCGAGAGCGAAAACGGCGGCTTGCCTACCAAGCTTCATCGGGCCAATCATCGGCAGACGACCAGATGGAAGAGGAAAGACCGCTGCCAAGAGGCACGGTTAGGTGCTATAGCTGCGGGAACGTGGTTAGGCCGCAGAAACACGTTGGCCCAGTTGTCATAGTGTTCTTTCTCGCGGGGATTCTTCCCGCACTGTTCTATGCTGCCTTTGCCCCAAAGAGATGCCCAAATTGCAGGGCGAAGCTATAGACGGGCAGCCCTCACCCTTCATTGGATGTCGTGGAGGGGGTAGAATGGCTGTGCGACACAGGAGGGGGAATGAAGTATCGATCGTCGATCACGAAATTCGTCAAAGCCCTTCTGACCGATGCAGCAACACTCAGAGATGAAGAGATAGACCGCCTCGAACGTGTCATGCAAGAGGAAGGTAGGGAGTTTCGGGACGTACTGTTGGAGACGCTCGCCAGCGAGAGGAGAACTTGCCTACGCAAAGCACAAGAGGCAATCCCGGCAGAAGACTGGGAGGAAATCATTGACTACATCTGTCGCCACTACTGTGCTTATGGACACACAGCAGTCGCTCCCAACGCAGTCAGAACTCCAGTCCTGCTGTTGCCGTGGTTAGCCTCGATTGCCGTGTGCGGACTTGACGACATAGGGAGGTGAATCGAATGCAAGAGGAGGAGAAGACCACGGAAGCTGCTCAGGAGGGGCCGAAGTCTGACCACAAGCACGATCCTCGGAACCGACTCGGCAAGAGATCAGTACTCACTGGCTCTGAGGTCATTGAGCTAACCGAGGACGCTGATTACGAGTACTCCCCGCCCCAAGGGAGTATGCCCGCCTCGCCAGAAGAACAAGCCGAGAATCCTCCAAAGCCAAGACCTACTGCTCACCAGCAGCCTTCTCAGGAGAATCAAGGAAGGACACAAGAGGAACCTCAGCAGCAGGAGTAATCAGTACTCCTGGGCCATTCTGTGGCACAGGGTTCTTCCCGTCCTTGTCATAGATCCTTACGGGCTCTCCATTCTTGGAGCCGCGCACAAGGAAGATAGTCGTCTTCTCGCCCTCATCGGAGTAGAACTTCGGCGCACCCAGTACACGCCGCCCATCCTTGAGATGCACATAGGCCCACGCGCCTTCTCTCTCAGCTAGCTGGAAGCCATCAACCCAGGCGGTCCTTTTCCCTTTCTTCGTCCATCCCAGGCGGTAGAGGATCTTCTGCCATGTGCCCCGAGTAGCCCAGATGCCAGTGACGAGTCCGAAGAAGAGCGCTAGTAGTCCAGCAGCAACGAGCGTGAGCCAATTGAACTCAGTTCTGATTGGCAATGGAGTTAATCCCAGTGGCCGCATGAACAACAGAGCAACGAATATCGCAGCATCGAAGACTGCTGCGTGAACTACGAAGAGCCACCTATCCAGATCCGCAATTCCCCCGAGGCGATTCCGTATGAGTATGGCAATCGCACCGGGCAACAGCGCCAACCCCGCCAGTAGTGCTAAGCCACCAGACAACTGGAAGTCCCACATGTCCCCCTCCTCCAAATGGCACAGCCCTCTAGTGCCCATGAAAGCACTGGGCAGCAGATTCGTCAAACCTGTTAGGAAGCTTTTGGCAGGTTTGCCGCTATAGGATAATCTTTTCTCTCCGAGTCGATGAGGGGGAGCGTGCTTGTGCGTGTCGTGGGTTCTCTCGCGGGGCTTGGGCATTGAGGTCTCGCGCACGAACGGTTTACAGCTCAGGCCCTGCCCACCCCACCTCCCAAGTCAGGTGCGGCGGATCGCTTCCGGTGCGTTGAGGTTCACGAACGACCTGAGCTCGGGGTCGTGCAGTAGGATTTGTACTTCACTCACTTCGCGCAGTCTGATGGGTTCGTAGAGTTCGGAAACCTTGAGGACGCCTCGTTCGATGAGGTCCTCAATGGGAGCGATGCATGTCTGTCGGTAGACGGCGCAGAGCGGCTCGTAGTAGCCGCGGACGACGGGGACGACGGCGTCCATGGCCTCGGCTTGGGTGAGAAGGAACTCCACGAGTGCGGGCTCAACGTGCGGCATGTCGCAGGCAGTGACAAAAGTGAGATCGGTACGCGACGCGGCGAGGCCGGCGTGGATCCCGACGAGCGGGGAGCGGACGGCGTAGCGGTCCTCCGTCACCCGAACGCCGCCAGGCAATCCCTCAAGGCCGCGTCCGACGACGACCGTTTCGTCGAACAGGGGACCGAGACGGCGGCACAGCCGATCGATGACACGCTCCCCGTCGACCGTGAGGCGATGCTTCGGGAAGCCCAGCCGCTTCGCCTCGCCGCCGGCGAGGACGATCAGCGTCGCCGGTTCGCGGCTCACAGCCCGACCCTCCATCCGTGCGCGTAGACGTTCACTCTCTCTCCGCGGACGAAGCCGCAGAGGCAGACGTTCAGCTCCTCGGCGAGGCGGACGGCGTCACTCGTCGGAGCGGACACCGCGGCGACGATCGGGATGCCGCACCGCGCGAGCTTCGCGATCATCCGCGACGGGACGCGCGACGAGAGGAAGGCGAACGAGCGAGCGAAGTCGGTTCGCTGTAGGAGCGCGATCCCGAGCGCCTTCTCCAGCGCGCAGGTCCGACTGATGTCCTCGACGAGGCCGACGATTCCGCTTTCGTCTACGACCGCCATGGCGTGGGTTCCGCCAGTCTGCCTGAAGACATTCGCCTTCTCGACCGTCTCGCCTGCGACGGCGAGGATCCGCTCGGGCGTCACGCGCCAGTCGCTCTCGACACGACCGAGCGGAACGGGCTCCATTGGGGCGGCCGCGGTGAGACGGACCGAAAAGACGCCGTCCGCTTCGCGGATCTCCTCGACGTCGTCCGGGCGCGCGATGAGCCCCTCGGAGAACAAGTAGCCGATCACCCACTCCCGCAGCTGGCCTGGGGAGCAGGTCGTGCGGATCAGGACGTCGCCACCGACCTCGATCGCGACGGTCGCCTCCGCGACGAGCGTGTCCTGGGCGTCGCGGACTTCACCGTTCTCGTACCGCCGAATCGGAGCGTTCTCGGTGATCGGCAAGGTCCCTCCCGCTTCGCGGGGGCTACGATACCCGTTCGAGGCGGCAGGCGGCCACCTTCAGCTCGGGGA
Organism: uncultured Thermotogae bacterium; assembly: GCA_964523545.1. Classification (GTDB taxonomy): domain Bacteria; phylum Bipolaricaulota; class Bipolaricaulia; order UBA7950; family UBA9294; genus JANQEA01. Next base: position 3,895 of record CAZFZM010000005.1, read on the forward strand.
TCTTCGCCTTCGGGTCGAGGGCGTCGTTGGTCAGCCGGTTCGCCGCCGCCTCGACGAAGTGGAACGGAATGAAGACCGAGCCGGGCGCGACGCGTACCGTCGCGCGCGCGTTCGTGACGATCTCGCCGCGCCGCGTCACGACCCGCAGCTTGTCTCCGTCCACGACGCCGAGCGCCTCGAGATCGGACGGGCAGACCTCGGCGTACGGCTCGTTCACGTAGGCGTTCAGCGCGTCGGAGCGGCGACTCATCGAGCCGGTGTGGAAGTGCTGGAGGATCCGCCCGGTCGACAGGACGAACGGGTACTCGTCGTCCGGGAGCTCGGCCGACGGGACGTATCCGACGGCGTGGAATTTGCCGCGGCCGCGGCTGAACGTCCCCTCGTGGAGGAAGACGGTCCCCGGATGCTCGTCGTCCGGACACGGCCACTGCAGTCCGTCCGGCTCGAGCCGTTGGTGATGGATCCCGCCGTAGATCGGGGAGACAGACGCGATCTCGTCCATGATCGCCGCGGCGTTCGGATAGCTCATCGGATACCCCATCCGCGTCGACAGGTCGCAGAGGATCTCCCAGTCGGGCCGCGCCTCACCCGGCGGATCGATCGCCCTGTTGACGAGGAGGACGCGCCGCTCGGTGTTGGTGAACGTCCCGTCCGTCTCGGCGAACGACGCCGCGGGAAGGACGACGTCGGCGAGCCGCGCCGTCTCGGTGAGGAAGACGTCCTGGACGACGAGGAAGTCGAGCGCGCGCAGCGCCTCCTCGACGTGATTCAGGTTCGGGTCGGAGATCATCGGGTTCTCGCCCATGACGAGCATGCCCTTGACGTGCCCTTCGGCCGCCGCGTGCATCATCTCGACGACGGTCAGTCCGACCTCCGGTCCCGGGGCGGCGCCCCACGCCGTTTCGAACTTCGCCCGAACGTCGGGATCGGTCACCTTCTGATAGCCAGGGCAGACGTTCGGCAGCGCGCCGAGGTCGCACGCCCCCTGCACGTTGTTCTGACCGCGCAGCGGATTGACGCCGGACGACGGCTTCCCGACGTGGCCGGCGAGCATCGCCAAGTTGGCGAGCGAGAGGACGTTGTCCGTTCCGTGGGTGTGCTGGGTGATCCCCATCGCGTAGACGATCGCGGCGCGTTCGGCGCCGGCGTACGTGCGTGCGGCGGCGGCGAGCTGCTCGGACGGGATGTCGGAGATCCGCGCGGCGTCCTCGGCCGAGAACCCGTCGAGCACGCCGCGCAGCTCGTCGAAGCCCTCGGTCCGCTCGGCGATGAACGCCTCATCCTGCAGGCTCTCCTCCAGGATGACGGACATCATCCCGTTGATCCACGCGACGTCGGTCCCGTTTCGCTGTCGAAGCCAGAGCGTCGCGTGCTTCGTGAGGTCGATCCTTCGCGGGTCGGCGACGATCAGCTTCGCGCCGCGGTACCGGACGGCCCGCACGATCAGGTTCGCGATCACCGGGTGTGTCTCGGTCGTGTTCGATCCGGTGACGAGGATGCAGTCGGCGTGCTCCAGCTCGGCGATCGAGTTGGTCATCGCGCCGGAGCCGAACGCCGCGGCGAGGCCGGCGACGGTCGACGCGTGACAGAGGCGGGCGCAGTGATCGACGTTGTTCGTCCCGACGCAGGCGCGCATGAACTTCTGAAACAGGTAGTTCTCCTCGTTGGTGCACGTCGCGGACGACAGGCCGCCGATCGCGTCCGGTCCGTGCTCGGCCACGATGTCGTTCAGCCGCTTCGCGACCTCGTCGAGCGCCTCGTCCCACGTCGCCTCGACGAATCCGCCGTCGCGCTTGATCAGCGGCCGGGTCAATCGGTCCGATGCCTGGACGTAGTTGTGGCCGAAACGCCCCTTGACGCAGGTCGAGCCGAGGTTCGGCACCGCGTCCGATCCGGTGACGTTGACGATCTGGCCGTCGTGGACCCACAGGTCGAGCCGGCAGCCGACGCCGCAGTACGAGCAGGTCGTGCGCACCGGCTCCAGCTCCCAGTCACGGGGCGGTCGGGGCTCGAGCTTCTCTCGAATCGCCCCGGTCGGGCAGAGCTGGACGCACTCGCCGCAGCCGTCGCATTCGGACGCTTCCCACCCCCCCGGGCCGGCGGTGACGATCGCGTCGAGGCCGCGATGGGCGTAGGAGAGGATCTCCTTCCCTTGAATCTCGTCGCACGCCTTGACGCACCGCTCGCAGAGGATGCACTTGCTCGGATCGTAGACGAGGACCGGCGACGAAGCGTCCTCCTGGGGGAGTTCGCGTTGCGGAAGCGCGTACCGGCGCGTCCGCTTGTCGAGGCCGTACCGGTAGGCGAGGTCCTGGAGCTCGCACCGGCCTGCGGCCTCGCAGACGACGCAGTCGCAGTTGTGCTCCGCGAGGAGCAGCTCGATCAGCGATCGACGGTCGGCCTCGAGCTCGTCGTCAAACGCGGTGACCGCGAGCCCGCCGGAGACCTCGAGCGTGCAGGCGGTCGTCGCCCCGGGTCGCCCTTCGACCTTGACGAGGCAGAGGCGGCAGCCGCCGGTCGGCGTCAGGCGCGGGTGGTAGCAGAGACCGGGGACGTCGAATCCGTTCCGTCGGGCGACGGCGAGGAGGTTCTCGCCCGCCTCCGCTTCGACCGCGCGACCGTCGATCGTGATGTGAATCCGATCGGTCATGATCCCGCCCCCCGCAGCACGGCACCGAACGGACACGCCTTGAAACAGGCGCCGCACCGGATGCAGAGCGCCTCGTCGATCGTGTACGGCGGCTCGCCGGGGGCTCCCTTCGCCGCGCCGGTCGGACAGGCCTGCGCACAACGGTCGCACGCCTTGCACGCCTCCGAATCGATCGTGTACGGAGTGACGAGCGTTTCGCAGACCCCGGGCGGACAGATCCGATCCTCGATGTGCGTCCGATACTCGTCCTCGAAGTAGCGGAGCGTCGACAGGACCGGGTTCGGCGCGGTCTGACCGAGCCCGCAGAGGGCGGACGACTTCACCAGCTCGGCCAGCTCTTTCAGCCGGTCGAGGTCCTCCGGCTCTCCGTCGCCCTCGGTGATCCGGACGAGGATGTCGCGCATCGTCGGAATCCCGACGCGGCAGGGAAGGCACTTCCCGCACGATTCGCTGGCCGTGAAATCGAGGAAGAAGCGAGCGACGTTGACCATGCACGCCGTGTCGTCGAGGACGATCACGCCGCCGGAGCCCATGATCGCCCCGTGCTCGGTCAGCGATTCGTAGTCGATCGGAACGTCGAGGAGCTCCGGCGGGAGGCAGCCGCCGGACGGACCGCCGATCTGGATCGCCTTCAGCTCTCTCCCCTCCGGAACGCCGCCGCCGATGTCGAAGACGAGCTCTCGCAACGTCGTGCCGATCGGCACCTCGACCAGACCGGTGTTGCGAATCTGTCCGGCGAGGGCGAAGACTTTGGTCCCCTTGCTCGATGGCGTGCCGACGGAGGCGTAGGTCTCGGCTCCGTCGCGGAAGATCACGGGAACGTTGGCCAGCGTTTCGACGTTGTTGATCAACGTCGGCCGACCGTACAGCCCCGACTGGGCGGGGAACGGCGGGCGAGGACGCGGCGCCCCGCGCTTCCCCTCGATCGAGTGGAGAAGGGCCGTCTCTTCCCCGCAGACGAACGCGCCGGCCCCGATCCGCAGCTCGATGTCGAAGTCGAATCCCGCGCCGAGGACGTCGGTCCCCAGCCATCCGTGCTCTCGAGCCTGCTCGAGCGCCGTCCTCAGACGCGAGATGGCGAGCGGGTACTCCGCGCGCACGTAGACGTAGCCGCGCTCGGCACCGATCGCTCGGGCGGCGATCGCCATGCCCTCGATCACGGCGTGCGGATCCCCTTCGAGGACCGCCCGATCCATGAACGCGCCCGGATCCCCCTCGTCGGCGTTGCAGACGACGTACTTGGTTTCGCCGGGCGCGTCGTACGTGAACCGCCACTTCCTACCGGTTGGGAACCCGGCGCCGCCGCGCCCGCGCAGCCCCGACGAGGTGACGGTCTCGACGATCTCCTCGGGGGACATCTCGGTCAGCGCGCGCTTCAGTCCCTCGTACCCGCCTCGGGCTTCGTAGCTGTCGATCCGGTCAGGAGCGATCACGCCGGAGTTCGCCAGGACGTTCTTCCGCTGATGTGCGAAGAACGGGATCTGCGAGGGCGTTTCCAACTCCTCCGCCCACAGCAGCCGGCCGACGACGCGCCCTTCGACCAGGTGCTCGCGGACGATCTCCTCGGCGTCCTCCGGACGGACCTCCGTGTAGAGGACGTCGTCCGGCAGGACGCGGACGACCGGTCCCCGGGCGCACGGGCCCATGCAGCCTGTCTCCGTCAGGAGGATCTCGTCCTGCAAACCGGCCGCGGCGACCGCAGCGGTCAGCTGCGCGTGGACCTCGACGGCCCCCGCCGAACGGCAGGCGGTCCCGGAGCAGACGAGGACCTCGCGGCGGCTCATCCGGGACGCTCCTCTTCCGCGGCGTACGTCCGGAGGACGTCGAGGACCTTCTCCGGCGTCAGGCGGCCGTACACGTCCTCGTCGATCATCATCACCGGGGCGAGGCTGCAGGTTCCGAGACAGCGTACGACGTCCAAGCTGAACAGGCCGTCCGCCGTCGTGCCGCCGATCGGGATGGCCAGCTGGTCCTGAATCGCTGCCAGGATCCTGTCCGCACCGAGAACGTGGCAGGCGGTTCCGAGACAGAGTCGGATCGTGTGCCGACCGGCCGGCTGCGTTCGAAACAGGTGGTAGAAGGTGACGACGCCGTGGACCTGTCCGACTGAGAGGCCCAACGTGGCGGCGATCTCTTCCTCCGCCTCAGCGGGAATGTACCCGAGCTCTTCCTGCACGAGCTGGAGGGCCTGGATCAGCTCTCCCGGCCGGCCCGCGTACGCCTCGATCCGCTCCGCTACGGACGACGTTGACATGGGCGCGGCTAGAACAGCCCGGTGATCTCGCCGTTCTCGTCGATGTCGATGCTCATGAACGCCGGATGGGTGGCGAGCCCGGGCATCGTGCTCATTGACCCGATCAGCGGGTAGATGAAGCCGGCGCCGACGGAGGCGCGGACCTCGCGGACGGGGACCGTGAACCCGGTCGGCTGCCCCTTCAGTGTCGGGTCGTGCGAAAGGGAGAGGTGCGTCTTCGCCATGCAGATCGGCAGGTTCCCGAAGCCGGCGCGCTCGTAGTCGGCGATCTGCTTCTCGGCCAGCGGTTCGTACGAGACGCCGTCCGCACCGTAGATGTCGGTCGAGATCTTCTCGATCTTCTGCTTGATCGACCAATCGAGCGGGTAGAGGAAGTCGAAGTCCGACGGCTTCTCGCACGCCGCAACGACCGCCTCGGCGAGCTTGCCGGCGCCGTTCCCGCCGTCGGCCCAGTGAGTGGTGACGACCGAATCCTCGGCGCCCTGGCCGATTGCGTACTCCCGGATCATCTCGAGCTCGGCCGGCGTGTCGTCCTTGAACGCGTTGACGGCGACGACGACCGGGATCCCGAACTTGAGCACGTTCTTGATGTGCGCTCCGAGGTTGCAGAGGCCCTTCTCGAGGAGTTCCAGGTTCTCCTTCGTGTACGCCCCGTCGAGCGGAGCGCCCGGCGTGACGGCGGGGCCGCCGCCGTGCATCTTGAGGGCGCGGACGGTGGCCACGAGGACCACGGCGTTCGGAATGAGTCCGGAGTACCGGCACTTGATGTCGAAGAACTTCTCCATCCCGATGTCGGCGCCGAACCCGCTTTCGGTGACGACGTAATCCGCGAGCTTGACGGCGATCTTGTCGGCGACGATCGAGCTGTTGCCGTGCGCGATGTTGGCGAACGGACCGGCGTGGACGAACGCCGGCTGACCCTCGAGCGTCTGCATCAAGGTCGGCATGAGCGCTTCCTTCATCAGCACCGTCACGGCGCCGGCGACGCCGAGCTGTTCGACGTTGACGGGGTTCCCCTTCTTGTCGAGGCCGACGACCATCCTCCCGAACCGTTCGCGCATGTCCTTCAGCGAGGTCGCGAGGGCGAGAATCGCCATGATCTCCGAGGAGACGGTGATGTCGAAGCCGGTCTTCCGCGGGAAGACCGGGCTCGGGGAGCCGTCCCGCAGCTTGTCGTCGTTGAACCCGACCTGGATCTCGCGCAGGGAACGGTCGCAGATGTCGACGACGCGGCGCCAAGTGATCGTGTCCGGATCGATGTCGAGACGCGTCAGACCGCGCCTGGCGAGCGCCTCGTCGCTCTGGCGTGACTCGTGGAACATCCGCGTGTCGAGCGCCGCCGCGACGAGGTTGTGCGAGACCGAGATCGCGTGGATGTCGCCGGTCAAGTGGAGGTTGAAGTCCTCCATCGGGACGACCTGCGAGTAGCCGCCGCCGGCGGCCCCGCCCTTGATGTTGAACGTCGGTCCCATGCTCGGCTGCCGGATGCAGCACATCACGTTCTTCCCGAGCACCGTGCCGAGGGCCTGGGTCAGCCCGACCATCGTCGTCGACTTCCCCTCGCCGAGCGGCGTCGGCGTGATCGCGGTCACGTCGATGTACTTCCCGTTCGGCCGGTCGGCGAGTCGATCGAGGATCGACAGCCTGACCTTCGCCTTCAGCTTCCCGTGGGGTTCGAGTTCGTCCTCGAGGATTCCGAGGTCCGAAGCGACCTGGGTGATCGGTTTCGGGTCCGCCGCCTGCGCAATCTCAAGATCGGATGGGACTCTCCCAGCCACTCTGCCTCCTTCCGGTACTGCGGTTTCCTATGTCCGTGCCTTCGCGGGCTCTCTCAGCTTCAGTGCCGCGCGCTTCTCGTCGATGTGGTCGATCAACAGCCGCGCCATCTCGAGCGGGTCCGGCTCGACGACCCACTTGCCGCCGGCGTCCTTCTCGATCCCCTCGAACAGGTAGTCGGAGAGGATCTGACTGCCGGTCGTCGGGAAGCCGACGCCGAACCCGACGTAGACGCCGGAGGCGACGAAGTATTGGCCGATCGAGATCGCCTTTTCGCTCATCCACTCCGGCGCGCAGCCGGCGGCCGGGACGTCGGAGATGTCCTCGCCGAGGCCGCCCTCGTTCACCATCTCGGTCGCCGCGACCAGAAGACGCGAGTTGTCGACGCAGGAACCCATGTGGAGAACCGGCGGGATCCCGACCGCCTCGCAGATCTCGCGCAGCCCGGAGCCGGCGATCTCCGCTGCCTCCGGCGTCATGAGCTCATCCTTGGCGGCGCAGATTGCAGCGCAGCCGGTGGATAGCACGAGGACGTCGTGGGCGATCAGCTCACGCATCAGCGTCGTGTGCACGTACCCCGAGTTGATCTTCGGGTTGTTGCACCCGACGACCCCGACGACGCCGCGGATCCTGCCGTCGATCACCGCGTCGTTGAGCGGTCGGTACGACGCGCGGTACCGACCACCGAGCATGTAGTTGATCGTCTCGTGACTGAACCCGGCGATCAGGTCGATGGTCCCTTGCGGAATGTCGACCGGCCCGCGGTTCGGGTAGTTCTCGATCGCTTTTCGAACCATCGCCTTCGCAAGCTCTAGGCCGTTTTCGTGGTGGAACTCCAGGTGCGTCGCGCCCGGAATCTTCGCCTTGTCCGAGGTGGTGACGATCTCGGTGTGGAAGCACTTGGCGACCGTCGGGAGCGAGGGCATGACGCACTGCACGTCGACGGTCATCAGGTCAACCGCCCCGGTCATGATCGCCAGCTCCTGCTGGAGGAAGCTCCCGGCGATCGGGATCCCATGGCGCATCAGGATCTCGTTCGCCGTGCAGCAGATCCCGGCGAGGTTGATCCCACTCGCCCCCTTCTCGTGCGCGAGCGCGAGGAGCTCCTCGTCCTGCGCCGCCTCGACGATGATCTCCGGCAGAGCCGGTTCGTGACCGTGGATGATCAGATTGACCTGATCGTCGCGGAGAACACCGAGGTCGACCTTCGCGCGCAGGGGGACGGGCGTGCCGAAGAGGATGTCCTGCAGCTCGGTGGCGATCATCGAGCCGCCCCAGCCGTCGGCGAGGGCCGCCCTCGACGCCTGCCGGATCAGGTTGATGTAGTCCTGGTCCACGCCGACGCTCGTTCGGTGCATCATCTCGACAACTTCTCGGTCGACGCCGCGCGGCGTCACGCCCCACTCGCGCCACCTTTGCTGTCGCTTCACCGGGGCCCGCCGTACGAAGGCGATCTCGCCCTCTTGGCGTCCGAACTCGTGCAGGCAGATCTCGCCGACCTTGATCGCGAGTTCGTTGACGTCGCCGTCCTCCTCGATCCCGAGGAAGCGTGCCAGCGTACGAAGCTTGCGTTCGTCCTGGATTCGGTAGCCCGGGGCCTCGCCGCGCGCTGCGGCGAGGAAGAGATGCGCGACCTCTCGACCGTGGTCGGAGTGCGCCGACGCTCCCCCGGCGGCCATCCGGCCGAAGTTCTTCGCCGCGATCGCCTCGGGCGGCGCGCCGCAGACCCCGACCGACCGGCCTTCGCGACCCTCGACGACGCGACAGGGGCCCATGTAGCAGAACCTGCAGCACGTGCCTCCGGCGCCGAACGGGCACGGCTTGTGCGCCGCCGACCGCTCGAACACGGAGGTAGCCCGTCGGGCCTCTGTGGTCTCGGAAACCCCGATTCCGGGGCTCGTTCCCTCTGTGGTCATCCCGCCACCTCCTTGCTCGCGACGGCGCTCGGCTCACTCTGCGCCTCCTGGATCTGGGAACGGGCCGTCCAAGACGGCTCGGGGAGATCGAACCTTCCGTAGGAGTCAACGTCCTCCGGTTCACCGGCCCCGCCCAGCGTCGGGAACCGGAGCGCGGATTCGGTGTTCAACGCGCCGAGGGCCTCCTTGACCGCGGACCGGACGTCGCGGACGGAACGGTAGCCCGGGCCGCGGCCGAGCTTCTCGCTTAACGTCGCGAACGTCCGCCAGGTCGGAGGCGCGACGGCCGGCGCGGCCGCCCCGACCGGGATCAGCTTCCCTCCGGCTCCGAGGACGGTCCCCTCCTCCTCCGGGAATCCGGAGAGCGGGAGGACCACGTTGGCGCGCTTCGCGGTCTCGGTGAGGAAGAGATCCGCAACGACGAGGAACTCGACGTTCGGAAGACGGCCGGCCGCCGCCGGATCGGTCCCGACGACGAGCAGCGCCGCAAGCTCCTGGCTCGCACTCCCCGAGCCGTTTCGCCCGAGCAGGACACCGGCCCACGGATTGGACACCGGATGGAGCGGGAGGAGTCCGCGCTTCGGTCGGCCGGTCAGCATCAGGAGCGCCGCTGTTCTCGCGAGGGTAGCGCACCGCAAGTCGGAGACGGCGACGATCCCTTTGCCCTTGGCGAAAAGCTTCGCCGCCTCGGCGATCCGGTCGTCTTCGATTCCGGTCGCGCCGGCGTCGTGCGCGGCGATTCGTGCACACCCTTCCGATGCGCCCTCGACGGAAGCGAGGAACTCCGCGTTGTGCAGCGCCGCGTCGATCAGGCCGCGCGCGATCCCTTCGAGCACCGAGGCTTCCGCGCCGGGCCTCGGCTTCAGGTGGAGCGTCGCCAGTCGGGTCAGCTCCGATTCCTCGGAGTCGACGACGATCAGCTTCGCTCCGTTGTCGACGGCCCGTTTGATCGCCAAGCGGGCCCGAGGGTACGACTCGCCGAGCGAAGGCCCGACGGCGAGGATCTTCTTCGATCGTTCGAGGTCCGCGACGGAGGCGAGCGCGGAGAAGCTCCCGAACGTCGCGAGGACTCCCGCGGCGACGCCGGCCCCCTCGACTTCGACGCTCTCCGTTCCGATCGCGTCGCGAAGGAGCCGCCCGAACGTGTGGATCGCCTCGTTCGTTGCGTGCGGGCCGATCGATCCACCGATCGACGCAGGGCCCTTGGCCGCTCGAATCTCGTTCAGGTGTCCGGCGATCAGATCGAGCGCCTCGTCCCAGCCGGCCTCCCGGAATCCGTCGCCGCTGCGGATCAACGGGGTCGACAGACGGTTCTCATCAGTTAGGAAGTCCCACCCGAACTTGCCGCGGACGCAGAGGTAGCCGTCCTCGCCGGGTCGGGTCCGGACGATCCGCCCGTGCGCGGTGTCGACGACGAGGTCGCAGCCGATGCTACAGAGGCCGCAGCGCGTCTCCGCCGACTCGAACTCCCACTCGCGTCCTCGCAGCTTCCGGTTCCGTTCGACGAGGCAGCCGACCGGACAGACGGCAACGCAGCTGCCACAGAAGTCGCAACCCGACTCGGCGAGCGGCTTGTCGAGCGACGTCGTGACGACGGTCGACATCCCCCGCTGCATGAAGTCGAGGATTCCCTGGCTCTTTTCGCGGCAGGCGCGGATGCAGCGCCCGCAAAGGATGCAGAGACTCAGGTCCCGCTCGATCAGCGGATCGTCGTACGCCGCCGGGAACCCCTCCGGGACGTGGAGCGGATACCGGCTCTTGTCGACGTGGTAGTCGTACGTGTACTTCTGAAGGTCGCAAGCGCCGCTCTTCTCGCACGTCGTGCAGTCACCGGGGTGGGTCGACCAGATCAGCTCGAGGACGAACCTGCGCGCGTCGTCGACGCGGTCGGAGCGGGTTCGGACAGCCATCCCCTCCTTGACGCGTTGCGTGCAGGACACCGCGAGTCGGTCCTGGCCTTCCAGTTCGACCAAACAAAGCCGGCACGATCCGCTCGGGGAGAGACCTTCGAAGTAGCAGAGGCGCGGGATCTCGATCCCCGCCGCGTCCGCTGCCTGAAGGATCGTCGTTCCCTCGGGAACCGCGACCGACCGTCCATCGATGCTCAGGCTGATCTGCTTCGCCATGTCTCTCCTTACGTGACCCGTTCGATCGCGCCCTCCGGGCAGACCGCAACGCACGCTCCGCAGCCGTCGCACTTCGCCTCACGGATGGCGTACGGGCGGTTGTCGCCCAGGTAAGGCACGTACGGGTCCCCTTCGATCGCGTCCAGCGGACAGGCCTCCTTGCACCGTCCGCACATCGTGCAAAGCTCCGGCACGATCCGGAACCTCGTCAGCGCGCGGCAAGCGCCTTCAGGACAGACGCCCGCGATGTGCTTGTCGTACTCCGCTGTGTTCTTCAGCGACTCGCCGAGCGCCCGCGCGGTCTCCTCGCCCTTCGGACATCGGGCGGCGTCCACCAGCTCCGTTGCCACGCGCTCGAGCCGGGCCAGATCGGCCTCGTCTCCCTTGCCGGCGATGATCCGTTCGAGGATGACGATCGCCTGTCGCGTCGCCAGGGGGCACGGAAGGCAGCGCCCGCACATGCCTTCGTCCGCGAACTCGACGAGCGCCTGCAGCGCACGCTGGGGCGCGCACACGGTCTGCGTCTCGGTGCTCATACGGTCACCCCTTCTTGCTCCTGCAAGACAATCGCTTCGGCCGGACAGACGTCGCGGCACCTTCCGCATCCGATGCACGCCTCCGGGTCGATCGAGTAGCCGGAACGGTCTTCGAGGATCGCGTTCTCCTCACAGACGTCCGCGCACAGGCCGCACAGCAGGCATTCGTCGGCGAGGATCCGGTACTGACCGGGCGAGTAGCAGACGCCGACCGGGCAACGCCGGTCGCGGATGTGCGCCTCGTACTCGTCGCGGAAGTGGCGGATGGTCGTCAGGATCGGGTTCGGCGCCGACTTCCCGAGGGCGCAGAGGGCCGTCTCCTGGATCCAGCGGCCGAGCTCCTCGAGCCGCTCGATGTCTCCCGGCTCGCCGCGTCCCTCGACGATCCGGTCCATGATCTCCAGCATCCGGTAGGTCCCGATTCGGCACGGCGTGCACTTGCCGCATGACTCCTGCTGGGTGAACGCGAGGAAGTAGCGAGCGATCGCGACCATGCAGTCGGACTCGTCCATGACGACGAGCCCGCCGGATCCCATCATCGCGCCGATCCGTTGGAGCGAGTCGAAGTCGATCGGCGTGTCGAACAGGGACTCGGGGATGCAGCCGCCGGACGGGCCGCCGATCTGGACGGCCTTGCACGGGCCGCCGTCGAGCGTCCCACCGCCGATGTCGTAGACGAGCTCACGGATCGTGATCCCCATCGGAACCTCGACCAAGCCGGTGTTCAGCACCTTGCCGGTGAGGGCGAAGACCTGGGTTCCCTTCGAGCCCTCCGTGCCGATGCTCGCGAGCCACTCGGGACCGCGGGAGACGATCACCGGGACGAGCGCAAACGACTTCACGTTGTTAAGGACCGTCGGCTTTTCCCACAGCCCGCGCTCCACCGATCGGGGCGGCGTCTGGCGTGGCATCCCGCGGCTCCCCTCGATCGAGTACATCAGCGCGGTCGATTCGCCGCAGACGAACGCGCCGGCGCCGCGCTTGATCTCGATCCGGAAGTCGAGGCCGGAACCGAGGATGTTTTTTCCGAGGAGGCCGAGCTCCTCGGCCTGCCCGATCGCGGTCGTCAGGTTACGCACCGCCAGCGGATACTCGGCGCGGACGTAGATGTACCCCTCGGTGACGTCTCCGATCGCGTAGGCGGCGATGATCATCCCCTCGATCACCGAGTGCGGGTCTCCCTCGAGGACGCTGCGGTCCATGAACGCGCCCGGGTCTCCCTCGTCGCCGTTGCAGATGAGGTACTTTGGCGTGGCCTCCTGGGCTCGGCACAGCTCCCACTTCCGCCCGGTCGGGAAGCCCGCCCCGCCGCGTCCTCGAAGACCGGCGGACTTGACCGCGTCGATGACGTCCACCGGGCTCATCCCGGAGAGTGCCTTCGCCAGACCGGCGTAGCCGCCGGCGCGGATCGAGTCGGTGATGTCGGTCGGTTCGATCCGCCCGCAGTTGCGGAGGATGACGCGCTCCTGCTTCTGGTAGAACGGCAGATCGTCCCGCCAGGGGATCGTCTCTCCGTCGGCATCGTGATGGAGGAGCCGGTCGATCACGCGACCGCGAGAAAGGGTGAGATCGACGATCGCCGGGACGTCGCACGGATGAACCCCGAGATAGAAGAGCTTCTGCGGCTCGATCGCCACCAGCGGCCCGCGCTGGCAGAGCCCCTGGCATCCGGAGGTCGTGACGCGTGCGTCGATACCGGTCCGCTCGATCTCCGCGACGAACGCCTCGCGCACCTCGTCCGCCCCGGCGGCCCGACAGCCGGTTCCACTGCAGACGCGGACCGTTGTCTTCGCCTCCGTTCCCGGAGTGAGGGACGCGCGGAAGGAGGCGAAGTCTTCGACGCTTCGGAGTCGCTTCATGCTTCCCTCTGTTCTCGTATCCAGCCGGTGAGTTTTCGCTGCTCGCGGCGGTTGAGGACGCGATCGTTGACGGTGACGACCGGGGCGAGGGCGCAGCAGCCGACGCAGTTGACCGTCTCCAGCGTGAAGAGGAGGTCGTCGGTCGTGCTGCCGGCGAGGACGCCGAGCTCCTCCTCGAGCCGCGCCTGGATCGCCGGGGCGCCTCGGATGTGGCACGCCGTCCCGGTGCAGACGCGGACGACGTTCTTCCCTCGCGGTTCGAAGTAGAACTGAGCGTAGAACGACGCGACGCCGTAGAGGTGGGAGACCGGGAGGTTCAGCGCATCGGCGACGGCCAGCATGGCGCCCGGCTCGAGGAAGCCGAATTCCTCCTGGACGTCCTGGAGGAGCGAGATGACCGCGCCGTCCTTCCCTTCGTACCTGGCCAGAATCGGAGCGAGCCTCTCGGTCAACTCCTCCGCAGGGATCGTAGCAGCCTCGGGACCGGCCATGCCGTCTCCTTTCTTCTCGTCGCCCGTCTACGCGTTGCCGCCCGCCTTGATCCGAAACGCCCGGATGTACGAATCGGAGTAGATCTCCTTGTTCAGCATCAGCTCCGCCGTCGCCACGGCGGCGATCGTCTCCTCGTCGCAGACGTTGCAGATCGCCGCATCGAGCCCGCGGGCCATCGCCATGACGAGGAACGTCCGGACGATCCTCCTCCGCTCGGTCGTCTTCGACCCGATGTTCGACAGGCCGACCGAGATGTGCGGCGGCGGGTCCGACAGATTCGTGTACTGCTCGATCGCCTCGAGGACGTACGGCACCTGCTCCTGCATGAACTTGATCGGCATCAGGATCGGGTCGAGGACGATCCGCTCCGGCGGGATCCCGGCCTCCATCGCCGCCATGAAGACCATCGCTCCGTTCTCGACCCGCCGCTCGACGTTCTGCGGGCTCCCCCGGTCGTCCATCGCCAGACCGAGAAGCGTCGCGTTGTGCTCCACCGCGAGCGGTATGATCCTCTCCAGCTTCCCGGGATCGGCGGTCGTGGAGTTGATCAGGGCGCCTCGCCCATCGATGGCGTCGAGTCCGGCCTCGATCGCTTCGATCTTGGTGGAGTCGACGGAGATCTTGGTCGAAACGGCCTTCTGGACCGTCTCCACCAACCACGCCATGTCGGCGGGGTCGCGCGACGCGGCACCGATGTTGACGTCGAGGTACGTCGCGCCGGCCTCGGTCTGGGCGACCGCCCATTTCTCGACCGCAGCGGGGTCCTTCGTCCGGATTGCGTTGGCGATGTCCTTGAACCCGGCGTTGATCCGTTCTCCTATGAGGATCATCCGGCGCCACCCCCCATCAACCGAACGATCGTCTCCTTCGTGATCCGCACCGCCTCGGGATGCCGCATGATCAGGACGTCGGCACCGGCGAGGAGGTAGGTGGTCGCCGTGGACGCCTCCCACATCGGCCCCCGCGCCTTCGCGTCGCCCCAGCCGGGGACCTCCTCTTCGGGCGCCTTCGCCTCCTTCACCCCCCAGACCTCGATGCCGATGTCGCAGAGCAACGGCATCGCGACGACCTTGTCCCCCTTCAGTCCGGCGATCCGCAGTCGCTCCATGATCGAGTAGACGTACTCGATCCCGTAGCCGAGAGCACCGGTGCTCGGGTAGATCACGATGTTCTCCGACGGGAAACCGATGTCGAGGGCGAGGATGTTCACCTGCTTCGCCATGTTGATGTCGACCGGCGATTCGGCGATCAGCTTGTGGCCGTACGCGGTCCCGAGGGCCGTCAGGGTCTTGTAGTTGTCCTCGATGATCGTCCCGAGGAGGCAGTTCTCGCCGGAGAGCGCCTCGGCGACGACCGGGAAGATCTCGTTGTCCTTGTCGTCGTTCCCGCACCCCCAGACGATCAGCGGGACGCCGACGGCACCGGCGACCTGCTTCGCCGCCGCGGCCGCCTCGTCGGGCGAGCGGTTCGCACCGTTCGGGTCACACCCCTTCAGCCGGAGGCAGATCAACTCGGCGCCGTACGCATCGACGCACTTCTTCGCCCACGCCCCCGGATCGTCGAGGACGTCGGAGAACGGCTCCCGCACGGTGGCGGGCCAATCCTCGGCCGGGACGTCCCAGACCTCCATCGCCACGACCGGCTTGTTCGGCATCGTCCCTTCGAAGTGGTAGAAGGGGAGCGTCGTCTCGCCGCCCACGGTGACGGTCGACGTCCGCGTGCCGCCCTCGGCGGACGTGGCGCCGATCGTCACGGCGTTGATCGCATGCGGCCAGCTCTTCTTGACATCGGGGATCTCAACGGTCACGCGGCTTCCTCCTTTTGCAGCAGCCTCTCGATCATCTCGGACACCTTCGTCAGCGCGGCGGAATCGGACGGGATCTCGGCGATCGGTCGCCCGTCGAGGTTTGCCTCGGCGATCGCCTCGTCGAACGGGATCCGCCCGATCACCTCCAGGCCCGTCTCTTCTAGTTCGGCGTTCGCGCGGTCGGTCAGACCGTCGCGCAGGTTCGTCAACACGAGGGATCGTCGTCCGATCTCCAGCTCGAGGTCGTCGGCCATCCGAGCGATCCGCCCGGCAGAACGGAGGGCCGTCGGACTCGCGTCGGAGACGACGAGCAAGAGGTCGATCCCGTGGGAGACCCGGCGAGACAGATGCTCCATCCCCGCCTCGTTGTCGAGGATCGTGCAGCGGTACGACGAGCGGAGCGATTCCAGGTATCGCCTGAGGATGTGATTGACGGCGCAGTAGCAGCCGGGTCCTTCGCCGTGGCCCATCACCAGAAGGTCGACCCCTTCGCCCTCGACGACCGCCTGATGGAGCTCGTACTCCAGGTGCCGACTGAGCGGGACGCCGGCCGGAAGGTCGTGGATCTGCTTCAACGTCTCGGCCTGTAGTCGCCCGATCGACAGGTCGGCGGACAGCCCGAGCGCCTCGCCGAGGTTCGCGTTCGGGTCCGCATCCACCGCGAGGAGCGGGGTCAACCCCCGCTCGCGGAGGGAGCGGATCAGCAACGCGGAGAGCGTCGTCTTCCCCGTGCCCCCCTTCCCCGCGACCGCGATCGTCAGGCTCATCGGCTCGCCGAGCTCCTTTCGTTCGTCGATGAAGCGACGACGTCCGCGACCGTCGGGAAGAGATCCAGGTCCGTGTGCGGCAGGAACTTGGCCGACATGAACTCCTCGTAGTAGTGCGGGTAGGTGATCAGGTCGTAGTACGTCGTGCTTCGTGCGATTTCGGTGCTCCGTTCGAACGCGGCGCGGGACAGGAGCGCCATCTTCGCGCCGTTCAGCGACGTGTTCCCGACGAAGCGGATCCGCTCGACCGGGATGTCGGGGATCATCCCTAGCAGGACGGCTTTCCGGCCGTCGAGGTAGTTCCCGAACCCTCCAGCGATCAGGAGCTGATCGATGTCGGTGAACGTGTGCTCCGTCGTTCCGAGGAGGATCTTCGCCCCGGCGTAGATCGCCGCCTTCGCGCGGAGGACGTTCTCGATGTCGGCCTGGGTGACGACGATGTCCATGTCTGCGTCCGCTTCCGCGGCCGGAGCAAGGACGAACTCGTAGATCCCATCTCGCTCGCGAATCCGTTTCGATCGGCCCGGGAGGAGCTGACCGGAGCGGTCGACCAGCCCGTGCTCGAACAGCCCCGCGATCGCGTCGATCAGGCCGGAGCCGCAGATCCCGGCCGGCTCCGCCTCGCCGATCGTCTCGAGCGCGATCGATCCGCCCTCGGTGAAGGTGACGCGTTCGATCGCCCCGCGGGAGGCCCGCATTCCGCACTTGACCCCGCTTCCTTCGAACGCGGGTCCCGCCGACGTGGCGCAGGCCAACATCCATTCGTTGTTCCCGAGAACGATCTCCCCGTTGGTTCCGACGTCGATGAACATGGTCAATCGTTCCGCGTCCGCCAACCCAGTCGCGAGGATGCCCGCGGTGATGTCGCCCCCGACCCAGCTCCCGATCGACGGCATCGAGTAGAGGAGTCCACGCGGATTGATCCGGATACCGACTTCCGCGGCGCGGACCGGCGGCGGGCAAGTGGTCGTCGGGACGTACGGTGACTTACGGATGTTCGCCGCGTCGAGGCCGAGAAGGAAGTGGAGCATCGTCGTGTTCCCCGACGCGAAGCAGGCGACGACGTCGTGAAGCTCGACGCCAGTCCGAGCGACCACGGTGCCGACGAGGTCGTTGATGTCGCCGACGACCGCTGCGCGGAGCGACTCGGGTCCCTCTCGCTCCGCGTGGATGATCCGCCGGGTCACCTCCGCCCCGTACGGCATCTGCGAGTTGTAGCACGCCTCCGCGTCGAGGGTCTCCGAGGTGCTCAGATCGACCAGGTGGGCGACGACCGTCGACGTGCCGACGTCGACGACGATTCCGTAGCACGCGCCCGCGCGATCCCCCTCCTCGACCTGGATGACCTCGGTCGTCTCGCCGCGACTCCCGAGCGTTACCGTCACCTTCCAATTGCTCCCTCGGTGCTGTTTCGGAAGCGCCTGAAGGACCTTGAGCCCCATCTGCATCACCGGCGTGGCGACGCACCGGCGGATCTCGCGGAAGAGCCGCTCCTGACAGCCGAGGTGGTCGTGCAGGGTCGGCGGCGGCAGCTCGACGCACAGCTTGGTGACGATCGGGTCGTACGGATACTCCTGGACGCCCCCGAGAGCCGGTGAGAGGGCGCGAAAACGGCTCGCGTCCTCGTCGACGAGGATCTGCGCCCCGTCTCCCCGCGCATCGGATGGGACCGTGACCTCGACGGCCTCCGTGACGCGCGTCTGGCATGCGAGAACGTATCCTGCCTGGATCTCGTCGCGGGTCAGGAGCGCGGTCGGAGCGGCGTCGACCGTCCCGGAGCGGATCTGAACGCGACAGCGTCCGCAGATCCCGTCGCCCCCGCAGATCGACGCGATCATCACGCCGGCCTGCCTCGCCGCGTCGAGAAGCGTCGTTCCGGGCTCCACGTCCACGGCGGTCCCTTCCGGGTGGAATGTGACTCGCACTGCCTGGGTCGATTGCACTAAGCGGACCACTCCGTTCGTAGGAAGGTGGGAATGCCGGCCGCGTCCTCCGGACCGACGATGACCTCCCAACCCGATTCCTCCTGGATCTCCATCCGGAGGACGGCCACCAGGCCGGGGATGATCAGCTTGTTGTGGCTCACCTTGTCCATCGCGCCCTGTGCTTGAACCGCCTTGAGGATGATCTCGGCGGTCAGCTTGTCGTCGGCGTAGGCGTTGAGGACGCCGAGGCCCTCGGTGTCGACGACGGTGATGTAGGCCGGGACTTTGCTGTTTTCGACCTCTCCGGCGACGGTGAAGTAGGTCAGCGCGAAGTTCGTCGTGAGGATCACTGGGGCGTCCGCCCCCGGGCTTCCGATCTCGTAGAGCTTCGCCTCGATCGCGTTCGGCACCGTCGGATCGGTGTAGACGTTCTGGCGGATCGTCAGGATCGGAAGGATCTCCTCCGGCGTCGCCGCGTCGGTGATCACGACGCCGGCGTAGCGGCAGACGGCCGCTCCGGAAGCGACCGACTCGGCCTCGGTCGTGTCTCCGTTCGCGACCGCGAGCGTCGGGTAGCCGAGCGGCCGAAAAACCTTCTCCAGCGACAGGCGGCGCAGGAGAGTCAACTGCGTCAGCGTTCCGACGAGGTCGGGGGCGACCGGCTCGAGGACCAGATCCTCGATTCCCTTTCCCTTGAGGCTCTCCGTCAACTCGCCGAGGCCTTCCAGCGAGTCGGAGCGGACGAGAACCGGGAGCTTCTTCTCCGCGGCGATCTCGGCGATCGCCTCCCAGTTCGCGCCCGTCGCCGGGCCGATCAACGGGCGGTTCGCCGCCGCGCCGTTCAGCGCCGCCTTGAGGGCCGCTGCGTCCTCGCAGAGGAGGATCAGCGGGAGATCGGTCTTCCCGTGGACCCGCTCAACCGCCGTGCGGAACCGATCGGCGTCGGCCCCGCCGCCGTCGACGGCGACGAGGTCGACCCCGATCTCCTCCCCGACGCGGGTGAACTGCAGTCCGCCGATCGCGTCGAGCCGCGCGTCGATCTCTCCGTCGTCCATCGTGGCGGAGACGCGGACGGCGATTCCGGTCGGGTGATGGAACTTCTCCTCGTGGCGGAAGAGGACCGTCTCCCCGCCGACCGCCAGTTCCTTCTCCCCGGCGCCGATCACCACCGTTCGCATCGGGGGCGCCTGCGCGTCGCCGAGGGCGGACTGCGCCTCGGCCGAGACGTGCGGACACTGATCGAGCGCCGCCTTCTTCGCCGCGACTTGCATCGCGAGCGCCATGCACGTCGGGAAGTTGCAGTCGCCGCAGTTGGTCTTCGGGAGTAGTTTGTAGATGTCGATACCGGTTACCTTCGCCATCGCTGTCCCCGTTCCTCCTTTACATCATCGGTTCCATCGCGAGAGCCGGATGCTCGACCTTCTCCAAGTACGCGACGAGCTCCTCGCTCGTCACGGCGTCCTCTTCGGTGGCGATCTTGTCGAGTAGGTCGGGCTGCCCGAGTTCAGCGAACCGCTCCTCGAGCCGATCGCGGATCTCCTCCTTGAGGCTTTTCGGCATCCAGACGACGCGCTCGATGCCCCCTTCGGCGGAGATGAACTTCTTGCTCGTGATGTACAGCTTTCCCATCCCGATGAATCCGGGCGTCTGGATCCCACCCCCGATCTGGCCAGCCATCGTGGAGAAGCTCATCCCGATCGGCGTTAGCCCCTCGAACTCGCGGTTGACGATCATCACCCCGTTCGTCTCCGGGAGGATCGCCGTGATGCACTCGAAGCAGCCGCAGCTGGTCATCGGGTCCTCCATCATCGAGTAGGCGTTGAACCGCTCGAGGTTCCCGTTCGACGCGATCTCGAGATACTCGTTGACGCCCCTCCACTGCCCCTTGACCTCGTCGATGGTGTCGCCCTTCTTGATCGGCTGATTCGGGCCGTGCGGGTTCATCTCGTAGCTGGCGGCGCAGTCGAGCCACGTGTACGCGCCGCAAAGCCCGAGACGCTCCGGCGTCACGACGCAGACGTGATCCGGTGCGTACGACTGGCAGAGGATGCACGAGTAGAACGTGTCCGCGTCCTCGTCGATCATCCCCTTGATCCGATCGTCCCGCTGACGGTAGACGGCGCGCGCCTCCTCAAGCGGTGTGGCCATCTTCTCTTCGTCGGTGTAGATCGTGACCTGGATCTTGTCGATGATCGCACTGAACTCCTCGCGCAGCTTGGCGATGAGGATCTCGCCGTAGTGCTTCAGGCGGAAGCCCTTCTCGTAGGCGTCCTTACTGATCCGCGCCCAGACGATCGCTCTCTGCCCCATGTGGAAGACGCCGTACGCCCAGGAGGCGAACTCGTGAATCCTCCGTTCGATGACGGTTTCGAAGTCCTCCTTGAAGTTCCGCCCGGCGACCTCGACGACGACGCCGAACGGCAATGCCCCCCCGACCTCGACCGTGTCGATGTCCGGTCCGATCAGCTCGATGTCCCCGTCCTGGACGGCGTCCATTGGTCGGCCGCGGACGAGCTCGAACGCCTCGGTGTACTTGCTGCCGAACTGGATCTGCATCTGCTCCTTGCGAACCCGCTCCCCCTCGAAGCCGGCTCCGTAGGGGACGGGGATCGGGATCTCGCTGATCGTGAGCTTCAAGCCGCGGACCTCGACCGCTTTGGTGACGATCTGATCTCGCGGAATGCCGGAGACGACGTGCTCGTACGTGCAGACGCCCCGCGGGAGGATCTGCGGGATCTCGACGTCGGAAATGACCGGGAAGCCGAAGTTGATCGCCCCGGCAGCGGTCGCGTACTTCTGGTCGGTGAGCAGCTGATTTCCGTTCTGTGCCGGTCCGTAATCGGAGCCGAGGGCCAAGACGAACGCGAAGACGCGCTGTTTGTTGTAGAGGAGGATCTTCCGAGCGGCGTCGAGGTCGCCCGGCTTGACGCCGCCGAAGGTCATCGCCGCCCGCGCGGCGAAGTTGAGCGCGTGGACCGCCGCGGACGTGTCCTTCCCGTAGGGAACGAGGAACGTGTCCCAGCTCATCTCGACGCCCTCTTCGGCGAGTTGCTCGGCCATCGAGATCCCCTCGGTGTTCGACGCCATGAAGACGAGGATGCTTCGCTCCTGAAGCGAGCGGGCGAGCTCGACCGCCTCCTCGTTGGTCGGCAGGGCCCCGACGCAGGCGGCGAAGCCGGGCATCCGGCCGTCGACGAGCTTGATCCCCTGGAGCCTGAGGGTCGCGTCGCCGGTGAAGCCGAGCCACGGCTCCTCCGGTTCGTGGCCGTTGACGTACTTGAGGACCTCGATGACCTCCTCGGCGATCAGCGTGGCGACGCCGGCGTCGAGCGCGTGTCCGAGGTACGGGAGCCATCTCGTTTCATCGGGGATCGGCGGCAAGAGAGAAGCCGCCCAATCGAGGGCGGCTTGCGCCTTCTCGAGGCTGTCGACCTCTTGTCCCGTCAGCGCGAGGGTCAGAGGCAGGAAGTACGCCGTGTCGGGGAATTCGACCTTCTTGTCGGGGCCGTGCGCTCCGACGGCCTCCTGGAGCTGAGAGCGGGCCTGCTCCATGTAGCCGTGTGCCCCGCGGATCGCCGCCGTGGCGATGATTCTCGACATCCGTCCACCTCCTCGGAGCGGATCAGCAACGCCTTCACATGAAGACGCGAGCGAATGTGTCGCGTACGTCGTGCCGAGGAGTGTTCGTTGTCGTGTCGCTCGTGTTGTCAGATTACCATCCAGGCGGCGTTTCGGCAAGTGACAACCCAGTAGATGTCGAAAGACACGGCGTTCGCAAAGGTGACTACTTGTGCGCGGCGCCCAACAACCGTTCCAGCCTGTCGAGCAGCTCGGAGACGAAAGGATACACCGGCCCGTCCGGAAGACCCCCACGCCGCGCGGCGACGCGCAGGTCATCGAGGTAAGGGATCGACCCCACGACCGGGATCTCCTGAGGGAGTCCTGCTCGGATGTCGGCCGCGTCCCCCTCGTCGCGGACCTTGTTGGCGACGGCGAGAACCCGCTCGATCCCGAGATCGCGCGCCAGGCCGAGCGTCCGCTCGGCCGTCTCCAGTGTCCTTCGGTCGGACTCGACGAGGAGGATCAACGCGTCGACGTTTCGGACGGTTCCCCGGCCGAGGTGCTCGATCCCCGCCTCCATGTCGAGGAGAACCACGTCCTTCTCCGTCACGAGGAGGTGGGCGAGGAGCGCCTTGAGCAGGGTGTTCGCCGGACAGGCGCAGCCGGTCCCTCCGCCACGGATCCCGCCGAGGACGAGGAGGCGGACCCCGTCGCGCTCGACGGTGTAACGGGACGGGATGTCGTCGACCGAGGGATTGAGCCGGATGAAGCCGCCGGTTCCCGCCCGCTCGGCGACGAGTTCCTCTTCGTTGGCGAGGGGAACGACCGGCTCGGTGACGCCGAGGGTCGTCGCCAGGTTCGGATCGGAGTCGGCGTCGACGACGAGGACCCGATACCCGCGCGCGGCCGACTCCTGCGCGAGGAGCGCCACCAGCGTCGTCTTGCCAACGCCGCCCTTTCCCGCCACGGCGAGCTTCATCGCGAATCGCCCGCCTTGACGAGCGCCCGACAGAGCATCCGCCCGAGGATCGCCAGGCCGTCGGTCGGGAGGTACGTCCCGGCGGCCCGATCGAAGAGGACGGTCGCGTTCGCCGGGAATTCGTCGTCCCCGTCCCACCAAACGACGGCGAGGGGGACGTGCGGCAGGACGCGGAACGCGTACCCCGCGTCGCCCATCGGGAGCGGCTCTCCGTCGAGCGCCCGGGCCGCGCGCCGGAAGCGGTCGATGTCCGCGGCCAACCCCCTGACGAGCTGGTCGCCCGAGTAGCCCTGGAACGCGTGTCGGTAGAACGCCCCGTCCGGCAGCTCCTGGAAGCCGATCCATTCCCCGGTCGGGACCGAGCCGTCGGCGCGCACGAGGTAGTCGAGGACGAGGATGGCGAGTTCCTCTGGACAGTCGGATCCGTCGCGGAACGTGATCGTCAGGTTCGGCCAGCCGATGTGGTAGCCGCTGTCGAGGAGCGCCAGCTCGAGACGACCGTTCCGGATCGTCAACCCGGCCCGTCGGGCGACTTCTGCGGCGTCGTAGGCGGCCAACTCACGTCGCGCCGCCTCGATCCGAGGACGGAGCGATTCGCGCCACGCTTCCTTGGGCATGGGCCTGTTATAGTCGGTGCGCGAGCGGCCATCAAGCGCCGATCTGTGTTTCGAGATCGGTGAAGTAGCGCGATAGATCGACGTTTCCGCCACTCAGGATCACGCCGACGCGCTGCCCCTCCGCGTCGATCTTCCTTTCCAGAAGCGGCGCGACGGCGACGGCGCTCGACGGCTCGATCACGATCTTCATCCGATCCCAGATCGCCCGCATCGCGGTGAGGATCTGCGCTTCGGAGACGAGGACGATCTCGTCGAGGTGCTCGCGAAGGATCGAGAACGTGTTTTCGCCGAGCGGGGTCCGCAGGCCGTCGGCGATCGTTTTCGGAGTGAATTCGGTGATCCGGCGTCCCTCCAGGATCGAGCGGTACGCGTCGTCGGCTCCGGCCGGCTCGCATCCGATCACCCGAGCGCCAGGCGAAAGGCGCCTCACGGCGATCATCGTTCCCGACAGGAGCCCGCCGCCGCCGAGGGGAGCGAGGATCAGGTCGAGCTCGCCGACCTCTTCGAGAAGTTCGACGACCGCGGTCCCTTGGCCGGCGATGACGCGCGGGTCGTCGTGCGGATGGACGAAGACCGCCCCGGTCTCCGCCCCGACCCGCTCGGCGACCTCCCGGCGGCCTGAGTGAGTGGGCGGGCACGGGATGACGTGGGCGCCGTAGCCCTTCGTGGCGGCCACCTTGGCCGGGCTCGAGTTCTCGGGCATGACGATGTGCGCCGGGATTCCGTGGATCGCCGCGGCGAGGGCGAGCGCCTGGGCGTGGTTTCCGCTCGAGTGGGCGTAGACGCCCCGGGCGCGCTCCTCCGCCGTCAGGCTTGCGACGGCGTTCGTCGCGCCGCGGAACTTGAACGAGCCGGTCCTCTGGAGGTTCTCGCACTTGAAGAGGACACGCGCGCCGCTCAGGCGATCGAGGGTCGACGAAGTCAGGACCGGGGTGCGATGAACGTGAGGAGCGATCCGCTCTCGCGCGGTGACGACGTCGTTCCACGTGACGATGCTCATGCCGGGCTCTTGATGAAGACGGCGGTCCGATACAGCCTCAGTTCCTCGATCGACTCCCGGATGTCGTCCAGCGCCCGGTGCGTCGATTCCTTTTCCAGTTTCTCGACAACGGCCGGGTACCAGCGAGCGACGAGCTCCTTCAGCGTGCTGACGTCGACGTTCCGGTAGTTGAGGTAGGCGTTGAGTCGCGGCATGTGGTGGAAGATGAAGCGACGGTCGAACCCGATCGAGCTCCCGCAGAGCGGGGCGCGATTGCGCAGGCAGTGCGCCCGCACGAACGCCAGGGTCGCTTCCTCCGCCTCCACCATCGAGACGTTCGATCGCCTCGAGGCCTCCGTCAACCCGGAAGTCCCGTGCTGCTCCACGCACCACGGGTCCATGTTCGCCAGGACGTCGTCCGGCTGGTGGATCACGAGGCTCGGTCCCTCTTCGATGACGTTCAGTTCTCTGTCGGTGACGATCGTGGCGATCTCGAGGATCGTGGACGCGCGATCGTCGAGTCCCGTCGTCTCGAGGTCGAGCCAGACGAGTGCGTGCGGATCCTTCGCCATGGCGCTCCTTTCCTGGACGCGATCGAGGATACCGCGCCGTCGCGGCGAAGGCCAGGAAGCGAAGCGAGGAAGCCACCGACCCCGCGTGAGGAGACGACGGGGCCGGCCGATGGTGCCGGCCCCGCCTCTCGTCTTTCGGTTACTTCCGCTCGCCGAGGGGGAGCACGGTTCGGCCGTGCGTTTCGTTGATCAGGATCGCCGCGGCGCAATACCAGGCGATCAGGGAGCAGACGATCCCCTCGTAGCCGGCGATCGTGTGGACGATCGGGACGAACTCGCCGATCGCGAGGAGGAAGAAGAGGATCGTCAGGGTGATGAAGATCCACGTGATTCCCCTGGGCTTCTTCAACGAGGCGATCGTCGCGTAGCCGGTGAACAGCCCCCAGGCGATCAGGATCACGGCGATGCCGGCGGGCGTGACGTCGATGAACCCCTGAACTCCCGCCAAGCGGAGGAAGAAGAAGGCGGCGAGCCCCATCCAGAACGCGCCGAACGACGAGAAGCAGGTCGCTCCGAACGTGTCGCCTCGCCGAACGTCCCACATCCCGGCCGCGAACTGGGCCAGGCCGCCGTAGAACATCGCGACCGGCATGACGATTCCGAGGGTCGCCGAATCGACCAAGCCCGCGTTCACGACGTTCAACACGAACGTCGAGAGGGCGAACCCGCCCAAGCCCAAGGCGCCAACGTTTGCCAATGTACTGTTCTGTCCGCTCATCTGCGCCTTTCTAGGTGTCGTAGCCGACCAGCTCTTTCAGCCGATCGACGCTTTCGGGGTTCTGTAGCGTGGTGAGATCGCCGACAGGCTCGTGGCGGACCAGCGCCTTCAGGACGCGTCGCATGATCTTGCCGCTGCGGGTCTTCGGGACGTCCGGCGCGAAGATGATCTCGTCCGGGCGTCCGGTCGGGCCGATCACCTGGTTGACGGTCGCCATCAGCTCCTTACGGATCTCCTCCGACGGCTGGATGCCCCCACGGAGCAGGATGAACGCGACCGGGACCTCGCCCTTGACGTCGTGCGGTCGGGAAACGACCGCGACCTCGCTCACCTTGTCGTTCTGTGCGAGGGCGCTTTCCACCTCGGCGGTGGCGAGGCGGTGGCCGGCGACGTTCATTACGTCGTCGACGCGGCCGGTGATCCGGATGTTGCCCATCTCGTCCTTGCGGGCGCCGTCGCTGGTGAAGTAGCGCTCCGGGCCGTACTCGGCGTAGTACTGCGCCTTGAAACGGTCCGGATCCCCGTAGATCCCGCGCGTCAGCGCCGGCGGGAACGGGTTGTAGATCGCCAGGTATCCGCCTTCGCCGGGGCCGAGCGGCTGCCCGGTCGAGTCGAGGATGTCGCCGACGATGCCGGGGAACGGACGTCCGGCGATCGTCGGGATGAACGGCCCGATCCCGGGGAGGCTGTTGACCATGTTCGCCCCGGTCTCGGTCTGCCACCAGGTGTCGATGATCGGGCAGCGGCCGCCGCCGATCACCTCGAAGTACCAGTTCCAGGCGTCGACGTTAATCGGCTCGCCGACCGTCCCGAGCAGGCGAAGCGAAGAAAGGTCGTACTTCTCCGGCCACTCGTTGCCCCACTTGACGAACATCCGGATGGCGGTCGGCGCGGTGTACAGCTGGGTCACCTTGTGCTTCTCGATGATCGCCCAGAACCGTCCGTTGTCCGGCGTGTCGGGCGAGCCCTCGTAGACGACGGTGGTGACACCGTTCATCAGGGGGCCGTAGTTGATGTACGTGTGCCCGGTGATCCACCCGACGTCCGCGGTGCACCAGAAGACGTCCCCCTCGTGGAGGTTGTAGTTCCACTTGGCGGTGGTGCGGGCCTGTACGGCGTACCCGCCGGTGGTGTGCATGATGCCCTTCGGCTTGCCGGTCGTTCCCGACGTGTAGAGGAGGAACGAGAGGTCCTCGGAGTCCATCTTTTCGGCCGGGCAGTCGGCTGAGGCGTCGGTCATCAGCTCGTGATACCAGACGTCCCGGCCGGCCTTCATCTCGACGTCGGTTCCGGCGCGCTGGACGACGACCACCGTCTCGACCGGCGTGTCGGCGACGCCCGCGTCGGCGTTCTTCTTCAGGTTGATCGCCTTGCCGCGGCGGTAGTATCCGTCGGCGGTGACGAGGACCTTCGCTCCTGCGTCGACCATCCGGTCGCGGAGGGATTCCGGACTGAACGCCGAGAAGACGACGGAGTGCGGCGCGCCGATCCGCGCGCAAGCCTGCATCGCGACGATCGCCTCGGGGATCATCGGCAGGTAGATCCCGACGCGATCCCCTTTCTGCACGCCGAGTCCCTTGAGGACGTTGGCGAACCTGCTGACGTGCTCGTGCAGCTCCGCGTACGTCAGCTTCAGCGCTTCCTCGTCGGTCGGTTCCGGCTCCCAGATCAACGCGATGCGGTCACCGTTCCCGGCCTCGAGGTGGCGGTCGAGTGAGTTGTACGAGAGGTTCAGCCTCCCACCGACGAACCACTTGTAGTCGTGGGGCGCGTACTCGTACGGCGTCTCCCACTTCTTGAACCAGTGGAGCTCCTCGGCCCGGTCGGACCAGAACGCGACGGGATCGGCCTTCGCTTTCTCGTAGATCGATTCATCGCTGACCCAAGCACGCTCCTTCAGCGCCTGCGTCGGCCAGTAGACGTTCTCCTTGGTCGGGTCCTTCTCGACCCAACGGTTCCCCTCAGACACGCGGTACCTCCTATTGCTGAAGCGATGACTTCCGAAGGTGCGCCGAAGTCTAGCCCATGGTGCATGGCGATGCAACGCTAAAGCAGGAGGGATGGGGTAATGCGGTAGAGCCAGGGAGCCGCGAAGTACAGCCGATAAACCGGAAGGCTCCGCGCCACGCGCTCGGCGTACGCCCGGGTCTCAGGGAAGACGTCTCCGGTGCCTGCGCGCCACTCGTCGACGCGACTCGGACCGGCGTTGTAGGCCATCAGCGCGTCGTACCGATCTCCGAATCGGTCGAGGAGGTAACGCAGATACCACGAGCCGAAACGGAGGTTGAGGACGGGATCGAAAAGGCCCTCGATCGCGAAGGCGTCGATCTCCAGCTGCTGGGCAATCCACTCGCCGGTCTCGGGCGCGATCTGCATCAGCCCGATCGCGCCGCGTGAGGAAACGGCCGACGCCTTGAACCGACTCTCGCACCGAACGACCGAAGCGACCAGCGCCGGATCGATCCGATTTTGGTTGGCGAAGCCGACGAGATCCGCGGTGTAGGCGATCGGGTAGAGGACGCGAAGGCCGACGAGCCCAGCGTAAGCGACGAGGAGGAGGGCAAGAAGGGCCAAACCGGCGCGGACGCGCCACGGCGCGGATCGCTGCATGATCCTCTATCATACGCCGAATCCTCTATAATCCGGTCGAGCACCCATTCGCATACGCAAGGACGAGGCGTGATGAAACGATTCCTTGTTTGGCTTCGGACGACGTTTGTCAGCGGTCTGCTGGCGATCCTTCCCGTCGGCGCCACCGTCTTCATCGTCTGGGCCCTCTACAACCTGATCGACGGCCAGGTCGGAAGGAACACGGCGTTCGGCATGGTGATCGAGCGGGTCCTCGGGCGGTGGATCCCGGGGCTCGGGATCATCATCACGATCCTGCTTGTCTTCGTCATCGGGGTCATCGTGAGGAGCTTCATCGGCCGGACGCTGCACTACTACTTCGAGCGGATCTTCTTCTCGTTCCCCGGCGTTCGGAAGATGTACGGGACGCTGAAGCAGTTCACCAGTGCGCTGCTCAACCGGGAATCGACCACGTCGTTCAAGAAGGTCGTCATGTTCGAATACCCGAAGGACGGGATCAACGTCCTCGGCCTGGTGACGAACGAGGAGCTGGGCGTCATCCGCGACATCACCGGCGAAAAGTGCCTTCTCGTCTACGCGCCCACGGCGCCGAACCCGCTCTCCGGATACATGCTGATCATCCCGGAACGGCTCGTGACCTACATCGACATGCCGGTCGAGGACGCCCTTTCGATGGTCGTATCGAGCGGCTCGGTTCTCCCCGACAGCCTCAAGGAGGCCGCCGTGAAGGAAAGGGAAGCGGCGAAACGACCCAGGTTCTCGCCGTTCCGCAAGCGCACGGTGAGGTGATGGAATGCCCATCTTCAAGGAGAAGGACTACCTACGCGTCGACCTCGACCGGGAGCCGGACGAGAGCCTATGGATGAAGTGCAAGTCCTGTGGCGAGCTCGTCTTCAAGCGGCGCGTCCGAGAGAACAACAACATCTGTCCGAGCTGCGGGGAGTACTTCTTCCTCACGGCGGTCGAGCGGATCGGGCTCCTGGTCGACGAGGGCAGCTTCGAGGACGTGACCTTGTCGATCGTCGCCGATGATCCGCTCGAGTTCGTCGACCGGAAGCCGTATCCGGAGCGGGTCGCCGAGGCGCAGGCGAAGACGGGTCTGGGCGACGCGATCGTGATCGGGCGGGCGACGATCGCGGGATTCCCCGTCGTGATCGGCGTGATGGACTTCCGATTCGTCGGCGGGAGCATGGGGGCGGTCGTCGGCGAACAGATCTGTCACGGGATCGAAACGGCGATCGAGGAGCGCCGGCCGTTGGTCCTCGTGTCGTCGTCCGGCGGAGCGCGCCTGCAAGAAGGGCTGTTCTCCTTGTTGCAGATGGCGAAAACGGTCGCCGTCCGGGCCAGGTTGGCCGAGGCGGGGCTCCCGTTCGTCTCGGTGATGACCTATCCAACGTCGGGCGGTGTGCAGGCGTCGATCGCGAGTCTCGGGGACGTCATCATCGCCGAGCGCGGCACGTTGATCGGATTCGCTGGGCGACGCGTGATTCAGAACGCCATGGCGCAGGAGCTTCCCTCGAACTTCCAATCGGACGCGTTCGCGTTCGAGCACGGCGCGATCGACCGCGTCGTCGGCCGCGAGGGGATGCGGGAGGAGCTCTCCTCGCTTCTCGGTTTCTTCGTGGAGGCGCAGTGAGCGACGAACGGACACTCGACCTCCTCGAGGCGAAGATCGAGGAGCTGAGAAGCCTGGACGCCACCGACGGGATCGACCTGTCGAAGGAGATCGACCTCCTCGAGGCGAAGATCGAGGAGCTCCGGGTAGAGCTGTACGCGAACCTGAGCGATTGGGAGCGGGTGCGGCTCGCCCGCCATCCGAAGCGGCCGTACGCCCTCGACTACATCGACGCGATCTTCACCGACTTCTACGAGCTCCACGGCGATCGGATCGACAGCGACGACAAGGCCCTGGTGGCCGGTCTCGCCCGACTCGACGGGAGAACGGTCGTCGTCCTCGGGCAGCAAAAGGGACGTTCGACCGAGGAGAACAAGGAGCGCTTCTTCGGGATGACGCGTCCGCAGGGGTATCGGAAGGCGCGCCGGGCGATGCGACTGGCCGAACGATTCGGGTTCCCGGTGATCACGCTGATCGACACGCCGGGGGCGTACCCCGGACTCGAGTCGGAGGAGGCGAACATCGGCGGCGCGATCGCCGAGAACCTCTCGGCGATGGCCGAGCTTCGCGTTCCGATCGTCGCCGTCGTCATCGGGGAGGGTGGGTCGGGCGGGGCGCTGGCAATCGGGCTCGCCGATCGGGTCTTGATGCTCGAGAACGCCATCTATACGGTGATCAGTCCGGAGAGCGCCGCCGTGATCCTGTGGAAGGAGAGGGAGCGGATGAAGGAGGCGGCCGAGGCGCTCCATCTGACCGCGGATCATCTGCACGAACTCGGCCTGATCGACGGGGTGATTCCCGAGCCGCTCGGCGGCGCGCACAAGGACTTCGATCGGACCGCGTCGGCCCTCAAGTCGGAGCTCGTCCGCCAGCTCGGCGAGTTGACGAAGCTGGAGCCGGCGAAGCTGGTTGGGGAGCGGTACCGACACTACCGAGAGGTCGGGCGCTACCGCGATGCGTCAGTCGAGGGCGAATGAAGCGGATGCTCCTCGGCGTCGGCAACCGATTGTCGCGCGACGACGGCGCCGGCCCGTTCCTCACCGAACGACTCGCGGGATCCGATTGGACGGCGATCGACTGCGGAACGTCGCTTGAGAACGTCGGGGGGATCGTTGCTCGCGAGCGCCCCGACCTGCTCGTGATCGTGGACGCGGCCCGGATGGGGCTGGGGCCGGGCGAAGTCCGCCGTCTCCCGCGTCCTTCGGTCGACCGGATGCTCGCGACGACGCACGGCCTGCCGCTCACGTTCTTTCTCGATCGACTGGAGTCGGCCGTGGAAGAGATCGTGCTTCTCGGGATCGAGCCGGCCGACCTGTCGTTCGGCGAGGGGTTGTCGACCGAAGTGGGCGAGGCGGTGAACCGGTTGGCCGAAGTGCTCGCGGCCGGCCGAGAGCGCCTCGAGTCGGTCCGATTCCTCGAGGGCGGCGTGTCCCCGGAAGGCGTCGAAGCGGGCCCTTGAGCCGACCTCGGGAAGTCGCGAAAATGGCGTCGCCGAGTTCGGAGACGGGCGTTCGACGAGCACAGGAAGGGCTCGGTCGGTCCGATCTCCGTGGACCGTAAAATCGCTCATCGGGAAACGGCGCGAGGGGACGAGCGTCCCGGGCGAAGGAGGAGGCGACCATGCCATTCTGTGACGGGGTGAGATTGCAAGAGGCGTATCGGAGGGCGCAGGCTGAGCGCTTCGCGTTCATGGCGAACAACGTCGCCGAGCCGAACGTCCTGATCGGCCTGCTCGAAGCGTACGCCGAAGCGCGCTCGGACCTGCTGGTTCAAATCAGCCCCGGGGCGGCGAAATTCGCCGGGGGCGGCGACAAGCGGGCGGGCCTGAGGGGGCTGTCGGCGCTGATCCGCGAGCTCGCCGCGCCGTACCCGATCTGCGTCTTCATCAACCTCGATCACTTCACGTCCGGCGAAATGGACTTGATCGAGGAGGCGATCGACGATCGCCTCGTCTCGTCGATCATGATCGACGCCTCGGGGGAGACGTTCGAGGAAAACATCCGGATCAGCCGGGCCGTCACGGAGATGGCCGAGGGAAGCGGCGTCCTTGTCGAGGCGGAGCTCGGGAAGATCAAAGGGGTCGAGGACGAAATCTCTTCCGACGAGTCGCTGTACACGGATCCGGACGAGGCGGCCGAGTTCGTGAGGCGGACGGGGGCGGACCTGCTGGCGATCTCCGTCGGTACCCAACACGGCGTGTCCAAAGGAAGGGATCTCGAGCTGCGGGTCGACCTGGCGGCGAGGATCCGCGATCGACTCGCGGAGAGCGGGCTCGACGCGCCGCTCGTGCTGCACGGGACGTCGGGTCTCCTCCCGGAGCAGGTGCGGGAGATGATCGGCTACGGCGTCTGCAAGCTGAACAAGGACACGCACTATCAGTACGTCTACGGGCGGACGGCGGCCGAGTTCTTCGCCGCGCACGTCGACGGGATCATGCCGCCCCAGGACGTGGAGGACGACGTCGTCAACCTGTTCGCGAAGGGCGACTGGAGCCCGGACAAGAAGGTGTTCGATCCGCGCGCCGTCGGGAGGGAGATCCAGGCGAAGGTGCGCGAGATCGCGTCCGTGTTGATCGAGCAGGCCGGAAGCGGGGGAAGGACGCTGCAGGAAGGGGAGGAGGGCCAGTGATGAGAGCCGGTGTACTGACGGGCGGAGGGGATTCTCCCGGGATCAACGCCGCCCTTCGATCGATCGTCCGTTTCGGGAACAAGCACGGAGTCGACGTCCTCGGATTCGAAGAGGGCTGGAAGGGGCCGGTCGAGAACCTCGTCCGACCGCTGACCCAGGTCGACGTCTCCGGCATCCTGCACATCGGAGGGACGATCCTGAGCAGCTCTCGTACGAATCCGTTCCGGTTCGACGGCGGCCCGGACCGGGTCGTCGAGACCCTGGCGGTGAACGCCGTCGACTTCCTGGTCGCCATCGGAGGTGACGACACGCTCGGCGTCGCCCATCGACTGGCCGAGTACGACGTGAAGGCGATCGGCATTCCGCAGACGATCGACAACGACATCGGGATGACCGACTACACGCTCGGGTTCTCCTCCGCGTTGGAAGCGATCACCGACGCGCTCGACCGGCTGCACACGACGGCCGCGTCGCACCACCGGGTGCTGATCCTCGAGGTGATGGGCCGCGACGCCGGGTGGTTGAGTCTGATGGGAGGCGTCGCCGGCGGAGCGGACGTCATCCTGATCCCGGAGCAGAAGTTCAACGTCGATTCGATCTTCCGCAAAATCAAGCGGCGGGAGCACCTGAAGAAGCGATTCTCCATCGTCATCATCGCTGAGGGAGCCGAGCCGGAGGGGACGGAGGGGAAGGTCGTCGCCGAGGCCGAGGTCGACGCGTTCGGCCACGCGCGGCTCGGCGGGGTCGGCCAGTACGTGGCCAACCAGCTGTCCAAGCGGATGCAGATTCCGGTCCGCGTCACCAATCTGGCCTACCTGCAGCGTGGCGGAAGCCCGTCGCCGTTCGATCGGATCCTCGCAACGCGGTTCGGCGCCGCTTCGATCGAGTTTGCGCTCGACGGGCAATTCGACGTGATGACGGCGATCCGCGGGACGAAGATCGTGCCGGTTCCGCTCGGCGAAGCGCTGGCGAACCCTCGGCCGGTCGACGAAGGCCTCCTCTACCTGGTCGACTTGTTCGAGTAGCGGGATCGATCGAAGCCGCGGTCGAGCGAGCGTGGTCGGTCGTCGCATCCCCGTCCGCTTGTCAGTCGGTGTTCTCGATGTCCCTCGGATGGCTCGTCGTCTGATTCTCCGCACCGACGATGCCGGCCAAACAGAGACCGACGAGGCTCTTCCCGTCGGCCAAGCGGCCGTCCGCGACCATCTCGGCGAGCCGCGCGGCTCCGAACGGTTCGCACGCCTCGATCTCTCCCGGCGCGACCCGTTCCTCCCTCGTCAGTCCGGTCGCGAGGAAGAGAGCGATCCGCTCGTTCGAGAATCCCGGGGTGGTGAAGAAGGAGGCGAGCTCGCGCCACGCTTCGGCTACGTATCCGGTCTCCTCCCTCAACTCGCGCTTCGCGCACGCAAGCGTCTCCTCGTCCGCCTCGAGCTTCCCGGCGGGAATCTCCCACAGTTCGGATCGAACGGCGTGGCGGTACTGCCGAACGAGAAGGACGTCGCCGTTCGGAAGGACGGGGACGATCGCTACGGCACCGGGGTGTACGACGATCTCCCGCGAACGCTTTGTCCCGTCCGACGACTCGATCCGATCGACGTAGACGTCGAGAAGGCGCCCGCGGAAGACGTTCTCGTGCGAAACGACGCGGAACGGTTCAGACGGCGTCGTAGCCCTCCTTGAGCGCCCGGCTGTTGACGTCGACCAGCTTCGCCTTGCCTGACTCTTCGAGCATCCGCGACATCGCCCGTTCGGCGGTCTCCAGCGGAACGATGCCCGTTGCTTTCAGATACGCACCCAGCGCGACCATGTTGATCGTCCTCGGGTTGCCGGCGGCCGCGGCGAGGTCGTTCAACGGGACGTAGCTTGCCTTGATATCGGCGCGCTCGGCCTTCCGGTCGATCAGCGTGCTGTTGACGACGACGACCCCGTCGGCGGCGATCGTCGGCTCGAACTTGTCGAGCGACGGTCGGTTCATCGCGATCACCGCCGACGGCTCGTCGACGATCGGCGAGCCGACCGGCTCGTCGGAGAGGACGACGGTGCAGTTCGCCGTTCCGCCGCGCATCTCCGGGCCGTACGAAGGGAGCCAGGTCACCTTCAGCCCGTGGTCCATCCCCGCCTGGGCGAGGATCTTCCCGGCGAGGATGACCCCCTGACCGCCAAATCCTGCGATGACGACTGAGTGTTCCATCCTACCCCCTGTCGACGAGGTCTCCGAGCGGGAAGACCTCGGTCACCACGTTCGCCACGTGCTCGTTCGACTGCTGCGGCGTCATCCGCCAGTTCGTCGGACACGTCGACAGGACCTCGACGAGCGAGTACCCCTTCCCCTCGACCTGGTACTGGAACGCCTTCTTGATCGCGGCGGTCGCGTCGTGGATCCGCTTCGTGTCGTAGAGCGCCTGACGGGTGACGTACGCCGGCGCGTCGAGCAGGGCGATCAACTCCGAGAATCGGATCGGGTAGCCGAACAGCTTGGCGTCGCGGCCGTCCGGCGTGGTCGTCGTCTTCTGACCGACGAGCGTCGTCGGGGCGAGCTCTCCGCCGGTCATCCCGTAGATCTGATTGTTGACGAAGATCACTGTGATGTTCTCGCCGCGGTTCGCGGCGTGAATCGATTCGGCGGTGCCGATGCTGGCGAAGTCACCGTCTCCCTGATACGAGAAGACGATCAGGTCGGGACGCGCACGCTTGACCCCCGTTGCGACCGCGCTCGCCCGTCCGTGCGCGACCTGGAGGGCGTCGCACTTGTACCACAGGTAGGCATAGACGGAACAGCCGACCGGGGCGAGTCCGACGGTCCGCTCGGCGACGCCGAGCTCGTCGAGCGTCTGGCCGATGATCCGCGTGATGATCCCGTGGTGGCATCCGGGGCAGTAGGTGAACCGCGCCTCGGTGAGGCTCTTCGGCCGTTCGAACACCTTCACCATGCCCGTGACGTCATTCGGCATACTTTCTCACCTCGTTCAGAATCGCGCGGGGTGTCGGGACGACACCGCCGAGCTCCCCGTAGAACGGTGTGGCGGCACGCTCGGCGACGGCGAGCCGGACGTCTTCCCACATCTGGCCGGCGCTCATCTCGACGGTCAGCACCGCGTCGACGCGATCGGACAGCGCGCGAAGCGGTTCGTAGGGAAACGGCCAGAGGGTGATCGGGCGGAACAGGCCGAGCTTGATCCCCTCGGCGCGCGCGGCCCGGATGACGGACTTCGCGATCCGAGCGATCGTTCCGTGCGCCGCGATCACGATGTCGGCGTCCTCGGTGTCGCTCTCCTCGTAGCGGACCTCGTTTGCTTCGATCTCTCGATACTTCGCTTGGAGGACGAGGTTCATCTCCTTCAGCTTCTCCGGATCGAGGTCGAAGGAGAGCACGATGTTCGGGTCGCGCCCCGCGGCACCGGTCGTCGCCCACTCCTTGGCTGGGAGGCCGTCGACATCGACCGGCTCGGGGAGCTCGACCGGCTCCATCATCTGACCGAGCATCCCGTCGGCGAGGATCATGACCGGGATGCGATATTTGTCGGCGAGGTCGAACGCGAGCATCGTCAGCTCTCCGGCCTCAGGCACGGTCGACGGTCCCAGGACGATCAGCCGGTAATCGCCGTGTCCGCCCCCCTTCGTCGCTTGGAAGTAGTCGCACTGGGCCGGGGCGATGTTCCCGAGGCCCGGCCCGCCGCGGACGATGTTGACGATCACCGCCGGGAGGTTCGAACCGGCGAGGTACGAGATCCCCTCTTGCTTGAGGCTGATTCCCGGTGAGGAGGACGAGGTCATCGTTCGAACGCCGGTCGCAGCGGCCCCGTAGACCATGCTGATCGCGGCGATCTCGCTCTCGGCTTGTATGAACGTGCGGCCGAGACGGGGCATGTGCCTCGCCATGTGCTCGAGGAGCTCGGCCTGCGGGGTGATCGGGTATGCGAAGTAGCACTGGCATCCGGCACGGATCGCGGCTTCGGCGATCACCTCGTTCCCGCGCAACAGCAGCTGTTCACCCATTCCCCCTCCTTAGCTTGCGACCTTCTCCCGGTAGACCTCGATGGCGATGTCGGGACAGGTCATCGCGCAGAACGCACATCCGATGCAGGCCTCGGAACGCTCCATGTGAACGACGTTGTACCCACTCTTGTTCAGCGACCCGGAAAACGCGAGGACCTGCTGGGGACACGCGGCGATGCACAGCCCGCATCCCTTGCATCGCTCGGCGTCGACGACGGCCGCACCTCTCGCCATGGGCACCTCCCTCTACGTGCCGGTGTAGAACTCTTCGTTCAGCCGCTTCGCGCGGTTCTTCCGGAGTCGGGCGAGGCTCTCCTCGACGTGACCGATCCAGCTCTGGATCTGTTCCTCGCCGAGGTGAACGCGTTCGGCGGGACGGACGGAGTTCGCCGGATGATGGTTCGCCAGCGCGTTGTGCAGTTCGACGACCTCGCGCTCGAACGGCTCCTCCGCGACGGAGACGTCCTCGCCTTCGGCGAAGGCGAGGCTCGGAGAGCCGCCAGGATCGGTCGCCACGATGCGAAATCGGGCGCGCCGCCCGACCTGGATTTGGCCGGACTCCCTGTCCGCGGGACGCTCCATGAAGCCGATCGTTCCCGAATCGAGGCGAACACGGATCCGACTCTTCTCAATCCCGACGATCTCGCCTCCGACGAGTTTGGGTTCCTCGTTCGATGTAGGATTCACTGCGTTCTCGGGCATGGTCGATTGCGCCGCTCCGATCTTCGAATCGAAATCGATCAGGCTGCCTTGACGACCCGACCCGACTTGATGCACCGGGTGCAGGCGCGGATCCATTTCTTCTTCCCGTCGACGACGGCGTGGACGCGCTGGATGTTCGGAGCGCGCACCCGGCGGGTGTGGCGATTCGAATGACTGACCGCGTTTCCGGCGGCCGGTTTCTTGCCGCAGACTTCACAGACTCTCGACATGTTCCTCTCACCTCAGCACGCGCCTCCTCAGGCGAGGAGGGGCTCTACGTATAGCGGCTCGACCTCGTACAGTCGGTCGACCGGTTTCTCGTTCCAACCAAGCTTGGCGATCGCCAGCGGAGACGGTCGATTCGCCTCCTCCGGAGCGATCCGAATCATCGGATGCCCTCGGAGCGCGCCGCCGATCGCAGGGGCCCCGCTTCCGACAAGGGTCACCTCTCGATCTTCTCTCCGCAAGGCCTCCAGAAGCTCCGATTCGCGGATCAGCCGCATCGGTCCTCGCGGGCGCGAGCCGCCGAAGAACTGCGCGTAGTACAAGTCACGGCGACTGGCCACGATCACGCAGACCCGTTTCGCGGCGGCGATCCTCGCCCGGTACGCGTCCGCACCATCGACGCCGACCAGTGCGGCGCCGACGGTCTGGCAGAAGCCCTTGATCGCGGCGAATCCGATCCTGAGACCGGTGAACGAACCGGGACCCCGGTTGACGCACGCCAACTCGACGCAATCTCTGCTCACGCCGTTCTCGCTCAGAATCCCCTCGATCAGCGGGAACAGCTGCTCGGCGTGTCGGAGCGGGGTGTCCATCCAGCGCTCCTCGGTGAGGTCGCGTCCGTCGTAGAGGGCGACGCCGCCGAGCGGCTCGGATGTATCGACTCCCAACGCCAACATGCCGGGAAGATGGTAGGTGAGGGTAGTTTCCTTTTCAACCGCCGATCGGGGCGGAGGGATCGGGGAATCGCGCGAGGACCTCGCTTGCACGCTCGGCGTCCCGCTCGATCTGAAGACGGAGGTCATCGAGGGACGGAAAGGATCGATCCCCTCGGAGCCGCTCGATCAGATGGACCTCAATCCGCTTTCCGTGCGTGTCCCCTTCCGCCGCGGCGAGCAGATGCACTTCGCAACGGAGCGCTCCGCCCTCGGCTCCGAGCGTCGGGCGCGTGCCGACGTAGAGGAGGGCGGAACGAGGGGCCGGATCCGGCGGGGGATCCCCGACGAACGCGCTGGCGGCGTACACGCCGTGGGCCGGGAGGAGAACGTGCAGGTCGATCGTGAGGCTCGCCGTCGGATACCCGAGGGTGTGGCCGACTCGATCGCCGACCGCGACGTCGCCGATGAGGACGGGCGGACGTCCGAGGAGCGCGGCAGCGCCCGTGACGTTGCCCTTGGAGAGGAGGGTACGAACCCGCGTGCTGTTGACCGGTTCTCCGCCGACGAGGATCGGCGGGACGACGGTGACCGAGAAGTCGAGACGTTCCCCCAGGGATCGAAGGGTCTCCGGATCCCCCGCGCGCTCGGCGCCGAACCGGAACGACGGGCCGACGACGACGGACGCTGCGCGCAACTGCTCGGTGAGGATCCCCTCGGCGAACGCCTCGGGCGTGAGAGTTCGGACGTCCGAGAACGAGGCGCGAACGACCCGGTCCACCGACCGGAGGAGCATGCGCGTCTTGACGGCTTCGGGGAGGAGAAGGCCTCGTTCGGCGCGGCCGCTGACTTGCAGCCGCGGAGGCAGACCAAACGCGTAGGCCACACTTCGGACGCCGCTCCGGTCGGCCTGGCGCCGGACCTCGGTCAGGATCGCTTGGTGACCCAGGTGAATCCCGTCGAACGTTCCGATGCTGACGACCGTCCTATCTATCATGAGCGCCTCGCGGCGGATGGTACACCATCGCCGAGGATCGAGACAGGAAGCGCGCCGTGGATTGGAGCGGGGCACGGGCGACTTGTACAATGGCGTCGACATGAGGTCGGAACGGATCGCCGGAGCTCGACTCGAAGAGGACGACGCGACCCTCGTCAACCTGCGCCCCTCGTCGCTCGACGAGTACATCAATCAGCGCGATATCAAGGAGAAGCTGCGAGTCTACATCGCCGCGGCGAAGAAGCGCGGCGAGTCGCTCGATCACGTCCTGCTGCACGGACCGCCGGGTCTCGGAAAGACGACGCTCGCCCAGATCATCGCGGCGGAGATGGGAGTCGACATCCGGATCAGCTCCGGCCCTGCGATCGAGAAGGCCGGCGACTTGGCGGCGATCCTGACGAACCTCAGGCCGCACGACGTCTTCTTCATCGACGAGGTCCATCGGCTCCGGCGAAACGTCGAGGAGATCCTCTACCCGGCGATGGAGGATTACAAGATCGACATCATCCTCGGCGAGGGGCCGAACGCGCAGTCGCTCCGGATCGATCTCCCTCCGTTCACCCTGGTCGGGGCGACGACGAGAGCCGGACTCATTTCCGCACCGATGCGTGACCGGTTCGAGGTCAAGTTCCGGGTGGGGTTCTACTCGGTCGAGGATCTAAAAACGGTCGTCGTCCGCACCGGCCGCATCCTCGGAATCGGCGTGTCGGACGACGGGGCGGACGAGATCGCCAAGCGGGCTCGCGGCACCCCGAGAATCGCCAATCGTCTCCTGCGGCGGACTCGGGATTTCGCCGAGGTCGAAGGGAAGGGTACGATCGACGCCGAGATCGCGAGGCGGTCGCTCGAGATGCTCCGGATCGACGAGCGAGGGCTCGACGAACTCGATCGGGCCGTTCTGGTGACGTTGGTCGACAAGTTCGCCGGAGGGCCGGTCGGTCTCGACACGCTCGCCGCGGCGTTGTCGGAGGAAAAGGACACGATCACCGACATCGTCGAGCCCTTCCTCCTGCAGGAGGGGCTGATCCAACGAACACCGCAGGGGCGGATCGCCACCGAGCGCGCGTTGAGTTACCTCGGACAGGAAAGGCCCGATCGGCTGTTCTAGTGCCGGGACAGGTTCTTGGCGTTGTGGATGAACTCCCTCACGACCCCGCTGAAGCGGCGCCAGTCGAAGACGAGGGCCACGACGATCCAGACGACGTACCAGATCAGTGCGTGAGGGGCTTCGAAGTACGCGACGATCAAGGGGAGCGCAACGACCGGCGTCGCGAACGACATCGTCACCATCTTCGAACGGAAGTAGGCGATGAACGCCGCGGCGACCATGATGTAGGCGATCGCGGGGACGAACGGGATGAACCCGGACAGCACGAGGTAGCAGAGGCCGGAAAAGACCATCGCCATGTCGAAGGCGAATTCCTTCTCCCCGACCCACGTCGGCGGCTTGTTGTACCTGCGCGCCAGGCGCCCGTCGAGGATGTCGGTCGTCCAACCGAGCATCGTCAGGAGGATGACCGCCTCCAGCGCACCCTCTCCGACGAAGCCGAGGGAGAAGATCGCCGCGGCGATCAAGCCCCGTGACATCGTAAGGAAGTCAGGAATCCTTTTCACCAACCTCACCGAACGTCTATTCTAGTGAGGCAAGCCGGATCTGCCAAACGTCGACGTGTCGCTCCGCCCCTTCGCCGTGGGCTTCGGTCCCGCCGGGGAGATCAGTCTCCGGTGGCTCCCGACTTCCGCAAGCCCGGAGGAGGGCCGAGGATTTCGTGGAGGAGGATCGCCGACCGCGGGTCCTTCTTCACGAGTCTCCGGAGTCGTGCAATCGCCGAGCTTGGTTTGCCCATCTACTCTCCCTCGGTCTGGCTCTGCGTCGAGGGCTGGTCGCCGGCGGCGAACCCCTCGCGCATCTTCGTGTCGGCCTGCACGTTCTTCATCCGGTAGTAGTCCATGATCCCGAGGTTCCCCTCGCGGAACGCCTCGGCCATCGCGCGCGGAATCTCGGCCTCCGCCTCGACGACCGCGGCGCGGCGCTCTTGGACGAGGGCGCTCATCTCCTGCTCGCGCGCGACGGCCATCGCGCGTCGTTCCTCGGCCTTGGCCCGCGCGACCTTCAGATCGGCCTCGGCCTGGTCCGTCTGCAGCTGCGCGCCGATGTTCTTCCCCACGTCGACGTCGGCGATGTCGATCGAAAGGAGCTCGAACGCCGTTCCCGCATCGAGCCCCTTCTCGAGGACGAGTTTCGAGATCTTGTCCGGATTCTCGAGGACCTCCTTGTGCGATCCG
Source organism: uncultured Thermotogae bacterium (assembly GCA_964523545.1). GTDB lineage: Bacteria > Bipolaricaulota > Bipolaricaulia > UBA7950 > UBA9294 > JANQEA01. The sequence continues at coordinate 45,120 of CAZFZM010000005.1, forward strand.
GCCGAGCCGATCGCCGAGACGATCCCCTCGCCGACGCGGGCGATCACCGTCTCCTCCGTCGCGCCGCCGACGAGCCGATCGATGTTCGCCCGAACGGTCACCTTGGCGATCGCGAACAGCTGAATCCCGTCCGCGGCGACGGCGCCGACCTTCGGTGTCTCGATGACGCGGGGGTTGACCGACATCGCCACGGCGTCGAGGACGTCACGCCCCGCGAGGTCGATCGCCGCGGCCCGCTGGAAATCGAGCGCGATGTCCGCCTTGTCGGCGCTGATCAGGGCCCGCGCGACGCGCTCGACGTTCCCGCCGGCGAGGTAATGCGCCTCGAGATCCGATATCGCGAGCTTCAACCCCGCCTTCCACGCCGCGATCATCGGGAGGATCACCCGATGCGGATTGACCTTCCTCAGTCGCATGCCGATCAGCGTCACCGGCCCGACCGGGACGCCGGCGGCGAGGGCGGAGATCCAGAGCCCCATCGGAACGAAGTAGAAGAACAACCAGAGCAGCAGCACCGCTGCCACGGCGAGAACGATGTACCCGACCATGTTCAACCCTCCTTTTCCGTGCGTCGAACGACCTTCCGATAGACGTCGTCCTGGATCACGACGATCGGCGTCCCCTTCGGGAGGAAGCCTTCTTCACAGACGACGTCGATCCGCTCGTCATCGAAGATCCCGCCGCCGACGGGGCGGAGATCGGTCGCCGCGACGCCTCGACGGCCGACCCAATCGCTCGGTGCCGGCTCCATCCCTTCCCCCTTCTCGTGCGAGCGTCCGGTGACCGCCGTCGACAGGATGATCCCCCCGAGACGGAGACGCGTTCGCGGGAGCCGGGCGAGGAGGACGATCGCCGCGGCGACGGAGACGATCAGCCCGCCGGAGACGATGGCGATGGCGTGCACGGCCTGCTCGCGCGCCGTGAACGGGCCGACCATCGCGGTGTAGAACCCGAGACCGATCAGGATCAGGCCGAGCAGTCCGCTCACGCCGAAGTCGACCGCGGTAAACGCGAAGATCTCGAGCACAATGGCGACGATTCCGCCGAGCAGAAAAGCGATCGACTCCCAGCCGGCGAGGCCGACGAGGAAGTGGGTCCAGAAGAAGACGCCGAGGCATGCGATCCCGATGAGGCCGGGAATCCCGAAGCCCGGAACGAGCATCTCGACGATCAGCCCGAGAAGGCCGGCAGTGATCAGCAGGCCGACCGCCAGCGGGGACGTCAGCGCCTCGACGAGTCCGTCGATCCAGCGTACTTCGAACACGACCGAATCGCCGTAGCCGCGCTCGGCGAGCCACGCGTCGATCGACTCGATCTCGCCGTCGGAGTAGCCCCACTCGGCCGCTTCCATGGAGGTCAGGGTCAGGAGCTTCCCCGCCTCGATCAGGCCCGGGATCGAGACGTCGCGGTCGACCATCGCTTCGGCGACCTCGGGCGGACGTCCGCGAAGTTCGGCCGCGGCGCGGAACAGCGACCGCGTCGCGCTGATCACCTTCTCCGGCGCTTCGCGGAGGTTCTGGCCGACGACCGTGACCGGGGTGGCGGCGCCCATCACGCCGCCCGGGGAGAAGAGGATCGTCTCGCAGGCGATGGCGATGGCCGCTCCCGCGGAGAAAGCCTCACGCGCGACGTACGCGACCGTCGGGATCGTCGCGTCGAGGAGAATCCCTCTCGATTCGACCGCCGCGTCGAGGTAGCCGCCCGGCGTCGAGAGGACGAGGACGACGATGCCGGCTCCGGACTCGGTCGCCTCGGAGATCCCGCGCCGCAGGTAGGTCACGGTGCCGGAGTTGATCTCACCGTCGATCGTCAGAATCCACGCCGCTCCCTCGGCGAGCGCGAGGAACGAGCAGAGAGACAGACCTAGGAACGCGACCCAAAGACCCCGACGGTTCATGCATCGATCCTATGTTGACATGAAGGCTTGTTGCAAGTTCACAGGGACCCGCAATTGGCTTCGGTGCGTCGGAGAGCTAGAATGGTTCTGCGAATGACACTTCGCAGGAATCCGGAGGGCGCGAAGAGGGCGAGGGGCCGAAGGGAGGTTGTGGGATGAAGAACGCGCTTCTTCTGTTGTCGATTTGGCTTGGGATCATCGTCGCCGCGTACGCGATGGTCTATTGGGATTGGGGAATCGAGCAGCCACTCCCGATCTCCGTTCTCGAGCCCGCAAGCTCGACGTACGTCGAGCCGAACGGTCGGTTCAGCCTCGCCGTCCCGTTGGCCTGGGACGTCGAGGAGACGGGGACGTCCGTGCTTCTCACCGATCCATCGGACGAGATCGAGGTGACGGTCTTCACGGTCGAGGAATCGGTTCCGGAATCGGCTCTCCTCGTTGTCCTGGGGATCGTCGGAGCAGATGGACCGTCCGAAGAGATCGCGGTCGAGGAGATCCCGCCGGCCGGCGCGTCCGAGCGTGCCGTGCGGATCGCCGGCCCGTTGGAAGACGAGGTATCGAGCTACGGTCTCGCCTACCTGTACGAAGGAGAGACGGTCGTTCTTCTCGTGCGCGGCGGCGAGGAAGCGCTCCAGGACCGCGCCGCGGATCTGGAACTGATCGAAGCCGGGATCACGGTCCCCGCAGCGGCCGTCGAGGAAACAGGGGGCGCCGAAGAGGCCGAACCGGTCGTCGAGCTGTAGTCAGGGACGGACACGACGAGCGCGAAGGCGGGCCCCCGTGGGCCCGCTTTCGCGTTGACGGCCGCGTCTACTCGGACGTGATCGAAACCCCCTCGAGCCGGAGAAACGGAAACGTGTAGTTGAACACGCGCTCCGTCTCCTTGGAGATGCCCGACAGTGTCTTCAGCATCTCGAAGATGTTCCCGGCGATCAGCGTGCCGGAGACGGCCCGGTCGATCTTCCCGTCGACGATCAGGTACGCCGCCTTGGCGACGCCCGAGAAATCGCCGGAGATCGGATCCGTGTTTCCCGAGAAACGACTGACGAGCAGCCCGCGCTTGATCTCCGAGATCAGCTCGTCCTTCGCGATCTCCCCGGGCAGGATCATGAAGTTGGTCGGCCCGATCGTGGGGAGGGATCCGGCCGAACCGGCCGCGTTGCCTGTGTTCGTGACGCCGTACGCGTGGGCGGTGTACGCGTTGTGCATGAGCGATCGGAGCACGCCGCCCTCGATCAGCGGAAGGCGACGGCGAGGCGTCCCTTCACGATCGAACGCACCGGTCGCGACGCCCCCCGGGAGGCGCCCGTCGTCGACGAGGCCGAATCCCGGAACGGCGACGGCCTCCCCGAGCGCGTCCTTCCACCGAGACATCCCGCGCAGCGCGTTCCTCGCGTTCAGCTGGAACTGGAGCGGGGCGAACAGGTTGAGCACGGCGTACGGGTCGAGGAGGACTTGGCCCACGAAGGACTCGCCCGGCTCGGCGCCGAGCGAGCCGAGCGCGTCCGCGCTCGATTCGCGCGCGATCGGCTCCACGTCGATCTCCTCAACGCTCCTCGTCGCTCCGAATTTGAACGCCATGTTGGAGACCGCCTCGCCGTCGCGCGCCGTGGTCAGAACGGAGTACGTGAACAGGCTGCCGGGTTCCGTCGCCTCCGCACCGGACGAATTGACGAGGACGCGGTCACGGATCTCCGCCGAGAACTCCGCCTCGCCGACGATGACCCGCGGATCGACCGCCTTCGCCGTCTCCAGCATCCGGATCGCCTGCTTCACCGCGTCTGCCGTGCCGAACGACTCGGCCGCCGGGTCGCTCAATCCGGCGAGCGGCTCGACCTCCGTCGGGTCCGGAAGGACGTTGTGCGGATCACCGGGCGACGCCTTGGCCAACGTCACGGCGTCGCGCGCCGCGTCCTCCACCTTGGTCAGATCGTTCGTGCTGGCGAAGCCGACCTGCGTTCCGACGAACGCGCGGAGCCCGATTCTCGTCTCCTGCTGGCTCTTCGAGATCTGCAGGTCGTCCTTCTCCACCGCGGCCGTGATCCTTCGGGTCGTCTGGCCGAAGACCTCGACCTGGTCGGCCCCCTGCTTTCGCACGAGGTCGAGCGTCCGCTGGCAGTGATCGAGTAGGTTCTTTGCGCTCATGTCTGTCGTCCTCCGATCGTCAGCGTGCATCTCAGATGCGGGCCGCCGGCGTCGACCTTCGCTGCCTGCCCCTTGCCGCAGGCGCCGGCGCCGTGCTCCCACGCGAAGTCGTCACCGATCGCGTCGACCGACTTGAGCACGTCGAACGCGTTCCCGGAGATCGTCACGCCTCGGACGAGATCGCCGACCTTCCCGTCGACGATCCGATGGGCCTCCTTGACGCCGAACATGAACTCGGCGTTCGAGTCGGCCTGTCCGCTCAAGCCGAGCCCGCGAAGGTAGTACCCGTTGACGATCCCGCCGATCAGCTCCTCGAACGGCGTCTCCCCCGGTTCGATGTACGTGTTGCGCATCCGGATGATCGGGTCGTCGCTGTACACGTACGCGCGAGCGTTCCCGGTCGGGGCGACGCCGTAGTGCGCCGCCGTCTCTCGATTGTGTAGGAACGAGCGGAGGACGCCCTTCTCGATGATGACCGTCCGCTGCGTCAGGACACCCTCGTCGTCGACGGGAAGGATCCCGACCGCGTACGGGGAGTACTCGGTCGCGCCGCTGTCGCAGAGGGTGACCAGCTCGGAGGCGACGGCTACCCCGATCTTGTCGGAGGTGATCGCGCCGCCGAGCACGATGTCCGCTTCGACGGTGTGGCCGATCGCCTCGTGGCAGAGGATCCCGACGAGGCCGGGGTCGAGGACGACGACGGAAGAGCCGCCGCTCGGGTGAGGTGCCGCCAGCTGATCGACGGCGAGCCGAACCGACTTGTCTGCGAGCTCCTCCGGAGCGGCGATCCCGAGGAGATCGGACCATCCTCCGGTGACGCCGGAGCTCTCCATCCCCATCGTCTGATCGCCGTTGCGCCCGGCGACGGCGATCGTGCGCAGCTCAGGCTTCGAGTCGAAGACTCGGGCCGACGCGCCGTCGCTCGTGACGATCACCTTCTCGTCCTGGATCTCGCCGTACGAGGCGGTGCTCGAGACGATCTCCTTCGCGCCGTCGCGGATTCGCTCGTCGAGCCGGAGGACGAGGGCCAGCTTCTCCTCCAGCGAGTGCGCGTCGAGTGGATCGTCGGTCGCGACGGCGAACGTGCCGGCCGCCATCGGAGCTTCGGCAAGACCTGACAGCCGTTCCTTCTTGGCGCCGGCCGACGTCCTGGCGGCGCTCTGGGCCGCGTCGATCGCGGCGAGGACGCCCTGTTCGGAGACGTCCGTCGTGCTGGCGAATCCGAACACCCCGTCGACGAGCGCACGGACGCCCAGACCGGCGAGTAGCGCGCTCGACGACTCCTCAAGAGTGCCGTTGCGGACGGTGATCCGTTTCGTACTCCGCGCTTGATAGCGAAGCTCGACCCAGCCGCTCGCGCCGGCCACGATCTTCTCAAGTAGCTTCTGCATTCCGCCTCCTTCGCGGGCCCGGAACGTGTCGGTTGATCATCCTGTAAGTATGTCGCTGGCCGGTCGAAGTTCAACGAACGCCGGTGAACGGATCGCCGCTTCGGGAGCGATGCGACTTGCTGCGGCGGGCGTTATCGTGTAGGAAGGAGCCTTAGCGCGTTCATCGAGGAGGGGGAGCATGCACTGCAAGACGATCGTTGCACTTGGATTGGCCTGTCTGCTTGGGACGGTCGGATTTGCCGTCGAAGAAGAGGCGGGCGATGGGAGGATCTGGTTCGGGCTCGGCGGCTCGACCCTCGGTCTGTTCTTTCCCGATCTCACCGCGGTCGACGCGTTTCTGACCGACAACGGGTTCGGCGGATTCGGCGACGCGATGCTGTTCTCCGGCGGCCGGGGTCGAGGAGGAGCCCTCCATGGGCTTTCGCTCGGAGGGATCGGCTGGGGGGGCGAGGTGAAGAGCTCTGTGGAGAACCGGTACGCGGAGCTGGCGATCGGGTTCGGCGGCCTCGAACTCGGCCGGGTGATCGGCGGTGACGAGCGGTCGCTGTTGACCCTCGGCGTCGTCCTCGGCGGTGGCGGATCGTCGTTGACCCTGATCGAAGACGTGAGCGCGTTCGGCGAGGACCACGATCCGTTCGGCCCTTGCGGGATCGTCCCCGAACCGGCGGTTCTGAGCAGGCACGGAGCGTTCGGCGCGGTCGAACCGTTCGTCAGCCTACAGGTTCAGCCGCTTCACAACCTGGGATTCGAGCTTCATCTTGGGTACCTCCTGCCGCTCTTCTCGTTCGAGTGGGGAGACGCGGAGCTGGAGGGCGTCTCGCGGGGGCTCGCCGGACCGGCGGTCGGCTTCTCTGTCACGTGGGGAGCGATCGGGCGCCCGGTGATCGGACCGGTCTTCGAACGCCCGGAACTCGAAGAGACGATCGACCAGTCCGTTCTGCTCGCCGGTCCGTGCGTCGAGGTCGACAACGCCATCGGCGAGATCACCGTCGAAACGGCGGAGAGCGCCGATGCGGAATCGACGGTACGGATCGTCGCCACGAAACGTGCCCGCTCGCAGGCGACCCTCGATCGTGTGTCGGTCCTGATCGAGCCGACGCGGTGCGGCCTGACCGTCCATTCGAAGGGCCCGCGAAACGGCTATTGGGAGATCGACTACGTGATCACCGTTCCGGCCGGGATCGAGATCGAGGCGAAGCAGGCCGCTGGGGACGTCCGATTGCTCGACGTTTCGTCGACTGCTGCGGTCGAGCTCGGCCTCGGTGAAGTCGAAGTCAGCGGCTTCACGGGCTCTTCCTTGACCGTCAGCTCTGGCGCCGGCGACGTCCGCCTCAGCGACGTCGAGGCGGAGACGATCGAGGTCGGGCTGGGGACCGGCGACATCGAGATCGTCCTGCCGAACGAGGCGTCGTACGAGGTCGTGGCCGAGGCCGGGATCGGCGAGATCCGGATCGGCCCGTTCCCCGGTGTCGAGGCGATCGAAGCGGGCGGCTTCGCGAGCAGCGTCGGGGCGACCCTCGGTGCCGGGGGGCGCAGCCTGTCGGCCAAGGTCGGCGTCGGGGAAATCGAAATCCGACCGGCGTCGGAGTAGCGGTCGCACGCCGGGACATCGGAGGGGAGGACGTGGAGACGAACCCGATCATCGAGGGGATGCTGCGGAGGAAGTCGATCCGGGAGTTCAGCGACGAGGAGCCGACGCGCGAGATCATCGAGGCGGTCGTACGCGCCGGGCAGCAGGCGCCGTTCGCCGCGCAGCTCGGCAGTCTTCTCTTGAAGCGGGATCGCGAGGCGAACCCCTTCGGCGCGCCGCTCCTGTTCACCGTCTGCGTCGACGTCCATCGGATGGAGCGGGTGATGGCGGCGCGCCGGTGGCGGCGCGTCATGTGCGATCTGGCGGCGCTCCTTCTGGGAATCCAAGACGCGGCGTACATGGCGCAGAACATGGTGCAGGCGGGAGAGTCGCTGGGGATGGGCAGCTGCTACCTCGGTGCGGCACCGTACTACGCCGCACAGATCGTCGAGGAGTACGCGCTGCCGCCCCGCGTCTTCCCCCTCGTGCAGTTGGCGATGGGGTATCCGGCAGAGGATCCGCCGGTGCGTCCCCGCTATCCGATCGAATTCTCCCTGTTCGAGGACCGGTACCCCGAGCTGGACGAGACCGCGGTCGAGCGGTCGATGGCCGTCATGGACGACGGCTACCTCGCCCAGGACTACTACCGGTCGCGAAACGCGATGCTTCCGGTTGGGGGAGGGCGAGAGGAGACGTTCGACTACGCCGACTACTCGTGGACCGAGCACATCTCGCGGAAGCTCGGCCAGTGGAGCGAGGACCCGGCCGAGCTCCTCCGCGCGTTCGAGTCGTGCGGATTCCGTCTCGGAGAGGCGGTCTCGGACGCCGGGTGAACGCGGGCCGGGTGCGCGGATCCCTTGACAGAAGTGGAGACCCCCCTCTATTCTCGGTCGTGCGAACGGGTCCATAGCTCAGGGGCAGAGCAGCCGGCTCATAACCGGTCGGTCCCAGGTTCGAATCCTGGTGGACCCACACGATGAAGAAGCTGTTTGTGTACGTCGATGGAGCGGCGAAGGGAGAACCGGGAGAGGCCGGGATCGGGATCGCGGTCACCGACCAGGACGGGACCGTGATCGATGAGGTCTCGCAGTTGATCGGTCGGGCGACGACCGAGGTCGCGGAGTACCGTGCGTTGATCGAGGCGGCCAGGCACGTGGCTTCGTACGATGTGGACTCGGTGATTTTCTTCACCGACAATCAACGCGTCGTGAACTACATCAACCGGGTGTTCGAGACCCGCGAGCCGCACATCAAGCGACTGATCGAGATCGCGCTGGGGCTTCTCAATCGGATTCCCCGGTGGCGGGTCAACTACGTCGATCGTGACGCCAACGTGCGGGCGCCCCGCCTCGTCGAGCAGGCCTTCCATCAGAGCATCCAGGCCCAGGTGACGCGCGAGCGGATGGAACTCGTCCTCCTCGCGCGGGCCGCGACGTTGAGCGACGACGCCATGCAGCGCCTGATCGATTACGCCGAACGGCTGCAGGAAGAAGGCTGATCGATGCGGCTGGTCGTGCAGCGTGTCCGACGTGCCTCCGTCGATGTCGACGGCGTCCGAATCGCCGAGATCGAGCGCGGGCTTCTGCTGCTCGTCGGGATCGCTTCGGAAGACGCGAACGTGAACCTGGAGAAGGCCGCGGGCAAGATCGTCGATCTGCGCATCTTCGAGGACGACGAGGGAAGGATGAACCGGTCCCTCCGTGACACCGGAGGTCAGCTCCTCGCGGTGTCGCAGTTCACGCTGTACGGGGACACCCGAAAGGGTCGGCGACCGAGTTTCGTTGGGGCGGCGCCCCCCGAGATCGCCGAGCCGCTGTTCGACGCGTTCGTCGACGCGATCCGCGATCAGGGGGTCCACGTCGAGACGGGGCGGTTCGGGGCCAAGATGGTGGTGGATCTGGTCAACGACGGGCCGGTCACCCTCCTGATCGAGGTTGAGTCGCCGGCACCGGTCGGCTAAACTGCGGGTCTCGGCGGCTCTTCGGACACAACGAGGGCTCGCCTGCAGGAGGAAGTATGGCGGTTCCAAAGTACAGAACTTCGAGAGCGAAAGGGCGCGCCCGACGCAACCACTGGCGGAAGATGGCATCGATTGCATCGAGCGAGTGCCCGCATTGCCACGAGACGAAGCTCCCGCATCGCGCGTGCCCGCACTGCGGGTACTACAACGGGATGGAGATTGTCTCACACGCCAAGGACGAGGGCTGAACCGCCTGCCTACCGGGCCACCCTATGATTCGTCGGTCTTCTTCGCCCGTTTGACCTCGGCCTTGGCCCGCTTCTTCTCGATCTTGGCCTGGGCGTCGAGCTGCGCCTTCTCGATCTCGACTCGCGGATCCGCGGGAGTCGGCGAGACGGTCGGAGCGGAGCCGGCCGTTTTCGCACGCCGACGCTCGATCAGCTTCAACGCGAACGACTTGCCGAATTGGCCGATGAAGCCGGCGACGAGCACCAGCAGAACCCACTTGAGAACGTCCCACACCGCCTCGAGCGTCACGTCCGGCATGGTAGGGTAACCCAAGCGGCGCGGCAAGCACGCGGCGCGCGTCCTTTTCGGCCCGGATCGCTGTTGACATGTGCGAGATTCCCGTACAGAATGGCACAGGGAGCGATGCGATGTCAGATCAGAATGCGGGGCCCACGGCGGAAGGGGCGCTTCGAGATCGATGGCGCGACGTGCTGAGCGCCATCGACGATCGGATCCTCCGCGCCTGTCTTCCCACGGACGTGGCGGCCGTCTCGCTCGATGAGGATCAGCTGTTCGTCTCCGTCGACAGCGAGTTCAAGAAGGAGTACTGCCTCCGGAAGCTGGAGAAGCTCCAGGAGGCAGTCACGAAGACGATCGGCCCGCACGAGGTCGTGATCGGCGAGCCTCCGCTCGTCGAGCAGGCACGAGAGCAGGAGCCTCAGCGCGGCGCCAACGCTCGGATCCTGGTCCTCGGCGTCGGCGACGGCGGCGTGAACGCCGTCGTGCGGATGCGCGAGGAACGACTGCAAGGCGTCCGGTTGGTGGCGGTCGATACCGATCGGCAGGTGCTCGATGCGGCTTCGATCGGGGAGACGCTGCAGCTGGGCATGGACATCACGAGCGGCCGAGGGACCGGCGGGGATCTGGACAAGGGGCGCCACGCGGCGAGCGAGTCGCGATGGGAGATCGCGAACCTCGTCCGCGACATGGACCTCGTGTTCATCACGGCCGGGCTCGGCGGCGGCACTGGGAGCGGTGCCGCACCGGTCATCGCCGAGATTGCGAAGGAGGCCGACGCCCTGACGGTCGGCGTCGTGACGCGGCCGTTCTCGTTCGAGGGAACCGTTCGCATGAGCCACGCCGAGGCCGGCTTGGCGGAGCTACGTCGGGCGGCCGACGTGTTGATCGTCATCTCGAACGATCGGCTCCTGGAGACGAACGCGCGCGGCCTGCCGATGACGAAGGCGTTCGAGCTGGCCGACGAGATCCTCCACGAAGGGGTGCGCGGGATCTCCGATCTGATCACGATCCGCGGCTTGATCAATCTCGATTTTGCCGACATCCGAAGCGTCCTGTCCGGAGCCGGCGACGCGATGATGGGGATGGGACAGGCGACCGGTGCTCAGCGGGCGGTCAACGCGGCGAAGTTCGCCAGCAGCAACCCTCTCCTCGAAGGGGATTCGATCCGGGGAGCCCGCAAGATGATCATGAACGTGACGGGCGGCGCGGACTTGACGCTCGGGGAGGTCACCGCGGCGGCCGACCACATCCGAAAAGCGGCGGCGACGGAGTGCGATCTGGTCTTCGGTGCCGTCGTCCAACCGGACTTCGGGGGCGGGATTCAGATCACGGTGATCGCGGCCGACTTCCAGGAAGCCGACATGATCGGTCGGGAGCTGCGACGGCCGCTACTGCGTGAGAGGATCACGGTGGACAAGAATCTCGATGTCCCCACGTTCCTTCGGAGGGAGCGCGTGACGGAACAGGACGAGGCGGAGAAGACGTAGGGACCCTTTTCAGTGAAACCCCGCGCGGGGTTTGTGGTAAGGCGTGGTGAGTGGTGAGCATGGGATCTGCAAACATCTTGGTCTGCGAGGACGAGCGGCGCATCGCGGCCCTTCTCGAGGAAACCCTTCGGGAAGACGGGTATCGAGTGCGCGTCGTCGCGAGCAAGACAGACGCCGAGGAGCTTCTGGCGAAGTGGACGCCGGATTTGATCCTCCTCGACGTGATCCTCCCCGAGTCGAAGACGGCCGGTTGGGAGCTGTTGGCCGAGATTCGGAGGAGGAGCTCGGTTCCGATCATCATGGTCACGGCGCTGAGCCGGGCCGACGACCGGGTGCGGGGGCTACGGGAGGGAGCCGACGACTTCATCTCCAAGCCGTTCCACCTCGAGGAGGTGTTGGCGCGAATCGAGGCGGTTCTCCGGAGGACGCAGCCGGGCATCGGTGCTCTCGACCTGATCATCGACGACGTCCGCAAGGAAGTGCGTCTCGAGGATCGAACGGTCTCCCTGTCTCCGAAGGAATACCGACTGCTGAAGCTGCTCGCCTCCTCGCCCGGCCGTGTCTTCACGACGCGCGAGATCCTGACCGAGCTGTGGCCGGGAAGTCCGTACGCCACGGGACAGGACGTACAGAAGTACGTCTACCTCCTCCGCCGGAAGATCGAGAGAGATCCGAAGAATCCGCGGCTCGTCCTGACGTCGCGTGGATTCGGCTACCGCCTCGCCGTGTAGTGCGCTTCTAGATGTCCCGGATGTCCAGGTAGAGAGGTCGTTGCGGAAGCCCGTCCGATTTGCACGGCCGGACCATCGTGTGGTAGTGCATCACGTTCTGCGGTATGAAGCGGGGCAAGTGAGGCAGGAGGGGGTCGTCCTGATAGGCGAACAGGGTGAGGATGTCGATTCCATCGGCGAGCGCCCGCCGACGAAGCCGTTGGATGAGCGTCTTCAACAGCGCGACCCCGTTCTTCCCGGTGCAGACCGGGTCGAACAGCTGCAGGTAGGTGATCTGCTTCCCGACCTTCGGGACGCTGGGGACGGGGAAGAGCCGCGCCAGCGGGTTGAGGAACAGCCCGAGTGCGACCAGCGACAACGGCATGCGGAGGACGCGCCCGCGGTAGATCTTCGATAGATCCCAAGCGCTGATCTGGGCGGAGGAATCGCCGCTCTCGATCCGGAAGATCCCGCGGAGGTACCCGAGTTCCGCGCCTCGAAGGTAGGCGGCGCCGAAGTCGCAAGGGCGGAGCGAGCGGCTCCCGACGTGACGGTCGAGGCGCGCGATCTCCTCCTCGAGGTCGTCCAAGTGGTCGTCCAGGTCGCCCGGCTTTCCAGGGAGGCTCGGGAGCGAGAGAATGTTGAACGTCGCACCGACCTGTGCGTCCATCTTCGTCGCGATCCGCATCGAGTCGTTGTTGTCGGACTTCACGTGCCCGTAGATGAACGCGGCCCCCTCCTCTTCCATCTCGGTGAGGCAGGCCTTCCACAGGCGGAACAGGCCCCGCTTCATGCTCCGTCGGTACGAGGCCTCGCCGCGGAGATCGTAGAAGTACGCGACCGGCACCGGCTCGCCGTCGAGGAGGACCTCCTTGATCGCGAACGCCATGATCCCGACGAGCCGACCTTCCTCCTCGGCGATCAGGACCTTGCTGCGATCGTGTAATCGCTGCCGGTAGAAGTAGTCCTCGCGATCGATCAGGATGGAAATCCCAGTACCTTGGGGGCTTTGAGCTTCCAGCCGGAGCAACGCCTCATTGTCGGCGGGGGTCGCTTCGCGGATGCGGAACATGCGATCCTTTCTATTCTCGAACGAGGATGGTCTTCTCGCTTCGGGCGAGGGCGCCCTGCTCGTCGATCACGACGAGGGTAACGATATACGTTCCGGGCGCCGAATAACAGTGGCCGGGCGACCAACGGCCGCCCGCGCCGCAGCTGCCCGGAAGTCCCGGGCAGCTGGACCCGTCGCCGAAATCCCACGCGACGTGGAGGATCTCGCCGGTCGGGCTCGGATCGTACGAATCGCGGGCGTCGAAGGTGACGCACAGCCCGTCGATCGTCGCGGTGAAGAACTCGGCGAGCGGCGGCGCGTTCTCGACGATCACCTCGGCGGTAAACGGATCGGAGCGCGTACCATCGTCGTCCTCCACCGTCAGGACGATCGTGTGTCGGCCGTCGTCCGAGAAGCGGACGGTCGGGCCGGAGCCGGTCACGACGACGTCGTCGTCGAAGTCCCAGAACCACTGGACGATCTCCCCGTCGGCGTCGTCGGCCGTCACGGAGAGAAGAACCTCGTCGACGTCGGTCGGTGCCTGGGGCGTCCACGCGATCCGGGTGACGCGAGGCGGCCGGTTCGTCACGGTGACCGGTACGGGATCCGAAACGGCTTCGTCGCCGTCGTCGTCCGTGACGCGTACGGCGACCGCGTACGATCCGTCGTCGTCGAACGCGTGGGAGAGCGTCGGGCCGGTCGTCGTCCGGTCGCATTCGCCGTCCCCGTCGAGATCCCAGGCGTACTCGACGATCGAACCCCGAGGACTCGGGTCGAACGAGGCCGACGCGTCGAATCGGAACGGCTCGCCGGTCGGTCGGATCGATTCCCCGGTCGACAGCCGTGCGACCGGTGGCAGGTTGGAGATCAGGATCTCCGCGATCGTCGTGTGTTGCGCTCCGTTATCGTCCGTCACCGTCAGCAAAACGGCGTAGGCTCCGTTCTCCTCGAACGCGTGTTCCGGCCCGACGATCTCGGACGTTGTCCCGTCACCGAAGTCCCACGCCCAAGACGTGATGACTCCGTCCTCGTCGTACGACAGGTCGGCGAACCGGATCGGAGCGAGCTCTTCGGCCGCGAAGGTCGAGAGCCGGAACTCGGCGATCGGAGAGCGGTTTACGTGAATCGGACCGACGAACGGGCTCGACGCGTCCCCTTCGTCGTCAACCACGACGAGCCCCACGTCGTAGTCGCCGCCGGATGCGAACGCGTGCTCGACGATCGGTTCGGTCGCCTGACGCTCGTACGTTCCGTCGCCGTCGAAGTCCCAGCGATAGACGACCACTTCGCCGTCCGGATCGTTCGACTCCGAAGCGTCGAACCGGACCGGTTCCTCGGCGTTCGGCCGCTCGACGGAACGCTTGAAGACGGCGACCGGGACGCGGCTCCCGATCTTCACCGACCGCGTTTGGATCGCTCGCTCCCCTTGGTCGTCGGAGACCCGGAGGGTGATCAAGTACTCGCCGGAGCGGTCGTAGGTGTGGAGAACGACGGCGTCTGCGGCCGTGGTGCCGTCACCGAGCAGCCACTCCCACGCCGCGATCTCGCCGTCGACGTCGCTCGATTCGTCCTGGAATCGGACCGGGCTTCCAGCGCGCGGAACCCGGGCCGGCGGCAGCGCAACGAGGCTGAAATCGGCGACCGGTGGCGACGTGGCTTGAACGCGGACGTTCCGGCGAAGCTCGGATTGCCCCCCCTTGTCGTCGATCAACGTGAGAACGACGAGATACTCCCCGGACAGCGCATACGTGTGGTCGACCGTCACGCCCGCCGCTTCCGCCCCGTCGCCGAAGTCCCAACGGTACGACGCGATCCGGTCGTTTTCGTCGAACGACCCAGAGGCGTCGAATTCGACCCGGGTACCGGGCAACGGATAGCGGGGGGCCAGTTCGAAGGAGGGGGTCGGCGGGATGTTGAAGACGGAGTTCTCGGCCCTCGGCGTGCCGCGGATCGTTCGCCCCTCCGCCGATCGCTCGTCGGACGAGCTGGCCCAATTCTCCGGGTCGTCGCCCAGACGGTAGTCGACCCGCTCCATCGACGCGTACGGCGGCGTCCCTCGCCCGTCGGTTCCGGCCGGCCAAGCCGTCGGTTCGGGAAGCGGATCGTTCGCCGTGTCGGTGAGGTTCCCACGCGGGTCGTAGAGGTAGAGGACCTCTCCGCGATCGGTCAGGGCGCCGCGGTAGATCAGGTCGGCGGCGACTCCGGGTACCGAGTCGTCGTCGGTTCGCTCGAGGAGGAAGAAGCCGGCCGTCGGATCTCCCCCGACACGGGCCGGGATCGTCCCGTGAAGGTCGATGTCCGGAGAGCCGTCCGAGGAGACGAGGCGCCAGCCTTCGAGTTCGATCGGTTCTGCCGTCACGTTCAGCAGCTCGATCCACTCGGCGGTCGGCTTCCAGCCGGCGCCGGCCCACGCGACTTCGTTGATGACGATCGGTCCGAGAAGGTCGGAAGGGGCGGCGACACCGATCGAGACGAGGGCGATCGCCGCGATCGACATCAACCCTCGGATTCGCTGTCTCATCGGTCTTCCTTCCGCCGTCGCACGACCGCACTACGCCCGTGTGCCGATCAGGGTAGCACAACGGGAAAGCGAGACCAACTGCGTGCGTCGGCCCGGGACTAGGCGTCTTCGGGACGGGGGACGGCGTTCCGGCCGTTCCTCTCGTAGGCCTCGATGATCTTCGCGACCAGCGGATGGCGAACAACGTCCGACTTGTCGAGGTGGACGAACTCAATCCCGTCGATCCCACCGAGGATCCGCTGAACGGTGATCAAGCCGGAGACCCGTTCCTCGAGGTCGACCTGCGTGACGTCACCGGTGATGATCGCCTTGGAGTGGAATCCGAGGCGGGTGAGGAACATCTTCATCTGGGTCGACGTCGTGTTCTGCGCTTCGTCGAGGATGACGAAGCAGTTGTTCAGCGTCCGACCGCGCATGAACGCGAGCGGAGCCATCTCGATCCGGCCGTGCTCGATCAGCTTCTCGAACTCACTGACGGGGATCATGTCGAAGATCGCGTCGTAGAGCGGGCGGAGGTAGGGGCTTACTTTGGCCTGGATGTCCCCGGGGAGAAAGCCGAGCTCCTCACCGGCCTCGACCGCCGGGCGGGTCAGGATGATCCGCTTGACGTGCTCGCGCTTGAGGTAGTCGATCGCCATCGCCACCGCGAGGTACGTCTTCCCGGTTCCGGCGGGCCCGATGGAGAAGGTGATGTCGTTCTCGCGGATCGCCGTGACGTAACGGTGCTGCCCGACCGTCTTGGCGCGGATCTCCTCGCCCCAATGGGTGACGCGGACGATGTCCGACAGGACGCCGTCGACGTCGACGCCCGCCTTGATCTGCGCGATCAGATATCGGACGTCGGCGAGGGACGGCGCGTGGCGCCCTTGAGCGAGATCGAGGAGTTTCTCGAACAGGCCGCGAACCCGCTCGACCTCGACCGCCTCGCCCTCGATCCGGATCGTCTCGCCGCGGGCGAGGATCTGCGCCGCGAATTCCTTCTGGATCTCCTTCAGATTCCGGTTGTACTGGCCGAGTAACGCGGTCGCTTCCGCGTTGTCACGCAGCGTCAACTCGGCGTGCGCTTGTTCACTCATCTGCAACGCCCTCCAGGCGTTCACCCACGACGGCGACGATTCGGACCGGACGGACGGAACCGGCTGGGATCTCCTCATCCGAGGCGAAGTGGACGTAGAGGTAGTCGTTCGTGTAACCGCGCCATTCGTCTCCCCGGCGCTCTTCGACGAGGACATGTTGTGTCGAACCGATTCGCTTGTCAAGACGTCCGCGGAGTCCTCGACGCCACCGGCGGTTCAGGGTCTCGGCCCGCTGGCGCTTGATTGCTTCCGGGACCGCGTCAGGGAGGTCGGCGGCGACGGTCCCCGGGCGGGGCGAGAAGCGGAACGCGTGGAGATTGACGAATCCGACTGCATCGACGACGGAGCAGGTGTTGGCGAAGGCGTTCTCGTCCTCGCCGGGGAAGCCGACGATGACGTCCGTTCCGAACGTGGCGTGCGGGATCCGCGCGCGGACGGCGTCGATCCGGGCCCGGTAGTCGGCGACCGTGTACCCGCGCGCCATCCTCCGGAGGATTCGGTCGTCGCCGCTCTGAAGCGGGACGTGGAAGTGGGGGCAGGCGCGTTCGTTCCCGGCGATCGCCTCGATCAGCGGAGCGGAAAGCCCCGATGGGTTGATCGAGGCGATCCGCAGCCGAAGGAGCCCGTCGATCGTGAGGACGCGGCGGACGGTGTCGGCGAGGGTCCCGTTGGAGGGCGCGTACTGAGCGAGGTCGATCCCGGTCAGGACGATCTCCGGGAAACCGGTTTCGACCAGCGTGCGGGCCTCTGCGACGACGGCCGCGATCGGCTTGCTTCGCGGCGATCCGCGGACCTGGGTCGCACGGCAGTAGGTGCAGGCACGCGAGCAGCCGTCCTGGATCTTGAGATACGCCCGGACCCGCTCCCGGGTTCCGGCGCTCGTTTCCTCGGCGATCGGAGGGGGAGCGACGGTCGGGAGGAGGCCGCGATCCCCGGCGCGGGCCCGTTCGACGACCTCGACAATCCGGGACTTCCATGCGTTCCCGGCGAGGAGGTCGGCACCGTCGAAGCGGGTCAACCCCTTCTCCACCGCGTCGGCGAGGCAACCGATCACGACGATCGAGCTGGCCGGGTGCTCGCGGCGAATCCGTCGCGCCGCCTGGCGCGCCTTTCGCTCGGCCAGACCGGTCACCGTGCACGCGTTGAGGACGTAGACGTCGGCCTCACCGGAGGCGTTCGAATCGGCCGGCTCCGAGCGCAGCGAGCGCTCCATCATCGCGCTCTCGTACTGGTTGGCGCGGCATCCGAAGGTGACGATGGAGACCCCGGGCTCCGCCATGCTAGCTGTGGCGCTCGACGGTGAATCGAAGCAGCCCGTACGTTTCGTCGGCGCCGATGCCGGCTTTCCGCCTGGCGATGTCGATTTGCTGCGCGACCGATTCGACGCCGGGCAGATCCGGAAGGAGGAGCCCGCGGCGCCACCCGCTCTCCACGATGACGCCGTATCGACTCGGATCGAGGTCGAGCTCGCTGCACGGTTTCGGTTCGGTGAGGACGTCGACCGACAGGTCGAGGTCGCCGAGCTCGTCGGGCGCGATCGGAGGGAACCTCGGGTCGGCCGTCGCTGCCTTGATCGCGTTGGCGATCACCTCCGAGGCGATCGTCGGCTCGGTCGGCGCGAAGGTTCCGATGCAGCCGCGCAGAGCTCCGTGCTTCTTGATCGAGACGAAAACCCCCGCTGTGCCTTCCATCCCCGCAGGAAGCGTGGCGGGAGGGTCGATGACGCCTCCGTCGGTCACGTAGGCGCGGACGGCGCGTTCGGCGAGCGAGACGAACGGGTCTTGAATTCCCTCAGGATCGGTCTTCACCATGCACCAAGAATACTCCGGCGCGGCGGGCGGTCAACCGATCGGTAGATCGTCGGAGCGCCCGGAACCCGGTTGACAATTCTCGATCCGTGTGATAGCGTCGTCATCGAGGGGGCATCATGAGGGGGAGTCCAGTACGCAAGCAGGTTCTTGGCATCGCCGCCGCCGCCCTCGTCGTCGCCGGGGGGGCGATCGCGTGGTACGTGTTGACACAGCGAAACGTCGGGTCGATTCTGGCGCAAGGGGAGAGAACGAACCTGCTTCTCATCGGGCACGACGGATCGAGCGTGGCCGACGCGCTGACGCTCCTCAGCCTGTCGGACGACGACCTCATCTTCTTCTCGATCCCGCTCGACGTTCGCGTGAAGGGATCGGACGGCCGTGTCGCACCGGCGTCGTCGGTCTTCTCCGAGTCCGGTCCGTCGGAGGCCGCGCGGACGATCGCCGACCTGCTCGGAATCGACGTGCCTTTCTTCGTTTCGAACGGACACGGAACGCTGGTGGACTGGATCGACTCGTTCGGCGGGGTCACCGTGACGTTGGAAAGCGCGGCGATCTACGCGGACGCCTCCGTCGATCCGTCGTTGAGGGTCGAGATCCGACCGGGCGAACGAGCGATGGACGGGGCGGACGCGGTGGCGTTCGCCGTCTCGCCGAGTCTGCCCGGAGACATCGGACGACTCCCCCGTCAGCAGGTTCTCCTCCGCGCCCTTCTGGAACAGGGAGCGAGTGGTCAATCGCTCCACGAGCTGCGTTCGAAGGTCCGTGCGGCCTTCCCTTCGCTCGAGACGAACTGCACGCTCGAGGACCTCTTCGAGGTCGCGCGGGTCCTCCACGACGTTCCCGAGGAGAACGTACGCGCGATCGTTCTTCCGACGGAGGCGCGCGTGATCGAGGGAGAATCGGTCGTCGAGCCGCGGATCGTCGAGACGGAACGGATCGTCGCTTCGTCGCTCAAGGGTCTCGACCTCCTCACCCCGGACGAGGTCAACGTCGCCGTGTTCAACGGGAACGGGATCCGCGAGATGGCGAGCCGGACGGCCGAGTACCTCCGAGCGCGGGGATTCTCGATCACCCGGATCGGCAACGCCGACTCGTTCGAGTACTCGCCGAGCTACATCGTCGTGCTGACCGACGAGGCGAAGGCGTGGGTCCTCCGCGACGCGCTCCCGCCGAACGAGATCCGGATCGTCTTCCCGGAGACGTTCGAAGCGAGCTACGCCGCCCTTCGTGATTACGTCCCGGTCGGGACGGACCTGCTGCTGATCGCCGGACTCGGGATGGCGCTCGAATGACCGACGAGCGGTTCCTGGTTCGGGAGACCGTCCGCCTGATCGAGGATCGGAAGGGCGAGGACGTCGTCGTGATCGATCTGTCGGACGTGTCGATTCCGACGAGCTATTTCGTCGTCGCCGGCGCCGACAACCCGGTGCACGCCAAGGCCCTGATCAACGCGCTGCGGCAAGGGCTTCCGGCCAAGCCGAGCCACAGCGAGGGCGTTTCCGAGCGGAAGTGGGTCGTCCTCGATTACGGGGACATCGTCGTGCACATCCTCGAGAAGGAGGCGCGGGAGTTCTACGACATCGAGTCCCTCTGGGCCGATCACGTCGTCGACCTCGAGACGGTGCTCTCGGAAGCAAGATGAGGGAGCGCCGTGCGGTCGGCACGGTCTAGTCGCTTCGTCGCTCCGGGCAAATCGCGGCGTACGCACAGTAGCGGCACGCCTGGTAGATCGGCCGCCCCGGGAACGACGCCGAACGGATACCCGTGGCGGCGCGCTCCATGTCGGCCACGGCGCGCTCGATCGTCTTCTCCGAAGGCACCGCCCTTCCGACGACGATCTCCGGTGTGAGGAAGCGAAGCTCGACCGACGCCGGAAGCTCGCCGAACAGCTGCCGATAGGCGAGCGCGTAGAGGGCGAGCTGGAGGCTATCCCTCGTCCGCTTCGTCGCCTGCTCCTCCGTTCGAACGTCCGACGTCTTGTAGTCGATGATCGTCCCGCCCGAGCCGTCGTCGGAGAGGTCGATCCGATCGAAGATCCCGACGAGGCGGATCCCGTCGAGCACCAGGGAGAAGCGTCGCTCGACGTACGTTGGGGCGCGTCCCTCCCGGCGCTCGTACGCCCGGAACGCCTCGAGCGCCCTCACCCCCTCCTGGAAGCGGAGCTCCTCATGGTCCGGCGTGAGGAAGCCCTCCGATTGCCAGTGCTTCCGGAAGATCTCGCGAAGGTCTGCGAGAGGGGTTTCCCGCCCGGAGAGCCGGTTCAGGTGATAGAACCGGATCGCTTGGTGGATTGCGTTCCCGTAGATGACGGTGTGGTGCTGGCGGATCGGGACCCGGAGGACGTGGACGTAGCGGTACTTCAGCGGGCACGTCAGGTAGTCGTCGATCTTGCGATGGCTCAGCGGCAGGATCTCGTCTCCTCGGGGAAAGAGTTCCAGATCGGCGGCCTCGCCCGTTTTCGGTCCGACGCTCTTGGCGTGTCGTGTGATCCTCGATAGCGGAGATCGGCGCTGGGGTGTGAGCTGCGACGCGTCGATGTCGAGCGCCTCGGAGACGAACAGGCTCGGCTTCCGGGGACGCTTCCCACCGTAGTCCTGGCCGCTGGTCAGGTAGACGTCCTCCTTCGCGCGCGTCATCCCAACGTAGAACAGACGCCGCTCCTCCTGTCGGTGGAAGTCCGAGCCGGAGACGAGGTCCTTGACCAGCTCGTCGGGGAGCGGGATCGGGTCGCGCCGATGGGAAGACGGAAAGCGCCCGGAGACGAGACCGACGAGGAAGACGACCGGGAACTCGAGCCCTTTCGCCTGGTGGATCGTCAGGACGTTGACCGCGTCGGCGTCCCACTGCGCGTCACCGACGGGCGGGTTGTCCCCGGCCTCGATCAGCGCGTCGAGGTAGTCGATGAACCAGGCGACGCGATCGTAGCGCGTCACGCGGGAGAAGCGCTCGACGATCGAGAACAGCTTGGCCAGGTTCTGGATCCGCTGAGCGTCGCGGGGCGAATCGGAATTGGACAGTCGCTCGATCGTCCCGGTCTGGGTCGAGAGGTAGCGGTAGAGGAGGTCCCCGGTTCGCTCCTGGGTCGACAGAGGGTACATTGCGTCGAGGTCGCCGAGGAGACCGACGATCCGCTCGCGCCCCTCCTCCGAGATATCGAGGAAGCCGGGCGTCTTGGCGGCGATGCGCAGCACCTGGAGGAGCCCTTTGTTCTGCCGCCGCGCGAGGCCGGTTGCCGCGGCGAGCGCCTCGGCCGGGACGTCGTACGGCGGCGACCCGGCGAGGTGATGGAGCGACATCGTGTCCCGCGGATCGGAGAGGACGCGGAGGAACGCAATCGCCGAGCGGATCTCCTCTTGGTCGTACAGGCCGCGGCTTCCTGAGAAGCGCCACGGAATCTGAAGGAGGCTGAGCGCTCGGAGGAACGACTCGGCCTGCGCGTTGCTCCGGACGAGGACGGCGAAATCGCTCAGGCGTCGGTCTTCGTCCTCCAGCCTCCGTGCGATCGTCTCGGCGACGAAGTCGCACTCCTCCTCGAGGGTCTCGAAGTGAAGCTGCTGTGGCGGACGTCCTTTCGGACCGACCGCGCGGAGGCGCTTGTTGATTCGGGAGCGGACCTCGAGACGGTCGGGGTTGTTGTGCTGGATCAGGCGGTAGGCCGAGTCGAGGATCGCCTGGGTCGATCGGTAGTTCCGTTCGAGGACGACCAGTTCGGCGTCGGGGTACGCGGCTTGGAAGCCGAGGATGTTGCTGATCGCGGCGCCGCGGAACTTGTAGATCGACTGGTCGTCGTCGCCGCAGACGGTCAGGTTACGGTGGCTGGCGAGGAGCTTCAACAGCTCGAACTGGGCGTAGTTGGTGTCCTGGAACTCGTCGACGAGGACGTAGGAGAATCGGTCGCGGTAGCGCTGCAGCGCCGTCGGATGCTCGCGGAACAGCCGAAGCGTCAGCGCGATCAGGTCTCCGAAGTCGACGAAGCCGTGCTCGATGAGGAGGTCCTGGTAGGCGGCGTACGCCGTTGCGAGTTCGTCCTGTGCGGCTGCCTCCTCGACCATGAGCCGCCCCTCGTCCGTTTCCGCCTCGGCCCGTTTCGCCGATTCGAGGAGGCAATCGGCGTGTTCCCGGTATTCCGCCGGCGTGACATCCTCGTCCTTGGCGCGGGAGAAGAGCGTGAGGAGCGCGCGGAGGTGACGCATCGGGTTTCCGAGTGGGCGGTAGCGAGCGAGCGGAAGGTCGAACAGATGGTCCTTCAGAAAGATCGCCTGCTCGGCCTCGGTCAGGATCCGGTAGTCGGGTGACAGACCGAGAAGAACGGCGTTCTCGCGCAAGACACGGTCGCAGAACGCGTGAAACGTCCCGATCTGCGCCTCAACGTAGCCGTACGGAACGAGGACGTCGACCCGTTCCTCCATTTCGGCGGCGGCCTTCTCGGTGAACGTCAGGGCGAGGATCTCGGCCGGAAGGGCCTTCTTCTCGGCGATCAGCCAAGCGATCCGGCGGGTGATGACCGTCGTCTTGCCCGTTCCCACGCCGGCGACGATGAGGAGTGGACCCTCGCCGAAGGTGACGGCGGCGCGCTGCTGCGGGTTGAGATCGGAGAGCGGATCCATGGGAACGAGTATAGGGAAAGGCCGTGCAGTGGGCACACAAGCGGAGGCTCCGGTTCCGATCGGCGGCCGGAGCCGAATGAAATAGGGGAGGCCGTCGGCCTCCCCTGCGATATCTCGAAGGCTACTCGGTCGAGTAGCTAGGGCGATTCTCTAGACCAGCCCCCTACTTCTTGGCGACGAGCTCCTTCAGGTTCTTCCCCGCCTTGAACGCAGGAACGGTCTTCGCCGGAGTCTTGATCCGCTGCCCGGTCTGCGGGTTCATGCGGGTCGTGGCCTTTCGCTTCCGGGTCTCGAACTTCCCGAATCCGGTGATGATGACCGGTTCGTTCTTCGCCAGCGCAGCCGTCACCACGTCGACCACGCCGTCCAACGCCGCGCGGGCGTCCTTCTTCGTCAGCCCCGTCTTCTTCGCCAGCTTCTCGACCAGCTCTGCCTTGTTCACGTCTACCCCCTTGGGTTTAGAGAATCTGGCGCCCAGTATAGCAACGAGGGTGCGGCTTGCCAAGTCTGTACCGCAGACGGCGCGCGGCTTTGCTGCATTTGCGACAGCGAAATGCCGTTCTGTTGGGAATTTCGGCTCTTCACGGCCTTGGATTCTTTCCGCGTCGAACGACCGCAATTTCGGTCTGAACTAGGGTAGCGGAGCGGTGGAGGCGCTGGTTCTACCTTGCGCGGTCGGCTAGCCGGCGTGCTTCTCGAACGCCTCGGCGAGGATGTCCATCCCCTCGTCGATCTGCTCGTCGGTGATCACGAGCGAGACGAGGACCCGGAGGACGTTCCCGAGCAGACCCGCGGTCGGAAAGATCGCGCCGTTGCGAAGCGCCTCGTCGGCGATCCTCCCGGTCAGGTCCTTTGCCGGCTCCTTCGTCGCTCGATCCTGAACGAGCTCGATCCCGACCATCGCACCGAGACCGCGGACGTCGCCGATCGCGTCGAATCGCTGGCGGAGATCTTCGAAGCGTCCCTTCAGCCGCTCGCCGATGTGGACCGCCCGCGCGAGAAGACCCTCCTCGTCGATCCCTCGGATTACCTCGATCGCGGCCCGGCAGGCGAGCGGGTTCCCGGCGTAGGTGCCGCCGATCGCACTGGCGATCGGCGCGTCCATGATCTCCGACCGGCCGACGACGCCGGAGAGCGGGAGGCCCGAGCCGAGCGACTTGGCGACGCAGACGAGGTCCGGCTGGACGCCGAAGTGCTCGAACGCGAAGAACCTGCCCGTCCGCCCGATTCCCGACTGAACCTCGTCGCAGGCGAGGACGAACCCGTACTTGTCGGCCAGCTCGCGCATCGCCGGGAGGAACCAGGCCGGCGGGACGAGGAAGCCGCCCTCGCCGATCAGTGGCTCGACGACCATCACTGCGACCTCGGAGGGGTCGACGAGCGCGAGAAGGGCCGCTTCGATCTCGGCCGCCGTCACCGTCTTCCGGTACTCGTACGGGTACGGGAGCCGGTAGACGTCGGGGGCGAAGGGACCGAACCCGTACTTGTACGGCTTCGCCTTGTGGGTCATCGTCATCGCGAGCAGCGTCCGCCCGTGGAAAGCGTTCTCGAAGACGAGGACGGCCTTCCGCTTGGTGTAGGCTCGGGCGATCTTGACGGCGTTCTCCACCGCCTCGGCCCCGCTGTTGAAGAACGCGGCCTTCAGGTCGCCGTCGATCGCCGTGTGCTCGCACAACAGCTTCGCGAGCTCGATGAACGGCGCGTACGGAACGGCAGTGAAATCGGTGTGCAGGTAGCCGTCGATCTGCTCCCGCAGCGCCCGGACGACCCGCTCGCTGCGCTGCCCGAGCGCGAGGCATCCCCAGCCGCCGGTGAAGTCGATGAATCGATTCCCGTCGAGGTCCTCGATGATCGCCCCCTCGCTGCGCTTGATGATGAACGGGGCGTAGGTCACGAGCGGCGCGGCGACGTACTTCGCCTTGGTGGCGAAGACGGCGGCCGACTTGGGGCCGGGAAGCTCCGTCTGGATCCGGGTGAAGCGGCGTTCGATCATCGTTCCTCCTGAGGCCGGCGGATGAAGTCGGCGGATGGTACCGGATCGGGAAGGACGCCTTCAACGAGGTCGCCGCTCAGTCGACGGAGTAGATCCGGCCGGGCGGGACGAGGGTCACCTTGAAGTCGAGGCCTTCGTATTGGCCGCTCGCCGCCTCGATCTCGCGCAGCTTCGCCTTGTACCGGCTCGAGATGTGGACGCAGAGGAGCTCCTTCTTCACCCGAGCCTCGCGGGCGCAGGCGATCGCCTCGGCCAGCGTCGCGTGCTTGTACTCCTTGCGGTCCTCCTCGTCGAGGAACGTCGTGTCGTGGCAGAGGATCTCCGTGTCGGTGACGTAGGCCGGCTTGATCGCGACCGAATCCCCGCCGTAGGAGAAGAGCTTCTGATCGTAGTACTCGGTGATCGACTCCTTCCCCTCGGCCTTGACGCGGGCGACGATCTCCTCCTCGGGGGCGCCGGCCAGCTCGGGCTTCAGGCGATGGCGGACCTCGACGACGTTGTACCCAAGCGAGACCTCGTTGTGCACGTGGACCGTCGGAAACGCCTCGACGTAGCGAGGGAGCTGTCCGGCGAGGAGCTCGACCCGGTCCCCCGGCTCGAGCGGGACCCATTCCAGCGGGTAGCTGAGGCGGCGATTCGTCCGGGCGATGAAGCTCATCATCTCGGTGACGAGGTAGTTCCCCTTCGGGTAGTAGACGGTCAGCTCCTTCTCCCGGTCGCCCATCGCGTTGTTGCGGATGTTGATCAGCCCGACCAAGCCGCCGATGTGGTCGGCGTGACCGTGGGAGAGAAAGACGCGTCGGACGGCGAACGCCTTGTTCCCGAGGATCGAGCTGGCGCCCTCCCCGGCGTCGAACAGGATGCGGTCGGCGCTGTAATAGATCCACGTGGAGTACAACCCCTTCGAATACATCAGCAGCCGCATGTCGTTCCTCCGTCCCACGGTCGGCCCCGATCCGCCGTGGAGTCCGACCGCACATTCGCGTCGGCGAACGGACAGTATACCCGGGGGGCGATCACGGGACATCGGATCAGAACGGGATTGGAGTGCCGGACTGTTGCCGAGACCCGGTTCGTCTCCTAGAATTCCACAGGGAATGGAGGCCGACAATGCTCGACATCCGTGAGATCCGGGAGGACCGGGAAGGGATCGAGGCGCAGCTCCGCACGCGCGATCCGTCGATCGACCTCGGCGAGATCGTCTCCCTCGACGAGGAGAGACGCCGATTGATCGGCGAGGTCGAGGAGCTGAAGGCGGAGCGGAACCGCGGCTCCCAGGAGGTCGGACGCCGCAAGCGGACCGGCGAGGAGGCCGGCGACCTCCTCTCCCGTCTGTCGGAGATCGCCGATCGGATCTCGGCGCTGGACGGCGAGCTTCGCGACGCGGAAGCGCGGATCGAGGAACGGCTCGACCTCCTTCCGAACCTCCCCCACGCGTCTGTGCCGGTCGGTGGGAAGGAGGCGAATCTCGTCCTCGGGACCGTCGGGGAGAAACCGGAGCCGGCCTTCCCGATCCGGCACCACCAGGAGATCGGCGAGGAGAAGGGGATCCTCGACTTTCGTCGCGCCGCGACGATCGCCGGAGCGCGTTTCCCGATGTACGTCGGCGCCGCGGCGAGGCTCGAGATGGCGTTGATCCATTTCATGTTCTTCCACCACGTGGAACGCGGCTACGTCCCCGTCCTTCCGCCGTTCTTGGCGAACGCGACGAGCTTCTACGTGTCGTCCCAACTGCCGAAGTTCGCCGACGACGTCTACCGCATCGAACGGGACGACCTGTACCTGAACCCGACGGCGGAGAGCCTGCTCGTCAACCTGCATCGGGACGAGATCCTGGCGGGCGACGAGCTGCCGAAAAGCTACGTCGCCTACACGCCGTGCTTCCGCCGCGAGGCGGGAAGCTACGGCGAGGAGGAGCGCGGCCTGATCCGCGTGCACCAGTTCAACAAGGTGGAGATGTTCAAGTTCACCACGCCCGAGGCGTCGTACGACGCACTGGAGACCCTGATCGCTGACGCCGAGTCGGTGCTCCAAGCGCTCGGCCTGCACTATCGGGTCGTCCTGCTGGCGACCGGAGACATGGCGCAACAGTCGAGCAAGACGATCGACCTCGAGGTCTACCTGCCTGGCCAGGGGCGGTACTACGAGGTCTCCTCCTGCTCCAACTGCGAGGCGTTCCAGGCACGGCGGGGGAACATCCGCTACCGTCCGGCGCCGAAGGAGAAGCCGGAGTTCGTCCACACCCTGAACGGCTCGGGGCTCGCCACCTCACGTCTGATGGCGGCGATTCTGGAGAACAATCAGACCGAGGACGGGCGCGTGCGCGTCCCCGAGGTGCTTCAAGAGGCGGTCGGAGCGGAGACGATATGAGCGAGATTCTTGTCGCGGCGAAGGGGCTGACGAAGCGGTTCAACTCGCGGCGCGGGGCGATCGACGCCGCGGTCGACGTGTCGTTCGAGTGCCCCGCCGGTCAGATCTTCGGTCTTCTCGGTCCGAACGGCGCCGGGAAGACGACGACGCTGCGGATGCTGGCGACGATCCTGACCCCGACCGAGGGCACGGCGGCGATCGCCGGGTTCGACGTTCGAACGCAGCCGGGCGAGGTTCGCGAGCGGATCGGCTTCCTCGCCACCGAAACCGGCCTCTACGACCGGTTCACCGCTCGCGAGACGCTCCGCTTCTTCGGGCGGATCAACAACCTCACGTCCGAGGAGATCCGGAGTCGATCCGACGAGATCTTCGCCATGCTCGACATGAGCGAGCTCGCCGATCGTCGGGTCGGGACGTTCTCCACCGGGGAGAAACAGAAGCTCTCGCTCGCCCGGAGCATCCTGCACGATCCGCCGGTGTTGATCCTCGACGAGCCGACGTTCGGTCTCGACGTCATGGCCGCGCGGACGGTCGTCGAGACGATCGGGCTGTTTCGGGAACAGGGCCGGACGATCATCCTCTCGACCCACATCATGCGGGTGGCGGAGAAGCTGTGCGATCGGATCGGGATCCTCTATCGCGGGCGGCTCCACGCCCTCGGGACGCTCGAGGAGCTGACCGATCGGTTCGGCGGAGAAGATCTGGAGGAGATCTTCTTCTCGGCCGTGGGACGGGAATAGCGCGGCCGAGGGTTCTCGATGCGCGGTGTACGTGCTATTCTGTGGGCCGCGAACGATGAAGACGAAAACGAGATCAAGGAGGCGATGATGGGCAGGAAGGTCGCACTCACGACGGCGGCCGCGTTGGCCGTTGTGCTGTCGGTCGTCCTGATGGGGGGGGAGGTCGGAAAGGGACGGTTCTTCGAGCTGGGGAACCACGAGCCGATCTACATCTACGGCAACGACGGGTTCACGGTCGAGAACGGGGTCGTCTCGGGATGCGGGACCGTCGCGGCCCCCTACGTCATCGAAGGCTGGCAGATCGACGCGCCCAATGCGGACTACGGGATCTACGTCGACCACACGACCGCCCACTTCGTCGTGCGGGACTGCACCGTCGAACGGGCGCGCCTCGCCGGCGTCTACTTCAACACCGTACGGAACGGACGGATCGAACGGTCGAAGATCGGACTGTCGGACACCGCCGTCTATCTGCTGAACTCAGCGGGGAACTCGTTCCGGCGGAACGTCGTCGCCGACAGCCTCTACGGGATCGTGATGGGGGCCCGGTCGAAGGACAACGTCGTCGCGGGAAACGCCTTCCTCGGCAACGGGATGAACGGCTACGACCCGTACAACGACAACCTCTGGTCGGAGGACTGCCGGGGGAACTACTGGAGCGACTACACCGGGTCCGACCACGACGGGGACGGGATCGGTGACGTCCCGTACTACCGCGTCTACGACCCGAGACCGCTGATGACTC
Organism: uncultured Thermotogae bacterium; assembly: GCA_964523545.1. GTDB lineage: Bacteria > Bipolaricaulota > Bipolaricaulia > UBA7950 > UBA9294 > JANQEA01. The sequence goes on from CAZFZM010000005.1 coordinate 73,722, forward strand.
CGCCGGTCGACGAATGCGACGAGCCGGAGGCCGTCGTGGAAACCCCGATGGAAGAGCCTCCGGCGGTAGCGGGACCGGAGCCGACAGAGCCCGAGCAACCGGCGACGGTGGAAGAAGTCGTGTCGGAGGCCGAATCGCCGGCGGAAGAAGAAGCGGCGGTGACGGAGCCGGTGGAGCCCGAGGAGACCTCGGCGATCGAGACGGACGCGTCGACCGAGCCCGTCCAGACCGGGTCGACGACCGTCGTGGAACCGGAGGCGGACGAGACCGCTCCGACGGACGAAGGCGCTGAGTTCTAAAGCGCCGGCGCGATGTGGAAGAACGTTCGACTCCTCTTCTCGAAGGAACTGACCGGGGCGATCCGGGACCGTCGGACGCTCATCCTGACCGTCTTCTTCCCGCTGATCTTCTATCCGCTCGTTCTGTCGGTGATCGGCCAATTCAACGAGGCGGAGCGGGTCCGGTACGAATCGCTGATCCCGACGATCCTCGTGATCGACCGGTCGGAGGACGAGACGTTCCGGGCCGAGCTGGCGGAAGACGCGACGCTCCATTGGCGCGCCGTCGGCTCGATCGACGACGGGCTCGCCGGGCTGGAGGCGGACGAGGGACACGTGCTGATGGTCGTGGACAAGGAGGCCGGCGGTGAAGGGGTCGGCCTCGAGGTGGCGCTGTACTACGACCAGGCCGATCCGTTCGCTCCGATCGCGGCCTCCCGGGTGCGGGGGTTCCTCGAGGCGTACCTCCAGCGGGTCGTCGGCGAGAAGCTCGACGCGCTCGGGTACGACATCGACGAGCTGACGCCGCCGCTGACGGTCGAGACGCACGACGTCGCCACCGGCGAATCGCTCGGCCGGATGATCCTGAGCCGCCTTCTTCCGTACTTCATGGTGCTGGCGATCCTGACCGGCGCGATGGGGCTCGGGGCGGAGATCACCGCCGGGGAGAAGGAGCGGAGCACCATCGCGACGCTCCTCGTCAGCCAGCTGTCGCGAACCGAGATCGTCCTGGGGAAGTTCCTCGCCGTCCTGACCGTTTCGCTGACTTCGTCGATCCTGTCGGCGGTCGGCCTGCTGATCGGCGTGCGATTCTTCGGCGGAGGGCTGACGCCGACTGCCGTCTCCGGAGCCGCCGTCTTCCGCCTCGACCTCCCGGCGCTCGGATGGATGCTCGTCGTGCTCGTACCGCTCGCTGTGATCCTTGCTTCGCTGGTGATCATCGTGGGAACGTACGCGCGGAGCCAGAAGGAGGCGAGTACCTATCTCCTCCCGATCTACATGGTGATCGTGCTGGTCGGGATGATGTCGATGACCGGCGGGATCACCTTTGAGGGGGCGCGGTATCTGATCCCGGTCGCGAACGCCCTCTACGCGCTACAGGGGATCATCGTCGGCGATCTGGTCGCTTCGAACATCGTCTACACCCTCATCGCCAACGTCGCCTGCGGCGCCGTTCTGATCGCCGCCGCCGTCCGGTTGTTCAAGCGCGAGGCCGTGCTGTTTCGGAGTTAAGCGGGAAGCTCTCGACGCGGAGGCCGCAGGGAGCACGTTCCTGTCACTCTCCGCGTCCTCTGTGCCTGTTGACTGAGAGGTTCGGACGGCGCGTTCAGACCTGTTGACCTTTTGAGTAGCGCTTCAAGGCCTCGTCGGCCCGGCGCTTCTCGTCGTCCTCGCGGAGCTTCCGGCGCTTGTCGTACGTCGCGCGTCCCTTGGCGAGGCCGAGCTCGACCTTCGCGTAGCCGCGTTTGAAGTAGACCCGTAGCGGGATGAGCGTGTAGCCTCGCTCCTGAAGCTGTGTCGTGAGGCGGCGGATCTCCCGGCGATGGAGCAGAAGCCGACGGTCGCGCAGCGGATCGGCGTTGTGGATCGAGCCCTGCTGATACGGCGCGATGTGGACCCCCTTGAGCGTCGCCTCGCCCCGCCGGACGACGGCGTAGCCGTCCTGGATCGAGCAACGTCCGGCGCGGAGGGACTTGACCTCCGTCCCGGTGAGGACGATCCCCGCCTCGATCTTGTCGAGGATGTCGTACTCGTGTCGTGCTCTGCGGTTCGTGGCGACAGCGTGAGGCATGGTGGCACAGACTAGCTGAGCATCCGGCGTTGCGCAAGGGCGCAACGGCCGATAGGATGGCCGGATGATCGTCTACGTCGCGACGCGAAACCGGATCAAGCTGCAGGCGGTACGCGACGCCTGGGAGGCGTGGCATCGAGACGTCGAGGTGAACGTCGGAGCGGTCGATCCGCCCCCCGGACTTCCGGAACAGCCGCTCGGCGACGAAGTCGCCCGAGGCGCGATCGCGCGGGCGAAAGCGGGGCTTCCCCCGTCCGATGCAGACTTCGGGGTCGGCATCGAGGCGGGATTGATCCGGCTTCCCGGGTGCGACTCGTGGTTCAGCTGTCAGGTCTGCGCGGTCGCCGATCGCGATGGGCGGATCTCCCTCGGGCTCGGTCCGGGATACGAGCTTCCGGAGGCGCTTCGCGCGGCGGTCTTGGATGGGACACCGCTTCGCGAGGCGCTCCGGCAGAGCCTGTTGATCGACGACGCCGAGCATCGCGGCGCGATCCACGTCCTCTCCGACGGACGGCTCGACCGCTACCGGATCACGCTCGACGCCGTTCGGATGGCCCTCGTGTCGCGTCGAGCCGAGCTACCTGACTTGCCTCAGGAGTTGTCTGCCTGAGCACGAAAGCCCTTGTGTTCGCTGAGCGCCTTCACGCAGAAAGTTCCGTTACGCGCCCATCCTTTCACCGCCATCCCACGATCACGTATCAGAGGACCCCATCAGTGAGGCTCAGGTCCCGTCAAGTAGACAGAGCTGATCGGATCTGATAGCATAGGTGAGGCAACTAACCTGCGAGGAGGACGGCCGAAGACCGTGGCCAAACCAGCCCGGGGTACGCCGAGGGGGCGAGTCGGGAGGAGTTCCCTGCTTGTTGTCGGCCTCCTTGTCGTAGCTGGTTGCTACTTCGTTAACTCCGAACCCCGTGCCAGCTTCGGCTACTCGCCCAACTCCTGCTACTGCGGCGCGCCGGTGCTGTTCGATGCGTCAAGTTCGTACTCAGGCAGCGACACGATTTCGTCCTACGCGTGGCGATTCGGCGACGGCTCAACGGGGAGAGGGCGTACTGTGGAGCACGTTTTCTCCTCGCCGGGGCGGTACTCCGTTGAATTGACGGTCGTTACCGAAAAAGGAGAACAGGCTTTCGCATCGAAGCAGGTCACGATCCTACACGGTCTCGTCGTGCCTTCCGCGTATCCGACGATCCAGGAGGCAATCGATGCGGCAAGAGACGGCGAGACGGTCGTGGTGATGCCGGGAACGTATAGGGAGAACATCAGGATTCGCGAGAAACGGATCACGGTGCAAAGCAGCGATCCTGACAGCTCGGTCGTCGTGAGGTCAACGGTCATCCAGGGTGTAGAGGAAGGAAGACCGACAATCCGGATCGGGAGCGGCTCGGAAGCGACACTGGCGGGGTTCACTCTCTTGGCCGGCCCCCTGGAGGGCTACGAGGGAGCCAAATGCGGCGCGTGTTTCGGGATCGTCTACATCCGCGAAGCGTCACCGACGGTCCGGAAGAACCGGATCGTGAACTCGCCCGATACAGGGATCGCCATCTATGAGTCCGGCGCGAAGATCGAGGAGAACATCATCTCGAACAATAGCGCCGACTTACCCGGTGGTGCGATCGTCGTCGACAGCTATCGGGTTGCGCCGAGGATCACCAGGAATACGTTCGAAGGGAACAGCGCGACCTCGGGAGGTGCCATCTTCATCACCTCGACGGCCGTGTTGGACGCAACCCCGGCATGCGCGGCGATGACCATCGTGACCGGCAATACGTTCCGAGACAACACGGCAACGCAGTTTGGAGGCGGAGCGATCTTCGTGGAATACGTTGGGAACTTGAGACTCGATTCACCGGACAGCAACACCTATGTTGGCAACGAACCGGATGACGTGTTCTATGTCGTGTCGCCGAGTTGAAATCACGAGAGTCTGCTGTGAGCTGGCGGAGTGGAGATCTCTGGCGTTGATCCTGCCTCCGAACTCGCGGAATTCAACAAGTAAGGTTAGCTGGCTCACCGCAGCGAGCAGGTTGTCTCTCATACGAGGCAATTATCGGGGGTGTGCTCAGTTGTGATCGGCAGTGCATTCTGTTGGGAACGGAGGACGACGGATCCATGGGGTGGGTGCTGAGAATACCAGGCAGGTATTGAATTGCTGGAATGTATCTGTACAGCTGAAGGTGCTGGTAACAGCGGCGAGGTGATCCTACCCGCTCAGCCTCTTAGACTTAGCAACTCAGGTGGTACAGCTTTTCAACCGCGCCCCAAACTTGCAATTATGAGGTAAGTATTCCAACGCCAATGATTCCAGTAATAACTGAGGAGGCGTGCTTGTGAAAACGCTCGAAGGAAGCAGGACGGATATATCGGGAACCCTGCGCGCTCTGCTACTGGGATTCGTTCTGGTCGTGTTATTCCTCGCGCTGGGCCTCAAGACCATTGGAGCAGAGTCCACAAGCGTCGCGCTCTTCCGCGCACCCGCACCGAAGGAACTTGCTCAAGGCAAGCTGTCCGCTGTTCGGTCTGGACCTGAGGTTGTGCGCACGGCATTCGTGCTTGTCAACTTCCCTCTACTGGGAGACGAGACGGGGCCGGGACCCTCGAAACGCCTGAGCCTCGATCTCTTCCCAGAAGTGATTGTCGAAGTGGAGTACCGTAGAACTGAAACGTCGATACTCGGGTTCGCATGGGTTGGCGAAACGACAAGTGAGGTGGGCGGCTTTGCTGTGTTTTCTGTCGTAGAGAACGTGCTCGCAGGAGGAGTTCTCCTGCCCAGAGCTTTCTACTCTGTTGAGCATGTAAGCGGGGCGCTCTACGCGATTCACGAAATCGATCGCAGTTCCCTGCCGCCGGAAGGAGACCCACTAGACCGGCCTGACAAGGCTGGTGCCGAAGTAAGTCGCGGATCAGGAAACGATGATGGCTCATTGATCGATGTGATGGTTGCATACACGACAGATGCGCGAATTGGGGCAGGAGGCACTGCGGACATCCTCGCGGAGATTAACGCGGCCGTTACCTGGACAAACCAGTGCTATGAGAACAGCGACGTCGCGCAGCGGCTGCGGATGGTTCATTCGGAGGAGGTAGCATACACCGAGTCAGCTGGTGACCTGAGTCAGGAGCTCAACGACCTAGTAGGTACGTCTGACGGTCAAATGGACAACCTACACGACCTGAGGGATGCACATGCAGCCGATGTGGTTGTGCTGATCACGGAAACAGGAACGAACTGCGGACTTGCAGATGCTGTGATGGCGGAAGCAAGCAGCGCGTTCTGTGTCGTGAAGAGGAGCTGCGCTTCCGACAATCTGACATTCCCGCATGAGTTAGGGCACCTCATGGGTGCTCGGCATGACTGGTACGTTGACAACGCGACGAGTCCTTACTCCTATGCACACGGGTACGTGGATCCTGGACGGTCCTGGCGGACGGTCATGGCCTACTATCATGAGTGCACGGACTGCGCCGGAAGCTTCTGTAGTCGGGAACCCTACTTCTCCAATCCTGACATAGAGTACCTCGGCGATCCAACCGGTGTAGCAGCCGGAACGGATGTCTCATGCGCCACCGGGGATTGCAGTAACCCGAGCTGTGACGCAGATGTGGCGCGAACGTTCGACGAGACCGCGCAAACCGTTGCAAACTTCCGAGACTCCCCCGAGGGCGTTGATGCTGCCCTTGTCATCGACCGCTCTGGTAGCATGAACACCGCAGAGAAGCTGCCGAAGGCAAAGGAGGGAGCGAAGTACTTCGTCGATTCTGCGCGCTTGGGGGACCAGATCGCGGTCTCAAGTTTCGCCGGCAGCGGAACGCTGGTGAACGCGCTGACGGAGATCACCAACGCAGATCCTGCCGGTCCGATCAAGACGGGCATCAAAGCGAACATCGATGCGATGACTGCTAGTGGTAGCACGAACTTCGGCGCCGGCTTGCAGATTGCGTATGACGAGTTGGATAGTTCGGCGACACTGCAGCCGAAGTTCGCGGTCCTGATGAGCGACGGCCACCACAACACGGGCACCTATGCAACGCAGGTGCAAGCGTTTGACGACGCGGGTTGGTCGATTCACACGATCGCCTTCGGCAGTGATGCAGACGACACCACTCTCAGGCAGATCGCCGATGACACCGGCGGCCTCTTCTACAAGGCCGAGACCACAAACCTCACCATGATCTACGATCTCATCCGGGCCCAGATGACCAGTCAGGCGGTCCTGGCGGCACTGCAATGGCTTCTCCAACTGGGGCAGACGATTACACACTACCTCCCGCCACTCAGTCCATGGAGTACGGTGATCAACTTCCTGCTCTCATGGGCCGGAAGCGATGTCGACCTGATCCTAATCCGGCCGGACGGCACGGAGGTCACGCCGGCCGACGCCGCCCTCGATCCGGACATCACGTACTATAAGGCAGCAACGTACGCATTCTACACGGTCAACAACCCGGAGCCGGGGAGCTGGGGCGTGCGGATCTCGGGAACGGATCTCCCGGATCCCGAGATCGTCACGCTCAGCGTCACGGCAGCAAGTCCGGTTGTGGCGGGGTTCTACGGGTTCCAGGCCGCCTATGCTCCCGGCGACGTCATTCCGATTGCGGTTCAGCTCCGCGAGCAAGACGCCTCGCCCATTCTAGGAGCAAACGTCCAGGTCGATGTCAAGGCTCCGAACGGGACGGTCCAGACCCTCGTGCTGTTGGACGATGGGGCTCACGACGACCTGTTGGCCAACGATGGTATCTACGGCGGTGAGTACACGAGCACGCTGACAGAGGGGTTCTACGGACTCGACGTCTCCGCTACGGGCAACTACTCGGGCGGGCCCTTCTCCATCCAGATTGTCGGACGCGTCCTGGTTGGCGAACCGCCGTCTGCTGAGGGCTTCTTCGACTTCGAGTACGCCAATCAAGCTTCCATGGACGGTGCCGGGTGGACTCGCAGCGGACTGTGGCACTTGGCCGATGAGGCAACGTGCGCGTCGCTATCGCCCGTCCCTGTGCCGTTCCCGTCGTCGACGCACGCCGCGCACTTCGGCGATCTGGCCACCGGAGCGTATGAGTCCGATGGTTCCATGGCGCCGAGGACGGCGGTTCTGGAGAGACGAGCCCAGCAGCCAGAGGCAAGTCCGCTGGCGCAGGAGGCGAGAAGCTTCGGAGAGCTGATCAGCCCGGAGATCCAGCTTACGTTGCAGGATCAAATCGACCTGCGATTCCAGCACTTCCGTTCGGTGGAGTATTACGCCGACGGCCCGTACGACAAGACCTACGTCCAAGCGCAATTCGACGGGGGCGCGTGGCAGACGGTCTGGGGCCTCGATTCGCGGACGCCTTCGCAGGGGGCGTGGGTTGGTGTCGGGCCGATCCCGATTCCTGTGCCAGCAGGGGCGACTGTGATGCAGCTCAAGTTCGTCTTCGACTCCGTGGACAACTACGGGAATGACGGTCTGGGGTGGCTGATCGACGATGTCTCCGTTTCGGCACCAGGACCCGTAGCACTCACGATCTCCACGCAGTACCTCCCGACTGGGAAGGTCGGGCTGGCCTACAGCGCGTCGCTATCGGCCTCCGGTGGAACCCCTCCGTACGCGTGGACTTCCACGGGCCTGCCTGAGGGATTTGCGCTCGATCCTGCGAGCGGCACGATTTCCGGCGACCCGACGACCGCCGGGACCTACGACGTCACTGTGACCGTCACGGACGCGGTCGCCGCGACGGCCTCGCGTCAGTATCAGCTGCAGATCAACCCTGCGGAACCGCCGCCTGTCGGTATCCTCTTCGAGGAGGACTTCGCCGACACCGGTGGCTGGACGATGAGCGGGCTGTGGCACACGACCGCAGCCTTGGGATGTGCCGATCTCACCGGGTACGGGACGTCGGCCTACTACGGCATCGGTGATGCCTGCGACTACGACACCGGGGCTCGGACAACCGGTGTGCTCACTTCTCCGGTGATCGACGTCACGGGCGCTGTGGCGGTTCGGGTTCGATTCGATCACCTGCGCGAGGTCGAACCGTTCGGAGACGGCGCATACGACCTGACGCTCGTCGAAGCCAAGCGCGGCAATGGGTCTTGGGAGGTGATATGGGCCAGGGACTCCACGTCGCCGTCAACGGCCGCGTGGGAGCAAGCGACCACGAGCTCCTTCGCGACGGACGGAGCCGATAGCCTTCAGATTCGATTCGTCTTCGACACGGTGGATCAGTGGGCGAACGACTTCCTCGGCTGGCTCGTGGACAATGTCTTCGTGGACTCGATGCCATCCGGGACTCCACTATCGCTGATGTCGGTTCTAGAGGCTGTCCCGAGAGGCACGGGTGGGCGGGTGGAGATCTTCAACGCGCCGAACCCTGTTCGCGAAGACGGGACGGAGTTCGTGGTGCGCGGTGTCGACGCGACTGTGCTGCAAGTTGAGGTCTATGACCTTTCCGGTACGCTCGTTTGGGAAGGACAGACCGCGGGCAACGAGCTTCCTTGGGACGGCGTAGGGACCAACGGGGAAAGACTCGCTAATGGGGTCTACCTGTACAAGGTTTCCGTCCAGATGGGGGACGCGTGGCTGGTCTCCGAGATCCGGAAGCTGGTCATCTTGCGGTAACCTGGTCCGTCCCTCCTTCCGTAGGATGATCGCCCGGTCGATGTCGCCTGGACGGACAGCCGTCATGGGGAAGGTCGACAAACTCCTTTGCGTTTCGTGACTTCAGTCGGTGCCTGTGAGCGTTGCGTCCGTATGCTCAGTGCGGGACTGATTCCAGCTTGCGCATAAAGAAGGAGGTCCTCGTGAGAAGCCTTGTCTTGTGCCTGGCATTGGGGTGCCTTTCGCTTTCAGTATTCGCTGCTCCGACGTTTACCGATCAGAGCGTGGAGGCAGGGCATCTCAACCCCGGGGACACGGAGATAGCCGTTCAGACGGTCCGAGTGACGGGTGACTCTACCCACGCTACGGACTTCAATGCGATCCAGATCCGCAATGGCGGGACCGCTACGTATCAGCAGATCACTCGAATCGAAGTCCGAGACGGCGGGACCACAATCGCTGCAATGGACACACCGATCGGTCTGACCTCGCAGAGTGGAGTGACGATCGCGACGACCCATTCGCTGCCGGCGGGAGATACCGAGGATCTCCGGATACTGGTGTGGGTAGGGGATACGAGTGCGGTTCAGGGCGGCGAGACGCTGCAGTTCGAGGTTAGGTTCCACTACTACCTGAATGGTACGGCGGGAACGAGCCGATGGATTGCGGATGGCCAGGATGAAGACATAACGCATACCGGCTTCGAAAACATCAACGACTCCTCACCGGCCGCGAACAACTACAACCCCGGTGACGAAGGGACAGTCCAGCGAGTGAGCTTCAGGGACGAGGACGCGAACACGTCGGACCAGACCGTGACGACCGTGCTGATTCAGAACACGGGAACGGCCACCGCCGACGACTTGGAGAGTCTGACAGTTGCTATCACGCATGGCGGAGGCACGTGGCAAGAGACGAAAACGACCGGGCTGGCCGCCTGGAAGAACGGAGGCATCGTCTTCGATCCTCCCGACATTCTCATCGGTGATGAGGACCAGCTCACCGTGGAGGTCGATGTCGAAATCGCTGCTCCTACTCCTACCGTTCCGACTGACAACCACACGATACGCACGAGGACAACGCTGAACGTAACCGAGAATGCGCAGGCTTTCAGTCAAGAGGTCGTCGCCTCGACGACACAACGGATACGAAAGGCAGGGCTTGAGGAGGTCGAGGACGACAGCACGATCCCTCCTTCTGGTGTGCTCAATCCGAATGAAACGCTGACTCAGAAGATCATCGTCCGCGATCGGGACATCAACGCAGAGCGGGTCAACGTTACGCGCCTCTGGGTGCGTAACCTCGGAACTGCGGCCGAGACCGAAATCGAGAGGATCATCGTGCGAAGCGGCGGCGCGCCGCTCGGTACGTTCACCGGAGCTCAGATCGCTCCATTCCTGACGGGGGTGTGGCTGGATATCACGGACGTGCTCGTCGCCAATGAGGGAGACCGCACGTTCTTCATCGAGTACGAGATTGCCTCCAGCCAGACTCTTCAGCCGCAGGTGAAGCTGGAGTGCAACGAGGACGGAAACGTCTATACCACCCTTCCGGTTGACTATCCCGCTCCGGTCACATTGTACGGAGCAGGACTGGAGATCCTCGAAAACGAGAACCTGACGACAGAGACGGTCTATTCATTCCAGAGGTTCTGTGCTCAGAAAATCCGCATGGAGGACCTCGACGAGAACACCAACTCGGTCACGGTGAACCCTGTGGTGTGCAAGAACCAAGGGACTGCCGCCGACAGCGAGATTGCCAGGATCGAAGTGCGGAACGCGGACGGGGCTCTGCTGGGAGAGACAACTGAGATCGGAGGGTTCAACGCAGGTGGCGTGACGATTCCGACATTGAGCAACAACGCCGTCTCCGATGACTCGGAGGGGTACCTCTGGATCTGGGTTACTCTGGCGGGGACAGAAGACACAGTCGCGGGCCATACGGTCGAACTGCAGACGACGGTTTTCCACACCGAGGGAGGAACCTCCTACAACCGAGCGGTCCAAGGAAATCCATGGACGATCGCTCTTAACAATCGTCCGGTGCCGGACTTCACCTTCGAGGAGGCGGCCGCTCCGGCGTCGGTCCGGCCGATGGCCGACTTCACCTACGAGGACACGATCCAGTTCAACGGGACGGCGACCGACCCGGACGGCGACGACATCGTCGAGTGGCACTGGGACTTCGGAGATGGGAACACCTCGGACGAGCAGAACCCGACGCACCAATATCCGAACGGAGGGACGTTCGACGTGACCCTGACGGTGACCGACGAGCACGGCGTGACCGGTTCGGTGACGAAGACGATCGAGGTCGAGGGGCCGCCGAACGAGGAGCCGACGATCGACGAGCTGACGGCCGATCCGGAGAACCCGGCGGTCGATCAGGACGTCGAGTTCGCCGTGACGGTGACGGATCCCGATCAGCCCGCCGGAACGGCGTTCGGCTACGAATGGGACTTCGGCGACGAGGCGACGAGCACCGTCGCGAATCCGACGCACAGCTACGACGAGGAAGGGACCTACACGGTGACGGTGACCGTCACGGACGCGCAGGGGGCGACGGACACGGCGACGATCGACGTCACCGTCGGGAACGACCCGCCGACGTTGACCGGAGTCACCGCGAATCCGGCGACCGCAGGCACCGGGGACGAGGTCGCCTTCACCGCCACCGGCTACGACGATCCGGACGACGACGCGGTCGGCCACTACGAGTGGGACTTCGACGACGGGACGACGACGGAGACCGACGGAGCGACGGCCAACCACATCTTCGCGACGCCCGGCACGTACACCGTCTCGGTGGTCGCAGTGGACGAGCGTGGCACCGAGAGCGCGGCGGTGACCGTGCAGGTGACCGTGACCGGCCCGGCGCGGACGATCCTGTTCGCCTTCCCGAACCCGGCGGAGACCAACGCGACGTTCAACTACTTCCTGCCCGACGGGGCGACCGATCCGGTCCTTCGGATCTACGGCCTGCTCGGCGAGTTGGTCTTCGAGCAGGAGCTTCAGGAGGACGGAACGCCCTTCGTGTGGGATCTCCGCACGGCCGGGGGGGACAGGTTGCCGAACGGCCTCTACTTCTGCGTCGTCACGGTGACGGGAGCGAACCGGTCGGCGGTCTTCCGCCTGCTGATCGACCGCCAATAGGAGGGAACGACTGTGAAACGGACCAAGATCGTTGTGATGGTGGCCCTCCTCAGCGTGGGGCTGGGCCTTGCGGGGGGCGCGCAGCAGGCGCAGACCGTCTTTGAGATCGAACCGGGCGTCGGCATGCTTGGAGCGGCCGCCGCGGGGCTCTCCATCGTCAGCGGAGCGGAGACGCTCTACTACAATCCGGCGAGCCTCTCCGAGCTTTCGGGGATCAGCTTCAGCTCGTTCTACGCCTCGTACTTGGGACAGGCGAGCTACTCGGCGTTGGCCCTGACGTTTCGCAACTGGGGCGTGGCGGCGCTGTTGCTGGGGTCGACGGGGATTCAGGGGTACGACGACGACGGGAATCCGACGGACACCCTCGCGTACCGAAACACGGGCTTCCTGTTCGGAGTCGGACTCGATCCGAGCGATCTCCCGTTCCTGCCGAGCTTCGCGATCGATATGTCGCTCGGCGCGCGGATCAAGATCCTGAGAGTGCGGTTGGGGGAAGCGACGGGGAGCGGCTTCTCCTTCGACCTCGGCTTTCGCACGGCCTTCCCCGACATGCATTTCGGCGGTTTCGGCGTTTCGGATGTCGCGTTGGGGGTCACGGCCGTCAACCTGTTCGGCGGGGTCGCCTACGACACGGCCGACGACAGCTTCCTGATGGACATTCAGATCGGCGTGTCGGCGTTGTTTGCTGAGATGGTCCGCGCGGCGTTCGACGTGCACCTCTCCGGGGCGGTCCATTTCGGCGTGATCTACGAGCCGATGCCGACCTTCGCATTGCGCTTCGGAGTGATCTCCCGGGACGGTGTGTCGGTGACCGCCGGCCTCGGCATCAACGTGGAAGGATTCCTGCTCGACTACGCGTACGTCACGCACACGCTCGGCGGGACGCACCGCGTCTCGCTCACGCTCGACTTCTCGAGCCTCGACGTCAGTGCGCTGAGTCGCTCGTTGAGGCGTCTCCTTCCGTGACGGCCTAGCGGACGGTCACAGAGTACCCTCCTGAGGCGGCGCGATCGGGAGAGCCGAAAGGTTCTCCCGATTCCCTTCGGATCAAAGGGCGACGCCCCATTCGTCCGCCAGAGCGTCGAAGCCGTCCTCGTCGATCGCGGCCCGGATTTCCGTCATTAGGCGAACGAGAAAACGGAGATTGTGCAGCGTCGCGAGGCGGTAGAAGGAGAACTCCCCCGCCCGACACAGGTGGCGGAGGTAGGCCCGCGAGTGGTGGCGACAGGTGAAGCAGTCGCAGGTCGGATCGATCGGGCGATCGTCGCGGGCGAACCGCGCGTTTCGCAGGTTGATCCGATGTCGGGCCGCCCCCTTGAGGAAGACGCTACCGTTTCGTGCGAGTCGGGTCGGGGAGGCGCAGTCGAACGTATCGACTCCGCGTCGCACCGCGGAGAACAGGTCCTCGATCTCCCCGATTCCGAGCAAGTGGCGCGGGCGCGGCTCGGGAAGCAGCGGGATCGTCCAGTCGAGCACCCGCAGCATCTCTTCCTTCGATCGGCCGAGCGATCCGCCGATCGCGTAGCCGGAGAAGTCCATCGCGCCGATGACGCGGGCGCTTTCCTCCCGTAGGTCGCGATACGCTCCACCCTGCACGATTCCGTACAAGCCTTGATGCGGATTCGGAAACGAAGGGTCCTCCTCGAGCAGCTCGAACGCCGAGATCCCACGCCGGGCCCAGCGGTGGGTCCGCTCCATCGCCCGCTTCGTGTACTCGTAGTCGTGGAGCGGGGACGTGCACTCATCGAGAACGAGGACGATGTCTGCTCCGAGCTTCCTCTGGATCGTGATCGTCGACTCCGGTGTGAAGGTATGGAGGGAGCCGTCGACGATCGAACGGAAGTCGGCCCCTCGTTCGGTCAGTCGGACGAGCGATCGACCGCTTCTGCTGCGGTGTCCGGAGGGAGACGCCGCGTTTTCCTCCCCGGGGAAGATCGAGGCGACCTTGCCGACGCCGTGCTCCTTGCCGGCACCGAGGCTGAACACCTGGAAGCCTCCCGAATCGGTCATCGTCGGCCCGCTCCAACCGGAGAAGCCTTGGATCCCCCCGAGTGCGGCGACCGCGTCCTCGCCGGGACGCAAGTGCAGATGGTACGTGTTGGCGATGACGATCTGGATCCCGTGGTCGGCGAGCCCCTGCGGCTCGACCGCCTTGATCGTTGCCTGGGTCGCGACGCCGACGAACGCCGGTGTGCGGACGGTACCGTGGGCCGTCGCGAGTTCGCCGGAACGTGCAGGGGAGCCGGGGACGCGGTGGAGAACCGAAAACGAGACGGCGGGCAATCGAACCTCCCAGACTCGGCGGTGCGGGAATCCTACCCGATGGCCTCGAACGGCCGCTAGTCGAGGGCGCGATACAGGGCGTCGTACTCGCAGGCGGGATGCCAGAACAGGTATCCATCGACCCCGGCGTCTTCGGCGGCGCGGATCTGCTCTTCGATGTACGTCTCGAGGCTCATCCCCGCTGGAAGGGCCAAGTCGAACGCCTGCAGGAACGGACGGTAGCTCGCGGAGACGCGGGCCTTCCCGGCGCGGAGCGCCTCGCTGACGACGCGGTACGGGTCGTCGCGGTACGCCTGCTCGGCGTAGTGCGACGGGTAGACCATCGGCGAAACGAAGTCGAGATGGGCGCTCATCTCTTCGAGAGATTGGCCGATCGGGTCGATCCGGCGCTCATTCCACGGCCAGAGAACCCTGCCGAACAGGTCGGCGGAGAGGGTGATCCGCCCGGCGAGGCGGCTCCTCGCCTCGGCGAGGAACCGGTCGACCGCCGCGTAGCGCTCCTCGTATCGCGCCTCCAGGCTGCCGACGTCGGCGTAGCGGATGTAGTCGAACTGCAGCTCGTCGAACCCGAGGGACGCGACCTCCTCGGCGATCGCCAGGTTGTATTCCACCGCGGACCGGTTGTCGACGTCGACCCATTCCTCCGCCGCACCGAGGTGTCGGGCGAGGAGCGGATCGTAGAACAGGACTTGGCGCGCGATGACGTAGAACCCCCGCTCGCGCAGAACCTGAACGAGGGCGCGCAGATCGAGCCGACCTGTGGACGCGCCGAGTTCGACGGCGAGGGGGACCGCGCTGTCGTAGGTCACCTCGCCGTGCATGTTCTTGACGTTGATCACCACGGCGTCGATCTTCCCGGCCTTGCGGGCGGTGAAGATCCCCTCGACGACGTCGCGCTTCGTGAGCGCGTATGAGGTGAGATAGACCCCGACCCGGCCGTGGCCGTGAGGATTGTCGGGAGGCGGATCGCCCTGAGCTCCCGGGTTGGACGGATAAAACGCGACGATGAGTGCGGTGAGGAGGACGGCGAAGCCGCCCAGGGTTCTGGCTCGGGTCATTTCCCCCTCAGGGTATTCGATTCGACCGCGTCACAACGTCGTAAGGGTTTGCAGATCGGGGGACGTCGGACACGTTTCGGCTGGACGGTGTCGCGGGGCGTCGCTTCACCGGAATGCCACACGGTGTTCATCCTCGCCTCAAGGAGGATCGGTAGACTGAACGGCAGAAGGGAACGGATTTCGTAGCGTTGGTCGGTGTGTCGGTGTGACGGGGGGCGGTATAATGGCCGCAAGGGTGCGTTCGTCAGCACGTCGGGTGGTGCACCGTGCAAAGGAGACACTTCACATGAGACGGATAGGGATGGTCGCTTTGGTTCTGGCCACCGTGGCGGGCGTCGCGGTGGCGGGCTTCGGCGCGTCGAGGGGCCCGATCACGATCCTTGGAAACGGAGATTTCACGGAGGAGAACGGGGTTCTTTCGGGCAGCGGGACGGCCGCGGATCCGTACGTGATCGCGGGTTGGGAGATCGGCGTGCCGGAGGGTGCGTCCTACGGGGTGCTGATCGAGAACGTGACCGCGGCGTTCGTCCTCCGCGGATTGATCATCAGCGGTGCGGGCGAACTCGACGGTGCGGCGATGCGCATCGCGTTCGCCGCAGGAGGCTTGATCGAGGGGTGCACGATCGGCAGCTCGGTGAACGGGATCGAGATCGCTTCGTCGACCGACGTGACGCTTCGCAACAACGTCCTCTACGCGCGCGGCATCGGCCTGAGGGTCACCGGAGAATCGCCGGCGGAGTACCGGCACGCGATCGAGCCGTCGAATCAGCTGAACGACTTCCCGATTCACTACTACTACGGCCTCGACGGCGACCGGATCGAGGGGATCGAGACCCGGCACCTCACGGTGGCGGCGAGCCGGAACGTGACCGTGATCGGCAATTCGGTCCTCGACGGCGACGGGATCCACCTGGCTTACGTCACCGATTCGACGGTGACCGCGAACGTTGCCGGCCGCAACAACAACGTGTTGACGGAGCACGCGATCTACCTGTACGAGTCGGAGCGCGTCGCCGTGACGGCGAATCTGCTGAAGAACGCGCGCCGCGCCGGCGTCCAATTGACGCTGTCCACCGAGAACGAGATCCGAGGCAACTACTTCGGCGTAGACGACACCGGAGTCCGTCTGATCGGATCGAGCGGCAACTTCATCACCGAGAACGAGCTGCTCGGTTGCTTCACCGCCGTCTGGCTCCTCGGAGGGTCCGACGACAACCGCATCGAGGGGAACATCGTCGTCGGAAAAGTGAGCGCCGACGGCGACCGAAGGCAGGGGATCGTCCTCGACTTGGCGTCCGGAAACCGGATCGAGCGGAACGCGCTCACCGAGTGCGAGATAGGGATCACCCTCGAGGCGGTCGCGAGCCGCAACGAAATCATCGACAACACGATCGTCGCGGGCGGGTATGGGATCTTCGTCTCCGGCTCGTACAACGAGATCGGAGGGAACCTCGTGACGCAACAGGCGCGGGGGATTCTGTTCCCCGAGACGTACGGCCAGTCGATCACACGAGGAAACAGGTTCACTGCGAACGTCCTCGGAGACAACCGGCATCACCTCTACACGAATCTCGACTGCGAGTCGAACGTGTTCACCGAAAACGTCTTCCTTGGTGACGCGCTCACCCTCGTCTCGGATCGCGGGACCGGGAACCGTTGGGCGGACTCCGGGATCGGGAACTACTGGGGCAACGTGCACGTCGAAGACGCTGACGGCGACGGCCTCGGTGACGCCGCGATCACGATCTATCCCGCGGGCGTCCAGGACGACGCGCCGCTGGCGTCGCTCGATCCGGCCGAGTTGAGGATCGGCGTCCTCGGGACGCTCCCGGCCGAGACGGTCCGTGTCGACCGAGGCGACGGAACGATCGTCGAGATCGACGCGCTGATCGCCGAATCGGGATCGCAGCGCTGGACCGGTTTCCGCGGCTTCCCCGCGGCGCTCCTCGACGGCTTCCCCGCGATTCTGTTCGTCTTCGAGACGGAGGCCGAGCTTCGGTTCACGATGGTGACCGTTCCGTTCGACCTCGACGTCGCGTTCTTCGATGCCGCGGGAGGGATCGTCGGGACCACGACGATGACCGCGTTGTCAGAGGACCTGTACACGGCGACGGGGCCGTTCCAGTATGCGCTTGAGCTGCCGAGCGGCGTGCTGGAAGAGCTGTCGATCGGGGAGGACGCGACGCTGGTTCTCCCCGTCGAAGACTGAACGGGGAGCTTCCTTGCCTCGACTCGAAGCGGTCGTCTTCGATCTCGACGGGACCCTGGTTCGCTATCACGGGATCGACTTCGAATCGAGCTGGGGAGCGATCGCGGCAGCGGCGGGCGTGTCCGATCGATCGCGCGCGCTCCTCCGCGAGTACCTACCGCGCAAGGACGCCTATCCCGAGTGGGTCGCCAGGGACGCGGAGCTCCTTTCCGATCTCCCCACGTCGGCTGTAGCCGACGCCGTTCTACCGGCTCCGTACGCAAAGGGCGTTCGCACCGCGATCGACGCGCTTCGCGGCCAGTACCGACTGGGGATCCTGTCGTCCGGAGTCGATCTCGTGGCCGACTGGGTCCGCCGGGATCTCGGGCTCGACTTCGCGCTGGCGAACCATCTCGAAACGGAGGACGGGCGGTTCACCGGTCGGTGTGAGACGCGCGTCGACCTGTGGAAGAAGGACGAGGCGATGCGCCGGATCGCCTCGGAGCAAGGGTTCCCGATCTCGCGGGTCTGCTTCGTGGGCGATCATCTGAACGACGTTCCGGTGATGCGGATCGTCGGCCTCGCGATCGCCGCGAACCCGAAGGACGAGCGCGTTCGCGACGCAGCGGATCATGCGATCGAAGACTTCAACGATCTACCGGGGTTGATCGCCGAATACGCCGCCGGCTAGCTCGGCTCCTCGTAGTAGAAGATCTGGTAGACGAGGCGGTCGAGGATCTCCTCCTTGAACGCGATCCCGAGACCGCGGCTGACGAACGCCGGGAGGCTCTGCCGAAGCGTCTCCGAGTAATCGACGGCGAGGACGGAGTCTCGCCCGAGGGTGACGAGCGCCTCCTGGAGGAGTTTCGCGCCGATCCGGCGGAGGTCCTGATGCTTCGGGTCGATGACGACGGCCGGGAGGAAGTAGATCTTCCCCGCCCTGAAACGCTCCGGATACCGTCGCTCGAAGTACGGCGCGTTCACCCACGGGATCTTCTCCAGCACGTTGGTGAGGAGCGTAACGCCGACGAGCTCGTCTCCGACGTAGACGAGGAACTTCTCGAAGTCCACGTCCTGGAGGATCGCCTCGAACTGGGCGACGGAGAATCCGCCGTGGTGGATCGGCGTGCGCTGATTCAGCCGTTCGAACGCGCCGCGATAGATCGCCCAGAGCCGGAGTCGCGCTTCCGGTTCCTCGAGCACGCGCGTTTCCACAATCCGGATCTCGCCGTTCATCGTCTTCCCCCCACGTTCCGCGCTGTGGAGTGGGTCAGGTCCCGAAGATTCGATCGCCGGCGTCCCCCAAGCCGGGGAGGATGTACCCCTTCGCGTTCAGCTCGCGATCGAGAGCGGCGGTGTAGATCGGTACTTCGGGATGGACTTCCGAGTACGCCTTGACCCCCTCCGGCGCCGCGACGAGGCAGAGGAACTGGATCCGCTCTCCGCCTTCCCGCTTGATGATGTCCGTCGCCGCGATCGCGCTTCCTGCTGTGGCAAGCATCGGATCGACGAGGATCACCTGCGCGTTGGGGAGCTCCGGCGGGAGCTTGCAGTAGTACTCGACCGGCTGCAGCGTCGCCGGGTCGCGATACAAGCCGATGTGGCCGACCTTGGCCATCGGGACGAGGTTCAACACCCCGCCAAGCATCCCGGTGCCGGCTCGGAGGATCGGGGCCAGGACGATCGGCACGTCGAGAACACGGCCCGTCGTCGGCTCGAGCGGCGTGTCGATCTCGATCTCACGCAGTGGGTAGTCGCGTGTGATTTCGTAGACCATCAGCGCGGTCAGTTCCTCGAGGAGACGGCGGAACGCCTCGTTGTCGGTGTGCTCGTCGCGCATGCGAGTCAGCTTGCTCTGGATCAGGGGATGCTCGATGACGTGAAGTTTGGGCATGCTCCTCCGTTCCTTGCAGTGTACTGCGAAGGAAGATACTCGGTCGGTCGGGAGGGGACAAACTCACACGGTGGAGGGACCGGCCGCACCCGGGGTTGGAACGAGGGCGGCGTCGGGTCACTTCCCGGCGACCTGGAGGGAGTCGACGAGGACGTACGGGGCCATGCCGACCGAGCGAAGACCGGAGAAGGCGCGCCGCCGCTCCCGGCTGACGGCGCGAACCTTGCGAAGGTCCTCGTAGATGTTGCCGGAGATCATCGTCTTGTCGAGGCGGCCGATGACCTTGCCGCCGACGATGTGGTAGCCGACGGCCTGGACGGCGAACTGCCCCTGCGGGTAGTTCCCGGAATGGAAGCCCATCCCGTTGGTGATGAGGAGGCCCTCCTTCAATCCAGACAGGAGGTCACGCCAGCTTTCCTCGCCCGCCCCGATGACCGGATTTGCGAACCAGGGCGTGGGAGGCGTCTCGGACCCACCGCCGAACAGCGCCTCCTTGAAGCCGTGCCCGTTCGACGGCCGCTGAAGCGCCGCGCCGGACCTGAGGTCGACGATGTAGTCCTTCAGGACACCGTTCTCGACGATCGCTTGGGTGGCGCACGGGACGCCTTCGTCGTCGAACGGGCGCGCGCTCGGGTCGCCGTCGGCGAGCGGATCGTCGAGCACGGTGAGCTTCTCGGAGAGGATCGGCTGTCCGACCTTGCCGACGAGCGGCGACGTCTTCTTCGAGACGAGGTCCCCGCTGACGCCCATCAGCAGCGGGAGAAGGAACAGGAACGCAGCTTCGGGAGCGAGGATTACCGGGAGGCGCCCGGTCGACGGGGTCGACGTGTCGTCGCCCCACCGGTACCACTCGACGAATTCGTCGACGAGGGCTTCGTCGACCTCGAACGGGGAGATCGACCGTTGCCCCTTGATGATCGCCGTCCCGACGCCTCGGAACGGTGCGCCGAATCCGATCGTGTAGTTCGTTGCTCGGAGTTCGTCGCCGGCGCCCTCCGTCGATTCGACGAGCAGGTGGGAAGTGTCCACCTGACCGCGGATGATCAGCGGGATGTCCGGGAGTTCCTTGTGGATCCGCTCCTTGACCGCTTCGCAGAGGTCGACCAGATCCTGGCTCGTCGCTCCGGCCGTCCGATCGTCGTAGGTACGGACGGAAGGGTAATCGGCCGTCGGGGCAAACGAGAAGGTTGCCCCGTCGCCGTATCGGGCGGCGGCGCGCGCGTCGTCGAGGAGCGTTTCGGCTTCCGGGAAGACGCCGTACGTGCTTCCGAGCCGGCCGTCCTCGATCACCCGTAGGGCGACGGAGGAGAGGTCGTTCTCCTCGACCTGCTGGAGGCGGTAGTTCTGATAGAGGGCGCTGATCGTGTGTCGCCGTCTCCAGTAGAGCTCGGCCTGATCGACGGTCCCTTTCGCGGACTCAATCAGTGGATGCATCTAGACACCTCCGATCGTCACGGCGTCGATCTTGATGTGCGGAGCGCCGGTTCCTGACTTGCGGTTCGTCTGCATCGGGGATCCCTTTCCGCATCCGCCTCGCTCGCCGAAGGTCAGGTCGTCGCCGACCATCGAGATCGCCTGCAGCGTGGAGAACAGCTCGCCGCTCATGTTGATGTCGCGAACCATCGGTCCGAGCTTGCCTTTCTCGATCCGAAAGCCCCATTGGGATCCGAACGTGAACTGATCGCCGGAGGTCTGTCCGCCCTTGGCGCCGACGAGGTAGTAGCCGTTGTCGATCGACGCGATCAGCTCGTCGAACGAGGACTCGCCCGGCTCGATGAAGATGTTCGACATCCGGACGAGCGGCGTGTACTGGACGTCGACCGCTCGCATGTTCCCGGAGAGGTCCTCGCCGAACTCCGCCGCGGTCTCGCGCGAGTGGAGACGGCCGGTGAGGACGCCCTCGGTGATCAGCCGCGTCTTGACGCCGCGAACCCCCTCGTCGTCGACGATGAAGTGGCCCGGTCGCCCCTCGAGGGTCGGATCGTCGCTGACCGAGAGGATCGGTCGTCCGAGCTTCGTCCCCATCTGCAGACGCGCCCGGAACGCCGGATTGTTCTGGAGACCGTCCCCTTCCGAGAGGTGTCCGAACGCCTCGTGGATGAACACGCCGGCCTCGCTCGGATCCAGGATCACGGGGAAGACGCCGGCCTTCACCGGCTCGGCGTCGAGGAGCTCGCACGCCCTGGCGATCCGCGCCTTCAGCTCCTCCTCGCGGGCGAGAAGTCTTCCGTAGTCCTCGCAGCCGCCGAACGCGAAGCGAACCCGCTGAACGACGTCTCCCTTCTTGGCGACGATGAAGCCGACGATCCCGCAGTTGAGCAGCTCGTACTCGATCGCCGAGCCGTCGCTGTTGACGAAGACGCGCCGGGAGCCGAACTCGTCGTAGTACGTCTGTGTCGTGATGACGTTCGGCTCGCCGAGGATGATGCCGTTGTAGTGGGCCACGAGATCGAGCTTTTCTTTGAGGGAAATCCGCCGCGGATCCTGCGCCGGCGACAGAAGGAACGCGTCGGTGACGGTCGGGGCGTCGGCGACTCGGAGCTTCTTCTCTCGGAGCTTCCCCACGAGCGACGCCGAGGTACAGGTCGACTCGGCGATCGGCCCGGCGCGCTCAGGGGCGGAGAAGGACGAGATCGCTTTCCCCCCGTCGGCGTAGGCGCGAACGTGGCCGCCGGCCGATTCGGTCGATGCGACCTCGCTCAGCTTCTTCCCCTCGTAGAGGATCCGGACCTTCCGGTTCTCCTCGTACCGAATGTCCGCGTAATCCACCGGGAGCTCCGCTGCCATCGCGGCCAGCTTCTCCTTCATCGAACCTCCTTCGATTTCGTGTCCGACGTGCCAGATACTATGAGACTCCCTCCATCGCAGCAACCGACCGTGTCGGCACCGTCTCGTCCCCCAAGCGGCCGCCGCCGAAGGGAGAGGCGTGCTGGAGGGACGAGCGCGGGCTGAGTAAGCTGAGCGGGATCGGGGGTGGGTACGCCGATGTGGCGCACGTTCGCCAGTCTGTTCGTCGCGGTCGCCGTCACCATGCTCGGGATCGGGATCATCGCGCCGATCCTGCCGCTCTACGCCGACACGTTCGGTGCGAGCGGCGTCACGATCGGCTTCGTCTTCGCCGCGTTCTCGATTTCTCGGTCGCTCCTCGGGCCGTGGATCGGACGGTTCTCCGATCGGGTCGGCCGAAAGCGGATCATGCTCGTCGGGCTCGGGGCGTTCTCGGCGATCTCGGTCCTCTATGTCCTGGCCGGGAGTATCTGGGAACTCGCTGCGTTTCGATTTCTGCAGGGAGCGGCGTCGGTGATGGTGACGCCGATCGCCCAGGCCTACGTCGGCGACATCACGCCGAAGGGGCGCGAAGGGAGGACGATCAACTTCCTGTACGCGGCGATGTTCTTCGGCGTGGCCCTCGGGCCGCTCCTCGGAGGCCAGCTGAGCGCAATCTGGTCCTACCACGCGGCGTTCGGGGCGATGGGCGGGCTCAGTTTCGTCGCGCTCCTGCTCGTTTGGAGGACGGTCCCGAGCGACCACGGGCGACGGGCAACCGGAGAGAGGGAGGAACCGGAACTCGTCCCGCTGCCGCGGATCCTGAAACGCTCGGCGGTGAAGGGGATCGTGGCGTACTTCGCGACGCGAGGGTTCTGGCGACAGGGGTTCTCCGCGTTCTACCCACTGTTCGCCGTGTCGGTCATCGGCTGGAGCGAGGCGGAGGTCGGCACCGTGTTGTCGGCCTACTTCTTCGCCGGTGGGCTCCTGCAGATCCCGTTCGGGTACTTGGCCGATCGCTTCAAGCGGCTTCCGCAGATCCTGGTTGGGAGCATCGGGGCTCCGCTCCTGCTGGTCCTGATCCCGTTCGTTCGTACGACGTGGGAGATCGTCCTGGTGATGTTCGCCATGGGCACGCTCTCCGCCCTTTCCCGCGCGTCGGTCCTCGCGATCCGGACCGAGCTCGGTCGGACGCACGGGATGGCGACGCTCGCCGGCCTACACGGTTCGTCGTTCGCGTTGGGGCAGATGATCGGGCCGATGGCGTTCGGCGCGGTCTCGGATGCGTTCGGCGTCGGGGCGGTCTTCCCGTTCGGAAGCGTTCTTGGGCTCGTCGGTTCGGGGCTGGTTGTCCACTGGTTGCGACACTGGCGTGATTCGATCGCGAATCCAGCCGAATGAGGGGGCGTCGATTTACAGGAGCGATTCGACGATTTCGGCCAGAAGGTCGAGCGGGTGGCCGACCCAGCGGATCACGCCCTGGCGATCGAGGACGAACGTATGGGGGATCCCCACGTTTCCTCCGCTGAGGACGCCGTACAGCTCCGCGACCGGTGTGTACCTTCCCCCCGGTTCCCAGACGGAGACGAAGTCGGTGTAGCCGTTCTGCGACAGGAAATCGATCGAGTCTTGCTCGACCGTGTCGGTACTGATCAGCACGCCGATGACGCCGTCCTCTCCGTAGGTCGCCAGCAGTTCAGCAAGGTGCGGAAGACTTCTCCTGCACGGCGAGCACCACGCCCCCCAGAAGTCGAGCAGAACGACTTGGCCCCGCGCATCGGAGAGGGTGAACTCGCCCCCGTCGGTCGTGGGGGCGGTGAAGTCGGGGGCGGTCATCCCGACCTCGATCCCCACCTCGGGTCCCTCGGCGCTGACGGTGATCGTCAGGGAGGCGGTCGCCCAGCGCCCGTTGTCGTCGGTGACCGTCAGGACCGCTTCGTAGACGCCTCCCTCCTCGTAGGTGTGCTGGACGATGATGCCGAACTCGGTCCCGTCGGCCGATTCGGATCCGTCACCGAAGTCGAGGGCGTACGTCAGCGGCCGCCCCTTCGGGTGCATGCTGTAGGAGAGATCGAAGCCGATCGTCAGAGGCGCCGGACCACTGACGACTGAGCTAGCAAGGATGGCGACCGGATCGGACTGGAAAAGACACCCGGAGAGGGCGACGAGCACGCTCATGGACACGATTCCGACGGTCGCCCACCGCGACGTACGCAGACAGCTTGCTTCCCTCATGCGGTGAGACTAGACCGGGAGCTCGACCGTTTCCATGGACGGTGGGCGCGCGTGATGTGATCTTCGTCAACCCGTGAGAGGTGAGCGATGTCGGCGCGGCGCTGGGACGGCGTGTCGCCGGAGAATCGCCCGGCGGAGCCCATCGATCGCGATTCGGAAAGCCGTGAGCCTCGCTTGACTGAAACGCAAGAACGTAAGGCAGAATCGGTTGTGAAGCGAGGTGAGGGAACATGCCAACGAAGCGAACGACGCAGACCATTTCGCTCTACGTCCCCGAGAAGGCGCAGCAGGTGAAGGTCATCGAACGTCTGATGAGGCTCGGGGAGAAGCGCGATCGATCCGTCAACTACCTGGTCGTTGAAGCGATCCTACAGTATCTCGATCGGGAAGGCGTGTAGCCGGCCGACCCGTCTCGTACGACAGCGAGCTCCGCCCCGTTGTGACGCCCGAACGTCCCTTGACGCCGTGATTCTCGGCTGCTATGATGGCGCGTGATCGGGCCATGAACCGTCTGACAAATCGAAATCAACCGCTTCTGATCTATATTCCCGAGCCCCGCTAGGGGCGTTTCCGCGTTTCCATTCGTGATGAGATGTGCGGCGAACTTCGGGACGGGGTGTGTTGGCGAGGAGAGCGAGCGATGAAGCGGTACGAGAAGCTGAAGAAGGGCCCGATTGCGAGAGAGGAAGAAGTGCTGGCGTTTTGGCGCGAGCACGGAACGTTCGATCGGACGCTTGCGGCGACACGAGACGGTCCTCGATTCGTCTTCTACGAGGGGCCGCCGACGGCGAACGGGATGCCGCACTTCGGGCACCTGATGCCGCGGGTCTACAAGGACCTGTTCCCGCGATACAAGACGATGCAGGGCTTCTACGTCGCCCGGAAGGGCGGCTGGGACACGCACGGCCTCCCGGTCGAGCTCGAGGTCGAGAAGGAGATCGGCGTCGACAGCAAGCCGGAGATCGAGGCGTACGGCGTCGAGCGGTTCGTCGAGAAGTGCAAGGAGTCGGTCTGGCGCTACAAAGGCGAATGGGAACGCATGATCGATCGGATGGGCTTCTGGATCGATCTGGAAAACGCGTACGTCACCTACACCGACGGCTACATCGAGACCGTCTGGTGGGAACTGAAGACGATGTTCGACCGTGGCCTCCTCTACCGGGGGCACAAGACGCTCCCGTACTGCCCGCGGTGCGGCACCGGGCTCTCGAGCCACGAGGTGGCGCAGGGGTATCAGACGGTCGACGACCCGTCGGTCACGATCCGGATGCCGGTCGTCTCCGACGACGGGGCGGCCTACGACGTGGAGGTCGAGGGAAAGACGTCGCTTCTGACTTGGACGACCACGCCGTGGACCCTGCCGGCGAACGTGGCGCTGGCCGTCGCGGCCGATGCGGTCTACGCCGAGGTGGAGACCGGGAGCGAGCGGTTGATCCTCGCCCGAAGCCTGCTCGACGCGGCGCTCGTCGGTGACGACGTCCGTGTGGTGCGCGAGCTTCTCGGGAGCGATCTGGTCGGCGTTCGCTACGAGCCGCCGTACCGGCTGACGGAAGAGCCGACGGCGCATCGCGTGTACGCCGCCGACTTCGTCAACATGGAGGACGGAACCGGGATCGTCCACATCGCCAGCGCCTTCGGTGAGGACGACTACCGACTCGGGCAGGAGGTCGGGCTCCCGTTCGTCCAGCCGGTCGATCTCGAGGGACACTTCACCGGGGCGTTCCCGCTCTGCGCAGGAGAGTTCGTCAAGGACGCCGACCCGGTGATCGTCGACGATCTAGCCGAGCGGGGAATCATCTATCGCTCCGAGTCGTACGAGCACGAGTACCCGTTCTGCTGGCGGTGCGAGACGCCGTTGCTGTACTACGCGATGGACTCGTGGTACGTGCAGACGACGGCGGTCAAGGACCGGTTGATCGAGAACAACGCCAAGATCAACTGGTATCCGACGCACGTGGGAGAGGGGCGATTGGGCGACTTCCTCGCCAACCTGAAGGACTGGGCGCTCTCTCGCGACCGTTACTGGGGGACGCCGCTCAACCTCTGGCTCTGCGGCGCCTGCGGCGAAGTGACGTGCGTCGGGAGCCGCGAGGAGCTCGTCGAACGGGCGACCGACCCGGAACGAGCGAGGGACGTCGAGCTGCACCGACCGTACATCGACGGCGTGACGATTCGCTGCGCGGCGTGCGGCGAAACGGCGACGCGCGTCCCGTACGTGATCGACACGTGGTTCGATTCGGGAAGCATGCACACGGCCCAGTGGCACTACCCGTTCGAGAATGAAGAGACGTTCCGCGACCAATTTCCCGCCGACTTCATCTGCGAGGCGATGGAGCAGACGCGCGGCTGGTACTACACGCTGCTGGCGACGAGCACGATCGTCCACGGCGAGGCGCCGTATCGAAACTGCGTCAGCACCGGCCTCGGCCTCGACGAGCACGGCTTCAAGATGAGCAAGAGCAAGGGGAACGTCCTCGACCCGTGGGATCTGATCGGGAAGTACGGCGCTGACTGCATCCGCTGGTTTCTCTACTCGACGAGCACGCCGTGGAAGACGCGGCGCCTGTCCGAGAAAGGGGTCGGGGAGCCGCTGTATCGGTTCCTCGACACGATCCGCAACACGTACGACTTCTTCGCGTTGTACGCGTCGATCGACGGGTACGATCCGAAGGAGCACGACGCGTCGGAGGAGGCCCCGTCGGTCCTCGACCGATGGCTCGACTCGCGACTTGGGGCGACGACGAATGCCGTCGTCGAAGCGCTCGACGGCTACGATGTCGTCAGTGCGACGGAGGCGCTGGAGACGTTCGTCGACGACCTGTCGAACTGGTACGTCCGCCTGTCGCGCCGGCGGTTCTGGCGCGGCGGAATGGAAGGCGACAAGATCTTCGCGTACCGGACACTGCGGAACGTTCTACTGGCGCTGTGCAAGCTCCTCGCGCCGTTTGTACCGTTCCTCTCCGAATCGATCTACGCAAATCTCAGAGCGGAAGGTGACCCGGAGTCGGTGCACCTCTGCGCGTACCCAGTGACTGATGAGGCGAAGATCGATGCGGAGCTCGAGGCCGAGATGGCAAGGGCACGAGACGTCGTGGCAATGGGACACCAAGCGCGTAACACTTCGCAGATCAAGGTTCGTCAGCCGCTATCACGGATCATTGTTGAACTTGAAGGAACCGGCCCCAAGTGCCTCGCGATTGAGATCCAGGAGCTCATCCAGCGAGAACTGAACGTTGAGGCAATTGAGCTTGTGGAATCTGCTCTCGAACACTACGAGAAGAACCCCAGCCCCAACTTCGCGACTCTAGGACCAAGACTCGGCCCACTGAGCCAACCTGCAGGAGACTGGATCAAGGCTCAGCAGGCAGGGAAACTGGCCAAGGCATTGGAGGAGGGTCCTGTCAGCTTCGAACTGGATGGCAAGGAAGTTGAGGTGAAGCCAGAGGACGTACAGTACGTGCCGACGATGTCACCGAGCTTCGTTGCATCCAGGGGGAACGACGTGCATCTTCTTCTTGACAAGCGTATCGACGGTGCGCTTCGCAAGAAGGGAGTCTTCCGTGAGCTAGTACACCGTATCCAGCTTGCGCGCAAGGAGGCCGGGTTCGAGGTGACCGACCGGATCGAATTGGGATACGTTGCCGGCGCAACGTTGCGGGAGGCCGTCGAGGCGAACCACGAAGAGATCGCCGCCGAAGTGCTCGCGACGACGATCACCGAGGGAGTCGCCGAGGGCGCGGAGCACACGGAGGAACTCGATCTGGACGGCGAGACGATCACCATCGGTCTGTCTCGCGTGGACAAGGTCGCGAACGACTAGAGGAGGCCGAAGTGGCGACCGCGGTGCTCGGATTGCAGTGGGGGGACGAGGGGAAGGGAAAGATCACCCACCTGTTGGCGAGGGAGGCCGACATGGTCGTCCGGTTCAACGGCGGGCCGAACGCCGGCCACACCGTGATCGACCGCGGGGTGAAGTTCGGGACGCACCTGGTCCCTGCCGGCGTCTTCTACGCTGACACGGTCAACGTTCTCGCAGGGGGAATGGTCATCGATCTTGAGGTCCTCCGCGAGGAAGTCGAGACGATCTCCGCCCACGTGGGGTGGACGCCCAAGCTGCTGATCGCCGAGAACGCCCATCTGATCCTCCCGTATCACCGGCTCCTCGAAGAGCTCGAGGGAAGCGGAGCGCACTTCGGTACGACCCGTCGGGGGATCGCGCCGACATACCGCGACAAGGCGGCGAAGATCGGGATCCGGGCCGGCGACCTCCTGCGACCGGAGCAGCTGGCGAAACGGCTCGATTGGCGACTCGACCTGCTGAAGCGACAGTGGCCGGAGAGCGAGGAGGTCGGCGCGCTCGACGTCACCGCCCTGACCGAAGAGCTGCTCCGGGTTTCGGAGCCGTTCGTCGGCTCGGTTGGGGACGCGACCGCGGCGATCGCTGAGGCCCTCGCGAAGAAGGAGGCGGTCCTCTTCGAGGGCGCCCAGGGAACGCTCCTCGACGTTGACCACGGGACGTACCCGTACGTCACCTCGTCGTCGACGACGTACGCCGGCTTGGGCAACTCGGTCGGGATCCCCGAGCCGGGCGTCACCCAGCGCCTCGGGGTCGTCAAGGCGTACCAGACCCGCGTCGGCGCGGGGCCGTTTCCGACCGAGCTCGACGACGAAATCGGCCAGGGATTCCGGGAACGGGGCGGCGAGTTCGGCGTGACGACCGGAAGGCCGAGGCGGTGCGGCTGGCTCGATCTGGTCGCGCTCCGCTACGCCGTCGCCCTCAACGGGGCGACCGACCTCGCGCTGACGAAGATCGACGTCCTGGCCGGCTGCGACGAGATCAAGGTCTGCCGGGCGTATTCCTACGAAGGGCGGGAGATCGTCCGGTTCCCGCTTTCCGGCGAGATTCTCGAGGGCTGCGAGCCGATCTACGAGACCCTTCCGGGCTGGAAGGAACCGCTCGACGGGATCGACGCGATCGGCGATCTGCCCCCCGCTGCCACGGCGTACGTCGAGACCATCGAGGAGGCAGCCGGCGCCCCGATCGAGATCGTCTCCACCGGCCCGGGGCCGGAAGCGACGATCTATCGGGGGCTTTGAAACGGCGAAATCCCCTCGATATAATCCCTCCCTCAATCGGTGGTCACCAAGGAGCTTCAGGATGCAACGGACATACGTCGCGAAGAACGAGGAGATGGGAACGAGCTGGGACCGGGAGTGGTTCGTCGTCAACGCGGAAGGGAAGCGGCTCGGTCGAATGGCGTCGGAGATCGCGGTGATCCTGCAGGGGAAGCACAAGCCGATCTACACGCCGCACGTCGACACCGGCGACTACGTGATCGTCGTCAACGCCGAGAAGATCGATCTGACCGGCGAAAAGTGGGACAAGAAACTCTTTCAGCGTCACAGCGGGTACATCGGTGGGCTGAAGGAGATGACGTACCGTCGGTTGATCGAGCGGCGCCCGACGCTTCCGGTGCGTGAGGCCGTCCGTCGGATGCTCCCGAAGAGCAAGCTCGGCCGTCGGATGCTCCGCAAATTGAAGGTCTACGAGGGGCCGTCGCATCCGCACGGGGCGCAGCAGCCGAAAGAGCTGGAGATCTAGTTCAGACCTGGTTTCCCTTCAGTTCGGACATCTGTCCACAATCCCCTAGACAAAGTCGGAAGAGGGTCTCGACACCCTTCCTGTCCGCGTCCCCGACCCGGAGCTAGACTCCATTCCGAAGCAGCAACACGGAATCCGGGTGGGGGGAAAAGAATGATGAACCGTCTACGAGGGGTTGTGGTGATCGTCGTTGTCCTGTTCGTCGTCGCCTCGGTTGCCATCAGTGGATTCGGCCAACGCCAGAAGGTGGCGGTCTTCGTTCAGGCCGCCGCGCCGGTGCCGGCGTCGGATCTCGAGATCATAAGGAACTACGCGTATCAGCGGTGCTCGGTGATCACGGGCACCAGCGTCTGCACGCAGGGCGAGCTGATGTATGCACAGCGGCTCACCAATACGTACGTCGGTAACTCCATTACCGTCGAAGGGATGCGCCAGCTCGCCAAGGCGCTCGGGGCCAATCACGTGATCATCCTACGCGTCGTCCGTTGGGAGAATGAGCTTTCGTACAAGCCGGAGCGATCTCTTCTACTGCTCGGAGCGACCTCGTTCCTGAACGCGTCGCTTCAGGTCCTGATCAGTCCGCTCGGGCTTCTGATGGGGATTGAGAAGGAAGCGACGGTCGCCCTGTTTGCGACCGTGTTCAGTCCGCAGGGTGACGTCGAATTCTCGACCACGGTTACGTACGAGGATCATCCGCTTCTGTCCCTGCTGACAGCCGATCCGGTGGAGGCAGCGAAGGGGGCAATCGACTCGGCTCTCTACCAACTCGCTGTGGCACTGTGAACGATAGGCCGGAAACGACGAAAGGAGGCGGGGGACACCGTAATCAGTGTTACAGACTTGAGAGGCGGGCATCTGCTAAAGTGAGGATGGATTGCTGTTTTGATGGCGATAAGAGATGAGCATGTCAACAAAGGAGGTAGCAATGAAGGTGCGTAAGGTCAGTCTTGGCCTTTCCTTCCTTCTGGCAGCGGTCGTTCTCCTCATTCCGATACCGGGTGCGGGACAAGGAGAGGGCTTCTACACTGTCAGTCAGGGGGAGACGCGAGTTCAGATCATGCCGTTGGAGAACCCCGGCGGCGCTGCCGAGTTCTACAACCTGACGAACATGCAGGCAGCGACGGGGTACGAAGAGCCGAACACGGCGATCCTGTTCCTGTATCAGGACACCTTGAGCGGCCAGCTTTCCCTGTTCGTCCTCCTCGGCGGCCCGGCCGGAACGGCCGGCTCGACGACGATGACGCTGTCCGGTGTTCCCGCGGGTGCCGATTTCATCGTGCAGGACGACGCGACGGACTTCCGTGACACATGGGCCTTGACTCCGCCGACGGGGAACATCGCGTGGACGTGGGACGAAGCGCGGGGGGACGGAATGGTCCTCGGGCCGCTCGGCCTCGAGTTCGAGCTCACGCTGTTCCCGCAGTTCACCTCCGGGATCACCCAGGTGAAGTTCCTGTCCGGAGCCCTCGGGTCCGACGAGATCTTGCTGAACCTGATCGATCCGGTCATCGTCGCCGGCACGCCGAACCAGCCTCCCGAGGTCGCGTTCTTCATCTCTCCGATGGAACCGCACATCAATGAGGAGATCACGTTCGACGCGACCGGCTCGTTCGATCCGGACGGAAGGATCGAGACATACGAGTGGGACTTCGACGGAGACGGCCTGTTCGACCAGGCGACGACGGATCCCGTCGTGAGCTACACGTTCGGAACGGCCGGCCTCAAGACCGTGACCCTCCGAGCGACGGACGACGAAGGAGCGATCGCGCGAACGTCATTGACGATCGATGTCAACGAGCTTGCGGTGTCGGTGACACGGACGATCTCGACGGTGCAGGCCCTGCCTGGCAGCACGTTCTTGGTCGTCATCCGCATCGAGCCGGACGTCGATCTGGCCGGTGTCGGTCTCCAGGAAGTCCTGCCGATCGGCTGGACGATCAAGCCGTTGGAGAACGCCGGAGCGGCGTTCAAGCGATCGACGGTCCAGTGGGTCTTCGTTGATCAGATTCGGGCCGGGACCACGAAGGTGATCTCGTACGAGTTGACCGTTCCGGAAAGCGACAATCTGATCGCGACGACGCTCCCGGTCTGCTTCACCCTCAGCGGAACGTTCCAGGCGATGACCCCGTACATGGAGCTTCCGATCGAAGGGGACACCAAGATCGAGGTGACCGACGCGCTGAACCTGAAGACGGCGATCGCCCACTTGGTCCCGCGGATCGGATTCGACACCGAAGACACGATCGACCTTCGCCTGTCACAGAAGATCGAGGCGAAGCAGCTGACGCGGGCGCTCGAGATGTGGGAGTTCAGCGAGATCGTTCCGTGGACGCAAGGCGCGACGATCGACCTCGAGATGATGAAGGAGCTTTCGGCCTACGCGTACACGTGTACGCCGGTCGATCTCCCGCTCCCGCTCGTTCCGCAAACCAACGTAACGGCCGTGCGGACGATCAACACCCCGGTTCCGTGCAACAACATCCTGCTGAACTACTACGGGCCCGGCGGGGACAAGGCGGGGAGCACGTTCACCGTCAAGGTCGAGATCTGGGCGGACCAGGACCTCTACGGCGTCGGGCTGAAGGAAGAGCTTCCGACAGGATGGAAGGTCATTCCGATCGACAACGGAGGCTTCTACTACAAGGCCTCGAGGATCGAGTGGGTCTTCCCGAGTAAGGTCCCGGCAGGCACGGTGAAGACGATCATCTACCAGGTCGAGGTGCCGCAGACGGAGGCGATCGAGATCGCGGCGAGCGATCCGTGCTACGCCACCAGCACCGACCTGTACGGCGTGGTCGATGCGGCGCTGCCGTGTCTCGAGACAGTGGTGACGGGAGACTCGGGGGTCGACGTCAGCGACTGCGTATCGGTGATCGTCGCGATTTCGCGGTGGGATGTCGAGAACGATCGACTGGACATCACGCTGTCGGACAAGATCTCGTTCCAGCAGGTCCAGCGGGCGATCGCCTTCTGGCTTGAGGACGAGGTCGTCCCTCGGACGTGCGACCAGACGGTCGACTACCACACGCTAAAAGAGATCATCGCCTACTGGTTGACGAACACGAACATCTGTGATCCGCTTCCAAGCGCGCCCGATGGGCCGTGTGATCCAGAGACGTCGACCTGCGACGGTTGATGTGTGCTGCTCACGTAGCGCAATCCGTCTAAGGGGATGATACGAATGAGAACGACCAGCTGCGCGGCGAGAGGGAGGCCTCTCGCCGCCCTCCTTTTCCTGATAGGCGTGTTGATGATGTCGTGGGCGGTCGCCGTTGGGCAGTCCGTCTACGTGAACCAGACGGTCGAGTGGAGCGAAGACCAGGAGGTCACAGGACTCGGAGGCGAGCCGGGCCTCGCGGACGTCACGCTCCACATCGAGGGGCTCGGGCCGGAGAACGGGTATCCGATCGACTGCGTGTTGATCATCGACGTATCCGCGACGGCCGATCTGGCGACCGCCAAGTCCTTCGCGTTCGATCTGATCGATCGATTCTCCGACGAGGATCGGCTCGCGCTCGTTTCGTTCGCAACGACGGCGCGTCTCGAGGTCCCCTTTACGTCCGATCGAACGGCGCTGAAGACGGCGATCGCGGATCTGGCGGTCGGCGGGAAATCGGCGCTCGGTCTGGCAATGCAGATGGCCCGCAGGGAGCTTCTTCAGGTCGGACGTGACGACGCGATCTTGGCCGAGATCCTGCTCGCTGACGGGCAGAGCAACACGGGTCTCGATCCGTCGGCAGAGGGCGAGATCGCCGCGGAGACCGGGATCCACATCGTTTCCGTGGGGATCGGCAACCTGATCAACCAGAATCTCCTCCAGGCGTTCGCCTCTGAGACGGACGGGTTGTTCTACCGCCGCCCGTCCGACGAAGCGCTTCAAGCGATCGGTGACCACTTCGAGGACGACATCGCGGCGAGCGAGATTCGGATCGACAAGCGACTCCCGGAGGGCCTGCGCTTCGTCTCGGCGAGTCCAACTCCGTCCAAGGTGGAGACGTTATCGGACGGATCGACATCGGTGATCTGGCAGATCGTCGAGCTGGCGATCGGACAAGAGATCACGATCGAAATGCAGATCGAGGCGCTCGAAACCGGGGCCTGGGCTCGTGAGGCCGATTCGCTGTTGACGTACGCCGACTTCCGAGGCGTCGTCGGCTCGATCTCGATTCCGGTGGTCAACTGGCCTCCGATCGCGAGCTTCGAATATGAGCCAGAGGCTCCGACGACGATTGACGTCATCGAGTTCACCGACCTCTCAGAGGATGCCACGGACGCTGGCGAGATCGTGGCGTGGCATTGGGACTTCGGTGACGGCAGCGTGAGCCTCGAACAGAACCCGGCACATCGGTACGCGGAGAGCGGAGTGTACACGGTCCGCATGACCGTGGTGGACGATCTCGGTGGTGTTTCGACTGATTATGTGATGGACGTCGATGTGGCGGAACCTTTTCCGCCTGTGGCTGCGTTCGACTACTCACCGATCGAACCAACGACAGCGGACATCGTGGTGTTCGCCGATCAATCGTTCCACCCACAGGACGATCTCGAGATCGTGTTGTGGGAGTGGGACTTCGACGACGGATCGGTCGGCATGGAGCGGAACCCGGAGCATCGGTTCGTCGAGCAAGGGACGTACACGATTCGGCTCACCGTAACCGACAACTACGGCGCCGTGTCCGGAGTCTTCGCGGTCGACGTTACGATCGGGAACACGCCTCCCTATGCGAGTTTCAGCACGAGGAGAAGCGAGCCTGTTGCGGACGTCGACGCGGACATCATGACGGCCGACCGGCCGCGCGTCGGTGTGGAGATCCTGCTCGATGCGAGCGGCTCCTACGATCTGGACGACTCGATCGTATGGTACCTGTGGGACTTCGACGGAGACGGTCTCGTCGACGAGACGACGGAGGTCCCCGAGGTCGAGCACACCTTTGACGAGCCGGGGGAACATCTCGTCGTGCTGACCGTTGTCGACGAGCAGGGCGCCCAGACGGCGATGGAGAAGACGATCAACGTCATCGCTCCGGTCACGTCACTGAGAACGATCGAGACCGGCCTGCCGGACGACTGGACGATCCCTTCCGGCGTCGTCCAAGTGACGCTGAAGCTCGAATTGAACACGACGCTCAACGGGCTGTCGATCACCGAGACGATCCCGATGGGATGGACGTTCGCCTCGATCGAGAACGACGGGGCGACGCTGCGGAAGAACGGGGAGACGATCGAATGGCTGTTCCTCGAGAAGTTCATCCCGGACGGCGTCAACTCGAAGCGAGAGATCCGCTACACGCTGACCGCGCCGGCAAGTGTCGGTGAGACGTTGCAGGCGACGATCAGCGGCAAGATGGGAAGCTCATCGCCGCGGTTCTCGCAGGCGATCTCGGGCGAGGATCGAGTGACGGCCACTTCGGTGCTGTCGGTCCCCGTAGTGATCTCCCGTTGGGACGTCGCTGCAGAGGCCATCGATCCGCACCTTGGCGAAACGATCGGTTTCGATCAGATCCAGTACGCCGTGTCGCTGTGGGTATCCGGAGGCGCGGTCCCGAACACGGGGAACCAGTCGATCGACCTGGCGATGATACAGGATCTGATTGCGTACTGGCTGACTGGGAGTTCGGTGCACGACCCGCTCCCTTGAGCGGGTCGTCGCCCGAGTGAAAAGGAGGGGGAATGAACAGGAAATGGATCGGTATTGCCGGCTCGATCGCAACGATCCTGATTCTCGCGGTCGCCGCCAGTGCCTTCGAGGCCGACTTCGATCCATCGATCTACAATCCCGATGTGGCTGAGATCGTGAACTTCGAGGTCTGCCAGTCTTGCCTCGACGGGGAAGGGTACCGCTACGCGTGGGACTTCGACGCCGACGGCGTTCCCGAGATGGAAACCGATGAGACGCTGGTGACTTACGCCTTCCCATCGCCCGGGTACTACGAGGTGGTCCTGACGGTGACGGACGCCGGCGGTCGTGCGACAACCCGGCGAAAGGGAATCCTAGTTGGCTCGCTCCCGGCGTTCGCTGTGCGAGAGCTTCTCGCCCAGAGCGACGGCACGATCCTCGTGCTGATCACGATCAGCGTAAGGGCAGAATGCTCGGCGATCGGCTTCCAGGAGGCGATGCCGCCGGGCTGGCAGATCGAGGTCGTCGACGCCGGCGGGGCGTTCGCGTATCCAAATCCGCAGACCAAGAAGCTCGAAGTGATCTGGGGGAGCCAGTTCGTGGCGGGCGAAACCGTGACCTTCTCCTATCGGCTGTATCCGGCCTACACGTCTTCGCTGCAGGGGATGAGCGGCGAAATCAGCGGCTACACGGACGAAGGGCGCTTCATCGGCCAGATCAGCGGAGAACTCGGCATGTTGCAGTAACCGGATTCAACGAAAGACGACGTTGCTACCTCGACGGGCGGCGGGAGATTATACCCCCGCCCCTCTCATCGGCGATCGGTCGGCGCCTCGCCGGCCGCCGGTGCGGCGCGCCGGCGGCTTGGGCTTCGAAGGGCCGATCCGCCGTGAGCACCACG
>CAZFZM010000005.1:110072-125643 GCA_964523545.1 uncultured Thermotogae bacterium
GGGCTTGTTCCTTAACCGTTTTTAAACCAACCCCGCGGTTGCTACCGCGCGGGGGGGGGGTTTATTCCCCCGCCGCCCGTCTCATCGGCGATCGGTCGGCGCGTCGCGGCCCGACGGTCCGGCGCGACGGAGGCTTCGCAGGAACAGAGCGGCGAGGACGAGGACGGCGAGGGAAAGCCCGAGCCCCGAGCCGAACGTCAGGGAGAGGCGGATCGTCCCGGCGGCCGCGACGAGGAGAACTCCGATTCCGACCAGTCCAGCCGCGCGCAGCGCGTAGGCGAGGGCGAAACGGAACCGATCACGCGCCGAAGCATCCACACCCCGGGAGGCCAGCCGTCCGGTGTCCCAACCGATCAGTGCCGCTGCCAGAGCACCGGCACAGAAGAGCGGCGGCACGTGAAACAGACCGAACACGCCGACGAGGACGCTGAACAGACCGAACAACGCCGTCAGCAGGGCGGGCCTGAGGAAGGCGATGGCGAAGACTGCGAATCCCCCGAGACAGAGACCGGCCGCGGCCAGCTCGGTGAGGCCGTATCGAAATCCCGCGGCGGCCAGGATCGCCGCAGCGGTCTCGAAGAAGAGGAGCGACGCGATCCTCATATCCGGTACCTCCGGAGCCGAGAGTGGTGGATCTGCCGGCACGCGACACGGAACGGCTGTTCGACCCGCCAGTCGATCACGCTCGCTCCGATACCGGCCAGACCACCGAGGAACAAGTCCCGGCGCAGGTCGAGGATTCTCGTGGCGAGGTCGACGGTCGGCCGATCGCCGTGTCCGACGCTCATCGAGTACGGGCAGACGAGCAGGATCGAGTACCCGCGGTCGATGAGGAGCGCGACGATCTCGATGTCGTCCTCGTCGACGAGCGGGCTCACGAGGATCAGCTGCGAGTGCGCCGGGAAGAGACGCGCGGGGATGAAGCGCAGCTCCTCGAACACGGCCTTGTCCCCCAGCCCCGCCTCGGCGAGCTCGTCGAGAATCCGCTCCTGTTGAAGCCGGCCGATCCCCGGGAAGACCCATTGCAGGTATTCGCCGTAGATGAGGAGACCGACGTTGTTCCCTTGCTCGAGGAAGTGCGACGCGAGGCCGGCGGCGGCGCGGACCGAGTGGTCGAACGTCGTGTCTTCGGCGAGCTGGGCGTGGGACTTCGCCCTGGCGTCGAGAATGATGTTGACGTCTGCGATTCGCTCCTGTTCGTATTCGTTGACGATCAGGGAATCGAGGCGCGCGTACGCCCGCCAGTTGATCCGCCGGACGTCGTCCCCCGGCGTGTAAGCGCGGCACCCGAAGAAGTCGAGGCCCTGACCGCCGCGGTTCGCCCGCACCGGTCCGGCGAACGCCCGCGTTCGTTGCGGTCGGATCGTGATCGGATCGAGGTGCTCGAACCGAGGATGGACCTTCACGGCCGTGTCCACGAGGACGCGCGACTCGCGCATCGCCAGAACCCAAGGCGACCAGACGCGCACTCGGACCTCTGTGAACGCGTGAAGCCCGCGTTGGGCCCGGACGGTGTAGGAGACCGTCTCGGTTCCGCCGGCCGGTAGACGTCCGAGAAACTGCGCGTGCCCTTCGATCCTGGCGAGGCCGGCCGGGGTTCCGTCCGCGATCGAGAGGAGGGCGATTCCCCTGCCCCCGTTTTCCGCGGTCAGCTCGACGACGATTTCGTCGCCCTCGACGGCGCGGAGACGATCGAGGGTCCGCTCGAGACGCAGATCGACGGCGGCCGGTCGGGGCGCGGAGAGCATTCGGGCGGAGACGAACAGGAGCAGCGGAATTGCCGCCGCGACGATCGAGCCGTTTAACAGGAGCAGGCCGACGGCGACGAGGGCGAATCCGATTCCGAGTGGAAAGAGGAGCTGCCTCTGCATTGCTACGACACTTTCGGCACGGGGACGGACCCGACGACGGAAGCGATGATGTCCCGGTCGGTCACGCGCTTCGACCAGAGCTCGGGACTGAGAATCAGGCGATGCGACAACGCGTCTGCGGCGAGCTCCTTGACGTCGTCGGGGATCACGAAGTCCCGTCCGTCGAGCGCCGCCTTGGCGCGCGCGAGCTTGATCAGGGCGAGGGAGCCGCGCGGGCTGACGCCGACGAGAACGGATTGGTGGGAGCGGGTGCTCGCGGCGATCGAGACGATGTACCGCTCGATGTCCGGGTCGACCAGGATGTCCTCGACGGCGCGACGCATCGCGAGGAGCTCTTCGCCGGCGCTCAGGGTCGCCAGCTCGACGTCGTCCTGCTTGCGATCGAGGCGCCGCTGCAGGATCTCGGCCTCCTCCTCCGCGGTCGGGTAGCCGACGCCGAGGCGGAGCATGAAGCGGTCGAGCTGTGCCTCGGGCAAGGGGAAGGTCCCCTCGTACTCGATCGGGTTCTGCGTCGCGACCACGACGAACGGCTGCGGAAGGGGTCGCGTATCGCCGGCGATCGAGACCTGCCCCTCCTGCATCGCCTCAAGGAGGGCGGACTGGGTCTTCGGCGTCGCGCGGTTGATCTCGTCGGAGAGGACGATGTTGGCGAACAGCGGGCCCGGCGCGAGGACGAACTCGCTCCGATCTCGGTCGAAGATGTGCGACCCGGTGATGTCGCTTGGGAGGAGATCGGGCGTGAACTGGATCCGCCTGAACTTGATGCCGAGAACCTGCGCGAAGCAGCGGGCGATCAGCGTCTTCGCCAGACCAGGGTAGTCTTCGAACAGGATGTGTCCCCCGGCGAGGACGCCGATCATCACGCGGCGGAGGACGGCGTCCTTGCCGACGATCGCCTTCGATACCTCACGGATGATTCCGTCTGCCTTCTCACCGACTTCACGAAGCTGCATCTAGACCTCCTGACGATACCGTTCGAGGTGGGCCAACGTATGCGCAAGGACCTCGAGGAAATCATGCTTCGGTACGCCCCTCCCGCCGCCGGGACGGGTGGCGAAGAACTGCCTGACGCGGGGGTCGTCCGGCCACTGCCCCGAGTTCAGGAGCTTCCGCGCCTCTTCGAGCGAGAGCCCCTCCCGCTGGGCGATCAGCCGGACGGCGAGGACCGACAGCTCCCGGACGATCCGGAGCCGGCTGACGTGCCGCCTCGGCGACCGCTCGAGGTCTCGAGCCAGCGCTTCGATCGCGTTCGTGCTGTGCGGCCTCACAGCGGACCAACGGGGCGGTTCTGGCTTCCTCGTCTCGTCCGGCGCCCGCCTCCACGCTGCCAGGAGAACGGCGCAGCCGATCAGCAGGCCGATCGCCCAGAGGAGGGCCTGAGGGAGCGCAGCGAGGGACCGGCGGATGTCGCTGATCATCCACGTGACCGGTTCGAGGATCGCCCGACGAAGCGGCTCGTGGTACAGCAGGAGGAGCGTCAGGGCAACGACGATCGCGAGGACGCATACCGGAACAGCGAATCGAATCAGCCGCGCCTTGCTCGTCACGTCGCGTACGCCTCCCGGATCGCCTCGAGACAGCCGATCGCCTGCTCGGCGAGACCCCGGCCTCCGCGATTGCCGTATCGAACGAGCTCGAAGATCTCCGTCAGCCGGTCGACGTGCTCGGCGGTGAACCCGACCCGGTGGAGCGCGTCGGCCAGTTCGCGGGCGGTCATGTGGACGTGGTCGATCGACCGGTTCCTACAGAGGATGCGGACCATCTCGCGGTAGCAGCGGAGGACGGCTGATCTCGGGTCACCGCCGAGCTGGATCTCGTCGGCAGCCGAGACCACGGTCTCGACGAGTTCTTCGAGTTCGGACTTGTCGTCCCTCCAGCGGGATCTCCAGCGCGGCGCGAGCTTCGCCCAGACGATTGCCAGTAGGACGGCGACGCCGATCGAGATGAGGATCGCCACGGCGGTGAACGACCAGCCGGGCGGCGGCATGGGCGCTTCCTCCCCGACCGGCGGGACGGGACGATCTTCCATTAGCTGAAGGGCAGGGGATTCGGTGACGTGCAGATCGGGCTCGACCCGCTCGGCCCCTGGCTTCAGAAGGTAGTAAAGGCCAAGGGCGAGCCCGAAGAAGATCGCGAAGGCGATCAAGTAGTACCGCAACTCCTTCTTGAAGATCGCGCCAATCACGATGAGCGCGAGGGAACCAAGCGCGGCGATGAACAGGATCTGCAGGAAGATTGAGTAGCCAGCGCCGGTAGGATTTGAGCCGAGGTCGGGTGTGAACGTCTCCACACCTGCTGGAGGGACGGTATTCGACTTTCCGGGCTGGAGTTCGATCCGCTGCAGGTTCGGCACAAGAATCAACAGGAGACCGATCAGCACGACGGCGAACGCCAGGAGTGTGAGGTTGCGCGTGGTTCTCGTCATCGGTCGTGGATGGTACTGCCGTACCGCATCTCGGACCACCTTTCCGGCAGGGCGACTCCACGTTCTTCGCAGAGTCGCAAGAACCACCACACCTGGAGAGAATAGCACCTACGAGAGACTCCGGCAATCCCCGGACCCGGACGAATGGTCAGTTCTCCCGAGCGAGCGTGTCCCCGCGGACCTCTTCGAGGTCGGCCACCGCACGTTCCGAGAACGGCGCGCTCTCCCGGTGTCCGTAGCGGACCAGCTCGAACAGCCGCGTGAGCCGATCGATTGCTTCGGTATGAACACCGAGATTCTTCAAGCGATCGGCGAACTCCCGCGGCGTCAGCGACGCGTGGGCGATCCGCTCCCTTCGGCTGAGCAGGTCGACCATCTCGCGGTAGCAGCGGAGGACGGAGTTCGTGTCGCCGCGCGCGGTGAGCGTCCTCTCGGCGAGGAGCTCCAGCTCCCAGACGATTTCCTCGCCGCCGCGGCGGGAGGCGAAGGCGCGCCACCGCGTGACGACCCATGACGCGCTGAGAGCGACGGCCGTCCCGGCGCCGAGCGAGAGTCCGACGGCGATCAGAACGCGCTTCCACTCCTCCGGGTGCCGCTCGGATGAAGCGGCGACGACCCCCTCTCGCGCGACGTCGTCCGGCTCGAAATCCCCGCCGTGGGGGATCTTCGCTGCGAAGAAGTCGAAGACGATCAGCGCCCCGAACAGACCGACGGCGAAGTAGAGCCAGCGGCGGAGAAATCGGTTCAGCAGCGCGCTGACGAGAACGACGGCCAGCGACACCGTGAACGCGACAAAGAGCAGGTGCCGGACGAAGGCGAAGTCGAGGGCGAGGCCACCCGAAGCGTCCGCTTCCCCGGCTCCGTCGCTCGGTCGGCTCGCGGACGGGCCGACGCCGGGGCCGAGCTCGACGTCCTCGAGGCTCGATGTGAGGACGACGAGGACGCCGAGCAATGCGACGCAGACAGCGACAGGGATCAGAACGCGCAGAGCCTTGTCACGGGTCATCGTGTCGCGATGCCGAGTTCGTCGAGCTGCTCCTTCGCGACCGGCATCGGCGCCTCGGTGAGGGGGCAGAAGCCGGTCGTCGTCTTGGGAAAGGCGATCACGTCACGGAGTGACTTCTCGCCGGCCATGAGCATCACCAATCGGTCGATCCCGAGCGCAAAGCCGCCGTGCGGCGGTGCGCCGTACTCGAGGGCTCGAAGAAAGAAGCCGAATCGCAACTCCGCTTCCTCGGGCGAGATCTTCAACAGGCGGAAGATCCGCTCCTGCAGCCCGCGATCGTGGATTCGGATGCTTCC
This sequence comes from uncultured Thermotogae bacterium, assembly GCA_964523545.1. Taxonomy (GTDB): domain Bacteria; phylum Bipolaricaulota; class Bipolaricaulia; order UBA7950; family UBA9294; genus JANQEA01. The sequence continues at coordinate 115,671 of CAZFZM010000005.1, forward strand.
GCTTCCCAGCTCAATCCCGTTCAGGACGAGGTCGTAGGCGTTGGAGACGACCGAGAGCGGATCGGTCTCGAGCCGATCGATCTCCTCCGGCCTCGGCGACGTGAACGGATGGTGGGAGCTCGTCAGCTCGCCGGTCTCGTCGAGCTCGAACATCGGGAAGTCGGTCACCCACAGGAAGTTCCACCCGTCGTTCGCCAGGTTCTCCTGCACGGCGATCGTCCGGCGGAGCTCGCCGAGCGGCGGTTCGATCCCCTTCCCCGCGAGGAGGAGGATCAGGTCGCCCCGCTTCGCGCCGAACGCATCGGAGATTCCGCGGAGTTCGTCTTCGCCCAGGAACTTGGCGATCGGCGACGAGATCGATGCCTCGACCTTCAGCCAGACGAGCCCCTTCGCTCCGGCCGCGACGGCGACCTCCTGCAGCTGGTCGAGCGACGAGCGGGAGTACCCGGCGCATCCTTCGGCGAGGATCCCCGCGATCTTCCCACCACCGGCAACCGCGTCGGCGAAGACGCGGAAACCGGACCCGGCGACGAGGTTCGAGACGTCGCGAATCTCCATTCCGTAGCGGAGATCCGGCTTGTCGATTCCGTACCGGGCCATCGCCTCGGCGTGCGACAGCCGGGGGAACGGCGTCTCCAGCTCGAAGGAGAGCGTCTCGCGGAAGACGCGGGCCATCGCCCCCTCCAGGAAGCCGAGGACGTCGTCCTTGTCGTTCGGGAAGGCGATCTCGAGGTCGAGCTGCGTGAACTCGAGCTGCCTGTCGGCGCGGAGGTCCTCGTCGCGGAAGCACTTGACCATCTGGAAGTACCGGTCGACCCCTCCGATCATGAACAGCTGCTTGAACAGCTGCGGCGACTGAGGCAGGGCGTAGAACGAGCCGGGGCTCATCCGGCTCGGCACGAGGAAGTCGCGTGCGCCCTCGGGGGTCGACTTGGTCAGAAACGGCGTCTCGATCTCCAGGAACCCCTCTTCGGAGTAGTAGTCCCGGATGCTCTTGAACACGCGGTGACGAAGCCTGAGGTTGCGCTGCATCGTCTCGCGGCGGAGATCGACGTAGCGGTACCGAAGCCGCGTCTCTTCCGTCGTGTCGGATCCGTCGCCCTCGACGAGGAACGGCGGCGTCTTCGCCCGGTTCAGGATCGTGAGGCTCTCGACGCGGACCTCGATCTCCCCGGTCGCCATGTCGGGATTAACGTTCCCTTCGCCTCTACGGGCGACGGTCCCGGTGACGCGGACGACGTCCTCGCGATTGAGGTCGTGCGCCGCTTCGAGGTCCGTTGCGTCGCCGGGGAAGAAGAGCTGCACGATCCCCGAACCATCGCGCAGATCGACAAACGTGATCCCGCCGAAATCGCGCCGACGATTGACCCAACCCGCCAGGGTCACCGTCTGGCCGACGTTTGCCGCTGCCAACTGTGCGCAGTAGTTCGTTCGCATGGCGACTCTCCTTCGAAATCGTTGGATAGCGACCGATTATAGGCGGCTTGGGGACTGCTTCAATCGGCCACGCGCCGCCTGCAGCGGCCGGCTAGTCGTCCTCGAAGGTGCCCTTGAAGAACCGTCGGCCGAAGTTCGGCTCCCAGTTGGTGAAATCCCCCGCCTCGTTGTCGGTCGAGACGAAGGTCCGGATCATGTTCAGCTTCGCGGAGAGGTTGTCGAAGTAGTAGACGGTGATCGCCTCGAGCGATTTGGGGACCATCGCGGCGGCGTACTCGAGCTCGCCGTGGTGGGAGATCAGGATGTGTTCGAGGGCGTCGGGCAGGCGCGGATCCGGCCAGGAGTGCTTCGTCGCGGCCTCGCGGATCATGTCGCGGCCGAGGAGAAGGTGCCCGAGGAGCTGCCCCTTGAGGGTGTAGCTTACGGCGACCGGGTTCTCGAACTCGACGATCTTCCCGATGTCGTGGAGGATCGACCCGGCGACCGCGAGACCCCGGTTCAGGCCGAAGCCGGGGTTCTGTTCCGCGTACGCCGAGACGTTCTGTGCGACCTCGAGCGTGTGCTCGAGGAGCCCGCCGAGGTAGGCGTGGTGCTTCGACGCCGCCGCCGGGAACTCTCGCAGTTTCGCCTCGTTCTCGGAGAGGAGATCCACGGTCAGCTGACGCAACGGCTCCGGCTCGACGGTCCGTGCCAGCACGACGAGATCGTTCCACATCTGGTCGACGTCGCGATCGGTCGACGGGACGAGAAGGGCCGGGTCGAAGCCCGGTACCTGTCCCGATTCCTTCTCGGCCTGTGTCATCCGACGGATCGACTCGACGATCAGCTGGAGGTTTCCGCGGTACGTTTCGGATCGACCTTCGACGAACACGAACTCGCCCTCGTCGAACTGGCTCGCATACCGCTGCGTCGCCTCGGCCCAGGCGCGGGCGGAGAGGGTTCCGGTACGGTCGGCGAGGAGGATCTCGAGATACGGGTCCCCGGTTCGCGTCGAACGCTGTGCCTTTCGCTTCACGAGGAAGCACTGACTGATGCGCTGCCCCTCCCGGATGTCGCTGATCGGGACGTGAAGAAGTGAATAGGGTACTTCCCCGCGGACTTGGTCGAAGAGTCGCTCTGAGGCCATGCCGTCCTTTCCGGGAACACAGTGTAGGGGGCACCGTATCGAAGTCAAACGATTGGCGCCGCGTCGGGAGTTGGCTACCCTCTTCCGCGTGAAGGAGGAGCGAATGGGAGAGACCGATCTGGCAAAGGTCCTGCGCGATGCGATGGAGGCGGAGCGCGACGGGTTCACCTTCTACACGATGGCGGCCGAGCGGTCCGAGGATCCGGGTGCGCGCGAGACGTTCGCCCGGCTCGCCGGTGAAGAACGAAAGCACTACGAGGCACTTCAAGCCGGGTACCGCTCGCTGGCGGAGGGGGGCACTTGGGCTCCGCCGAGCGAGCTGTCGAAGGATCGAGAGCCGGAGGCGGCGGGGATCTTCTCGGAGGACTTCGTCCGCCGGATCGGCGGGAAGCATCTGGAGATGTCGGCCCTGTCGATCGGCATCCTGCTGGAGAAGAACGCCTACGCGTTCTACACGCAGCAGGCCGACGCGGCCGAAGACGAAGCGGTCGCCGGCTTCTTCCGCGAGCTGGCCGAGTGGGAGAACACCCATTACCGCCTCCTCCTGCGTCAGGACGAGGCGCTCAAGGAGGAGTACTGGAACGAGAACCGCTTCGCGCCGCTGCTGTAGGCCGAAACGAACGAGCGGACGCACCGAGTGCGCCCGCTCGCTCGTTCTTCGTGCTCAGGAGTGACTCAGAAGTCGCAGGTCGCCGCCGGGGGCGTCGGCACGAGGGGATGGGTCACCAGCGGGAAGTTGTCCTGATCCCCGTCGCTCGTGATCTGATACGGTGAATCCCAGATCCCGTCCTCCTCGGCGTCGATCGCCTTGAACCCTCCCCAGTAGTTGCCCTCCGTTTCGCCGTCGTCCCACTGATTGGGATCGTCGGTGTGGGCGTGGTGGAGGTTGTCGACGAACGCGTTTTGAACGACGTAGTTCGCCTGCGAACCGAGATTCATGTAGACCCCCATGTACGACTCGCTGACGAGGTTGCCGATGATCTCGTTCTCGTTCGACGCATCGAGCCAGATCGCCGTGTCGTTCCCGTCGAACGCGTTCCCCAGGACCTGGTTCAGCGAGGAGAAGTAGAAGTGAATCCCGTCGGTGTTGTCGGAGAATACGCAGTTGGCGACGCGGTTCAGCGTCGCGAAGTTGAGCGTCACGCCGGCCCAGTTCCCCTCGAAGAGGCATCCGTCGATCATCCCGTTCCTCACGTAGCTGAGGTAGACGGCCGACTTGGCCGCTCCGCTGATCTCCACGTTGCGGATGATGAACGCCCTCGTGGTCCCGTGGATCCGGATCCCGTAGTCCTCGTAACCGGCGTCGATGGTCCAGTCCTCGATGACGTAGGGGTCGTTCAGTTCGCCCGAACCGGAACAAACGCCATTCTCGACGGTGAACTCGTAATCGTTGGATATGTAGATGGCGCGATGCTCGACCAAGTCCCCCGCGTGCGCGAGTGAGGGGATGAGTGCGAGGAAGAGGACAGCAAAACAAACTGCGGCACCCCGTTTCATGGTTCATCACTCCTTTGATGGTCAGACTGCACGTTGGTTCCATCATATCAGCTGATCGAGCGACTGTGAAGGCTCGGGTGCCCCTGGAAACGGACATCTGACCCGCCGATCAGCGGTAGAAGCGTCTGCGTCGGATGGACCGCCAGAGGGTCAACGGGACGTCGCGTCGCCTGAACAGCCCCACGAGAAGGAGGCCGGCGACGAAACCGCCGATGTGCGCGAACCAGGCCACCCCGCCCGAGGTGCCGAGGGAGCCCGCGCCGCTGATCACCTGAAGGACGAACCAGAACCCGAGGAGGAAGACCGCTGGGACGGCGATCAGCCGGAGGAAGAAGAAGATCGGGATGATCGTCAGCACCTTGGCGTACGGGTAGAGCATGAAGTAGGCGGCGAGGACGCCGGCGATGGCACCGGAAGCGCCGACCTGCGGGACCGAGCTTCCCGGGGCGATCGCGATCTGCGCGAACGAGGCGGCGGCGCCGCAGACGAGATAGAAGATCAGAAATCGGACCGGTCCCATCGCGTCCTCGACGTTGTCCCCGAAGATCCACAGGTAGAGCATGTTCCCGAGGACGTGCAGGATGCTCCCGTGGAGGAACATCGCCGAGAGGAGCGTCAGCCAGATCGGGATCGGGATCGTCGGCGGGAGGTCGGTCCCGCCGAGCAGCTCGGCCGGGATCAGGGCGTACTGCACCAGGAACCAGTCGTCCTGCTCGATCGCGTAGGTCGAGAGCGACTGGCCGGGTAACCGCCGCGTCGTGTACGCGTAGTACGGATCGAAGATCAGCGGTGCCTCGTGACCCGCCTGGCTCCACGCGTACCGCTCGTCCGACCAATTGTCCCACAGCGGCTCGCGCGTTCCGAGGTATCCCTGGTACAGGAAGACCAGCAGGTTGATCACGATCAGCGAAACGGTAACGACGGGGAACCGCCGGCTGCGGATCATGTCGCGTATCGGGATCATGCGCCGATGGTATCTCCGGGTGCCGCAATCGGGCAAGGAATTGATCTTCCGAAGATCCCGATTACACTCTTCGGCGCAAAGGAGGCCGGATGGAGCTACTGAAGAGACTGTGCGAGGCGGCGGGAATCCCCGGTCACGAGGTCGAGGTGCGGAGGATCGTCGAGGAGGCGCTCGAAGGGCACGTCGACTCCGTCACGACCGACGCGTTGGGGAACGTGATCGCCCACAAGCCGGGCGACGGGCCGACTGTCGTCATCGCCGGCCACATGGACGAGATCGGGTTCTTCGTCAGCCACATCGAGGAGAAGACGGGGTTCCTCCGGATCAACCCGGCCGGCGGGTTCGACCCGGTCAACCTCGTCGCGCAGCGGGTGATCGTGCACGCCGAGTCCGGCGATCTGACCGGCTGCATCGGGCGCAAGGCGATCCACGTCCTCCGCGAGGAGGAGAGGAAGAAGCCGCTCGAGCTGCGCGACCTGTTCGTCGATCTCGGCCTCCCCGTGGAGAAGGTCGAGGAGAAGGTCCGAATCGGCGATCCGGTCACCCTTCGGCAGGACTTCATCGAATACGGCGATCTCGTCTCCTGCAAGGCGCTCGACGACCGCGTCGGCGTCTACGTCGGGATCGAGGCGCTGAAGCGGGCGAAGGCGCCCGCCTGCGACCTGTACTTCGTTGGAACGACGCAGGAGGAGGTCGGTCTCCGTGGAGCGCAGGTCGCGGGATTCACGACACACCCGCAAATCGGGATCGCCCTCGACGTGACGATCGCTGCCGATACGCCGGACGTGCCGGACGGCGAGCGGGTCACGCGGCTCGGCAAGGGCGTCGCGATCAAGGTCCGGGACTCCGCGTCGATCTCCCATCCGGCGCTCGTCCGGGCGATGCGGAGGCTCGCCGAGGAGAACGGCATCCCGTATCAGATGGAGGTCCTCCCGCGCGGCGGGACGGACGCCGGCGCGCTCCAGATGGCGCGGGAGGGCGCGGCGGTCGTCACGCTTTCGATTCCGACCCGCTACGTCCACTCGGTCGTCGAGTCGCTCCATCCGGACGACCTCGACGCGGCGATCCGGCTCCTCGTCGCGTTCATCGAGAACGCCGACAGGATCGACCTGACGGGATGAGCACGCGGACGCTGTTCGCCGGATTCGACGTCGTGGCAACGATGGACGCCGCCGAGCGCGAGCTGCGCAACGGCTACGTCCTCGTCGAGGGGAACCGGATCATCGACGTCGGCGAGGACGCGGCGGGGATCGAAGCCGACGAGGTCGTCCGCGGCGAGGGGAAGCTCCTCCTCCCGGGCTTCGTCAACACGCACCATCACCTGTACCAGTCGCTCTTCCGGAACGTCCCCGGCGCGTCGGACGCGAAGCTGTTCGACTGGCTCGTCTTCCTCTACGAGCGGTGGAAGGGGCTCGGCGAGGAGGCGATGCGCGTCGCGTCGACGATCGCCTGCAGCGAGCTGCTGCTATCCGGCGCGACGACGACGAGCGACCACTGCTACCTGTATCCGCGCGACGGAGGGAACGTGCTCGTCGCCGACATCGAGGGGGCTCGAGCGGCCGGGATCCGATTCCATCCGTGCCGCGGCTCGATGTCGCTGTCGAAGAAGGACGGCGGCCTCCCGCCCGACACGGTCGTCCAGACGGAGGACGAGATCCTCGCCGACTGCCAACGGATGATCGAAACGTACCACGATCCCGAGCCGCTCGCGATGCTCCGGATCGCCCTCGCGCCGTGCTCGCCGTTCTCGGTGACCGCCGATCTGATGCGCGAGTCGGTGGTGCTCGCCGAGGAGACTGGCGTTCTCCTCCACACCCACCTCGCCGAGACAAGGGATGAAGAGGCGTACTGCCTGCGGACGTCCGGCATGCGGCCGGTCGACCTGATGGAGGATCTCGGCTGGCTCCGCGACGACGTCTGGTACGCGCATCTCGTCGTGCTCAACGAGTCCGACATCGCCAAGCTGTCGGCGGCGAAGGTCGGGATGGCCCACTGCCCGAGCTCGAACATGACCCTCGGCTCGGGGATCGCCCCCGTGACCGAGATGAAGAACACCGGAGTCAGGATCGGGCTCGCGGTCGACGGTTCGGCGAGCAACGACACGTCGAACATGATCCGAGAGGTCCGCCAGGCGATGCTCCTCCAACGCGTCCACTATGGCGCCGACGCGCTGACCGCGCGCGAGGCGCTGCGGATGGCGACGATCGGCGGGGCCCGGGTCCTCCACCGGGAGGACGAGATCGGCTCGATCGAGGTCGGCAAGGCGGCCGACCTGATCGCCTTCGATCTGAACGACATCGCGCTCGCCGGCTCCCACGCCGACCCAGTGGCGGCGATCGTTCACTGCGCCGTCGATCGCGTCGACTTCGCGATGGTGAACGGGCAGTGGCGGGTCCGGGACGGGCGGTTGGTCGACGAGTCGATCCTCGATCTGATCCCGATTCACAACCGCCTGTCGAAGGAGCTGACCGGAGCGGCATGAGGATCTCGGTGGAGATCGGCTTCTCGTTCAAGCGGGAGCTCGACGACGACTACCGAACGCTCGATCTGCCGGACGGGGCGACCGTCCGCGACGCGATGGTCGAGCTCGGCCGGCGGTACGCACCGATCGAGCGACGGCTGTTCGACGAGGACGGCGCGATCCGACGGAACATCAACGCGCTGGTCAACGGTGGAAACGTCCAGTTCCGGCAGCGATTCGACACGGTCCTCTCCGACGGGGATCGGCTAACGATTCTCCCTCCGGTCGGCGGCGGATAGCGCACGCGCCCGTAAATGGCTCGGCTGGAGAGTTCCGAGGTTTCCCTCGATCCTCCCCAGCCGGTGTGGTGGCTATCCGCAAGGAGGTTTAGCGGAAGAGCGGCATTTCTGCTGCCGATCCAAATCGTGGCGGCGAGATGTGTGATCTTTGTGAAGACGAAATGTGCTTCCAGTGAGGCGGGAGGATTCACCAGGAGTCGCTAGGGTGCTTCGGATCGCGGTTCGCATCGGTGATTCGGTGCGCGCCGCCCGACGGTTGTGAAGGCGCGTCCGCCGCCTATTCACGAGCCGTCGCTCCAGGTTACAGCCGGTACTGGTCTGGGCGACGATCGCCGAGCACGTCGTTCCAGCGAGTGATCCGTTTGTCCCGCGCCCGCTCGGCGTCGATCTCGACCACGGTCGTCTCGATCCCGTCGGAAGAGAGCCGAACGAGGACCACCCCGTCCGGTCCGACGACCTGGCTGTGGCCGGTGTAGACGAGCGTTTCGTCGGCCCGCGATTCGGCCCCGACCCGGTTCGCCGTCGCGGTGAAGACCCGGTTCTCGAGGGCCCGGATCGCCATCGTCCGCTGCGCCAGATCGGGCAGGACGAGGTTCGCCGGGTGGGCGATCACGTCGGCCCCTTGGAGGGCCAGGCTCCGGGCCGACTCGGGGAACAGGTGGTCGAAGCAGACCATCAGCCCGATCCGCGCTGTACCAATATCGATTACCGGGAACGACCGGTCGCCGGGCGCGAAGTGCTCTTTCTCGGCGCAGAACAGGTGGACCTTTCGGTAGCAGGAGAGGAAGCCGCTTGGCCCGACGAGGACCGCGGCGTTGTAGATCCGGTCGCCGTCGGCCTCCGGCAGCCCGGCGACGACGTGGCAACCGTGTTCCTTCGCGTGGTCGATCAGCGCGCGCGTCGTCGGCCCGTCCGGAACCGATTCCGCCAGTTCGCGGGCTTCGTCCACGTCGACGAACTGGTACCCCGTCGCGAACAGCTCCGGCAGGACCCACAGATCGGCGCGCTCCTGCGAGATCAGTTTGAGCGCTTCTTCGATGTTCCGATCGACCTCTCCGAATGCAGGATTCGTTTGAGCGATTCCGATGCGCATGGAGAGATTGTACGGGGGGAACACCGGCTGTTCATGGTTTGCGGCCCAGCCCGCGATCCGAGCTTGCTTCAGAGGGAAGCGGGGGCTAGGATGAGGAATGGTAGGTAGTCATGCGCGATGAGCACACAGGAGCCGTAGTTCAGGAAGTCGGGCTTGTCCGGAGTCTTGCCGTTGTGGTATTCGCCCTCTTGCTGGTTGGTAGCTGGAGTTTGGTTCTAGGGATGGCCTCAGCTGCTGATGGAGAGGTGCCTGAGGCTCAACCGACGAGCGTCATAGATTGGACCGGATGGGTGAAGGACACTGCTACAATCATCGCGTTACTTGCGGGGGGATACTGGTTCTACCGGAGACGAGAGAAGTATCCGCGAATGAACCTAGCTCTACAGGCGACACTGGACTCAGCGGATCAGCAGCGTCAATTGGTGCGAGTCTGCGTGCGGTTGGAGAACGTAGGGAAAGTAATGGCGAAGCTTGTGTGTGCTGAGGTATGGCTTCAGCAACTGGACCCGAGGCCGGCACAGGCTCTCGACTCGATCGAGCGCATGCCACAAACAATCCGCGACGATTCAAGCCCTAGTGCTGAGGCATTGTGGCCTCTTGTTGGGAAGAGAGTGCTCCACTTCGCTGAGGGGCAAAGGGAGATCGAGCCTGGCGAACAGGACGAGCTCTGGTTCGACTTCCTAGTGGACGCTGAGGTGAAGAGCGTCCTTGTGTATGCCCACATAGAGAATGCTGCGAAAAGTCGAACGCCGCTGTTGTGGTGGAGAAAGCGAGAGATCGGCTGGAACGGAAGTGTCGCTATCACACAAGGAGAAGAAACGTGACCAACAAGCAGTCGCTAGTCAAGCGAATAACACGAATCCTTCGGCCCAACCAGGCTCCCAGAAAGACTGGACCTCAGCAGCCGGTCCGGCAGGCGCCACGCAAGCCCGAACCTGCATCCAAGCCTGGCACTGTAAAGAAGTAGGTGGAGTATGTGATCGGGCCCGCGCCCGATGCTGCATGCGGCCCTAGGTCTGCGACGAGTTGGCCCGATTAGGCATCCCCGGCCACGGGAAGTGCGTCGCGATCACCAGAGCGTTCGTCCTCTCGATCC
>CAZFZM010000006.1:0-6575 GCA_964523545.1 uncultured Thermotogae bacterium
GTGGCGACGTGGCCAAGAAGCTGCTGCAGGTCCTCCAGGAGCCGTTCGTCAGTTCTGGCCAGCCGTTTACGCTGTCGGCGAGCATCGGGATCGCCGTCTACCCGGACGACGCCGAGGAAGGGAAGCTCCTGCTCCAGTACGCCGACGCGGCGATGTACGTCGCCAAGCAGCGCGGCCGGAGCACGTGGCACAAGTACGAACGCGGCGACGCGGCGACGTAGGATCCCTCGGCCCGGGGGACAATCGGATCTGTCGTGGCGGACCGGTTGCGAAGGCCCTTCTCTTTTCACGCCGATTGGGGTACCGTGGGCTACGCGGACTCCGTCCTCGGCAGTCGATGCTTGACGGACCGGGACCGCACAAAGGAGACCGGATGGCATATGGAGAGCGTAGGATGGTCGACGTGCGGCACCTCGAGTTGAAGTGCGCCGACTGCGGGAAAGAGATCGACGAGCTTCCGTTTGAGCCGTCGTCTGACCGTCCTGTGTATTGTGAGGACTGCAACCGCAAGCGCCGTCCACCGCGAAGCGGCGGTGGCGGTCGCGGAGGCAGACGGGGTGGTGGCCGAGGCGGGAACTCCCGAGGCGGCAAGAACAACGACTGGCGATATTAGGGTAGAGACGGAACTTCAAGATTGCGAACGGCGGGCCGGCGAGAGCCGGCCCGCTTCTTCTTTGCGCTGTCCGTGAAGGCGCAAGTACGAGCGCAGCGACGCGTAGGGCTGAAACTCCAAAGCCGCAGTCGAGACGTCAGCTAGTCAGCTCCGAGGTGATGTAGTAGTGGAAGACCTGCTTCCGGCTTCCGCAGCATAGGCAAGCCCTTTGCATGTCCGCTAATTCGCCTATGGTACGTATCCCGCAATTGGCACGGGTAGTATGATGTTGCCCCGCATACGTAGGCTGTGATGCGGGGAGGGCGAACTAATCTCAGGGGATGCGGGAGGAGGTGAAATCATGTCAGAGCCTCGGTGTCCCGATTGGGATATCTGCAGAACGGAGCGCCTGCGGGGATTGTGTATCTCGTTGGTTTGGGCCTTCGTTCTCTTGGGTGTCGGTGTTGCTGGCACGATGGTTAGAGGGGCTTCGAGTTGGGGTCTTTCAGTTGTTGGTGTGTTCTTCGGCGCCTGCGGCGGATGGGCGAAGTCGGTTGTCGAGATCTGGACCTTCATGTACAAGGCTACAAACCCAGAGGACCCGGAAGAATCAGGGCTGAAGCCGAAGAAACCCAATCCCTGGAACAACTTCGTCCTGAAGCCTCTGGTCTGGCCCTTCTCTGGCGCGCTGTTTGGATTGGCCCTCACATCTGTGTTCTACGATGCAGGCGACCTCCCGCTGAAGGCTGTACTCACTGGTCTCATTGGGGGGGCCTACTGGGACCTTGTACTGCGTGGCCTCGGTGGGCTGCCGGGGATGGGTCCCAAGTCAACCCGGAAAGGAAAAACCTGAAGCACAACGCTCGATGGATGGACGTACGTATGGCCAATTCGAGTTGAAGCTTGACACTGTCCCGCAAGGGTCTGGGGTTGCCTGAAGGGCGCCTGACGGGAAGGGGGTACCATGCTGATGGGCGACCTGCAAGTTCAGGAATCACGTACCGCCACTCGTGGCCTGCCGCTTAGGGAATCCTATCCCGGAGGCCACCGACCATGACCATCCCGGAATCCGACGAGAAGCTGCTCGCCGAGTGCGAGGTCGAGACGTTCCGCGCCAGCGGGCCGGGTGGACAGAACGTCAACCGGCGCGAGACCGCGGTCCGGCTCCGTCACGTGCCAACCGGGATCGTCGTGACGTGCCAGCAGGAGCGGAGCCAGCTTCGCAACAAGCAGATCGCGCTCGAGGAGCTGCGCCGGAGGCTCGAGGAACGCGCGGCTCCGAAGCGGCGGCGGATCCCGACGACCGTTCCCCGCGCCGTGCGCCGGCGGAACGTCATGGAGAAGCGGAAGCGGAGCCTGAAGAAGCTCCTCCGTAGGAAGCCGCGCGTCGATGAGTAGCTTGCGCGCCGCAAGGCGACGCGTCCGAGTCTGTGGCTGACGTCACAGACTCGGGTTGGCGACGAGACGGAATCAGTCCTGCGCGTGCCTTGCGCCATCCCGTGGAATTCGGGAATCTCAGTCACATCCACTTGAGGAGGGATCGGTATGCTCGTCGGTCACCGAGTCATCCTGCGTCCGTTCCGCCGGTCCGATCTCGAAGGCCTCTACGACCTCGTCGCCGACGTGCGGGAGATCGGCGAGTTCTGGCCGCTCGGCTGCGTTTCGGAGCCCCGCTGGCTCAAGCGGTTCGAGGAGACGAGCTGGTGGTCCGACGAGTTCAAGCTCTTCCTGGTCACCGATCTCGAAGGCCGTCGGCTCGGGCAGGTCAACGTCTACAAGGCGTCGCACAGCTACGAAGGGTGGGAGCTCGGCTACCGGATCTACCGCCCCGAGGACCGGGCCAAGGGCTACATGACCGAGGCCGTTCGATTGGCCACGGCGTACCTCTTCGGGCAGGAGCCGATCGAGCGGGTGCAGATCCTCCTCGATCCGCGCAACGAGGGCTCACGAATCGTCGCGGAGCGGGCCGGCTACTCGCTGGAGGGGACGCTTCGCGGCGCTCACTTCGACCGAGGCGAGTACCGCGACCTGCTGTTGTACTCGATCCTCCGAAGCGAGGCGCCCTCCCTTGCGGAGCTTCTCGATCCGCTCGACGACTAGCTCAGTGCGGCGGTCAGGCCGTGCAGCATCATTCGACCCGAGTTTGCGCCAAGTGCGACGAGCCGCTCTGCGAGTCCCCGGATCTCCGCGCCGTCCGCGTTCTCACGACCGAGCGCCGCCACGAGGTCGCACAGCGGTTCGGGGAACGCGCCGTCGAGGGCGGCGGCGACCATCTGGGCCGACGGCAGGCTCGTCTGGCTTCTCGTTTCGCGAGGAGCTGAGCGAAGGCCACGGAGTGCGGCCTTCGCTTCGTGAGCGACGTTCTCGAGAGCTGTGAAACCGGCGATGAGGCCGATGAGCGCGTCGTCGCCGGCGGGCGTGGAGCCTGTGCCCAGGCCGATTAGGTTGAGCAGCACCAGTGAATCGCCGGTCTCCTTCCACCGCTTCAGGGTTGCGTCGATCTCAGGCTTGAACGGATCCGGATCCCGTTTCACCCGCTCCTCTTCGAGAAGCTGCTCCAGAATCGATAAGCGCGAAAGGGCTCTCTTCGCCTCTTCCGGAGTGTATGAGGCGATCCGCAACGCGTAGCGTATAGCTCGTTGCCAGTGGATGGTGGTAGGTCCTAGGCTGATTCGTGGCGACTCGGCGGAGACGACGGAGCCCACTTGGATCTCGCCGGGGATTTTGCGGACCTCGAGAGCCCATGGATGGAGGGGTACATCCTCGGTCTGAATCGTCACGTATCCAGGATTCGATCCCTCGTCGAACAGGACGTTGAAGCCGTGTCGGAAGACCGAGACAACGCGTCCAATGCGTGGCTTCTCTCTCAGATAACGATGGACGTGGCCGCCGATGCGCTCGGCCTCGATCGTCGTCATGCCTTCAGCCGAAATCGGTCGAGCTCAGGTTCGCCCGATCTCATGCAAGTGCGGATTCTTCGCTCCGGCGATGTCGCCAAACTTGGTCAGGACGCACTCGGACTTGACCTGCATCAGCTCTTCGTACCGCTCGTCGTCGACGATCGCCACGATCCGGCAAATCGAGCTCTCGCCGTCGACGAACCGCCACGGGAAGCAGCCGATCGTCGCGCGCTGATCGAGGAGCAAGTCGATGTCACCGCCGAGGCACTCGGCGTGGATGATCCCGTGGTTGAACAGCTCGATGTGCATCAGCTGGTACTTCGACGCGTCGAACCGCTCGGCGAGTGACGTGCCGTACTTCTCCTGGAAGTGAGCCTCGGCCTCCTTCGCCTGGCGCGGCATCCAGTCGCGGATGATCGTGTTCATGGGATGGTCGGCGCTGCCACAGTCGACGCCGATCCAGCGGATCTTCTTCTCGCGGCACCAGACGGCGAAGTCGCGATCCGGGCCGGGGTGCTTGACCATGTACCGAACCTCGTCGGCGGTCGGCTGGTCCCAGCCGTAGTGGTGATAGCCAGTGTGGATGATCAGGACGTCGCCTTCCTTCACCTCGACGCGCTCCTCGATCATCTCCGGGGTGTAGATGTCGTAGTCGCCGACTGCCTCGGACAGGTCGACGACGACCCCGTCGTGGACGAGGAAGTCGAAGTCGAGCTGCGCGATGTCCTTGCCCGGCGTGTAGAAGTGGATCTCCCCGTCGAGGTGCGTGCCGACGTGGTTGGAGTGCGTCAGCAGTTGGCCGTTCGCGCCGTTCGGCGCCAGGCGCTTGAAGTACTTCACCTGCAGCGGCTCGTACGTCGGCCACGGCGGCGTGGCGATCGACAGCGGAATGGTAAGGTCAATGAGCTTCATCGGGAATCTCCTCCTGTTCCCAGTATCTCCTTCGCGAGGGCCCTCGCGCCAGCGGCGAAGCACTCGAACGGCGGCGTCACCAGCCCGGCGCCGACCATTCCGACTCCCGGCTCCTTGTGCGCGATCCCGGTGTTGATCGCCGGAACGATTCCGGTCTCCACGACGCGCAGTACGTCGATCCCGGTCGGCGTCCCGCGGAAGCCGAGCGGCGGAACCTGATAGGTGCGGCTCTCGGCGAGCGTGATCTTCCGCATCCTCCTCGTCGTCTCCAGCGCCTGCTCCGGCGAGCCGCCGACGAACTGGACGATCGCCGGCGCGGCGGCCATCGCGAACCCGCCGTATCCGGCCGTCTCGGTGATCGCTGAGTCGCCGATGTCCGGCGCGGCGTCGTCGGCACTGAAGCCGGGAAGGTACAGCCCGTCGACGATCGGTGCCGGCGCGGTGAACCAGCGGTCGCCGGTCCCCGAGACGCGGATCCCGAACTCGGTCCCGTTGCGCGCCATGACCGTCACCAGCGAACTTCCCTCGACGCCGGCCGCGGCGTCGAGGGTGCACTTCCCGGCCGGCATCGTCAGGTTGAGAGTGAAGTGGTCGTTCCCGTTGAGGAACTCGAGGACGCGCGCGACGGCGTCCCGATCGGCGTCGAGCCGGACGAGGAACGGCGCCAGTTCGCGGATCAACAGCGACGTCCCGGCGCGGTTCCGGTTGTGCCCCTCGTCGCCCATCTGCAGCGCCTGGGCGATCAGCGAGCGGAGGTCGATCGGTCCGTGCGCCTCGATCGCGGCGGAGAGGATCGGCGCCAGCTCGTCGGCCATCCAGTTCAGCCGATCGATCACCTCGTTGGCGTATGCTCCGTAGCGGAGAACCTTCCCGAGCCCCTCGTTCAGCGTGCAGTAGGCGCGATTCCCGGCCGCCGCGTTCTCGACGATCCAAACCGGCATCGACGGCGTGACGACCCCGGCCATCGGCCCGACGGCGTCGTGGTGATGGCAAGGGTCGAACGCGAGCTTCCCGCCGGCGGCCAGCTCGATCGCCTCTTCTTCCGAAGAGGCGAGGCCCTCATACAGGATCCCGCCGATGACCGCTCCGCGCATCGGACCGCACATCCGCTCCCACTCGACCGGCGGCCCGGCGTGGAGGATCGTCCGATCGGTCATGCCCGGGATCACGTCGCGTGCGATCCCGATCCCGACGACTCGCGGCTCGGCAGCCAGCAATCGCGCGACGGCCTCGGCGTTCGCCCGCTCGGTCCGCTCGATCCAGTGCCCGTCGACGGCGAGCCGATCGAGGAGGTCGGCGAGCTCGGCGTCGCCGCCGGCCGGCGGCCTCCAGTCGAGATCGATCACGGGAGTGCCGCGCTCCCTGAGCGTCTCGGCGAACGACGACAGCCCGAGGTTGATGACGCGAAGCCCGCGCGAGAAGAGGTCCTGGATCGGCGTTCGATCGGCGCTCATCCGTCGCCTCCCTTCAGCGCGCCGCCGACCCATCCAACGGCCGCGGCGTTGCTCGGTGCGACGAGGACGCCGGCCTCGGTCAGCGTCGCGACCTGCCGGCTCCAGTTCTGAGGGTCTTCGTCGGTTCCGGTGACCGAGGCGATCACGAGGAGATCTCGCCCGCTCCGTCGGGCCGCCTCGCTCGCTCGCTTCGCCGCGTCGGCGAGGCTCCCCGCCGGATCAGGGTGCGCGCCGTGGCCGAGAACGCAGTCGACGAGAACGATTCCAACAGCTGGGTCGTTCGCGTAGCGAACGACTTCGTCGTCCCGCAGGGACGGCGCAATCATCGGATGCGGCTTCCCGACGGTGAACGCGTCGTCGCCGAGGTCCCAGACGACGTGGCCGGCCGCCTCGGCGCCCGGTCGGATCTTGAGGGCCGGATCGGCGGCCACGTTCGAGTGCGCCTCGATGCCTGCCCGATGGAGGACGTCCCACGCCTCTTGGGCGAGCGTCCCGCCGCAGAACAGACCGACGATCCGTCCGGAGACCGGCCCGTGTGCGGGGCGGGTCCCAGCGAGGGGCGAGACTTCCGGTCGGACGCCGGTCGCGGCGCAGGCGAGTTCGGCGGCCTCCGCGAGCGTATGCGCGAAGGAGATGCCGCTGCCGGCCTTCGGCGCTCCCGCGGCCACGAAGTGGACGACGCCGGGCTTCCCGGCCGCCCGCAGCGCGGCGACCACG
>CAZFZM010000006.1:6675-70669 GCA_964523545.1 uncultured Thermotogae bacterium
GGCCACGAAGTGGACGACGCCGGGCTTCCCGGCCGCCCGCAGCGCGGCGACCACGCGGTCGGCGACCGCTGGCTCGGGCGCCTTCGACACGACGACGATCACGTCCGTCTCCGGGTCGCACGCGAGCGCCTCGATCCCGAAGTGCGTCATCCGCGCGGCGACGGCAGCGGACAGGTCGCGCCCGCCTGTCCCGATCGCCTGCGAGATGCCACCACCGAGCCGGTGGACGAGCGAGGAGATCTCCTGAATCCCGGTGCCGGAGGCCCCGACGATTCCGATCGGGCCGCTTCGGACGACGTTGGCGAAGCCGAGCGGCGCTCCGTTGAGGATGGCGGTTCCGCAGTCGGGTCCCATCATCAGCAGGCCGCGCTCGATCGCTTCCTCCTTGAGGGCGATCTCGTCCTCGACGGAGACGTTGTCCGAAAAGAGCATCACGTGAAGCCGCTGTCGGAGCGCGCGGCGCGCCTCGCGGGCCGCGTACGTTCCGGGGACGGAGATCAGCGCCAGGTTCGCGTTCGGATCGATCTCGATCGCCTCGGAGATCGTCGTCGGCTCCGGCCCTCCGGTCGGGCCGCCTTCCTCGACGGCCGATCCGGCCAGCAGCAGCCGGAGGTGCTCGTTCGCCTCCTCGATCGCGGCGTCCGATTCCCCGTCGATCGCGATGACAAGATCATTTGCGCGAATCGTCTGCGACGATTCACGAGCGGCGAACGATACGTCCGAATCGTTCGCCTGGGGAATGACGAAGCCGGCCGCCTTCAGGTTCTCGAGGTTGGCCGGAGTCCCCATCGCGACGGTCGCCTGATTGACGTCGGGGAGCCGCTCGAGCTCCCGGCTGATTCGCATCAGGAAGACCGAGTCGAAGTAGCGGTTTCGCTCGATCAGGATCCGCTTCATCCGGCGTCTCCCCGCTCCCGGATGCGAAGCAGGATCCGCTCGTAGTCGAGCGGCAGCGTGGTGAACTCGATCCCGAGCGCGTCGAAGAGGGCGTTCCCGATCGCGCCGGGGACGGAGATCATGGGATGCTCGGCGACACCGCGCGCCCCGTACGGCCCGCCCGGCTGTGGGTTTTCGAGAAGGATCTGCTGCGTCCTGTGCGGGACGTCCTTGGCGGTCGGGATCTTGTAGTCGACGAACGCCGGGTTCAGGAACCGGCCTTTCTCGTCGAACTTGAACCCTTCCCAGAGCGCGGAGCCGAGCCCCTGCACGACCCCGCCGACGACCTGTCCGACGCAGAGCTTCGGATTGAGGACCTTCCCCGCGTCGATGGCGGTGGCGATGTCGAGGACCTCGATCTCGCCGGTCTGCGTGTCGACCTCGATCTCCACTCCGTGCGCGCCGTACGTCCAGTACTGCGCCGGCAGTCCCTGTCCGGTCTCCGGATCGAGGTGCGTCAGCCCGGTGGCGATGTAGCGGCCGTGGCCGATGACCGGCCCGCCGATCGAGTTTCCGTTCTCGAACGTGTAGCCGAGTGCGAGCCGCGAATACGGAATTCGCCGATCCGGTTGTCCCTTGACGAACGCTGCGCCGTCCTCGCAGACGATCTCGTCCGCCGAGACGTCGAGCGCCCGGGCGGCGACGTTTCGGATCTGGCGCAGGCAGTCGGCGGCGGCCTCGATGACCGCGTTCCCGCCCATGTAGGCGAACCGGCTGGCGACCGTCTGCCAGTCGTACGGCGAGAAGGCGGTGTCGCACTCCCACGTGACGTGGACCTTGTCGATCGGGATCTTCAGCTCCTCGGCGGCGATCTGCTTCAGGACGGTGTACGTCCCCTGGCCGTAGTCGACGCCGGAGACGAGCACGTCGGCCGCTCCGTCCTCATCGAGCTTGATCACCACGGCGCACGACGTGTAGGTCGGCATCGCCGGCGCCTTGTGGAGCATCGCGATCCCCCTTCCGCGGACCTTGTGCGGCTCGGAGGGCGGCTCGCTCGGCCCGCCCCAGCCGATCGCCTTCGCGGCGGCGTCGAGGCATTCGACCGGGCTTCCGTGGCCGGACGTGAACGGCTCACCGGTGATCGTCGTCTCCCCCTCGCGGAGGAGGTTGACGCGGCGAAACTCGACGGGATCCATGTCGAGCTTCCGGGCCATCATGTCGATCGCCCGCTCGATCCCCCACAGGACCTCGAGGTGCCCGAAGCCGCGGTAGGCGGTGCCGAAGACCTTGTTCGTGTAGACGACGAAGGAGTCGATCCAGCAGTTGGGAATCGCGTACGGCCCGGCGCCGGAGTAGGCGGCGGCGCGGCCGACGTTGACCCCGTAGTCGGCGTACGCGCCGGCGTCCCAGACGTAGGTCGCCTTGAGGGCGCAGATCCTCCCCTCCTCGTCGGCGCCGATCTCGACGGTCGAATGGAGGCCCTGCCTCGACGGAAGGGTGTTGAACTCCTCCTCGCGCGTGGCGACGATCTTGACCGGGCGCCCGCCCGCGGCCCGCGAAAGCACGTAGGCGAGCGGCTCCAGGTGGAGCCCCGCCTTCCCGCCGAAGCCTCCGCCGACGTACGGGACGTGGACGCGGAGGTTCGCGTGCGGGAGGCCGAAGCAGACGCTCATCAGATGGCGGACGGTGTACGGCGACTGGCTCGACGACCAGATCTCGGCGCGATCGCCGGGGAGGACCTGGACGATCGTCGCGTGCGTCTCCATCGGGACGTGCTGAACCGGCGGGTTGTAGAACTCGGCGGTCAACGTCACGTCGGCCGAGGCGAACGCGGCGTCGAAGCCGCCCTTCCGCACCTTCTGATGGTGGGCGACGTTCGTCCCCGGCTGCGGGAAGAAGACGCCCTCCATGTGCTCGTAGGTGTGCAGGTCGGGATGGACGAGCGGCGCGTCTTCCTCCAGCGCATCGCGGGGGTCGAGGACGGGCTCGAGCGGCTCGTACTCGACCTCGACGAGGCGGCAGGCTTCGCGCGCGACGTCGAGCGTGTCGGCCGCGACGGCGACGACCGGCTCCCCCTGATATCGGACGACGCCGCGGGCGAGGATGCACTTGTCCTGCATGTAGAGGCCCAGCTGGTAGCAGAGCCCGTCGCCGGTGAGGACCGCGCGGACGCCGGACAGTGCCGCCGCGGCCGCGGTGTCGATCTTCAGGATCCGCGCCGAGGCGTGCGGCGAAGTCAGGACGGCGGCGTGAAGCATTCCCGGCAGGGCGAGGTCGTGGGTGTAGCGGGCCGCACCGGTCACCTTGTCGATCGCGTCGTCGCGCGCGACCGGCTTGCCGACGTAGCGAAGCTCGTCGCTCATCGGCCACCGCCTTCCTTTGCCGAGTTGGCCTCGTCACCCTCCGCGGGAAGCCGCCTTCCCTCACTGGCTTCCCGCCCCTGCAGCCGTTCGGCTGCTAGCCGGACGGCTTGCAGGATGGCCTCATACCCCGTGCACCGGCAGAGGTTTCCGGCGATCGCCTCGACGATCTCGTCGTCCGACGGGTTCGGATTGCGCTCGAGGAGCGCGCGGGCGGACAGGATCATCCCCGGGGTGCAGAAGCCGCACTGGACGGCGCCGGCGTCGATGAACGCCCTTTGAAGGCCGGACAGCTCGCCGCCGAGCGCTTCCCCTTCGATGGTTCGAATCTCGCACCCGTCCGCTTCGACGGCGAGGACGAGGCAGGCGGTGACCGGCGCCCCGTCGAGGAGGACCGTGCAGGCGCCGCACTCGCCGATCCCGCAGCCTTCTTTCGTGCCCGTCAGGTGGAGCGGCTCCCGGAGGAGCTCGAGCAGGGTCATCGACGCGGGGGCCGTCGCGCGCTCGATCCGCCCGTTCACGGTCAGCCGGATCTCGTGCATCACGATCGCCCCCCTCCGTCGAGAAGCCGGTCGACGAGACGCCGAAGGAGGACGGGAAGGACGGCGCGTCGATAGGCGGCCGATGCACGGACGTCGGAGATCGGCGAAACGGCGGCCTCGGCGAGCTCGATCGCGCGGCCGGCGACCGCGTCGACGGCGCCGCTCGCGTCGATCGGATCGAGGAGGACCGGGGTCGGCGCGCAGCTGCCGACGGCGACCTTCAGCGTCCCGGTGTCCGGCGCGTACGCTCCCGCGACGTTGACCACGGCGAGATCGTGCCCGCGAATCCGCCGCTGCTTGAGGAACGCGGTCCGCGTTTCCCCCTCGGTCGCGGGGATCCGGACGTCCGTCACGATCTCCCCGGGCGCCAAGCAGGTTCGCTTGACGCCGGTGAACAGCTCCGAGATCGGGACCGTCCGTCGCCCGGCCGTGCCGGCCACGGAGAGCGTCGCGTCGAGGGACAGTAGGACCGGTGCCGAGTCGGCGGCCGGCGAGGCGTTGCACAGGTTCCCGGCGAGCGTCGCCCGGTTGCGAAGCTGATACGTGCCGATCGAGAGGGCCGCGTCGGCGAGCGCGGGGAGCGCGTCTCGGATCGACCGGTGCTCGGCGAGCCGGTTCAGCGGGACCGTCGCACCGATCACCCGCTCGGGCCCGTCGACGTCCAAGCGTTGGAGCTCGTCGATCGACTTGACGTCGATCAGGAGCTTCGGGGAGCGAAGCCCGTTTCGGATCTCGACCAGGAGGTCCGTCCCGCCGGCGAGGACCGAGGCGTCGTCGCTCTCGGCGAGGAGTCGGCACGTCTCGTCGACCGAACGGGCACGAACGTAGTCGAACGCTCCGAGCACGGCTCGCTCCTTTCCAACCAACCTGTTGAAAGGCGAAAAGACGGGCTGAATCAGCCTCGTCACGGTTCCATGATAGACAACGGGCCGGGATTTGCCAAGTCGCCTGACAGGTTGCGCTGATCCGGTTCGGGTATGATCGAAGCTCGCGCGAGACCCTCGGAGGGTGCATGGACGAACGGAGTCAAGGGGACGGAACGCGATCGGTCGTCGCTCTGGTCCGTTGCACGTCGTACGAACCGGGAGCGGTGCAGGCAGCCGTCGACCGAGGGATCGCGCTGCTCGGTGGGATCGAGCGGTTCGCCTCGCCCGGTGAGACGATCCTGCTGAAGCCGAACCTCCTCGTCGCCCGAGAGCCCGAACGGGCCGTGACGACCCATCCGAGCGTGTTTCGGGCCGTGGCCCAACGGTTCGTCGACGCGGGAGCCGTGGTCAGCTACGGCGATTCCCCCGGCTTCGGTCGCCCGTCGTCCGTGGCCCGGCGGGCCGGGCTCGCTTCGATTGCTGAAGAGCTTGGGGTTCGACTCGCTGACTTCTCGCGCGGCCGGACGGTCTCCTTCCCGGACGGCGGCTTGATCAAGCGGTTCACGATTGCGGAGGGTGCCTTGGCGACCGACGGGATCGTCTCGCTGCCGAAGCTGAAGTCGCACGGCCTGACGCGGATCACCGGAGCGATCAAGAACCAGTACGGCTGCGTCCCCGGCACGCTGAAGGCCGAGTTCCACACCCGACTTCCGAACGCCGACCTCTTCTCGCGGATGCTCGCCGACCTGAATCGTCTGTTGAGCCCGCGCCTGTGCGTCATGGACGGGATCGTAGCGATGGAGGGGAACGGGCCGCAGAGCGGAGCGCCGCGCCCGTTGAACGTCCTGCTCTTCTCGACCGACCCGGTGGCGCTCGACGCGACGGTCTGCCGGATCGTGGACCTCGACGCCTCGCTCGTCCTTCCGATCGTCTACGGCGAGGAGACCGGACTCGGCCGTGCGTCCGGGATCGACACCGTGGGCGACCCGATCGAGTCGTTTGCCGCGCCGGACTTCGACGTGAACCGACGCCGGAGCTCGACGACCGGCGGGCCCGTCTGGTACCAGCGGTTGGCCCGCGGGTTCGTCGTGCCTCGACCGGTCGTCGTATCGCGGAAGTGCACGAAGTGCGGCACATGCGTCGAGGTCTGCCCGGTCTCGCCGAAGGCCGTGGCGTTTGAGGACGAGAAGAAGAATCGTCCGCCCGTTCATCGCTACGACCGCTGCATCCGCTGCTACTGCTGCCAGGAGATGTGCCCGGAAGGCGCGATCGAGCTGCGCGTGCCGTTGTTGGGACACGCGATTCATCGGCATGGAAGGGGGGCTTGATTCCTCGGGAAGACCGCTTCACCATTCCGGCGGAGCGCGAACCATGGCAGACGAACATCATCACCACGAGACTTCACCGGGCAGCCGGATCGGCGTCGCCTTCTGGCTGAACCTCGCGTTCGCCCTGCTCGAGATCGTCGGCGGGCTGTGGACGAACAGCGTGGCCGTCCTCTCCGACGCGCTGCACGACTTCGGGGACTCCGTCGCCCTCGGCTTGACGTGGCACTTCGCGCGCGTGTCGAGACGGAAGGGCGACGAGACGTTCACGTTCGGCTATCGGCGGTTCTCGCTCCTCGGCGCGCTGGTGATGTCGTTCGTTCTCTTCGCCGGGGGATTCGTGGTCCTGTCCCGTGCGGTCGAGCGGCTGCTGACGCCTGCGGCCTCGAACGCGACCGGGATGATCTATCTGGCCATCGCCGGGATCGCGATCAACGGGATCGCCGCGCTCCGCACACACGGCGGCCGGAGCCTGAGCGAGCGCGTGGTGACGTGGCACTTCGTCGAGGACGTGCTCGGCTGGCTCGCCGTCCTCGTCGCGGGGATCGTCATGTCGTTCACCGACGTCCGGATCCTCGATCCGGTTCTCTCGATCCTGATCACGCTCTACGTGCTCTGGAACGTCGGACGCCGTTTGAAGGACACGCTCGTCATCCTTCTCCAAGGGACGCCCACCGGCGTGTCGGTCGAGCAGATCGAGGACCTCATCCGGACGACATCGGGCGTCTGTGACGTGCATCACACACACATCTGGACGCAGGACGGCGAACGGCACGTCCTGACGACGCACGTCGTCGCCGACGAGGAGACGACCCTCGGCGACACGGGCGACCTTCGCCGCCGGATCCGGAAAAGCCTCGAACCGTTCGGCATCCTCCACGCGACGATCGAGATCGAGCGTGAATCGGACTGCTCCGGGTGTGACGAGGACTGCCACGCCTCGTGACTCAGCGGTTCGTACCGGTCTGAAACCTTCTGTCACTTCGCGTGTAAGACCGGCGAGGAGGTGTGCTCAATGTGCGTGACCGCGTGGCTGCTTCTGTCGTTCTTCTGGGCCTTCTGGATTTTCGCATTCGGCGGCTGGTGGTGCGGCGGGATCTGCTAGGCCGAGCGAGGGACGGCGTCTCTCTTCCGTAGGCGCCTGCTCGCAAAGTTGAGAGGGTCTTTTCTCAGGGGCGCGGGGCTCGGACGGGCCCCGTGCTTTTCGTTTTTCGGTTCGTCACACAAACCCCAACGGAATCTCACGTCTTGACGACGTCGATCCGGATCCTATGCTTTCGAGGGCTCATAGGACCGGTGAGGAAGGACATGCGTCGAGAGCTTCGGATCGAAGGAATGAACTGCGCGTCGTGCGCTCAGGCCGTCGAGCGTGCGCTCCGCGGCGTCGAGGGCGTGCAGGGCGCGGACGTCCATCTTCTCGCCGAGCGGGCGACGGTCGAGCACGACGACCGGGTGACCTTGGAACAACTGGTCGAGGCGGTCGCGGTCGCTGGCTATCGGGCGCGGGCCGTCGGCTCGGTCCGTAAGCTCGAGCTGGAGATCGAGGGCATGACCTGCGCGAGTTGTTCGAGCGCGGTGGAACGAGCGCTCGCCGGGGTCACCGGCGTGGAGTCGGTTGCCGTGAATCTGGCGTCCGAGCGGGCGCGCGTCGCGATCACCGCCGGCGTCGACGAGGCAGCGCTCGGCGACGCCGTCCGAAAGGCCGGCTATCGAATCGGGAAACGCGTCGATGCATCGATGGCCGCAGAGGAGGATCGCCTCGCGCAGGACGTGCGTCGCGTCGCGGCGGCGAAGCGGCGGATGGTGCTCGCGTGGGCATTCGCCGTGCCGATCATGGGGTGGATGATTCCCGAGATGTTCCTCGGGATCATGTGGCCAAGCCCGCTCCTCTTCCACGTCGGGATGGTCGTCCTGGCCGCGATTCCGCTCGCGTTTGCGGGCGGACCGACGATCCGGGCCGGGTTCCGCGCCCTGGTTCACCGCGCCCCGACGATGGACTCGCTGATCGCTCTCGGGGTCGCCGTTTCATTCCTGACGGGCCTTCTGGCGATCCTCGGCGAACTCGGGCTGTCGGCGCGGTCGTTCGACTACGCCGGGATCTCGGCGATGATCCTCGCGATCCACCTGACCGGTCGATGGATCGAGACGACGGCCAAGGGGCGCGCGTCTCAGGCGATCCGTCGGTTGATGGAGCTCGGCGCGAAGTCGGCCCGCGTCCTCCGCGACGGCGAGGAGGTCGACGTGCCGCTCGACTCGGTCGGGATCGGCGATGTGATGGTCGTTCGCCCGGGCGAGAAGGTCCCGACCGACGGGGTGATCGTCTCTGGCGAGAGCCACCTCGACGAGTCCCTCGTGACCGGTGAGTCGGTGCCCGTGCGACGCGGCACGGGCGATCCGGTCGTCGGCGCGACGGTGAACGGCGAGGGTCTGCTCCGGGTTCGCGCGACGAACGTCGGGGAGACGACGTTCCTCGCCCAGATCGTCCGGATGATCGAGGAGGCACAGTCGAGCAAGGTGCCGATCCAGGCGTTCGCCGACCGCGTCACGCGGATCTTCGTCCCAGTCATCCTCGGCGTCGCCCTGGTCACGCTCGTCGTCTGGATCGCCTTCCCCGGTGCCCTGGGACCGGTCGTTGAGCGGGCCGGTGCCCTTCTCCCCTGGGTCGACGCGAACCTGGGCCTCTTCTCCCGCGCCCTCTACGCGGCGATCGCGGTGCTCGTGATCGCTTGCCCGTGTGCTCTCGGCCTTGCGACGCCGACTGCGCTGATGGTCGGGAGCGGGATCGGCGGCGAAAACGGGATCCTGTTCCGCTCGGGCGAGGCGATCCAGACGCTGCAGGAGTCGAGGCTCGTCGTCTTCGACAAGACCGGAACAATCACCGTCGGTCGGCCCGGGATTACGGACGTCCGTCCGAACGGGATGGAAGAGAGCGAGCTGCTCCGTGTCGCGGCGAGTCTGGAGTTCGGTTCGGAGCACCCGATCGGACGAGCGATCGTCCGCGAGAGCGAGCATCGGGATCTCACGTTGTCGCCGGTCGACGGGTTCCGCGCGGTGTCGGGACGGGGAGTCCTGGGGAACGTGGACGGCGCGCTCGTCGCCGCCGGGACGCGGGAGTGGCTCTCCGAGCTGGGCCACGACGTCGGTCCCGTCGCGGACAGTTGGGAGCGGCTCGCCGGAGAGGCGAAGACCGTCGTCGGCGTCGCCCGCGAGACCGACGGCGTCCTCGGCCTGATCGCGATCGCCGATCGGGTAAAGGACGGCGCGACCGCAGCGATCGATGCGCTGCGACGCATGGGCCTTCGCCCGATGCTCCTGACCGGAGATCACGCCGCGACGGCCGAGGCGGTCGCCGCCTCCGTCGGGATCGAGAACGTCGTCGCGGACGTCCGCCCGGAGGGGAAGCTCGACGCGATCCGGAGGCTTCAAGGAGAAGGCGAGCGTGTCGTGATGGTCGGGGACGGGATCAACGACGCGCCGGCGCTGAAGGCGGCCGACGTCGGGATCGCGATCGGGACGGGGACCGACGTCGCGATGGAGGCGGCCGACGTGACGCTCGTCTCCGGGGATCTCGACGCGC
Organism: uncultured Thermotogae bacterium; assembly: GCA_964523545.1. GTDB lineage: Bacteria > Bipolaricaulota > Bipolaricaulia > UBA7950 > UBA9294 > JANQEA01. The sequence continues at coordinate 16,222 of CAZFZM010000006.1, forward strand.
TCGTTCGTGCGGTTCGCCTTTCGCGAGCCACCTTCGGAAAGATCCGTCAGAACCTGTTCTGGGCGTTCTTCTACAACGTCTTCGCGATCCCTCTCGCCGTGCTCGGCCTTCTCCATCCGCTGATCGCCGAGGCGGCGATGGCCCTCTCGTCGGTCAACGTCGTGACGAACGCGAATCGCCTCCGAAGGGTGAGCCTGTCGGGCGACTGAGCGGTTCGGTTCCCGAGAAACCCGCGATCTTGCTTCGGTTGTCCTGTTTCTGCTTGGCGATATAATCGCCGCGTGCCAGTAGCAGCGCGAATCGCTATTGGCATCGATCCTTTTGTGCGGGAGGTGGGCGCGGACATGAAGGTCACGCTCACGGCGATCAAGGCGGACGTGGGGAGCATCGGAGGGCACATCTGCCCGAGCGAGAAGCTGCTCACGGCGGTCGAGGAGACGGTGGGCCGACAGAAGGGCGGCCTGATCATCGACTACGCGCTGAACTACACCGGCGACGACGTCGCCATCCTGTTGACGCACGATCGCGGGATCGACGACGAGAGCGTCCATCGGCTGACGTGGGACGCGTTCCTCGCGGGAACGGAGGTGGCGAGGGAGCAGGGCCTCTACGGCGCCGGCCAGGACATGCTCAAGGACGCCTTCTCCGGCAACACCCGCGGTCTCGGGCCCGCGGTCGCGGAGATGGAGTTCGAGGAGCGCCCGAACGAGCCGTTCCTGATGTTCACCGCCGATAAGACAGAGCCCGGCGCGTACAACCTGCCGCTGTTTCTGGCGTTCGTCGACCCGATGTACAACGCGGGGCTGATCCTCTCGCCGACCGGAGGGAAGGGATATCGCTTCACCGTGATGGACGTCGATTGCACCGAGGGGGACCGCGTCGTCGAGCTTCTGACGCCCGAGGACACGTACGACCTGGCGGCGCTCCTGCGCGACAACGGTCGGTTCGTGATCGAATCGATCCACTCCCGCCACGACGGGGACATCGCCGTCTCCTCCTGCACGACGCGTCTCCGCAACATCGCCGGCAAGTACGTCGGGAAGGACGATCCGATCATGCTCGTCCGCACCCAGAAGAACTTCCCCGCCACCGGCGAGATCCTCGCGCCGTTCGAGATCTGTCACCACGTGTCAGGTTTCATGCGGGGGAGCCACATCGGGCCGTTGATGCCCGTAAAGGCGAAGAGCTCCGTCTCGTTCTTCGACGGGCCGCCGATCGTCTCTTGTCTCGCGTTCTCGATCCGCGACGGGGTGCTGACCGAGCCGGTCGACGCGTTCGATCATCCCTACTGGGACTGGGTTCGCCAGAAGGCGGCGCGCAAGGCGCACGACATTCGCGAGCAAGGGTTCTCCGGCCCGGCGATGCTCGGGATCCACGATCTGGAGTACGTCGGCATCGGCCACCGGTTGGACGCGCTCGACGATCGGTTTACCATCCGAGCGGAGGCGTCGAACGAATGAACAAAGAGCAGCTCGGGGAAAGGATCTCGCGAATCGTCTACTCCGAGGAGGCGATCCAGCGGCGGGTCGGTGAGTTGGCGGACGAGATCGCGGCCGACTACGGCGATCGCGGGTACGCCGAGGATCCGCAGAAGCGTCCGATCCTGCTGGTCGGGATCCTGCGCGGCGCCCTCGTCTTCATGTCCGACCTCGCCCGCCGGTTTCCGATGCCCGTCGAGTACGACCTGATCTCCGTCTCCTCGTACGGGAACGGAACGGCTCCCGGCGCGGTCCGGCTGGTCAAGGATCTCGAGAAGCCGATCGATGGGCGGGACGTCCTGATCATCGAGGACATCATCGACACGGGGTTCACGATCGAGTACCTGAAGCGCAGCTTCGCCGCGCGAAACGCCGCTTCGGTCAGAGTCTGCACGCTGGTCGACAAGATCGCTCGCCGCGAGACGCCGGTCGACATCGACTACGTCGGGTTCACGATGGAAGAGGACGCGTTCGTCGTCGGATACGGCATGGACTACGCGGAGCTGTATCGAAACCTGCCGTTCATCGGGGTCCTGAAGCCGGAATTCATCCGATGACCGAGGGGGCTCGGTTCCTCACCCTGGGGATCGAGACGTCGTGTGACGAGACGTCGGTCGCGATCCTGCAGGAGGAGACCGAAGTCCTCGTCAACCTCGTCTACTCCCAGGCCGAGCTTCACGCGGAGTACGGCGGAGTGGTCCCCGAAGTCGCGTCACGCAATCACGTCCGGAAGCTCCCCTACCTCGTGAGGGAGGCGGTCGAGACGTCGGAGGTTTCGTTCTCGGAGCTCTCCCTGATCGCGGCGACGAGCGGACCTGGCCTGATCGGGCCGCTCCTCGTCGGTCTGTCCCACGGCAAGGGGATGGCGTTCGGGCTCGACGTGCCGTTCATCGGAGTCAACCACCTGGAGGGGCATGTCTTCGCGCACCGACTGCACGCGCCGGAGGTCGAGCCTCCGCTCATGGCGCTGATCGTCTCCGGGGGGCACACGACCCTGCTCGACGTGCCGGCGTATACGGAGTACCGCCTGGTTGGGCGAACGGTCGACGATGCGGCGGGCGAAGCGTTGGACAAGATCGGCAAGATGATCGGGATCGGGTACCCCGCCGGGGCGGAGATCGACCGGTTGGCCGTTCGGGGGGATCCGGACGCGATCCCGTTTCCGCGTCCGATGGCCGGCTCGCCCGGCTTCGACTTCTCCTTCGCCGGGCTGAAGACGGCGGTTCTGTATTACCTGCGGAAGCATCCCCGCGAGCGGCCCGAGGACGTCGCTGCGTCGGTCCTCGCAAGCGTTGTGGGCATCCTGATCGAGAAGTCGGTCGAGGCGACGCGCCGCTACCATCGCGAGCGACTCGTCGTGGTCGGAGGCGTGGCGGCGAACCGGCACCTCCGACGCGATCTCGTCGACGCGGCCGCCGAGCGTGGAATCGAGGTGTCGTTCCCTCCGCGCGAGCTTTGCACCGACAACGCGGCGATGATCGCCGCCGCCGGCGCGTTCAGGCACCTACGACTCGGGGAGTCGGACCCGCTCTCGCTCGCCCCGGATCCTTCGCTCGGGATCGGAGAGGACGAGCGCCTCCCGCGTGAGACCGGATAGGGATCGGATCCCTCGGTGACCTACTCCGGCGCGCCCTCGAGCGCCGGCTCGGCTCCGGTGCCTTCGTTGTCGAGGACCCTTCGTAGCACGGTGAGGGCGACTTCGATCATCCCGTCGTCCGGTTCGGCCGTGGTCAGCCGCTGTAACCAGAGCCCCGGCTGCGCCAGCACGCGGACCCACCAGCGATCGAAGTTCCGACCGGTAAACCGGAGGGCCTCGTACGACAGGCCGGCGACGACCGGCAGCAGGAGCAGTCGGGAGAGGATCTTCAGCCACAGGGTCGGGTTCCCGGCGAGGGAGAAGACGAGGATCGCGATCACGAAGACGGTCATCAGGAAGGCCGTGCCGCACCGCGGGTGGAGCGTCGTGTGGGCCCTCGCGTTCTCGATCGTCAGCGGCTCGTCCGCCTCGTAGGTGTAGACGGCCTTGTGCTCCGCGCCGTGGTACTGGAAAACGCGGTGGATGTCCTTCAGTCGAGAAATGATGAGCAGGTAGACGAAGAAGAACCCCAGCCGGATGAACCCCTCGACGAGATTGAACAACACGGAGTTGCCGAGTCGGAGTCCGGCGATGTTGTTCGTCAGGTAGAGTGGGAGGACGATGAACGCCCCGATCGCGACGGCGATCGCGACGGCGAACGTGAAGAACGTCCCGCCGCGGCTCAGTTGCTCCTCTTCGGGGAAGGCGAGCTGGGTCGATAGGTTCAGCGCACGGAGGCCGAGGGACATCATGTCGTACAACCGGAACAGACCCCGCAGGAATGGGATCCGGCCGAGCCGCTTGAATCGAAATCGCGCCGGAATGGGGCGGACGAGGATCTCACCGTCGGACTGACGACGAACGGCGACCGCTATGCGATCGCCGTTCTGCATCATGACGCCTTCGATAACCGCTTGTCCGCCGACGGGCGGCTTCACTTAGCCTTCTTTCGCCCCTTGGCGTCCTTGGCGTACTTCCGGTTGAACCGCTCGACGCGACCTTCGGTGTCGACGAAGCGCTCTTCGCCGGTGAAGAACGGATGGCACTTCGAGCAGATGTCAACGCGCATCTCCTCCACCGTGGAGAGCGTGTCGAACTCGGCTCCGCATCCGCAGTGGATCTTCGCCGGTTTCAGTTCGGGATGGATTCCCTGCTTCACGATTCCTCCGTTTCGAACCCTAACGCTTGGAGTACTGCTCGCTCTTCCGCGCCTTGCGTCGGTTGATCTTCTTCCGCTCGACCTCGCGGGCGTCGCGCGTCAACAGGCCGGCCTGTCTCAACGGGAGCTTGTACTCGTCCGTGACGCCGACCAGGGCGCGGGCGATCCCGAGGCGGACGGCCTCCAACTGCCCGGTGAAGCCGCCACCGCGCACTCGGGCCTTCACGTCGTACTTCCCAACCGTTCCGGTCACGTAGAACGGCTGCTTCAGGCTCTTCTCCAGGTACTCCGGTGCGTTCAGGTACGGGGAGAAGTACTCGTCCGCTGGTCGGCCGTTGACGACGAGCTCGCCGCCTCCCTCGGAAAGGTAGACGCGAGCCGTCGCGCTCTTCCGGCGCCCGACGGCATGAAACGCACCGTTCACTCGTTTCGGCAATCGCCTTTCACCCTGCTCCACGAAAGGGAAACACCTCCTGCAACCATACCCATCAACAGATGGACGAATGATACTTGACCCGCGATGGGGTGTCAACGCCCATCGATTGGCCGTTTCACGATTTCGACGCGCCTCGAGTGCAGCGCGCTAGAAGAGCCAACGGACCATGCGCCGGAGGTACGGGCTTTCCATCCGGTTCATCATCCAGCGTTCCGAGACCCTCTTCGTGAGGAACGACATCGAGGGGAAGGCGTGCTGCAGGAACATGATCTTGTGGAGTCGGAGCCGGTTCTGAATCGCCAGGCCCCACTCGTTGATCATCTCCCCGGCGCCCTCGCCCACGATCCGGACGCCGTAGATCCGACCGGTTTTGCTGACGTACGCCCGAACCGAGCCGACGGCGATTCCCTCGGCGATCGCCGCGCCGTAGTCGGCGTAGCGCTCCTCGACGACCTCGTACGGGACGTCGTTCGCCTTCAGATCCCGCTCGAGCGCGCCGACGTGTGCGACTTGGGGCTCGGTGAAGACGGCCCACGGGACGACGTACTTGCGGAAGTCGAGCCGGATCGGCCACGGCGCGCACGCGTTCGTCAACGCGATCATTCCCTGGTGCATCGCGGCGTGCGAGAAGCGGTGGACACCGTTGCAGTCGCCCGGAGCGTAGATGTGCGGCGCGGACGTGCGCAGGCGGTTGTCGACCTCGATCCCGTCTTCGCCGTACCGAACCCCGGCCGCCTCGAGATTCAGCCCTTCGAAATCGTACCGTCGCCCGGCGGCGACGAGGAGGCGATCGCCTCGGAAGAGCTCGCCGTGGTCGGTCTGGAGGGTGACGACCGCGCCCTCGCGAGCGACGCGCCGGACGCCGCGCGCGTTGTAGACGGAGATCCCTTCGTCGACGAAGACCTCCTCGAGGAGCTTCCCGGCGTCCCAGTCCCCGTGCGGGAGAAGGTGCGGATCGAGGTGAACGATCGTCACCCGCGAGCCGAGTCGGCGGAACGCTTGGGCCATCTCGCAGCCGATCGCCCCTCCGCCGATGATCAGCAGACTCTCGGGAATCGTCTCCAAGTCGAAAACCGTCTCGTTGGTCAGGTAGTCGATCGAGTCGAGGCCGGCGATCTCTGGGATCGCCGGGCGCGACCCGGCGCAGACGAAGATTCGCTTCGCCGTGGCCTTCCGGCCGCCGACGGAAACCGTGTGCGGATCGACGAACGACGCCGAGCCCTCGCCGAGCCTCAGGTCGACCTTCTCGAACATCTTGGTGGTCTTCTTCTCGGTGATGAATCGGAGGTGATCGGCGATCCGATCGAACGGTCTCTCGGGGCGCGGCGGCTCGACGTCGGTCATCGCGTACTCCGAGAGCCTTCCGACGAGGTGCCGCACGTGCGCCATTCGGAGGAGCGCCTTGCTCGGGATGCAGCCGACGTTCATGCATTCGCCTCCGAGGGCGCGCCGCTCGATCCCGAGAACGCGCAAACCCATCTCGGACGCCATGACCGAAACGGCCATCCCGGCCGGCCCGAGGCCGATGACCGCAACGTCGTAGTCGTAGCGCAAGGACGGATCACCTCGTTGGTTCGGCGAGCCCAGAGTATAGCCGGTCGACACCGGTGGAGCAGCCGCATCAAACGCCGCGGCGGATTGCCGAAGGATCGGTGCGAACCGCGGCCACGATTCGGTATGATCCCGGGACCGAAGGAGGGTGTTGATGAAGAGGATGATCGCCTATTGCGGACTGACGTGTACGGAGTGCCCTGCGTACATCGCCACGCAGAACAACGACGCCGAGGCGCTCGCAAGGGTCGCCGAGCAGTGGAGCACGGAGTACGGCGGTGAGATCGCGGCGGACGACTGTTGGTGCAACGGCTGTCTCGCGGAGAAGGGGCCGTGGATGTCCCATTGCGCCGAGTGCGGGATCCGTGCCTGCGGGGTGGAGAAGGGCGTCGAGAACTGCGCTTACTGCTCCGACTACGGCTGCGACAAGCTGACCGAGTTCTTCGGCTTCGCTCCGGACGCGAAGACGACGCTCGACGGGATCCGCAACGCTCTCTGAGACTTAGTCCTCCACGTGTTGGATGGAGTGCGGCGCCCCTGTGGGATTTGGAGGCGTGGGACAGGGACGCCGCGTTGGTGTTAGGTCATGTCGTCGGCTCGGCGGCCTGAACGGCCGTCGGGCGCGAATCGTCCTCCGCCGGGAAGACGATCGGGCCGCCGTCCGCGAGCTGACGCGTCAGCGTCGGAAGGAGTTCGTCGTCCTTCCCGTACGCCAGCACGCGTCCGGCCGAACGAAGAATCCGATCGCGGACCTCCGCGTACATGGCGGGGGATTCCCGTTCGAGTTCGCGGAGCAGGTCGGAGAAGCCCGCACCGACAGGCAAACACAGCCGCTGCTCGTCCTTCCGGGGGGAGTGCCCCTCGGATCGGTAGAGCACGACGAGGATGTCTTTCCGCTCGCCGGGGCTCACGGTGACCCCTCCCTGAGCTCACTGTCCGCGTCGGAGAAGCCGTGTCGCGGCCCCTGCTCGATCGACCTCGGCGGTTCCTGCCACGGGGATAGTAGGAGGATGCCGATGACCGGCGCCGTCGCGCCGATGACCGCTCGGATCCTGTCGCGGTGCATGCGCGGGCCGCGGATTTGGAAGACCATGCGATGGGCCCTTCGTTCTGTTCTCTTCGCGCTTCGCGTGTTCGTTCTGTACATCGTCACCTCCTGGGTGCCCCGAGTGTCGGGGATCTTCTCTGCCTTGCGCGTTCGCGCGCCGACGATACAAACAAAATCGCAGGCCGTGGCCTGCGTTCTCTTGTCGGACGGTCTTCGCGGTGGCTGCTTTTCTGCTAGCCGCGCGGCGTCCGGCCGACGATCGTCTGGAAGACCCAAAGCATGCCCAGACCGAACGAATTCATATGGTCCGGGTAACGCTTTGCGTCGGTCATAACGTCACGGATTATAGGCGGGCGGCGAGGGGTGTCAAGGACAACGAACACCCGCGGACTCTCGGAACGAGCGGCCGCCTCCGGTGGTCACCGGCCGGGATCATCCAGGAACAGGATACAGGACGGCCACACGGTCTTCAGTCTGCGGATCCACACGGGAAGGAGCTCCCGCGCCTCGACGTTCTCGGTCTTGACGAACAACCCCGCGTCACGGGCTCCGGTACGCATGTGTCGAAGGATCTCGGCGTGCGGACAGGACGCATGTTCGCCGCATTCCGCGCACTCGGAAAGGCCGCGATCCGCCGCGCACGTCCGCATCTCGCAGTTTTCTCTGCCCCCGTAGTTTCGGCATCCGGGGCAGGAGGCGATGTCGCGGATTACCGCGAGCCCCTGCGTGAACGAAGCGTAGTCGAGTTCGGGGGGCGCCCACTCCCCGATGCCGTGGCTCTCGAGGACCTCTTCGAAGTGCCGGGAGAGCTCACGCAAGGAACCGTTTCCGACGGCGCAGCTTCCGCACCAGATCCCGCAGGCCCCGACCTGTGTCTTCACGCGGTCGAACGCTTCGGGCATTGCGATTCGACCTCCTTGCTCCTCAGGATCCGAGTCCCACCGACGGGTGGAGCGCTTCGATGGCGAGGATCTCCGGTCCTTCTGTGGTATTCAGTCCGCCTCCCGCGGGGACGATCTTGACGAAGAGGAAGTCGCCGCGGGCTTCCCCGAGGTCGATCGACGCGTAGGGCCGCTCGGAGTCGTTGCTGACTGCCTCGGCGACGAGGAGCCACTCGCGGCCGTTCTCACTCACGTAAACGGAGAATCGGTCGTCTGTCCCACTCTGCTGAGCACCCAGCTCGTAGACGCGCAGGTCGGATCCGGGCCCGTTGGTGAAGTTCGTAGACATTCGGGCGATCAGGAACCCGCGCGCGGTGAGGCAAACGGCCGTGCAATCGGCGCCGTGATCCTCGGGCGTCTCCCGCGCGATCGCGTTCGGTTCGCCGCACCGGCAGCCGAGCGGAGCGCCGGCCCCGTCGGCGACCGATCGATCGGCGAGCCATCGCACCGCGGTGACTTCCGCCGGGTGAATCGCGAGCGAGGTGTCCATCAGATCGCTGTCCGACGATCCCGATTGGCACGCGGACAGGGACAGGAACAGCAGGACCGAAACACCGACACCGACGCGTCGCCGGAATCCGTTCATGGGGAAAAGGGTACGCGGCGTAGCCGCGGTGCGGCAAGTGGACAACCGCGTTCGTCGATGCGCATGTTGCGGCGCTCGGGCGAACGGCCGTCGCGGCCGGAAAAGATCCGGCGACGGCCCCGTTGGATGATCCCTCGGTATCGATTGCCTGGGAGGTACCGCCGCCGAACCATACTATCTGGAACCCTCCCCGATCCCTGCGTCTTCTACCGACGGAGAAGCTTCCAACGATCCGATCAGCCCTGTCGTCCCCTCGTGCTCCGCGCCGCATGGCGAAACGGAGCGTGGGGTCATCTTACGGCAGACGGGTCAGTCTGCCAAGTTGTCTGGCCGAAGTCTGGCGGTCGGAGCGTCTGCTTACGCTTCGGAATCCGCGGGCACGCTAGACCATGAACGTTGTTGCGTCCGTCTCCCCCGGCTTCAGGTATTCGATCTCGACGCGGGTGACCCGGATCAGACAGAAGTCCGGATCGTTCGCGCCTGTCCAGTACTCGGTCAGGAAGGGAATCCGGTGGCCGATCTCTTCACGGGTCTCCAGATCCGTGATGATCGACGCGACGCCGGCGACCCGGATGTAGCCGGTTCCGCCCTCCTCTTGGAGCGGGATGCAGAACTCGACGTTCGGGTTTCGGCGAATCTGGCGGGCCTTGGCGCTTCGCGGGCTGGTGGCGATCCAGAACTTCTCGTCGAGGTCGAGCAGCGTCACCGGCCGCACGCGGGGCTGATCGGCTTCGACGGTCGCCAGGTAGACGCATTGCGAGTCCTTCAGTAGAGACCAGACTTCCTGCTGGATCTCCTCGATCGATCGTGGCATCAGGCGCTCCTTTCGTGAATCGGGAACTGTGCGAACCACTGTACGGACAGGTCGGAGGCCGGGCAAATGGAACTTCTCGGCACGTATCGTTCCGTTCGGCTCACGATCCTAGCGGTCGAGTCCGGCCTCCTGCTTCGCAGCGACACTCGCCTTCTCGACGACGGAGAGCGGGCCGCCATACAGCCGGTACTCGTCCATGCGGCAGGAATTGATCAACGTCCCGTTCCAGACGGTCATGTCCGGGCAGCTGTCGCACATGTCGGCCTGTCCGCTCGGCTGGATGTCGGGGGCCTGGATGATTCCGACGGTCTGAAGGCGGATCTTGGAGAACAACCGCCACGGCCGCCGCGCCACGTCGAGAAGCCACGCCCGGGCCGCACGGCGGATCGATCGATCCCACGGGGTCATCAAGAACAGGAGGCGAGCGGCCTTCATCTCCGAGAGGTAGGCCAGGTACGTCCCACGGAAGAAGTGGTGGCCCGCCTGGGCGAGCTCCATCGTCTCCGCGCCGATTGACCCGTACATTCGATGCCTGGTCCCGATCATCGCCCCGGCCAGCCACTTGAACGAGTCGTGCCGCGCCGTCCCGCCCAGGTAGCCCGACGGGGCGTACGCCGGGAAGCTCTCCCGAATGATCCGATAGACGTCCGGGCTGTCGATGAACGCCTCGTCGAAGCCGTCGTTCGTGTAGCTGAGCCGGGTGGCGTCGACCTCGTGTCCTCGCGCGTCGACCCCCGTCTTCGCCTCGGTGTTCAGGATGCGATACGTGATGAACACGACGCCGTGGACCTTGTCGACGTTGGCTTGGGCCCAGCGTACGACGTCGGGGATCTCGCAGAACGTCGACGGATAGACCGTGGAGTTGAAGATCGTCAGCAGTCCGCCCTCGGCGGCGATCATCTCGGCGTAGTAGGCGCGAAGCTCGTTGTGCTCGGCCTCGCTCTTCCCTTTCCACCCCGAGCGCCCTTGATGGCTGTCGATGTGGATCGTGAATCCGGTGAGTCCGGCCGCCTTCAGATCGCGAAGGAGCGCTGGCGTCAGATTCGCCGCGTTCGTCAGGACGATCGGCTTGATCCCCTGCTTGGCGACGAACGAGACGATCTCCGGAAGGTCTGGATGAAGGAGCGGCTCGCCGCCGGCGATCGATACGTTGTCCGGATTCCTCCACCGCTTGAAAAAGAGGATCTCTTCCTTGACCGCATCGATCGGCTTGTGACCGGACAGGGTCTGGCGGTAGCAACCCTCGCAGCGAAGGTCACAGATGTCGGTGATCTCCAGCCACGCAATCGGGTTGTCGTTCTTCGACCACGGGAACCGATACAGGTCGCGTTTCTCCAAAGACATCTTTCCCTCCTCACGAATCCCTCTTTCTACCACGAAAGCCGCTCGCACGCTACGCGGGTCGCCTCATGCTGTCGTTGCTACAACGCGAGATCAGCACGTGCGGCCATTCGATGCCGCGTTTGCAAGGTGATCCAGCCTCGCATCACTGCGCTGATGGCATCGTCTTTCTTTCCGTAGCGGAGGCGGAGAAGCCCTTCAGCCATCTGCGAGCGGCAGGAGTTGTGGGTGCAAACGAACAGAACGCGCTTCTTCAAGGAGATCGCCTCGCCCGAGTCCTTGGGGCACGAAGTATATATGTATAGATTAGGGTATATAGAACGGCGCCGGAATTGCAAACACCGTGAAACTCAGCGTTGCCAGTAGCGCAGGCGCTCGCTAGGGCGCTCGAACGTCGGCGGAACTTGGTGCATCGAGGGCGCTCTCGGCGATGTTGAACGCGTACTCTCGGATGCGTAGGAGGCTGTCGATGACGATGCTGATCGACGGTGCGGCGTCCGGCTGCTTCTCCGCCGCCGTTCTGCGCGTCACCTGGAAGAGCTGTTCGGCGTGCTCCTTCTCCTGGAGCACCTCGTTGGCGAGATCGGTGTTGGCGTTCTCGAACGCCTGAACGGCCCGACCGAGAACCGACACCGCGTCTCGCGCCCGTTGCTCGATCTCCTTGGCGACGTCGTCGAGCACCTTGCCGCCGAGGGCGAGGGTTGCTTCTGAGATCTTGCCGGCGTGGTCGGCGACGCGCTCGAGCTGATCGGCTACGGTGTGGTAATGGAGGAACGCGAGCCGGGACAGCCCGACGTCCTCCTCGAGGAGGAGGTCGCGTAGCAGAAGACTGAACTGACGGGCCACGAGGAGCACCAACCGATCGATGTCCCCGTCCCGCTCCAATACGTCACGGGCCAGCTCCTCGTCGTGTTGGCAGAACGCGACGACGGCGTCGTTCAGCATCGCGTGAGTGATGTCGAAGATGCGGGCGAGCGTCCGCTCAACCGGGAAATCCCGAACGTTGACCATCGCCTGGAGGAGGACCGCCTCCTGCGTCTCGTCGAAGATCTCGAGCCCGACAAGCCCTTGGGCGATCTCACGCATCATTCGTCGCTGCTCCGGGCGGATCCGGTCGCGCCGGATCTCGATGATGTCGTATCCGACGATGTAGCGGGAGATGATCTCGCGCTGGAATCGGTCGAAATCCCAGTCTTGGAGTTCGATCGTGCATCGGTTCACTCGGGACAGGCTCTCGGGGACCAGCAAGAGCGAGCCGGAGTCGTTCGGCATCAGCGTCACCACCGAGCCCTGGGAGATCCCGATCCCCGTGGCCCAATCCTTCGGAAGGGTGACGAAATACGTCGAGCCGCCGGTCTTCTGAACTTTCCTCTCGTACATGGTCCCTCCGGGGTGCTCTTGAGAGTGGTCCATATCCTATGCAATCCTATCGACCAAGACAAAGATCTCTGGACTCTCTATTCGTTCGGGGTTCGACGACGCCCGTCGGATTGGGAGTACAATGGCTGAGGTGGTGTGAGATCGGAGGGGAGGAGGAGCCTGTGCTCAAGATCGGATACGGGTTGTTGATTTCCGCGGGCGCCTGTGCCGCGGGATTCGTCGGGTACTACATCATCCGCGTGCTCGTGACGGCTCCGGGGATTCATTGGTTCTTCAAGGCGGTGATCCTCCTCGCTGGGGCGGGTGCCGTTCTTGTGGTGATCGGACTGATCCGTGAGAGGAGGAAGGAGGAAAGGGATGCTCCTATCGACGACGGAGGCGATTGAGGGACGACGGATCGCGGAGACGCTCGGCTTGGTGCGCGGGAACACGATCCGCGCTCGGCACGTCGGTCGCGACATCATGGCCGGATTCCGAACCCTCGTCGGCGGCGAGATCAAGGACTACACCGTGATGCTCGATCAGGCTCGCGACCAAGCGATCCAGCGGATGGTGAAGCAGGCGGAGACGCTCGGAGCGAACGCGGTGATTGCGGTCCGGTTTACGACCTCGCAGACGATGCAGGGCGCGGCGGAGATCCTCGCGTACGGAACGGCTGTCCGGCTGAGCGACTGATTGACCTTCGGCGCTGCGCGTAAGCATCGAACAGGTGGTGGCTGGCCTTCGTGGACTGCTTGGCCACGATGGTTCGAATCTCCAGGCTCGTGATCATCCCCCCACCATGACTCAGAATCTGGTTCTGATTCGGCATGATGGCTAATCACACGCCGCAAACGAGGGAGCGACGCGCGCTCCCTCGTTCCTCTTGTTCTGCAGGAGGTAACCTTCTCTGTGTCAAGTGCTGACGGGTGCCGAAAGACCTGGATGTGTCTTCTGACCTGACCGCAAGCCGCTCTCCGACTTGGGCGTCCTACTGCCGCGCTGCTACTGCTGCGATCCCCTGAAGAGGGATTCCAGCATGAATGAACATCCTGCCCACATACGCCAGTTCCTGCATGGTAGGACGGCCCGTTGCGAGAAGGATGTAGAACTCATCGGCTCCCCGCACTGGGACCCCTGCGGTGCCGAACCATCGTTCGAGCATTTCGACCTCCTCATCTGTCAGGCCAAATACGAGATCGGGGAGGTAGTACAAGCCGGCAATGATCTCCTCGGGCAAGCCCTGTTCCACTAGGGCCTCGACGATCTCTGGGCCAAGACCGAGCCCTGCATACTCATCTCGGCTTGTGGGCGAGGCAATCAACGTCCATATCGCGAACTGCTGAATCCGAAAACTGGCGGCTTGGAACTCCGGTGTAGTAGTGAGCCTTGTGAAGCCTACCGGCCCCTGAAAGTCGATTTCGCCCTGGAAGACCATTCCCGGCTCGGGTTGCTTGAGATCCATGTCTATGCACGCAACTGGCACAACAACCTGTTTGCATTCACCGGGGGCGACCGTGACGACCGCCTCTCGAACAACGCCCATACGCTGAAACTTCGGATCGCCTGTGGAGAAGACGGTTCCGGGAATGAGGACGACTCGTAGCGGGCTCCGATCCACGTTTCGGACTTCGACCACCACTTGGTCGAGACTCTCGCTGCCCAACACGCGGACTTCGATCCGCCCCGCTTCGCGGGCTTCGATCAACTCCGTCTCGACAGCATCCATTCCGACGACTGTCACACAAACCAGGAGCAGTGCAACCCCTGCCATCCAGGCCACGGCTCCTACCTTGCTGAGGTTCTTCGAGACCATTTCGTGCCCTCCTTGTGGAAGTGATCGCTGCCAGCGTAAGGGGGCGATCGTCCCATTCCGACACTTAGGGACGACCTTGTACGCCGCGAAGTACGTCGGTTTTGATGGGGATGCAATGTTCGGGCAGGTCTCAGTCAACTGCCGCATCGCTGTGGAGAGTTAAATGCGCGCTGGCGCATCGCGACTGCGCAGATTGACAGTTCATGGAGCGGCTGCCTTCAAGAACCAGTGATACCCACTTGCCTGAGTGCACGGTTTGGAGTCCAGTGGTCTTGGTATGTGTTGGAAGATCTGGTTTTCGGGTTATGCTACTCGGAGAAAGGTGGTAGGTACCATGAATACACGAAGAACCTGGGTTGTCTCATTGGCGATTCTCTTGATTGGCACAAGTGCATTCACGGCTACGAGCGCACCGGGAGCAAGTCGGTTGCCCTGGAGTGATGTTCAGGAGCTTCTTCGCTTGGAAGTGATGGGGCCGAGCGTCCAAGCTCCGACTAAGGAATACACCCTCCTTGCATCTGAGCCCATAAGGGATTCCCATCTCGCCGAGCTGACGAGTCTCGGTATTGAAGTCATTTCGGTACGGGGTGATTCCGCCATTGTCCGCGGAAGCTTGAGAGCCTTCTCGGATCTCTACGGCGAAAGCGAGAGCCTTGCTTGGGTCAGAAGCGTCTTGCCGCACCTCCCGATCGATCACTCAGAGGCAACGGAGTTCTACGCCATCGAGATGGAGCGCGCGCTGTCGGCCTGCGGAGCGGAGGAACTTGGGTTGGAAGACGCGGGAGACGGTCTTCTTGTCGCTGTGATTGATGGTGGATTCACCGGAGAGCTTGAGCGTCTGCTTGGCTCCGACCGCACGCATTACCTCGAAGTCTCGTATCCGAGCGGTTTGGATGGAGGAGTAGCGCAGCTGGTGGCCGGCCGGAACTGGGGCGAGCATGGTACGATGTGTGCGGAGGCTATTGCAGCCGTGGTTCCCAAGGCCGACTTCCTCCTTTTCTCGGCGCCCAACTTCCTGGATCGCCTCAACATCATGAAGCTGATTGCTGAGGGGACTGAGATTCTGGTCGACGGGCGGGCAATCGACCTTTCGGAGATCGACGTGGTCTCTGATTCGACGTTCTACCCAGTGCCGCTTGACCACAATGATGGTGCTGGCGAACTCGCTCAGTTGGCTGACGAGGTTGTTTCGACTGGTGTTCCATACGTATACGCCCTCGGCAACTTCGGACAAGGAGCGGGCACTGACAGGTCGTACTATGCGTCAGTCTTCGCGGATGACGATGGAAACCAGCTCCACGACTTCGACCCACAAGCCGGTTCTGCGAATGACAAAGATAGCTTATCCATTACGCTCGATCCGTGGAAAGGTGAACAGCCGGTCGTGATCACGGTGATCCTCGAATGGGACGGCTGGCCGTACCAGGTACGTACGGGGACCTCAGCTTGGACTTCCGATGACATCGTGCGAATCCAAGACATTGACCTCTTCGTCTTCTACGAAGACCCTGTCACGTCCTCTGTGATTCGTGTCACGCAAGCGGACCGGAATCAACTGAGTTCCTTGTACGCCCCCGACCCGCTGGCTCCGATTGAACCGCTTGAGGTCGTGCAGTTTGAAGCGAACGAGCCCGGCACATACCTCTTGGTCGTGCGAAACGCCACGCCGGATCATCCTAACAACCTGAGGACGCGGTACGTCGACTTCCACTTGTATGTACGAGCCAATGGAACCACCTTCACCATCGAACACCACACAGAAGCGGGGGCGCTGATCAATGTCGGCGGCGCCAAGAACGTCTTGAGTGTTGGGGCTGTAGGCTTCACGGCAACGGAAGCTTGGTGTCTCATGCCGTATAGCTCCCACGGCCCGACGGATGATGGGCGGATGAAGCCTGAGGTTGTTGCTCCGAACGGGTATGTCAGTGGCCTGCTAAACGACGTGTTTGGAGGGACTTCGGCTTCAGCACCACTTGTGGCAGGAATCGTTGGATGGCTCCGCAGCCGCGTCCCCCAAGCCACACCAGAGCAGTTGCGCGAGGCCCTCTGCCAGACCGCGCAGCAGCTCACTGGAACCTGCAACGATGCACCGGGTCCCATCACGTGTCTCTTCTGTCAGCACGCGTGCAACTACGGTGTTGGTTGCGGGATGGTCCATGCTTGGGACGCGTATAGGTATCTGGAGGACATGATCGAGTAGACAGAGCAACACTGAGGAGGGGCGATCCCGGCCTCGCCTCAGCCACAAAGTGTCTGAATCGAGAGGGGCCGATGCTAGGATGGGCGTTGAGGAGTTGGCAAAGACCATGTTGGAGCTTTTCCTGGCTGAAATGGTGTTATGCACGGATCGATTCGAAGGACCGGACGTCGAGTTCTGGTGTGATACCTATGATGAGTCCGGCCCAGGCGCAGAGGAGCTGGCTCGCGAGATCCTTGCGTATCGAGCCACCAAGGGACGTTTCCGGAACAGCCGCGCTGGAAACCCCAGAAACGTCGTGGCGCTACTCCTCTACAACGTAAGCCACTCGGTGACGAGAGATCGCGAGAAACGAGAGCTTTGGGAGGAAAGGCTAGAAGAGGGATTCTGCCTTGACCGTGTCTCTCGAGTGGAAGAAGCACTCGATCTAGTGCAGAACCTTCGAGGTGCTTGCCTCAGCGAGCAGCTCATCGGTCAGCTTGTCGGCTGCGTCGTGAATCTAGGCCGGATCTCCCGATTGGTCCAGCAGGAATACGAGCGGCTCTCCAGAGGTGAGACCCGTGTCGGGAGATAATGGCACGCATCAGCCGTGGAGTGCACTCAAGTCCCTCTTGTCCGCTCCAGCCGCAAGGTCATCGACAAGTTGGCATCACCCCAAGCGTCGTGTCCTCCGCGCCTACTTGGAAGAGAGCTTGTCTGAACGTCCAGTCACATGGACGCGGGAGCGGGCAAGGGCACTGGCTGCAGGGACGCTGAAGGAGTGGACTCGGTGGGAAATCGTGGCCCACATCGCCAAATGCTCGCGCTGTCGTAGGAGGATCGCTGCACTTCAGGCGAGACTTGCACAACCATCGCCCGGCAGACTCACCTCTCTGAGGAACGTTCTACGTCAGCCGAAATGGGCACCGGTCGGTTGGGCACTCGCAGGCGCGCAGGCCGCGGCCTTGGTCGGCCTGTTGCTGTGGAGTGTCTTCGTCTCTTCTCCCGAGGCACCGCCAGGGAAGCCTTCGATCTACCCCTCCTTGAATCAGGTCTCTCAAGTAGATGACGCCTTTCAGACTCCGTCTGCATGGGTGGAGTTCGTTCCCGCTGCACCGTGGGAAGAAGTGACGGTATGGCTACAGTCCCTGGGGCTTGAGGTGCACGGTCCCGATGTCCGCGGGCGCTACCTCTTGGTGGGAGAGGGAATAGAGTCAGACGAGCTTAGAGAGAGCCGTTGGGTGCTCCGAGTCGAATCGGGGGGCTGGGATGGTGGGGGATGAAGAAGAACCTGTGGGGTGTCTTTCTCGCGGCAATGGTCGGCGCTCTCGTGGGAATCACCGTGTGGAGTGCCCCGAACGAGGACGCCTCCATCCTGCCTTGGAGTCTGGTTCAAGAGGCGCTGCGATGGCAGGTCATGGGGCCAGGAGTAGACGTTCCGTGTGAGGCGTTGCTGTTCATTCTGGAAGAGCCGGCAGAGGACTACCACATCGAGTTCCTTATCGGAGCCGGCTATGCGGTAGGCGGAGTCTCTGGGGCGTACGTCACCGTCTTGGCCCCGATCACCCTCTACATCGATCAGGAGCGCGGAGCCGATGCGCTCGGATTCGTTCGCACCACCCTGCCGCATCTCGGGAATTGGCACAACCTGGAATGGGGTGGATGGTCTGACGATCAGCTGGCCGCGTGCGTGGCGACGTCTTCCGCGGCTTCCAAGGATAGCGGAGACCACAGTACGTCAGATGACGCGGTGACCTTGCTCGATGAGGCCGCTTCGGCGTACAGCGAGGCCCGCTTCTGGGACGCGATCGCCCTCTACGAGGAGGCGCTCGTGATCGTCCGACGACTCGGCGAGCAGCAGTCCGAAGGTGAGGTCCTGCACTACCTCGGGAAGTGCCACCATGCCCTCGGCGACTACTCGCGGGCGATCACGAACTACGAGGAGTCCCTGGCGGTGAAGCGCGAGATCGGCGACCGCGCCGGCGAGGCCAAGAGCCTGAACAACCTCGGGCTCTGCTACTATGCGCTCTCTACTCCCCCGTGGGCGATTGCCTACCTCGAGGAGTCGCTGGCGATCGCGCGTGAGATCGGTGATCGCATCGGCGAGGCGAGAAGCCTGTACAACCTCAGCTTCTGCTATGAGTCGTTGTCCGACTACCCGCAGGCGATCGCGTATGCGAAGGAGGCACTGGCAATCCAACGCGTGATCGGCGATCGCGCCGGCGAGGCCAAGAGCCTATGCCATCTCGGTGTCTGCTACATCACCTTGTCCGACTACCCACAGGCGATCGCGCACCTTGAGACGTCGCAGGCGATCGCGCGCGAGATCGGCGATCGCGCCGGCGAGGCGGGCAGCCTAAACAACCTCGGCATCTGTTATTGGTCTCTCTCCGACTACCGGCGGGCAATCGCGTACCATGAGGAGTCTTTGACGATAGCGCGTGAGATCGGCGACCGCGCCGGCGAGGCGAACAGCCTGAACAGCCTTGGCAGTTGCTATTGGGGTTTGTCCGAGTACCAAAGGGCAATCGACTACTTCGAGAAGTCGGTTGTGTTCCGCCGCCGGCTCGGCGACCGCGCCGGTGAAGCGAAGGCCCTGAACAATCTCGGTGCCTGTTATTTCGCCCTATTCGACTACCGGCGGGCGATCGCGTACTACGAGGAGTCCCTGGTGGTCAAGCGGGAGATCGGCGACCGCGCCGGCGAGGCGGCCAGCCTGAATAACCTCGGCGCCTGCCACTGGGGCTTGTCTGAGTACCAGAGGGCATTAGACTACTACGAGGAGTCGCTACGCGTGTTCCGCGAGGCCGGTGACCGCTTCCGTGAAGCAATGAGTCTGGGCAACCTCGGCCTCTGCTACGAGTCCCTATTCGACTACCGGCGGGCGATGGCGTACTACGAGGAGTCGTTGGTGATCTTTCTTGAGATCGGCGACCACGCCGGCGAGGCAAAGAGCCTATGCAACCTCGGTGACTGCTACGAGGCCCTGTCTGACTACCAGCGAGCAATTGCCCACTACGAGCAGGCGCTTGCCCTTGCAGTGGAGCTGGAAACGCGTGAGACAGAGCGGCTTGTCCACTCGGGTCTCGGGCGAACGTACCGAGCGATGGAAGATCCCGAGATGGCGCTGATGCACTACGAGGCGGCGATCGCGATCGTCGAATCGATTCGGGGCGCGGTGGGAGATGAGGAGCTGCGTCAGTCGTATTTCGGCGGTCTCCGCAGGCTGTACGAGGAGTATCTCGAACTCCTGTTGGAGACAGGAAGAAGCGAGGAGACGATCTTCGTGGCCGAGCGGCTCCGGGCACGGACCTTTCTCGATGGTCTGTACCAGGCTGGCCTCGCACCTGAGCAACTGCTGCTGGACGAAGCCGGGATCGTGTCATCGGCCGATGAGACGGTGCCCGTCGTCGATGCTGCGATGCTCGACCATGCGGTGGAGGAGGCCAAGCGATTCCTTCTGCCGAACGAAGCGGCGCTGGAGTACATGGTGGGAGACGACGGCGTCTATCTCTGGGTGTTGACAACCGATCGAACCTTGGGGCCACAGTTCATCCCCTACGAGCGCGAGCGGCTGTTGCGGGATGTGGTGGCGCTGCGTCGCGCGATCGAGCCGCAGACGAAGGAAGTCGATGGCGTGCCGGAGCTCTTCTTCACCGATCCGACGGAGGCGTTGAGGGTGTTCTACGGGGCCCTTCTCCGGCCGGCGATGGATCAACTCAACGACGTCATCGACACGTTGATCTTCATTCCCAGCGGACCGCTGTGGTACGTCCCGTTTGCGGCGCTGGCCATGACGGATCGCCCGGAGATCGAGGTGACCGATCCTGCGGGCTTCGTCACCGAGTATCGTCCACCCTACCTGATCGAGGAGTACACGCTGGGGTTCCTGCCCAGCGTGGCGAGTCTGCCGATGTTGCTGGAAGGGGAGGGAGCCTCCACCACCGGCAGCTACCTTGCGCTGGCCAATCCGACCTTGTCGGAAGAGCAGCAGGCGGCAGTTGGCCCCCACTACCAACACGGAGTGCTCGAAACCGCCTGCCGAGCGTTCGCGGCGTACGTGGGAGGAGAGGAAGCCGATGTCCACGTGCGGACAGACGCTCGTGAAGCGCTGGCGTACGACTTGTCGGCCGGACAGCGGGTGTTGATGTACGCCTGCCACGGGGACTTCAACCCGAGCGTGCCCCTTGCCTCGCGGCTTCTACTGGCTCCGGGTGAGGAGGCGGCATTCCCATTGGCCGATCGGCGTCTCCCGGACGGCGACTACCACGCATCGGAGGTGCTACTCACCGACCACGAGGGGGTCGATCTGGTCGTTCTGGCGGCGTGCGAGACATTGCTACCAACGTTGCGTGAGATCGAGGGAGTATTGGGGATGACGCTGGGCCCCGAGGCCGACGAGCGATTGAGCCTTGAGCAGCTCGAACTGATCGTGGCGGGAGACGAGGTGGTTGGGCTGTCGCGGTCGTTCTTGAGTTCAGGAGCGCACTCGGTGCTGGCGACGTTGTGGCAGGCGAGCCCTTCGGCGATCGAGAAGCTTCTGGTCTCACTTGGCGAGCACGCGCAACAGGGCATGACCTGGTCTCAGGCGCTCTGTCAAGCCCAGCGCGGACTGCTCGGCGACGAGACCTTCGCCCACGTCTGGTTCTGGGCTCCGTATCAGCTGATCGGGAGGTGGAGGTGAGAAAGCATGCGACGTGATTTACTGGAAGTACTCTTCGTGGCAAGAGGGAAGGTGGCCACGATTGCACTAGTTTGCATTTGCATAACCAATCTTTCGCTGCTACCAGCACAGCCAGTTGAGAGCAGAGAGTTCTGTCTCACCTCAGAAGACACCGTTGCAGCCTTCTACATGCTCACGAAATCCGTAGCATCAGCGATTACTCTAGCCGGAGCATACGCAGGTGTCTCGCACGATCGTCAAGCGAGCTTGCTTTCGCAGATCTGGAACGACGTTCTTTCGTCCCAGGTTCTCCTCGCCACACTTGGCCGAGGGAGCCGGTATGCCTCGTTTCCCACCGATGAGATGGAAGATCTGATCTCATCCGCCTCCCGTGCACTGCAGGATGGTGAAGTCGATATTGATTCCGCTCTGGGCAGTCTGCAGAGGTTCCTCTCTTCTCTTTCTGCCTGGATCCAGAGTGGCGAGGGAGACATCGAGTCTGCGGTTGGATTGAGTCTAGGCCTCGTGGTTCGTGCTGTGATTCAACAAGCGGATCCAGCAGCTGGTGCGACAGGTTCAGACCGACCGGCGCTTGCACAGTACGCTGAGCAGTTTGAGCGGACGGCGGCAGTCCTTGAGACCCTCGGATTCGATCTTGTGATCGTCCCGGCGCTCCGTTTGCTCGCTGAGCGTCTGCAAGAACATGCGCCCACGGCAGGCATGCTCGAGAGGATTCGAAGCGAAGCCGAAGCAGTGGAAGCGTTCATCAGCGCTTCGGCGACCGTGCTGCTTGCGCGGAGCACGGCCTCTCTCCCTTTGGCAGCTGCGCAGTCGAGGCGCCTTGATCAGGCGCGTGTTCTAGTATTGCCCTTCCGGACTGGCGGGGGAATGGAAGAGTACGAGTGGCTCGCTCGAGGGCTCGCCAACGAGCTGGGAACGTTGGCCCGAATGGTAGGGGTATTCGGAAGCACGCTGCTCCCTATGGAGTACGCTGCAGCACTGCCTCAAGGCAGGACCTGGAATGACATCGGGAGTGAGGCTTTGGCCGATACCCTAGGTGCGACACATGTCCTTAGCGGCCGACTGGATGTCAATGGAAATCACGCCCGGATTCAATGGGAACTGAGGGGCGCACACGAAGACGATCTAGTTGCGACGGGCGAGTTTGAGCACCCGCTCTTCGTGAGTCACGAGATCCCGTACCGCATCCTTGCGGCACTCGGCAACGAAGTGGGCCGCCCGATAGAAGACCGCTGGGCGAGCACCTCTTCTTCTAAGACGTTCGAGAACACCTGCCGGGGAGTAGCAGCCTGGCTGAGTCTCTTTGAAGAAGATGCTTGTGCAGACTCACTCTATCAGGCGATCTCGTTCTTCGAGGAGGCATCAAGGGCGGATCCAGACTCCGCGCAAGCCGTCTACAACCTCGGTCTTGTATACCTCTACATCGACGACGAGCGAGCACTTGAGCGATTCCACGAGGCGTTGAGCTACGTTGGGATTGTGAACATGAATCTTGTGGCTGGCGCAAGCGCCGTTGTGGAAGGCGATCAGCAAGCGCGCTTGGGACTGCAAGACGAGGAGGAGGTGTGTTTAGATCTTAGGTTGGAAGCCGCTGCACAGAACTACCGCGCAGCGATCATTGCCAATCCAACGAACGCCTATGTTCACGCTCGTTTGGCCAGCGTACTATCGCATCTCGATCAATACGAGGCAGCGCTGCAGAGCGCACGGTCTGCAGTAACGCTGATGAGAGTCGATGGTGCCCTACATGAGCTTCTGGGGAGTCTCCTGCTCACCGTCTCTCTCACCGATTCAACCTATCGACCTCAGGCCGTACGAGTGATGGAAGATGCCATTCGCATTGGGTCGCTGGATTGTCTCGCTCGGCGAAGCACTTTCGTCGACTGTCTACCTAAGGAATCCTACATGGCGGAGTTGGCCGTGGCCTATGCAGATTGGGAAGAGTGGGAGCCGGCGCTCTCGTGGGCGAAGGAAGCCTTAGCCGCTCCAGCGAA
This sequence comes from uncultured Thermotogae bacterium, assembly GCA_964523545.1. GTDB lineage: Bacteria > Bipolaricaulota > Bipolaricaulia > UBA7950 > UBA9294 > JANQEA01. Next base: position 39,181 of record CAZFZM010000006.1, read on the forward strand.
TCTACCTGCGGGGGAAGAAGAAGTCATCCGAATCATGATCAACAATCGCGTCGCTCAGCCGGCGCGGGAACTGGGGAGAGAAGCGACAAGCAAGGGTGAACTCCGGCAGGCGCTGCGGCTCTTCCAGCATGCGTTGGAGGCCGCGAGGATTCTCGATGACGAGGAGCGCATGTCGGTGGAATGGGGCAACATCGCCTTGGTGTACAGGAGGCTCGGGGAATTCATACAAGCCCGCGATTCCTATCGCATGGCTTACGAGCTGACCGATCGAGTGTCTCAACAAGTCGTCCTTCTTCACAACTTGGCAGTGCTCTTCGCCATGTTGGGAGATCCCGATGGCGCTGAGGCCTCTCTTGCCCGGGCCGAAGGCATCCTGCCCCAAGTTGCCCCCGAGGATGCTTCGAAGCTCGAGGCGATGATCTACGCCTGTCGTGCGCAGTTGGCCTTCAATCGTGGGGACATCTCCGAGGCCATGCAGAACGTGGATGACGCAATAGCAGTGACACCGGATCAGGAGTTGATGTTCCAGTATCGCTTGCTCAAAGCGCAGATGCTCGGTCATGTCGGGATGCTTGAGCAGAGCCTTTCAATGTTGGGGGAATTGGCCGAGGAAGTGCACTTGATCACCGACCGGGAAATCGTCGGGGCCTTTGCTCGTCGGATGCTTTCGCTGTACGTATACGGAGCTGCGCCCCCACCGGAACTCACCGAGCTCGCGTTCGAATCTGCTGTAGACGTCACCGCCAAGGTTGATTTCGGACGAATCTGGGCAAGCGTTCTGAGCAGCCAGGGGAATCCCGAACAGGCGATCGCTGTACTTGAGGATGTGTTGGAGATTGCACCGGCTGGTCAACAGACCTTGGTTCATGGCGAGCTGGGGTTTCATCTGCTCTCAGCGGGTGAGTACTCCGACGCCATGGACGCCTTCCAGCGAGCCCTGGATGGGATCGTGACGTCATCCCTGCCTGACCATGCAGACTGGCCGAACCCAGATGCTGAGGATGTTGCCTTCCCATCGCTCGGTATCGAGCTCATCTGGGGGAAGGGGGTCGCACTGCAGGAGATGGCGAGACAGGAAGGAGATCTCCCCTCGAGACGGACGCTCTACGAACAGGCGGGAGGCTGTTTCGAGATCGCTTTGGCACTGCTCGATCAGGTTCGGACCGGAGCCAAAGAGGAGCAGTATGCCTCGTCACTCCTTGGGGGGACCTACGGCCGGCTGTTCGAGGATGCCATCTCTCACTTGGTCGAGATGGCCGATTACTACTCGGATTTCACGGCGGCGGATCGATCGCTTCACATCGCAGAACAGGCGAAGGCTCGTTCGACCGCCGATTACCTATTCAACTCCGATCAGAACCCGTTCGCTCTGCTGCTCGATTCCCCGGACTTGGCTACCACTGTTCATAACGTTGGGGTCAAGATCGATGAGCTCGTGGTAGAACTGCGCAGAGAGATGGAGAAACCGGAGGGAGAACAGAGCGAAACCCTCATCGGCACCCTCGCTAACGAACTAGAAGAGGCAAGAAGGGAGTTTCGATCGCTTTGGGAAGAGGTTCTTGGCACCAGAGCTGGGACGTTCGTCTCAGTTGATGTTGGCATCATCCGTGGCAATGTGTCGCGTGCAATGGACCATCTCGACTCCAACGAGGCGGTCCTTGAGTACATGGTTGTTGAGAATGGGGTGTATCTGTGGGTTGTCACGCACGACAGGATCAGCGAGCCGATATACGTCCCGTATCCGCGCGATCAGCTGATGACTGATGTCGTCAACCTCCGCCGGACCCTCGAAAGCACGAACCCCGACAAGATCGCTCTCAGCAGGACGCTCGCGTCGTTTTACGAGCAGCTGGTGAAGCCGGGACTGGATCTGTTGAGCGGAGACGTGAGCACCCTCGTATTCATCCCCAGCGGGCTGCTGTGGTACGTGCCGTTCTCGGCAGTCATGATGAGCGATCGGGAAGCCGTTCCGAGCGGTGATTTTGGGCTCAGACAACCGTATCTTCTGGAGCACTATGACCTTGCATATCTGCCCAGTCTGGCAACCCTTCCGTTGTTAATCGTTCGAAACGAGGCTCCGATATGGTCAGCTCTGCTTGCACTGGCGGATCCCGAGCTTGCCCCTGAGCAGGTCGAGAGACTCGGGCTTACTCAATACCAGTACCCGGATCTCGAGGTGGCATGTCGCTCATTTGCCCGCTGTCTCGTCGGCGACGAGGAGGTGGTATACGCGGGAAGCGCCGCCCAGGAAAGGGTTGCTCACAGCCAGGCAACGGGACAACAGGTTGTGGTCTACGCGTGCCACGGGAAGTTCCACTCGCAAATGCCGCTACAGTCTGAGCTGTTCCTCGCCCCCAGCGTGCAAGCAGGGGACGAGGATGTGAATCCGCGGGTGTGTGACGGGGACCTGTATGCCTGGGAGGTATACCTCGATGACCATCACGGGACTGAATTGGTCATCCTCGCAGCATGCGAAACGCTGTTGCCTGCACTGCACCAGTTGCGGAGTACGGTTGCGACATTGACAGGGGATGCCCCGGAATCAGTCGCGCTGACGCCCAAGCAGTTGGAGCACATTGTGAGCGGGGACGAAGTGGTCGGGTTGGCACGAGCGTTCTTGAGCTCGGGGGCCGAAGCAGTGCTTGGAACGCTGTGGCAGGCTAATCCAGAGGCGGTGGAGCAGCTGTTGATCGCGATGTGTGGGTATCACCAGCAAGGCATGGCGTGGGCCCAAGCGCTCTGTCAAGCCCAACGTGAACTGCTTAGCGACGAGACCTTCACCCACGTCTGGTTCTGGGCGCCGTATCAACTTGTCGGCAGATGGAGATAACGTGGTGCGGAGTCTCAGCCGAGAAGGAAGGGTAAAGCACATTCCGGACATTCACTCGCGGCCGTCGGCGAGGTCGTCACACTGATCGGACTGATCCGTGAGAGGAGGAAGGAGGAAAGGGATGCTCCTATCGACGACGGAGGCGATTGAGGGACGACGGATCGCGGAGACGCTCGGCTTGGTGCGCGGGAACACGATCCGCGCTCGGCACGTCGGTCGCGACATCATGGCCGGATTCCGAACCCTCGTCGGCGGCGAGATCAAGGACTACACCGTGATGCTCGATCAGGCTCGCGACCAAGCGATCCAGCGGATGGTGAAGCAGGCGGAGACGCTCGGAGCGAACGCGGTGATTGCGGTCCGGTTTACGACCTCGCAGACGATGCAGGGCGCGGCGGAGATCCTCGCGTACGGAACGGCCGTCCGGCTGAGCGACTGATCGGCGAAGAAAGCGGTCCGAGGTGATCGACCGCCGCGGGCCGAGCACGACGGCGAGCGTCGGCCTGCCGACTCGAATCCCGTTGTCTTTCGCCTCCCGTTTCGCGGACGCAGACCGTCTCAGAACCAGCCCTTCCGCTTGAAGTAGGCGAGCATCCCGAGGGCGACCGCTCCCATGACGCCGAGCGCCCCGAAGTAGCCGTACCGCCAGGACAGCTCGGGCATGTGGACGAAGTTCATCCCGTAGACCCCGGCGACGAACGACAGGGGGATGAAGATCGTCGCGATGATCGTCAGCACCTTCATAACTTCGTTCATCCGGTTGCTGACACTCGTCAGGTAGACGTCGAGGAGGCCGGCCATCATGTCGCGGTACGTCTCCACGGTGTCGATCACCTGGATCGTGTGGTCATAGACGTCGCGGAGGTAGATCAGCGTGTGCTCGTCGAACAGGGGGGACTCCCCTCGCTGGATCCCGCTCAGCACCTCGCGCAGCGGCCAGATCGACTTGCGCAGGAAGAGAAGTTCGCGCTTCAGCCGGCGGATCTCCTCGAGCTTCTTGGGATCCGCCCTCTCGGAGACCTCCTCGCCGAGCGCCTCGACCCGCTCCCCGATCCGCTCGAGCACGACGAAGTACTGGTCAACGACGGCGTCGATCAGGGAGTACGCGAGGTAGTCCGCGTTGGCGCGGCGGATCCTGCCCTTGTTGTTGCGGATCCTTTCCCGGACTCCGTCGAAGACGTCGCCGGTGCGCTCCTGGAACGACAGAACCCACCTCGGCCCGAGGACGAGGCTGACCTGCTCGTCGGTTACCGAATCCGCTTGCTCGTCGTAGGAGAGCATCCGTAGGACGACGAACAGCGAGTCCTCGTAGTCCTCCGCCTTGATCCGCTGTCCGGTGTGGACGACGTCCTCCACCGCGAGCGGGTGGAGACCGAACCGGCCGGCGATCGCTTCGATCGCTTCGACGTCGTGAAGGCCGTCGACGTTGATCCACGAGACGGTCGGGTCGTCGCGGAACGCGAAGCTCTCCTCCGGGTCGTCGAGGCCCCGCTCGACCACTCGCTCCTCGTCGTAGTCGATCAGCGTGATCCGGAGCGGCTCGTCCGACGGCTCGCCGAGGAAGACGGCGGTTCCGGGTGCCAGGCCGATCTTCTCGGAGCTCTTTCGCACCAGTCGGACCATGCGCCCCTCCTTCGCCCTCCGAAGCCTAGCCACGTTCGGGGGGCGATACAACCTCCCGGTTCGTCGAGGCCCCGGGACGCTTTGCGGATTCCTGCACGGGCGGGAGCTACCTACGCCGGCGGCGGCGGGATGATCCCCGCAGCCATCAGCGCCTTCACCTCGGCCTGGGCGTGGCGGATCTTCGTCTCGGCTTCCGCGCGCAGTTCGGCTTCGGAGAGCGGCCGACGGGCGATCCCCTGCTCGATCGCCTTCATCCCGACGGCGACGGCCTCGTTGATGAACACTTCGGTCTCGAGCATCGTCGGGACGATGTACTCCTCGGTCAGCCCCTTGTCCTCGGCCGTCTTGGCGATCGCGTAGGCAGCGGCGATCGCCATTTCGTCGGTGATCGTGGTGGCGAAGACGTCGAGGGTGCCGCGGAAGATCCCGGGGAAGCCGATCGAGTTGTTGATCTGGTTCGGGAAGTCGGAGCGGCCGGTCCCGACGATCCGCACGCCGGCCTCCTGCACCTCCCACGGCCAGATCTCGGGGATCGGGTTGGCCATGATGAACGCGATCGCGTCCTTGTTCATCGCGGTCAGCCATCCCTTCTTGATCGTGTCCGGCCCGGGCTTCGACGCGGCGATCAGGACGTCGGTCCCGGCGATGGCCTCGGCCATCCCGCCGGTCCGCTGCTCGGCGTTCGTCTCGACCGCGTAGTGCCACTTGTACGGGTTGTTCTCCTTGTCTGCCTCGAGGTCCTCGCGCCCCGGATGGAGGATCCCCTTGGAATCGACGAGGATGACGTTTCCGGCGGGCACGCCGGCGCTGAGCAGAACGCGGACGAACGCGATGTTCGCCGCACCGGAGCCGATCACGGCGTAGGTGACGTCCTCCATCTTCTTGCCGACGAGCTTGACGGCGTTGATGACGCCGGCGAGGGTGATCGAAGCCGTCCCCTGTTGGTCGTCGTGCCAAACGGGGATGTCGAGCTCCTCCCGCAGCCGGTCGAGGATGGTGAAGCACTTCGGGTTGGCGAAGTCCTCGAGGTTGATCCCGCCGAATCCGGGGGCGATCCACTTGACGGACTGGATGATCTCCTCGGTGTCCTGCGTGTCGAGCATGATCGGGAAGGCGCCGACGCCGCCGAGGTACTTGAACAACAGCGACTTGCCCTCCATCACCGGGAGACCGGCCATCGGCCCGATGTTTCCGAGCCCGAGGACGCGCGAACCGTCGGAGACGACGGCGACCGCGTTCGCCTTGTTGGTGTACTCGAACGCCTTGGAAGGATCGGCGTGGATCTCCTTGCACGGCGCGGCGACGCCCGGCGTGTACCAGACGCCGAAGTCGTCGAAGCTGGTCACGGCGCACTTGAGCGTCGTCTCGATCTTGCCGCGGTAGAACGCGTGCATCCCGGGCGCCTTCTTCCCCGGGAGCTTCGCCCGCTCCAGCCGCTCCTCGACCGTCAGGTTCTTCTCTTCCCCCATGCTGACTACGCCTCCTTGCTCGCCCGTTCGGGCACCGCGTGCGTTATCCCTCGATGCGAGCCAGGATCGCCTTCATGTTGTCGGCGATCGTCGGCTCGAGCTGTCTGTAGAGATTCCCTCCGGCGCTGTCCATCGTGACCAGCAGCGGCCCGAAGTCCCGCACGTCGAAGATCCAGGCGGCCTCGGGCATGCCGAGCTCCTCGAGCCAGTGGACGGCCTCGACCCGCTCGATCCGGCCGGCGGCGAGCGCCCCGGCGCCGCCGGTGTAGTGGGCGTAGACCGCGCCGACTTCCTCCAGCGCGGACTGCGTTCGGTCGCCCATCCCGCCCTTCCCGATGACGATCCGAGGGCGGAACGTCCGGAGGAAGCGGTCCTCGAACAGCTCCATGCGGACGCTCGTTGTCGGGCCGGCGGCGATGACCTCCCATCCGTCACCCGACTTCCGAACGACGGGCCCGCAGTGGAACAGCGCCATCTGCGCCGGGTCGAACGGGAGGGTATCCCCCTTCTCGTGGGCCTCGAGCATCCGATGGTGCGTCTCGTCGCGCGCGGTGAACAGCTTCCCGGTCAGGTGGAGGATGTCCCCGACGCGAAGCTCGCGGGCCGTCGACTCGTCGATCGGCAGGGTCAGATCACGTTTCATCGGTTCACCTCGATCGTTCCGTCGGCCGCCAACCGGACGCGGGCCCGTCGGTCGGCCCAGCACTGGACCAGGATCCCGAGGGGGAGGGACGCCGGGTGTCGGTGCGCGACCTCGACGTGAACCGCCAGGCAGGTCGTCGCTCCGCCGACGCCCATCGGTCCAACGCCGCTCATGTTGACCAGCTCGAGCAGCTCGTGCTCGAACGCCGCGATCTCCGGCTCGGGATGCGCCGAACCGATCGGTCGCAGGACCGCCTTCTTGCCGAGCTTCATCGCAATGTCGGCACCGCCGCCGATCCCGACGCCGACGATCGTCGGCGGACAAGGCTTCCCGCCGCAGGAGACGACGTGGTCGACGACCGCCTTCTGGATCCCCTTCAGCCCGACACCTGGGGGGAGCATCTTCAGCGCGCTCATGTTCTCGCTTCCGCCGCCCTTCGGGAGGACGGCGATTCGGATCTCGTCGCCGTCGACGATCTCCCAGTTGACGAACGGCATGTACCGGCCGGTGTTGTCGCCCGGGTTCTCACCGGAGAACGGGTCGACGGTGTTCGGTCGGAGCGGGATCGCGTCGGTCGCCTCGACGACGGCCCGGTCGATCCAGCCCTTCACCCGCCCGAGGAACGGGCTTTCGGCGCCGGCCTCGACGAAGAACGTCTGGATGCCGGTGTCCTGACACATCGGGATCGCGCCGTTGCGAGCGACGTCGACGTTCTCGAGGATCGCGTCCAGCTGGGCCGCTCCAAGAGGGGACGTCTCGCGTTCGCGTGCGGCGCGCAGTCCGTCGACGACGTCGCTAGGCAGCCGCGTTGCTGCGATGCGCATCGCTTCGACCAGTGCGGTTCGGATCTTCGCTTCGTCCACCGGAGTCCCTCCTGTCGGTCCTATTTGACGAAGTGGTTCCTCTTGACGATCTGCTCCTCGTACGCCTCGAGGAAGGTCGGGCGATCCCGGTCGATGAACCGACCGACGACGATGTCGTTGCCCGGGATCAGGTCGGCCTCCGCCGGGTTCGCTCCGTGGCGGATGACGCTCCGCTCGGCGTAGTACCGGAGCTCGTCGAGGCCCTCGCCGATTCGGTTCCGCCGCCCGTAGTTGGTGGGACAGGGCGAGACGATCTCGACGAACGTGAATCCGGGCTTCATGATCGCCTCGATCATCGCCTCCTTCAGCCTTCGCGCGTGGAGGCTCGTCCACCGGGCGACGTAGACCGCCCCGCACGACGCCGCGAGGTACGGCAGGTTGAACGGGTTCTCGTAGTTCCCGTACGGCGCGGTGGTTCCGCGGGCGCCGATCGGCGTCGTCGGCCCGTACTGCCCGCCGGTCATCCCGTAGTTGAAGTTGTTGACGCAGAGGACGGTCATGTTGACGTTCCGGCGCGCGGCGTGGATGAAGTGATTCCCGCCGATCGCGAACAGATCACCGTCGCCACTGAACACCACGACCTTCTTCTTCGGCTGGGACACGGCGAGGCCGGTCGCGAACGGGATCGCCCTACCGTGCGTCGTGTGATACGAATCGAGGTTGAGATAGCCGGCGATTCGCCCGGTGCAGCCGATTCCCGAGACGACGCCGACGTCCTCGGCGTCGAGGTCAAGCTCGTCGAGCGCGTAGGTGAAACAGGAGAGGGCCGTTCCCAGGCCGCACCCCGAGCACCAGATGTGCGGCAAGCGGTCGACCCGAAGATACTTCTCCATCGGATGGGCCCGCTGTGAGAGAACCTCCGGCGTCGGAAACTCCTTCGTCTTACGCTGCATCGCGCAGCACCTCCTCCATCGCCGTAACGATCGTCACCGGATCGTGGATCTCCCCGCCGGCGTGCGGCACCGACCGAACCGAAGCTTGCCCGCGGACGGTCCGCTCGACCTCGAGAACGATCTGGCCGAGGTTGATCTCCGGAACGACGAACCCTGCGACGCGTCCGGCGAGGTCGCGGATCCTCGCCTCCGGGAACGGCCAGACGGTGATCAGCCGGAGCATCCCGACCTTCAGCCCTTTCTCCCGCGCTGCCCGCATCGCGCCGAGCGAGGTCCGAGCCGAAATCCCGTAGGTGACGATGACGACCTCGGCGTCCTCCAGGTCGGTCGCCTCGACGTCGATGATCGCGTCGGCGTTCCGGGCGATCTTTTCCTTCAGTCGGGGGACGAGTTGCGCCTGGGTCTCGGCGTCGATCACCGGATAGCCGCGCTCGTCGTGAGTCAGCCCGGTGACGTGGATCCGATACCCGTCGCCGAACGTCGGCATTCCTTGGGGCACGAGGTCCTCCCCGGGCTTGTAGAGGCGGAACTCGTCCGGCGGTTCGACCGGCTTCTTCCGCTCGACGGTCTCGATCTTTTCCGGGTCGATCACGACCCGCTCGAACATGTGTCCGACGACCTCGTCGGCCATCACGAGGACCGGCAGCCGGTACGTCTCCGACAGGTTGAACGCTCGTATGGTCAGCTCGAACGCCTCCTGCGGCGACGAGGGGCAGAGGGCGATCACGCCGTAGTCTCCGTGCGACCCCCATCTCGCCTGCATCATGTCGGCCTGTCCGACGAGGGTCGGCAGGCCGGTGCTCGGTCCGCCGCGCTGGATGTTCACGACCACACACGGCGTCTCGGTCATCATCCCGAGGCCGAGGTTCTCCATCATCAGGGAGAAGCCCGGGCCGGAGGTCGCGGTCATCGCCTTCAGCCCGCCCCACGCTCCGCCGAGGGTCGCGGCCATCGACGAGATCTCGTCCTCCATCTGGATGAACACGCCGCCGACCTGCGGGAGCCGGTACGAGATCCGCTCGGCGATCTCCGACTGCGGCGTGATCGGGTAGCCGGCGAACAGGCCGCAACCGGCGGCGATCGCCCCTTCGGCGCACGCCTCGTCGCCGTTTAGGAAGTGGGTCCCGGCGAGGATTCGCTCAGCCATCGGCGGGCTCCTCCTTCTCGCTCCAGATGGCGAAGTCCGGGCAGATCAGCTCGCAGAACGTGCAGTTGACACAGGCTTCGGCGTCGACGACGCGCGGTGGGTAGTACCCCTTCGCGTTGAACTGGTCGGACTCCTCGAGCACCTTCTTCGGGCAGAACTCGATGCAGAAGCCGCAGCCCTTGCACTCGTCCTCCTGGATGTAGAGGTGCCCGTGCTTCGTCTTCCAGCGCTTCGTCACCGCCGTCGCCATCGCTCCTCCTACAGGACGTCGAGCCGCCGTGCGAGAACCGCCTCGCGCCGGTAGTCGGGAAGGATCATCGGCGCCCTCCGCGTCGGCTCGATCCCTGCGGACCTCAATCCGCTCGTGTACTCGTCGACGTGCTTCAGGGACAGGTTCTCGGGCGCGTGCTTCTTCGCCCACCGCGCCGCCGAGATCCCGGCCCGCCGACCGAAGACGTTGTAGTCGAGCAGGGAGTTGCCCATCAGCCGGTTCTTCCCGTGCACCCCGCCGGCGACCTCTCCGCCGGCGAACAGCCCAGGCACGTCGGTCCGCCCTTCGGCGTCGATCTCCACGCCGCCGTTCTGGTAGTGAAGCGTCGGGAAGACGAGCGCCGGATCGACGGTGATGTCGATCCCGTGACGGTTCCACATCATCCACATCGCGGCAAGCCGCGCCTTGATCGTCCCCGGTCCGTGGATCGCCTCGATCATCGGGGTGTCGAGCCAGACGCCGCGGACGTCGCTCGGCGTCGTGATCCCGTTGTCGTTGCCGTAGCACTCGCGGATGATCGCCGCCGCCTCCACGTCCCGCGGCTCGAGCGGGTAGACGAACGATTCTCCGTTCGCGTTGACCGGCTCCGCACCTTGGTTGCGTAGCTTCTCGGTCGCCAGCTGCCCGAGGATCGCCGCCGGGTAGGCGACGCCGGTCGGGTGGTACTGCACCGAATCCATGTCGATGATCCGCGCCCCGGCGCGGTAGGCGAGGATCAGCCCGTCGGCCGTCGCGCCGTAGTGATTCGTCGTTGGATACCCCTGGATGTGCAGCCGTCCGAACCCGCCGGTGGCGAGGACGGTGGCGTTCGCTCGGACGACCGTGTACTCCTCGGTTTCGAGGTTGAACAGGACCGCGCCGGCCGCGTTCCCGTTCGCGTCGAGGAGCAACTCGACCGCCGGGGCGAATTCGAGGACCGGGATCCCCACGTTGCGCACCTCGTCTCGGAGGACGCGCAGCAGTTCCATCCCGGTGTAGTCCTTCGCCGAGTGCATCCGCATCCGGGAGGTGCCACCGCCGTGGGCCTCCAGGTACCGCCCGTCGACCTTGTCGTAGAGGACGCCGAGCTTCTCGTGCCAGTCGATCATCATCGGACCGTCGGAGACGAGCGCGCGAACGAGCTCCGGCTTGTTCGTGTAGTGGCCGCCGCCGAGGACGTCGAGGTAGTGGATCGCCGGCGAGTCGGACTCGCGATCGGCCGCCTGGATCCCTCCTTGGGCCATGATCGAATTGCAGTCGCCGTGCCGGAGCTTGGTGACCATCAGGATGTCGTCGGTCGGAATCCCCTCCGCCCGGGTGAACAGCGCCGCGACGGACGCCGCGCCGCCCCCTCCGAGGATCAGGACCTGCACGTCGAGATCCGGCCGCGACAGGTCGATCTCTCGCGGATCGACGAGCGGATACGCCTCGAGGAGATCGGCGACCTCGTGCGGCATCCGGTCTCCCTTCGACGGTCCGACGAGGACGTCGCGCTTCTTGTTCGCCTTGTAATCGGGGTGCCATTCGCGCAGGACCTCTTCGCGCTGCGCCGCGGACATGGGGGCCGGAGGGCCGGCCTGCAGGCGCTGCTTTCTCGTCGCCTCGACCTTGTCGATCGATTCCCGCATGGTCGCGGGATATCCGCCGATCAGCTTTGCCGCACCCTCGTCGCTCACGATCCCTCCTCGCTCGCCGGTTCGATCGCTCGCTGCGCGTACCGCGCCTTCAATCCGTCGACGTCCATCGCGACCAGTTCATCGAGCTCAGGCTCGTAGATCCCGTCGTTCAGTTCCGCCAACCGAGCCGTCAGATGCTCCGGCTCGGGCGACGCGGAGACGCTGTACAGCCTCCGCGCCATCTGCGCGACGTGGTAATGCTTGATGTCGGCCGGACATCGCATCGCGCAGAGTCCGCACTGGATGCAGTCGAACGACAGCTCCGACACGCGCTCGAGATCTCCGCGGAGCGCCGCTTGGATGTAGTCCATCACCTCGATGTCCTGCGGGCAGGCCTTGGTGCATGTGTTGCAGGAGACGCACCGGGCGATCTCCGGGTAGAACTGGAGCAGCACGTTCTCGCGCGGATCGAGCTCGTCGAGCGCGTACGGCGCGCGCGGCGCCGGCGTGAACGGGAGCTGCGTCAGGTGCATTCCCGCTTCGACCATCTCCTGGCAGGCGAGCGCGAACTCGAGCCGGTACTCCCCGTCCTTTCGGTAGACGGTTCCGCAGGCGCCGCAGAAACCGGACCGGCACCCGGCGCCGCGATAGAAGCGATAGCCGGCGTACTCCATCGCGTCCATGATCGTGATCCCGGTGGGGACGTCGTACGCCTTCCCCATGATGTAGATCCGCGTCGTCTTCCCGTCGTCCATCCTAGGCGCCTCCCTCGGCGATCACGTGGGCTTCGAGCACCGAACCCAGTCCCTCCGGCAGTTCCTCCGCGCCGAAGGCCGCGGCGAGGAGCTCGGTGAAGTAGACGATCGCCAGATTCTCGATTCCGTTGCCCTCCCCCAGCCGATCCCGCGCTCGCTCCAGGTTGTGCTGGCAGAGGGGGCAAGCGGTCGCCACGACGTCCGCTTCGCCCCGCGCCGCCGAGCGGAGAACGCGGTAGGAGCGCTCGAGCGACAGGTCCGGACGATCGACGACCTGATACGTCCCGCAGCACTCGGTCGCGAACGGAAACTCGATGCTCGACGCGCCGACCGCCTCGAGCGCATCGCCCATCACGGTCGGATTCTCCGAGTCGTCGACGGAGACGTCCTTTGGCCGGACCAGCGTGCAGCCGTAGTAGCAGGCGACGTTGAGCCCCTCGAGCGATCGGGTCGCGGCGTCGGCGATCGTGTCCCAGCCGATCCGATCCCGGAGCACGTCGAGCAGGTGCACGACCGCGACGCCGCCTTCGTAGTCGACCTCTCGGTCCATGAACGCGTTGATTTTCTCGCGCTCTTCCCGGTTGGCGTCGATCCGTCGGGCGACGCGGGCGAGCGTGTTGTAGCACATCGAGCAGAGGGCGACGAGCTCGTCGGCGCCCATCTCCCGCGTGCGAACGAGGTTGCGGACCGACGCGACGTGGTGCATCAGGTCGTCGGCGGTCAGCGAGTACACCGTTCCGCAGCAGTTCCATCGCTCCAGCTCGACGAGCGGCAGTCCTAGCCTCTCCATCACGTAGAACGCGGAGGACTCGAACCCGCTTGCGGAGTCCTTCAGGCTGCAGCCGGGGAAATAGGGGATCCCGTTCATCGTTTATCCCGTCTTCTTTCGTAGCGACGCCACCAGGGCGATCTGCGGGAGCGCCCGGATGTCGTCCCGCGTCAATCCGTCGAGGGAGACGTTGTCGATCGCCTTCCGGAGAACGATCTGCCGGAGCGCCTCCATCAGCTTCGCCAGGTCGACCCCCTTCGGACAGCGGACCTCGCAGGCGAGGCAGCTCGCGCAGACCCACATCGCGTTCGATTCGAGGAGGCTCGGGTCGTCGAGCTGGAGATCCCGGATCACCTGGCTCGGGAGCCGGTCCATCTGCTCGGTCAGCGGGCAGCCGGCCGAGCACATCCCGCACTGATAGCAGGCGAAGACGTTCTCGCCGGACAGCTCTTCTACGCGGGCGCACAGGTTCTCGGTCGGCACGGTCTTCGTCCTAGGCAACGGCGATCCCCTCTCGTCCGAACACCAACTCCGCCAGGGCGGCACGCGCCAGCCGCGCTGCCGCTGCCTCCATCGACGCCGAGGGTCGATCGTCCCAGTCGCGCGGAGCGGCGATCGGAGCGCCGTACAGCACGATCTCCTTCGGCAGCCCGTCGGCGTGCATCCTCCGGAGTGCACGGATCGCGTCGACCAGCGAGCCGTCGTGGCCGATCGGCTCGTCGGTCGCTTCGATCTCCCTCGGCCTGATCACGGTGCGCACGATCCCGCTTCCCTCCGAGCCGATCGCCGCATCGAGGACGACGACGCGGTCGTGGCCGAGCATCCGCTCGGCCACGCGCAGCCCACCGTGGGCCGTGGTGACGACCTCGGCCGTGCCGGTCCGTTTGACGTGCTCCCGGACGAGCTCGGCCGCTCTCCAGCCGAGTCCGTCGTCGCCCGCGATCGGGTTTCCCCATCCGATGATCAATGTTCTCATCGCTCGATCCTTTGCCGTACGGTTCCGACGGCGTCCCGCACGTCGACGATCAGCGGCATCTGCCCCGGCAGCGCGTGCGTCGCGCAGGCCAGGCACGGGTCGTAGTTCCGAAAGCTCATCTCGACCAGGTTCAGGATCCCCTGATCGACGTTCCCGTCGTGAACGACCGCCTTTGCCATCTCCTTGATCGACAGCGAGATCGCCGCGACGTTGTGGGTCGTGGCGACGACCAGGTTCACAGCGTCGATCAGGCCGCGCGCGTCGAGATCGTAGTGGTGGATCAGCGTCCCCCTCGCCGCCTCGATCACGCCGACCCCTTCGCCCGGCTCGCCGAGTTCCGTCCGGAGTGGCCCTTCCATCAGGTCGGGATCGGCGATCAGTGCGGCGACCCGCTCGGCCGCGGAGAGCATCTCGATAAGCCGGGCCCAGTGGTAGGCGAACGTCGCGTGCACCGGACCGCCTCCGAAGTACTCGAGGAACGCCTCGTACTCGGTCTGCGCCAACGGCGTTCCGACCTGCTTGCAGACGTTCAACCGCGCCAGCGGGCCGACGCGGTAGACGCCGGAGTCGGGCCCGGCGGTGAAGCCGTTCCAACCGACGTCCTTGAGGTACGGGATCTTCACGTAGGTCCACGGTTCGGTCCGCTCTTCGATCAGGCCGAGCACGCCGCCGGCCGCGACCTGCGCGTACTCCGATCCGTCGGGCGCGACGACGCGGACGTCCCCGTCGTAGAAGTTCACCGACCCCTCTTCGTCGACGAGCCCCATGTAGTAGGTCGGGAGGGCGAGCGACGCCTCGGAGACGAAGCGGGTGAACGTCTCGTCCTCGAGGAGCTTCTCTTTGAAGAGCCCGATCGTCGCTCGGGCGAACTCGACCGCCGAGGCGGCCATCGACTCGATCTCCGCGCGCTCCTCCTCGGCGATCCCCTTCGACTGGCCGCCGGGGATCCCGGAGACCGGATGGATCGGGCGTCCGCCGACGATCTCGATGATCCGCTGGCCGTAACCGCGGTGCTTGATCACCTCTTTCCCGAGCTCGAGGCCGACCTTCCCGATGACGCCGAGGATGTTTCGCTCCTGCGGCGGCGCGTACGGTCCGACGAGGAAGTCCGGCCCACCGAGGTAGTAGAAGTGCAGCAGGTGGTCTGAGAAGATGTAGGCGTTGTACAGGAGTTCGCGCAGCGCCCGGGCGCGTGGCGACGGCGGGGCGCCGTAGCAGGCGTCGAGCGTCTTCGTCGACGCGAAATGATGCGCCTCGGGACAGACGCCGCAGATCCGCTCGGTGATCTGCGGCATGTCCTCGCCCTGGCGTCCGAGGCAGAATCGCTCGAAGCCGCGCAGCTCGGGAATCTGGAAGAACGCGTCGGCCAGCCCGCCGGACTCGTCGAGGAACAGCTCGATGCGCCCGTGCCCCTCGAGGCGGGTGATCGGATCGATGCTAACCTGTCGTACGGCTTCGCTCATGGTAGCGTCCTCTGAACAGCGTGGTCGCGGATCCAAAGCGGTAGAATGTCCCGACGACGTCGTCGAGCTGCGCCAGGATCGCGTCCTCCGCGTCGAGTTGATCCTCCCCTTCTTCCCCGGTCCCGACGAGCGACGCGAGCGTGTTCAGCATCGCCGCGCCCTGGTCGGTGATGTTCGCGGTCGGCCCGGCGCACCCGGTGCACGGCATGTTCGCCGCCGGACAGACGGCGCCGCATCCGCCGCGCGTTGCCGGACCCATGCAGACGAATCCTTGGTCCAGCAAGCACTTCTCCGGATCCGGCTCCTGCTCGTGCGGACGGAGGATCCGCGTGATCTTCTCCTGCTTCCGATCGCGCGGGCACTCCTCACACAGGTTCTTCGACGACGCGAAGACCGCCCCCGCCGGCGGGAGATCTCCCGTGAGGAGAGTGCCGAACAGCCGGCCGACGATCTCGCGCGGCGGCGGACAACCGGGGACGGTGTAATCGACCTCGACGACCTCCGACAGCGGTGTCAGCTTCTCGAGGAACTCCGGAAGGCGGAGTTCGTGCCCGTTCTGATTCGCGCGCAGCTGTGGCCACCGGTCCTTCTCCTTACCGAAGACGGTCGTGAAGATCTCGTCTCGCGTCGCGAGATTGGCCAAGCCGATGACCCCGCCGGTGTGCGCGCACGACCCAAACGCGACGAGGAGCTTCGTCTTCGAGCGGATCAGCTCCGCGATCTCGCGGTTCTCCTCGGTGCGGATCGCGCCGTTGAACAGGACGACATCGATCTCGCCGTTCCGGTAAGCCTTGAGGTCGGCGTACTTGACGTCGGCGGCGCACGGCCAGAGGAGGATGTCGGCGCCGGCGGCGACGTCGAGGATCTGCTCGTTGACCTCGAGGAGCGAGCAGTCGCAGCCGCCGCAGGAAGCCGCCCAGTAGACGCCGATTTTGAGCTTATCGGCTGGCTGCGGCTTCGCCTTGTTATCCGCCATCGCTCACTCCTACGGGGATCTCTTCCTCCGCTTCTTCGCTTTCGGCCTTGGCCAGGCGAACGGGGCTCGGCCCGAGATCGCGGATCAACGCCGTGTACTCCCTCATCGTCTGCTGGAACTTGTTCCCCTCGCTGGCGCTGATCCATTCCAGGCGCACGCGCCGCGGGTCGATCCCGATCTCGGAGAGGGCGCGCTGGATCAGCGCGACCCGGCGCCTCGTCTTGTAGTTGCCGGAGACGTAGTGGCAGTCGCCGGGATGGCAACCGCCGATCAGGACGCCGTCGGCCCCTTTCTCGATCGCGGTCAGCACCATCTCCGCGTCGACGCGCCCGGAGCAGTTGACCCGCATCGGGATCACGTTCGGCGGGTACTCCATCCGGCTGACGCCGGCCAGATCGGCTCCGGCGTACGAGCACCAGCGGCAGAGAAACGCGACGATCCTCGGCTCGAACGATCCGTTGTGGTCAGACATCGGCGAGCGCCACCTCGATCATTTCGCGAACCTGCGAGTCGGTCATGTTCTTGAGTTGTGCCGCGCCGGTCGGGCAGGCCGAGACGCAGGTTCCGCAGCCCTCGCAGAGGACCTCGTTGCACTCGGCGACGCCGGCGCCGTTCAGCGACAGCGCGGCGTACGGACACATCCCGACGCAGACGCCGCAGCCGCCGCAGATCTCCTCGTCGATCGACACGACCTCGGGCGAGTGGATCAGCTTCTCCTTGGCGAGGAGGCCGATCGCCTTCGCCGCGGCGCCGCTCCCCTGGGCGACCGACTCGGGGATGTCCTTCGGCCCCTGGCCGGCCCCGGCGACGAAGATCCCGGCGGTCAGGCTCTCCACCGGGCGGAGCTTCGGGTGCGCCTCCTTGAGGAACCCCTCGCCGCCGCAGCTGATCTTCAGCGCCTTGGCGAGCCGCTCGGTGCTCGGATGCGGATCCATCGACATCGCGAGGACGACGAGGTCCGCCTCGAGCTCGATCCTTCGACCGGAGAGCGTGTCGACGCCCCAGACGACGACACGGTCGCCGTCGCGGTAGATCCGCGCGACCTTGCCACGCAGGTACCGGATCCGCTCCTCCTCGGTCGCGTGCTGGATGAACTCCTCGTACCCCTTCCCTCCGGCGCGGATGTCGATGTAGAAGACGGTCGCCTCGCCGTCGGGGACGGCGTGCTGGTAGAGGAGCGCGTGCTTCGCAGTGTACATGCAGCAGATCTTCGAGCAGTACGGGTTGTGGTTCTCCGGATCGCGCGACCCGGCGCACTGCACGAAGACGACGCGCTTGGCGATCCGCCCGTCGGACGGCCGCCGGACCTCTCCGCCGGTCGGCCCGGACGCCGAAAGCAGCCGCTCGAACTGCAGTCCGTCGATGACGTCCTGGACGTCTCCGGCTCCGTACTCCCCGAGGTCCAGGATCGGGTAGAGCTCGTAGCCGGTGGCGACGATGATCGCCGCGACCTCCTCCTCGAGAATCTCCGGCTGCATGTCGAAGTCGATTGCCTTCGGCTCGCACACCTTGGCACACTCGCTGCAGCGAAGCGGCCTCAAGCCGAGGCAAGTTTCCTCGTCGAGGGTATAGGAGGACGGGATCGCCTGCTGGAACGGGATGTAGATCGCCTTCCGTTCGGTCAGCCCGCGTTCGAACTCGCTCTTCGTGGACTCGGGGCAGACCTTCTCGCACTCGCCGCACAGGTTGCACTTGTCCGGATCGACGTAGGTCGGATTCTTCCGGATCCGCACGGTGTAGTTCCCGACGTAGCCGGAGACGTCGAGGACCTCGCTGTAGGTCAGCAGCTCGATGTTCGGGTGCCTCGCCGCCTCGACCATCTTCGGGGTCAGGATGCACGACGAGCAGTCGAGCGTCGGGAACGTCTCCGACAGCTGCGCCATGTGCCCGCCGATTGTCGGCTCCTTCTCGACGAGGATCACCTCGAACCCGGACTCGGCGACGTCGAGCGCCGCCTGGATACCGGCGATCCCGCCACCGATCACCAGGCACTTGTCGACGTGGTCGATCCGGACCGGGTCGAGCGGGTGGTTCCCCTTGACCTTCTCGACCAGGGTCTTGGTGATCCGGATCGCCTTGTCAGTCGCGTCCTCGCGGTCGGTGTGGACCCAGCTGCAGTGCTCGCGGATGTTCGCCATCTCGACGAGGTACGGATTGAGCCCCGCTTCCTCGGCCGCGCGGCGAAACGTCGGCTCGTGCATCGCGGGCGAGCAGGCGGCGACGACGACACCGCTCAGGCGGTGCTCGTCAATCGCGTCGATCACCTGGCGCTGCCCCGGATCGGAGCACATGTAGTCGTAGTCGGAGACATGAACGACGCCCGGATGCTCGCTCAGCGCCGCCGCGACGGCGCGGGTGTCGACCGTCCGTTCGATGTTGAGGCCGCAGTGGCAGACGAAGACGCCGATCCTAGGCGTCGGCACGGAGCGCCTCCTCTCCTCGCTCGTAGCCGGTGACGAAGGCGCGTTCGTTGAGCTCCTTCGTCCTCGGCGGGACGGAGCCGAGGATCGCCTCGAGCATCGCGTCGCGGGAGACAACGCCGGTGATCGAGGCCAGAGCTCCGAGCATGACGACGTTAGCGACGATCTTCCGTCCGAGTTCGTCGGCGAGCCGGGTGGCGGGAATGGCGTAGACGCGGTCGACCGGTGGAGGGAGTTCCTCCATGTCGACGAGGTCCTCGTCGACGATCAGCGTCCCCTCGGAGTCGAGGGTCGGGCCGTACTTCTTGTAGGCCTCTTGCGACATGATCACCGCGAGGCCGGGACGGTGAAGCTGCGGGTAGCCGATCGCCGCGTCCGAAACGACCAGATCGGCGTTGCAGGCGCCGCCGCGGGCCTCCGGCCCGTACGACTGCATCATCACGGCGTTCTTGCCGTCGTAGATGGCGGCCGCCCGTCCGGTGATCTTCCCGGCGGAGATGATCCCCTGTCCTCCGAATCCTGCGAAGCGTATCTCGGCTCTCATCCGGTTCTTCCCATTATGCGAGACGAAACGACCGTCTTGGCATCGCGCAATGGCCGTATGTTATGGAGAGATGGCGCAGATGTCTACGCGAGGTGACGATTGTCCGGGCCAACGATCTCTATAATCGAGAACCCGTGCTACGATCGGATCCGCTCCGCCATCAGCGACCCGATGTCGGCCGGACTCTCTGCGACGCGGACGCCGGCGCTGCGAAGGGCCGAGATCTTGACGTCGGCGGTTCCCGAGCCACCGGTGATGATCGCTCCGGCGTGTCCCATCCGCCGCCCCGGCGGCGCGGTCCGCCCGGCGATGAACGCGACGACCGGCACGGTGACCCGTTCGGCGATCAGCGCGGCGGCCTCCTCCTCCTCCGTCCCGCCGATCTCCCCGATGAGGACGATCCCCTCCGTCTCCGGGTCGTCCTCGAGCATCGGGATCAGCTCGGCGAACGTCAGTCCGACGATCGGGTCGCCGCCGATCCCGACGCAGGTCGATTGCCCGATTCCGAGCTCGGTGAGCTGGTGGACGACCTCGTAGGTGAGGGTGCCGCTTCGGGAGACGATCCCGACCGGTCCGGGGGCGTGGATGTAGCCGGCCATCACTCCCAGCTTGCACTTCCCCGGGGAGATCAGCCCCGGCGTGTTCGGGCCGATCAGCTTCGTGCCGCACAGATCCAAGTACCGGCGGACCTCGATCATGTCGTTGGTCGGGATCCCTTCCGTGAGGCAGACGACCAGCTCGATCCCCGCCTCGGCCGCCTCGAGGATCGCGTCGGCGGCGAAGGCGGGCGGAACGAAGACGATCGACGCGTTCGCTCCGGTCGACTCGACGCCCTCGGCGACGGTGTCGAAGACCGGGACGCCCTCGACCTTCTGGCCGCCCTTCCCCGGCGTGACGCCGGCGACGATCACCGTCCCGTACGCGAGCATCTGCTCGGTGTGGAACCGGCCCTCGTTCCCGGTGATCCCCTGGACGAGGGCTCGGGTCGCTCCGTCGATCAGGATGCTCATGCTCCGCCTCCCGCCGCGGCGGCGATCATCGACGCCGCCTCCCGCAAGTCTCCCGCCGTCCGGAACGACAGGCCAGAGTCGGCGAGGATCTCGCGCCCGGCCTCGACGTTCGTCCCCTCGAGCCGGACGACGACCGGGACGTCGATGTCGACCGCCTTCGCCGCGGCGACGACCCCCTCGGCGAGAACGTCGCAGCGGAGGATCCCGCCGAAGATGTTGATGAACACGGCACGGACGTCCGGATCCGCGATCAGGATGCGGAACCCCTTCTCGATCATCTCGGCCGTCGCGCCTCCGCCGACGTCGAGGAAGTTCGCCGGCCGGGCGCCGACGTGCTGGATCAGGTCCATCGTCGCCATCGCCAGTCCGGCGCCGTTGACGAGACAACCGACGTTCCCGTCGAGCTTGATGTAGTTCAGGTTGACCGAGGTCGCTTCGACCTCGAGCGGGTCCTCCTCGTTGAGATCGCGCAGCTCGCGGAGCTCCGGATGGCGGAAGAGACCGTTGTCGTCGAGGGTCACCTTGGCGTCGATCGCGATCGGCTCGCCGTCGGCGGTCAGGCCGAGCGGGTTGATTTCGACCAACGAGCAGTCGACCTCGCGGAACAGCCGGTAGAGGGAGCGAACGAGCTTCGCGACGCCGCGCGCCGCGGCTCCGGTGAGTCCGAGGCCGTGCGCGAGGCGAAACGCCTGGAACGGTCGAAGACCGATCGTCGGGTCGATCCACTCCTTGAGGATCGCCTCCGGGTCCTCGGCCGCCGTCTCCTCGATGTCGACGCCGCCGGCCCGGCTCCCCATGACGACGATCCGGCGGCGGGCGCGATCGACGACCAGGCCCAGGTACAGCTCGCTTGCGATCTCGGTCGCCTTCTCGACGAGCAGCGTCCGAACGATCCGTCCTCCCGGGCCGGTTTGTCGCGTGATCAGCGGAGCGCCAAGGAGGCGGTCCGCCGCCGCGCGGACCTCATCGACGGACTTCGCGACGACGATCCCGCCGGCCTTTCCTCGGCCGCCGGCGTGGATCTGCGCCTTGACCACGACGGGGAGCCCGATCTCCTCGGCCGCGGTCGCGGCCTCCTCGACGCCCGACGCCGGACGCGACGGGGCGATCGGTATGCCGTGGTCGGCGAAGAGGCGCTTGGCCTGGTACTCGTGGACCCGCATCGATCGATCCTCCTTGCGCGCTCGGCCGGAACAGTATGCCAACGCCGATGGCGGTTCAAGGACGGCGCGACGCCCGCTTGCGCGGAGGGTTCGACGCGTCCGTGGGAGCTGCCGATGGCGCAAAGGACCAAGGGGAATGGATTGACAACGCATCGGCCGTTGGGTAGTGTTCGAGCGATCATCCCGGGGAACGGACGGAGGGAGCATGAAAGCGATTCTGGTCATCGCGGACGGTCTCGGAGGGCGGCCGACCGACCTCGACGGACGAACGTGCCTCGAGGCGGCCGAGACGCCACACCTCGATGCGCTCGCCACGCGCGGCGCCGTCGGGTTGGTCGACCCGATCGGGCCCGGGATCCGCCCGGGAAGCGACACGGCGCACCTCTCCCTGCTCGGCTACGATCCGTTCGACCTCTATACCGGGCGCGGCGTCTTCGAGTGCCTCGGGATCGGGATGGACGTCCAAGCGGGCGACGTCTGCTTCCGTGCGAACTTCGCCACCGTGGAGTCCCGAGGAGATGATCTGATCGTGATCGATCGGCGCGCCGGTCGGATCGAGTCCGGTCAGGACGAACTCGCTGCGGCGCTGAACGGGATCCGGCTGAAGCGTGTGTCCGGCGTGTCGTTCGAGTTTCGTGCGAGCACCCAGCACCGCGGAGCGCTCCTCCTGCGCGGAGAGGAGCTGTCGCGGCACGTGACCGAGAACGATCCGCACGAGACGGGGCTCCCTGCGCCGCCGTTCGCGGCGGAGACCGGTCGCGAGGACGAGGCGTCGAACCGGACCGCCGCGGCGTTGAACGAGTTCGCCGCGCGAAGCCACGAAGTGCTGCGCGATCATCCGGTCAATCGAAGTCGGATCGAGACCGGCGAGCCGCCGGCGAACTTCGTCCTCGCCAGGGGAGCGGCCGACTGCCCGACCATTCCGTCGATCGAGTCGCTCTACGGCGTTCGCGGAGCGGTGATCGCCGGTGGGGCTCTCTACCGCGGCGTCGCGCTCGCCTGCGGGATGACGTCGATCGCCGTCGCCGGTGCGACCGGCGGACTCGACACCGACCTCGGTGCGAAGGCGAGGGCCGCGCTCGAGGCGCTCGGCGAGTACGACGTCGTCTTCGTCCACGTCAAGGGGACGGACAATGCCGGCCACGACCGGGACGCCGCGGCGAAGACCGCGTTCATCGAACGGATCGACGCCGAGCTGATCGGTCCGCTCGGCGAAGGGCTCGACTGGGGCGCGAGCCACATGGCGTTCACCGGGGATCACACGACGCCGATCGACTACGGCGACCACACCGTCGAGCCGGTTCCCGTCCTGTTCGTCGGGCCGAACGTGCGCACGGACGACACGTCGTCGTTCGGAGAGCGGGAGGCCGGGCGCGGTGGGCTCGGGAGGTTCTCGGGACGCGTGCTGCCGATGCTGCTCGGCTACAACAACTGGGCGCCGAAGTTCGGATCGTAGAGGGGCCCACCGCCGGCTCGCCGACGTCTACTCGAACGAGACGTTCAGCATGTGCGTCGAGCACGAGACGCACGGATCGTAGGCGCGCACGAGCATCTCCAGCGTCCGACGGATCTCCGCCTGGGAGCGGTCGACGATCTCGGGGAGGAGTGCCTCCATGTCGGCCTGGATGTTGGCGTGGTTCTGCGCCGTCGGGATGACGCAGTTCGCCGAGACGACGGAGCCGTTCTCGTCGTAGGTGTAGTCGTGGATCAGGAGCCCTCGCGGGGCCTCGACCACGCCGACGCCGTGCCCAGCGCGGGGGACAACCTCGACGCGCGCGTCGTCGAACGGGGCACCGAGCAGATCCTCGAGGAGCGAGACGCTCTCCTCGACGGCGTGAACGGACTCGACGACCTGGGCGAGGGTGTTGGCGTACGGCGCGTGGCAGGGCGCCGACAGACCGAGGCGCTCCGCCGCCGTCTTCGCGCGGGGGCGGAGCCGGTCGTGGCTCAGGTTGTAGCGCGCCAGGGCGCCGACCGCGTAGGCGTCGCGATGGTGCTTGGCGTATTTGGCGGTCGAATGCGGGACGGAGTACTCCTCCACCTCGCTGACGAACGCCTCGATCGGCGACTCGCCGGTGTCGCTGGAAGCGACGGTGTCGGAGAGGAACGCGTAGCCCGCCGGGTCGGTCAGGGCGACGTACTCGGTCTCGCGCTCGAAGTCGGGCAACTCGATCGACGCGAACAGCTCGACCGTTTCGTCGAGGTCGTCCAGCGACCGGCGAAGCGCATCGAGGATCGGCTCGAGCCTCTTGGCGTCCGGCAGCAGCGCGAACCCTCCGACGACGCAGGAGACCGGGTGCGTCTTCCGGCCGGCGAGCGCTTCGGCGAGAACGTACGCGAGGCGCTTCAATCGCACCGCGCGGAGGAGGACGTCCTTGTTCGTCGCGGCGAGGGGGAACGCGCTGTCGAGGCCGAGAAAGTCCGGCGCCGCAAGGAAGTACGCGTGCAGGACATGGCTCTCGAGCATCTCGGCGTTCATCAGGAGCCGCCGCAGCTGCTCCGTCTGCGGACTGACCTGAATCCCAAACGCCTTCTCCGTCGCGCGGATCGAGGCGAGCGAGTGCGCGATCGAGCAGATCCCGCAGATCCGGGAGGCGACGTGTGCCACGTCGCCGTACTGCCTCTCCTTGAGCATCACCTCGAACAGCCGGGGCGACTCGGTGACCGACCAGAGAACCTTCTCGATCCGTCCTTCGGAGACGACGACATCGATGTCGGCGTGCCCCTCGATTCGCGTGACGTGGTGGACGTGGACCTCGCTCGAACTCACAGCGCTTCCCTTCCACAGGAGAGGTAGATCCGGAACTCCTCGAGGATCTGTTCGACGGTCAGGCCGGCTTCGTCGAGGATCTCTCGCTGGGCGTCGACGTTCGGATCGTCGACCAAGCCGCGGCAGCCCCAGCAGTGCTCGCCCGCCGTGACGCAGATCGCGTTGCATCCCGCCCGGGTGATCGGTCCGATACACGTCTCACCCTTCTCGAAGACGCACACGTTCCCGGCCATCTTGCACTCGACGCACACCGGGTGGTTCGGAAGGCGCGGCTCCTTCCCGAGGACGAGGTCGGCGACCGTCCGCGCGAACTCGTCCGTGTTGATCGGACAACCGGGGATGACGTGGTCGACTGGGATCACCGCGTCGATCGGCAGGACGGCGTCGAGGACGTCGTAGTCCTTCGCGGCGTCGCCGTAGACCTCGCGGAGCGCCTCGTCGGCCGGGACGGCGTTCCGCAGGCAGTTGACGCCTCCGATGTGCGCACAGGCGCCGAGGGCGACGACCGTCTTCGATCGCTCGCGGATGTCCTTCAGCCGGGCGACGTCCGCCTCGCGGGCGACGCTCCCCTCGACGAACGCGATGTCGTAGGCGTCGGCGCGCCCCGTCTTCACTTCCCGGAACTCGACGATCTCGACCGCATCGAGGAGCGCGATCGCCTGCTCCTCCGTCAGGTTGAGGGCGTCGAGCTGACACCCCTCGCAGCACGTGAAGTCGAAGAACGCGACCTTCGGTCTCGCACGATTCCGATCGGGCATCAGGCGACCGCCTCCTGAAGCACGTTCAGCTCCTCGAGCGTGAACACCGGACCGTCCTGGCAGGCGTAGAGCCCGTTGATCTGGCAATGACCGCACTTCCCGGTTCCGCACTTCATGTGTCGCTCGAGGGAGAGCGTGATCTGATCGTCGGCCAGGCCCTTCTTCTTCAACTCGCCAATGACGAACCGGTACATGATCGGCGGACCGACGACGACGGCCATCGTCTTCGCCGGGTAGATCTCGAGCGGAGGGATCAGCGTCGTGATGACGCCGACGTTCCCTCCCCACTTTCCGTTCGCCTCGTTGACCGTTTGAAGCAGCGTGATGTCCTCGCGACGGTTCCACTTGGCCAAGTCGACGGTGAAAACGCGCTCCTCCGGCGACCGGGCGCCGTAGAGGATCGTGATGTCGCCGAACCGGTCGCGCCGATCGGCGACGTACTGGATCAAGGAGCGGAGCGGGAACAGGCCGATGCCGCCCGCGATCAGGACGAGGTCTCGCCACTCAAGCGCCTCGAGCGGGAATCCGTTCCCGAACGGTCCGCGCACGCCGAGGATCGCGCCCGGTTTCAAGCCGTGCATCGCGTGGGTCACGTTCCCCGTGTCGCGGATCGCCAGTTCGATCGAGCCCCTCCGGGTCGGTGAAGAAGCGATCGAGATCGGGGCCTCGCCGATCCCGGGGACGGAGACCATGACGAACTGCCCCGGCTGGTGTCCGACCTCCTGGTCGGGGGGGAGATGCAACTCGAAGACCTTCTCCCGCTCGGTGAGCGGAGCGGCGCGCTTGAGGGTCGCCATGAGCGGGACGTACGAGTCGGCCTTGCCGCGGAGAGTTCGTACGCGGCGTCGCTCGGCCCGATCGACTTCAGCGATCGCATTGAACGCCTCCGCCGGGCTGGCGATTCGGGGGAGACAGGCGGTCGTGCATCGGCCACAGCCGACGCAGCCAACGATCCCGTACCGCTCCACGATGTACTTCCCCTTCCGGAACATCCGGTGCCGGAAACGATCCTCGCGTGTGGGGCGGAAGTTCTCGCCGCTGGCGACGAGGGCGAAGTCGGCCAGCATGCAGCCGTCCCACCGCCGGACGCGGCGGGCGGTCTCCAAGTCGAGGTCGACCTGATCCGCGACGTCGAAGCAGAAACAGGTCGGACAGACCATGACGCACGAACCGCACGATAGACACGTTCGGCTCCGATCGCCCCAGTAGGGATCGTCGTAGTAGTCCTCGAGCAAGCGGGGAAGGCGAGCCCGCGGTACGCTCAGCTCAACTTGATAGCGTTTCGCCGCGGCGTCGCGGCACGAGGACATTGCCGCGATCTCCGCGTCGGTCGGCTCCCGAAGGCCTTCGAGACCTTGGAGAATCTCCGAGCCACGCTCCGTCCCGACCGTCACGGCGTAGTCCCCGTTGATCGGGCAGAGCATCAGATCGAAGCCGGACTCGACAACGTCGGAGTCCATACTCGGCGCGAACGCCGTCGGCGATGGTCGGAGGCACTCGACTCCGATGACGACCGTGTTGTTCCGCCGAGCGATGTAGTTTGGATCCGGCTGCGCCCCCATGAAGACCTCGTCGAGAAGCTCGATCGCCCGGATGTCGTATGGGTGGACGCCGAACAGGATTCGCTCTTCCTCGTCGATGACCGCATTGGCGGCTGGTTCGGCTCCGAGCTTGAGGTCGAGGAGGGTTTCCCGCGCTGGAAAGAGAAAGCGCGTCGGAGGCAGGAGCGTCGTGTCGTAGTCGAGTGAGATCTCGCGGTAGTCGGACACTTCCTGGAAGACGTACTTCCCTTCTTGCTTCACGACGCCGATCATCCGCCGCGACGACGCGAGCGCTTCGAACATCCTCTTCAACCCCGCACGGCTCAGGACGAACGTCTCACGGGGCGCGACTCTCTCGGCGAGAGGCTCGGGCGCAAGACGGACGCCGACTGCCCCACCCTCTTTGGCGCGGATCGATCGCATCGTCTCGCGGATCAGACGCTCGAGTCTGTCGGGCGGGAACGGCCTTAGGACGTGGTCGACTTCGCAGGCCTGTGCCGCCTCCTCTTCGACAGCGAGGCCGGGGTGGGAAGCGATGAGGACCGTCGTGACGTCCGGGTGTCGCGCCTTCACGCCGCAGAGCGTGTCGATGGCGCCGACGTTGTCGGCGCGGTGGTCGGCGACCACGACGTGAACCTCGTGCTCTTCAGCGACGCGGAGCGCCTCCTCGACGGAACCGACCGCCTCGACGGAATA
Organism: uncultured Thermotogae bacterium; assembly: GCA_964523545.1. Classification (GTDB taxonomy): domain Bacteria; phylum Bipolaricaulota; class Bipolaricaulia; order UBA7950; family UBA9294; genus JANQEA01. Next base: position 66,356 of record CAZFZM010000006.1, read on the forward strand.
GCCGGCCTTACCGAGCCAATCGCGGATCGACTCCCTGACGATCGGTTCGCGATCGACGATGAGAATATCGCATGCCTTCATAGCTGTCTCCTGCCTCACCTTCCGGGGCGCCTCGTGCAGTGACCTCCGAGTCTTCACACACGGAGGTCGCGAGTCTCCGATCCCCTGCTGTGAAACCTGGGGATGGTAGCCGTGCCGGGGCGCGACCTCAAACCGTTGCGATCGCAAGTTGCGTCGCTTCGGAGCTTGGTCGCCGATTGCGTAAGGAGCATACGCATCACGGTTTGAGGCGCTCGTCCGCTCGATTCGGTGAAGAGCCCCCCTCCCTCAGCATGGCTGACCCTATCCAGTTGGTCGCACGAGGGAGGGGGGCGTCAAGCTTCCGCCGGCCTAAGTCATTCCATCGCTTCTCCGGGTGAGTGCTTGTGCCGGTTCGCGGCTCGGCCTATCCGACCAGGACGGCCGGCTCGTGATCCGCGTGGACCGGCTCAGCCGCTTGACCGCGAAGGAGGGCAGCGAGCTGCGCGTCCAGTGACGCGAGCTGCGCACGCATGGATTCCACGGAGCACTCGAGGTCGTAGCCCACCGTCTCTCGGTTTCGCTGGACCGCGATGGCCAGCTCGCCGAGGACGTCGAGCTGATCCAGGATGCCTCGCTTCGCAGCTTCCACTGCATTCAGTACGCTCGTCCACTGCTGGCGAACTGCCAAGCGCTCCTCTCGATTCATGCTGATCCCTCCTGATCTACCTCGCTCGATGCTGCGACTTCCGGTGTCCACGGCCCTCCGTCCCGAAGTATGCGGTCCACTCACCGGTCGGTTCTGCTCGTGCCGCGATCAGTCCCGCGCCGCTGAGTCTTGTTTCTGACTCCACACCGTACCTCGTCGCCGCCTCCGTCTCGACAGCAGTTGCGTACTGACAAACATGCTTTCGGCGGATTCGGACGTGTCATTCTCCGAGGGAAGGAAGCCCGAGTTGCCGGAGCGCAGGATGGCAATCTCCGCACCCGCGAGCCGCGTTTGCGGATGCAGGAGGCGGCACGTGCGGCCTCGGCACGTGCGAGGCGAAATCCCATCCGGAACCTCAGATAGGTCGTGTTGAAAGGATCGTAGTCGCGAGGGAGCGATTCCCGCTACAGCGTTTCCTTGATGATCGACATGTAGAACGGAGTCGTCCTCGCTCGTTCTCCGAGGCGCTCTAGATCCATGAGGACGATGTTCTTGCCGGAGCCGTTGATGAGGTTGCGGTCCCGGAATCGTTTGATGAGTCTCGAGAGCGTATCGACCGACACGCCGAGCATCTCTGCCAATACCTGGCGTGAGACCGGAAGATCGACGACGACTCCGTCGTCCGTGGCCTTCCCGTAGTTCGATGCCAGCGCGAGCAGGAGCATGGCGAGATTCCGGTCCGTCGATTCGACCGCGTGGCGTGTGAGTTTGAACTCGAGCATGATGACCTCCCGCGAGAGCCAGCGGGCGAAGTCCCGGTAGATCTCTGGATGCTTCTCGGCGAAAGCCAGGATCTCTCTCCGTTCGAACAGGATGAGCTTCGATGAGACGAGTGCGTTGCAGAACTGGACGTTGAGCCTGTGCCCCGTGAGGACGGACTCGACGCCGAACAGCTCTCCGGGTGCGAGGAAGCGAAGCACGCGCTTCCCTCCCTCTCGCCCTCCGTGCTTCCCGATGGAGACGAGCCCCGATTGGACGACGTAGATCCCTGTGGCGTACGAATCCTCTTGGGCGATCAACTCCCCCGCGGCGTAGTCGGCCGCGTAGCCCTGTTCGTTGAGCTCGCGGACGACACCGTCTTCTAGCGACGGGAACACTCTGAGAAGGAGCTTCGTCCGCTCGTCCTTTCTCATGGAGGTATCTCCTTCCTCGAGGCGAAGACCGCTCCTGGTACCGAGCAGCGGCCGATTCTCGGCCATGAGGCCCCAGAATACCAGGGTCTCGCCTCGCACCCCGTCGCTAGGCCCAGCCGCGGAGCTTCATGGCCTCACTCACACGCTGGACCGCAATCATGTACGCCGCGGTGCGGCTGTCGACGGCGCTTCGCTGAGCCGTATCATAGACGCTGGCGAAAGAAGACGTCATTCTCTCGCGCAGGCGATGGTGGACGTCCTCAAGCGTCCAGTAGTAACCGGAGAGATTCTGGACCCACTCGAAGTAGGAGACCGTGACGCCTCCGGCGTTGCAGAGGAGATCGGGGATCAGGAACTTGCCCGCCGCGTGGAGGATATCGTCCGCTTCGGGCGTCGTCGGTCCGTTGGCCGCCTCGGCGATGATCGCCGCTTCCACCGCGGATGCATTCTCGGCCGTGATCACGTTTTCGATGGCCGCCGGGACGAGAACGTCCACGTCGAGTTCCAGGATTTCTCGATTGGAGACGGCCTTGCAGTTCGAGAAGCCCTTGACGGTACCCGTCTTCGCCTTGTGGTCCTGCAGGCGGCGCAGATCGATTCCGCGCGGATCGAAGACGCCGCCGCGGGAGTCGCTCACGGCGACGACTCGGCTCCCCGCGAGTTCCTCCATCAGGACGGAGACGAAGTGGCCCGCGTTCCCGTACCCCTGAACGGCGACCGTCGAGCGGCTCAGATCCAAGCCCAGGAGCCTCGCCGCCTCGAGGATACAGTAGACGGTTCCCCGGGCCGTTGCGTCTCCGCGTCCCAGAGACCCTCCTAACGGGATCGGCTTCCCGGTGATCACTGCAGGTTGGTTGCACCCTTCGATCGCGGAGTACTCGTCCATCATCCAGCCCATGATCTGGGGGGTCGTGTAGACGTCGGGGGCCGGGATGTCGACCCGAGGCGAGAGAAAGCGGCCCAAGGCGCGAACGTACCCTCGAGCCACGCGCTCGATTTCCGCCGGACTGAGCTGCTTGGGGTCGCAGACGACGCCTCCCTTCCCGCCGCCGAAGGGGACGTCGACCACGGCGCACTTCCACGTCATCCAGGCAGCGAGCGCTTTGACGGTGTCGAGCGTCTCCTCCGGGTGGAAGCGAAGACCTCCCTTGGTCGGGCCTCGGGCATCGTTGTACTGAACCCGATACCCCGTGAAGGCTCGCACCCTGCCGTCGTCCATTCGAACAGGGAAGCGCACCTCCAAGGAACGCTTCGGTTCCCTAAGAAGTGCATGGAGTTCCGGATCGAGGTTCAACTTCCGCGCTGTTCGATCCAGCTGCTGCTGCGCAATCTCAAATGGGTTTCGCGTCTCGACCTTCGGACGAGTCGCGATGCCACTCGTACTGCCTCCGCCAGCCGACGATGTGAACGTCATTCGTTCCTCCATCGCGGCAGCGGTTCTGATCGCGGCGGCGCATCATAGCAAGATGCGTAGCTCCATTCAAGCGTACGCCGATGCGGTTCGAACGCCGAATGCGCGCCGACGCAACACGGAGATCACACGGACGGTCGGCCGACGACGGACGGATCGGACGGCAAACACGGCCTCGTCCTCGGAGAAGCGGATCAGCTGAGAGCCGAGAGCTGGCCGTTCAGCAGGGCGACGTGCCCCTGTTCCTCCTCGATGATCCGCTCGACCCGGTCCCGCCCGAGCCGCTCGGGGACGAGTCCTTTCAGCCCGAGGTAGAACAGGATCGACTCCTTCTCGAGGCCGATCGCGATCCGCAGGATCTCGGCCGGCGACGTCGCCCGGGCGACGAGGTCCGTCGGGTCCGTGCTCTCGTCGAAGACGCTGGAATCGGCCATGGCGGCGAGGTACGCACCGGTCTCGCCGCTCGGGTCGAACGTCGTCGCTTGCTTCTCCTCCGAGGAGAGATCGGCGTGCATCGCGGCGAACGTCCGCTCGTGCACGGCCTCCATCTCGGCCAGCTCGCCGAACCGTTCGGCGAGCGCGTCGTCGACGGCGGCCTCGGCGGCGGCGCGATAGAATCGGACGCCGTTGCGCTCGATTCGCTCCGCCATCCGGAAGATCTCGTCGGCGTTGAAGGCGAAGGACACGGTCGCTCCTTTCTCAGTACTCCGCGGGCAGCTCGTCCAACTCGGCCAGGGTGAACACCGGCCCGTCCACGCACACGTACTTGCTCCCGATGTTGCACCGACCGCACTTGCCGATGCCGCACTTCATTCGCATCTCGAGGGAGAGGAGCGTGTCCGACGGATCGAAGCCGAGCTTCGCGACGATCGGAAGCGTGAACTTGATCATGACCGGAGGGCCGCAGATCGCGATCAGCGCGTTCTCCGACGAAGGGGCGACCTCGTCGAGGACCGCCGGCACGAAGCCGACGTGCCCCTTCCAGCCCCCGTCTCCGGCGTCGACGGTGATCGCGGTCGACAGGTCGTCCCGCTCCTCCCACG
>CAZFZM010000006.1:70769-121825 GCA_964523545.1 uncultured Thermotogae bacterium
CCGTCTCCGGCGTCGACGGTGATCGCGGTCGACAGGTCGTCCCGCTCCTCCCACGCCCGGAGCTCTTCCTTGTAGAGGAGCTCGCCGGGACTTCGGGCTCCGTAGATGACGGTGAGGTCACCGAAGTTGGATCGGTGGTCCTCGTCGAGGACGTAGCGGACGAGAGCCCGGAGCGTGGTGAACGCGAATCCGCCGCCGACCACGACGAGATGTGCCCCCTTCATCCGCTCGATCGGGAACGGCACGCCGAGCGGTCCTCGGATGCCGATGGTGTCCCCCTCCTCCAGTCGGTGGAGCGCCTCGGTGACCGACCCGGTCCGCTTCACCGTGAACAGCAGCGAGTCCCCTTCAGTCGGCGACGACGCGATCCCGATCGGGCACTCACCGACCCCGAGGACGGACAGCTCGGCGAACTGGCCGGGGAGGTGAGAGAATCCTTCCCCGTCCTCCGGCCGCTCGAACGCGACGAGGAAAGACTTCAGATCCCGCTCGTCGTTCTCGACGACGATTCGCTCGATGCGGGCGCTTTGTGGGACGTAGGGATTCCCGTTCGTCTTGCTCAACTCACTCGCCTCCCGCGGCCGTCGCGACGGCGGACAGCCGCCCGAGAATCGTTCGCAGGTCGATCCCCGTCGGGCACTGCGCGACGCAGCGGCCGCAGCCGACGCAGAAGATCGCGTCGAAGTTCTCCGGGGCGTAGAGGAACTTGTGAAGGACCCTCTGCCGCAGCCGCGCGCTCTGCCTCTCGCGAGGGTTGTGTCCCGAGCCGTGGAGTGTAAACAGCGCGAACGCGCAGGAGTCCCAGCTTCGAACCCGATGGCCTCTGTCGCGCCGCGCCTCGTCGGTGACGTCGAAGCAATGGCAGGTCGGGCAGGCGTACGTGCAGACGCCACAGCCGAGGCACGTGGCGGCGACCTCCTCCCAGAGCGGAGCGTCGAAGGCCGCCTTCAGCCCGCCGAGATCGGTCGGGACGTCGACGGGGTCGAGCAGCGCGCTCGCACGCTCGGTCTGGGCCGCCGCTTCCGCCGAATCGGACTCGGACGCCGGCTCGGTCGTTCCATCGATCTTGGTCAGCTCCGCCTCCCCTCGTTCGGAGACCGGGACGACCAGATAGCGTTCCTCGAGGTCGAAGAGGAGGAGATCGGACCCCTCAGTGTCGGACGGCCCGCCGCCGACCGACGTGCAGAAACAGGCGGCGCCCGGAGCCGAGCAGGCGAGGGAGACGACCAGCGTCTTCTCCCGCCGGGCGAGGTAGTATGGATCGTCGATCCCGTCCCGCCGGAAGACCCGGTCGAGGAGCGTCAACGCGCGGGCGTCGCAAGGCCGGACGCCGAACAGGACGCTCGCTGGCGCACGGTCGTCGTTTTGAATGCCGTCGGGTGAAAAGCGAAACAGCGTCTCGACTTGCGGCAGGACGAAGCCCTTCGGGGACAGCGCGGCGCGCCCTCCGTTGAGGCGGAGGGCGGACGGGTCCTCGACTTCATCGAACGCGATCCCCGTCCGATCGGCGACCGGTCCGACGAGCCTACGCCCCTCCGCGATCCCGCGGAGGAATTCGGCCAGATCCCCCTTGCTGATGATCCGTTCGTCCATCGGCTTTCTGTTGTCCCTTCTACGGTTCCGTCAAGAACGTCTGTTCGTCGTCGAGCGAGAACCGGCAGAGCGGCTCCGGCTCGTCGAGGGAGACGCCGACCTCGACACCGAACAGCCTCGCCACGTCCCGGTTCACCTTCCCGTACAGCGCGCCCAGGTCGATTCCCTGGGGACAGGCGGCGACACACGCGCCGCAGCTGACGCATCGTCCCGCTTGGTGGAACGCCCTCCCGAGGTGGAAGAAGGCGACGTCCGCCTGCTCGGCCGTCACCCCGATCCAGCGCGGGTCGCTCTCGTCGGCGAAACATTCCGTGCAGAAGCAGTTCGGACACGCCTCACGGCACGCGTAGCAGCGGATGCATCGCGACATCTCCTCGCTGAACCGGGCCCACCGTTCCTCGGGGGACATCGAGGCGTGCTCATCGATCGGGTCGCTCTGCACGTCCTCTGGACGCGGTGGACTCGGTTTGCCGACGAACACGTCGGAGAAGACGGCCGAGCGGTATCGGCAGGCGCGACAGTCGTCGAGGGCGATCTCGTCGGGGTCGAATCGGTGCTCCGTCCCGTTCGTCGCCCGCACGACGAGGCCTTCGGCGTCGAACTCGGCCGCTCGCACGTCCGCGACGGGGATTCGTTTCCCGATCTTGTGGGGATCGATCATCCCGGGACAGTCGATCCCGACCACGACGAGCGAGTCCCGTGCGACCTGGTTCGCCTTGATCAGCGTGATCAGCGAACGGCTGACGCAGCCCTTCGCCAGGACGCCGATCCGCGGCGCGTCTTCGGCAGCGCCCGGCGGCGCCTCGAGGAGCTTCGGGACGAGCGCTGCGAGGTTCGACGTGCACGTCCGATTCCAGACCAACGATTCGACCTCGGAGCCGTCTCGGATCACGGTCGCGGCGCTCCGCAGCGGAAGCCGCGAGTCGGCGTACGCGACGAACAGGTCGATCGACCCCTCGTCGAACAGCCGAACCACCTCGCTTCGGAGTGCCGCTACGATGTCGCTCATTCGATGCCCTCGATGCTCTTGACCATCCGGGTGGCCGGGCCGACGTCTCGGACGGCGTCGATCACACGCTCCAGGATCGCCGCGAACCGGACGCCCTCGGCGGCGGAGACCCACGAGAAGTGGACCCGCTCGGGCTCGACCCCGACGTGCTCGAGCAGACTCTTCAGAACGGCGAACTTCCGCCGAGCGAACAGGTTGCCGGAGATGTAGTGGCAGTCTCCGGGATGACACCCGCTGACCAGTACGCCGTCGACGCCGTTCTGGAGCGCCTTGAGCACGAACAATGGGTTGATTCGCCCCGAGCAGGGGACGCGGACGACGCGGACGTTCGGCGGGTACTGAATCCGACTGACCCCGGCCAGGTCGGCCCCGGCGTAGCTACACCAGTTGCAGAGGAACGCGACGATCCGCGGCTCCCAGGATGCCCTTGCGCCACTCATCGGCCCACCGCCTCCAGCATCGCGAGGATCTGATCGTTGGCGAACCCCTTCAGGTCGATCGCCGCGGCGTGGCACGTCGCGGCGCAGACGCCGCAGCCCTTGCAGAGGGCGTCGTTCACGACCGCCCGCCCGGTCTCGGAGTCGAGCTCGATCGCGTGGTAGGCGCAGACCTCGACGCACGCCCCGCAGCCGGAGCAGCGCGACTCGCGAACCTCGGCGACCTTCCCCTCGGTCTCCAGCCGATCTTGGGAGAGGATCGTCGCGGCCCGCGCGGCGGCGGCCTTCGCTTGGCCGATCGTCTCGGAGAGGTCCTTCGGGTAGTGCGCCAGACCGCAGACGAAGACACCGTCCGTGGCGAAATCGACCGGCCTCAGCTTGACGTGCGCTTCGAGGAAGAACCCGTCGGGTCCGAGCGGGACCTTGAACTGTTGCGACAGGCTCTTGTTGTCCGGATTCGGCGCGATCCCCGAGGCGAGGACCACGTAGTCGGGGCGGAGGGCGACCCGTTGCCCGAGGATCGGATCCTCGACCTCGACCCACAGGTCCTCGTCGGACGCGCGGACGACCGGTGGACGCTCGGCCTCATAGCGGCAGAAGATCACGCCCGCCTCGCGAGCGTCCCGGTAGCGCAGCTCCCGCAGTCCGTAGGTGCGGACGTCGCGGTACAGGACGTAGACCGCCGCGCCCGGGTTCACCTCCTTGAGCCGAAGCGCGTTCTTCACCGAGCCGGAGCAGCAGACGCGGCTGCAGTACGGACGGTCGTCGTCCCGGGATTCGACGCATTGGATCATCACGACCGACGAAGCTCTTCGAAGCCCGACGTCGCCGGTGGCGAGCCGGTTCTCGAACGTGCGCAGGGTGATCACGCGGCCGCTCTCACCGTACAGGTAGGAGGTCGGTTCGACCGCGTCCGCGCCGGTCGCGAGGATGGCGACCCCGTGGGAGATCGGTCCACCTCCGTCCGACAGGGTCGACTCGAAGTTCCCGACGTATCCGCTGACGTCCTCGACCGTCGCACCGAGATGAACGGTGATCCGGTCTTCCTCCTCGACGCCTTGGATCAGCGAACCGAGCAGTTCCGACGGATCGGCGCCGTCGAGCGTGAAGTGGATCCGGTGGAGGTTGCCGCCGAGTACGCGCTCCTTCTCGACGAGGTGGACCGGATACCCTTGCGCGGCGAGGGTCAGCGCGGCGGTCATCCCGGCGACGCCGCCGCCGATCACGAGAGCCGACTTCTCCACGCCGATCTCTCTCGTCGTCAGGGGCTCGAGGAGGGAGGCCTTCTCGATCGCCATCTCCAGGAGGATCTTGCCCTTCTCGGTCGCCTCCTCCGGCCGATCCCGGTGGACCCACGAGCACTGCTCGCGGATGTTGACGAACTCGAACAGGTAAGGATTCAGACCGGCGGCGCGCAGCGTCCGCATGAACAGCGGCTCGTGCGTCCTCGGCGTGCACGCTGCGACCACGACCCGGTTCAGCCCCTTCTCCCGGATGGCGTTCGAGATCGCGCCCTGCGCGTCCTGGGAGCAGGAGAAGAGGAACCCCTCGGCGTGCGCGACGCCGCGAATCCCGCTCGCGTGCTCGACGAGGGCCGGCACGTCGACGGTCGCCCCGATGTTGATCCCGCAGTTGCAGACGAAGACGCCAATTCGGGGCGGCTCTCCTCGGAGATCCCGTTCCGCCGGGACGTCGACGGTGAACGCGGCCGGCGGCAATCCGCTGACAGTGCTCGCCGCCTCGGCCGCCGCCGCGGACGCCTCGACGACCGACTCCGGGATGTCCTTCGGGCCGGAGACGACGCCGCATACGAATACGCCGTCCCGCGTCGTCCCGACCGGCTCGAACGGGGCGACGGCGACGAATCCGTGCTCGTTGACCGGGAGGCCAAGCTCGGAGAGGGCGCGGCGGCCGTCGGGATCGACGACCAGGCCGACGGAGAGGACGACGAGGTCGAACGCCTCCGTCACGATGCGACCGCCGTCTCCGGTGTACTGCAGCAGGACGTCGTCGGTCCGAGGGTCGGCCTCGACCGAGGAAATCCGGCCGCGTACGAACCGGGTCCCCTGCTCGGTCTCCGCGCGATCGATGAACCGGTCGAACCCCTTTCCGTACGCGCGGACGTCCATGGTGAAGACGGTCGATTCGACTTCCTTCAGATGCTCGCTGACGATGATCGCGTCCTTGGCCGCCTGCATGCAGCAGATCGAGGAGCAGTACTCGTTCCCGACGTGCGCGTCTCGCGAGCCGACGCACTGCAGAAACGCGATCCGCCGCGGCTCTCGGCCGTCGGAAGGCCGGACGATGTGCCCCTCGGTCGGACCGCTCGCCGACAGCATCCGCTCGAACTCGAGGCTGCTGACGACGTTCGGGAACGTTCGGTAGCCGTACTCGCTCTTCTCGAGCGGATCGAATTCCGTATACCCGGTCGCCAGGATCACGCTTCCGACCTCGACGTCGAGCTCGGCCTCCTGTTGATCGAAATCGATCGCGTTTGCCTGGCAGGCCTTCTCGCACAGGCCGCAGACGCCGCGTGTCAGGCGGAGGCACTGCACCGGATCGATGATCGCCGCCGACGGGACCGCCTGCGGGAACGGAACGCGAATGCACTTCGTCGAGGCGAGGTTCTCGTTGTACGGGTCCGGGATCTGGACCGGGCACGCCTCGGTGCAGGCCCCGCACGCGGTGCATCGCTCGATGTCGACGTAGCGGGGACGCTCGATCAGCTTGACGCGAAGCTCCGGGGCCTCTCCGTCGATCGCCAGGACCTCCGCGTTCGTGTGGATCCGGATCAGCGGATGATCGCCTGCCTCGACGAGTTTCGGCGACAGGATGCACATCGCGCAGTCGTTGGTCGGGAACGTCTTGTCGAGCTGAGCCATCCGCCCGCCGATGCTCGGTCCGCGCTCGACGAGGACGACCTCGATCGACATCGCGGCCAGGTCGAGCGCCGCCTGGACGCCGGCGATCCCGCCTCCGATCACCATCACGCGCTTATGGTCCAACGCTCGCCTCCGATCCTCGTCCGCCGCTCACGTCACCCGTCCGCCTCGCTCTCGGCTTCGCTGTCCTTTGCGGGTTCGCTCGCGCCGCGCTTGACGAACGCCTCGAGTTCCTCGCGGAACGCCGCGTGGACGCGCTCGACGCGCTCGCGCTGGGTCTCCACGTCGATCGCCTGGAGCCGGTCGACGATGTCCGGCGGTGCATAGCCGCCCTTCACTGCGAGGTAGCGGACCGCGCGCATCACGTCGGTGAAGTCCACGCCCTGCGGGCAACGGGCGTGGCATCGATAGCAGATGAGACACGTCCAGATCTCCGGCGAGGAGAGGACCTCCTCGCGCATGCCGTACAGAATCTGGCGGATGATCCGGCGTGGGCTGAACCCGGGCGAGACCTCGCTCACCGGGCAGCCGGCGACGCACGTTCCGCACGCGTAGCAGCGCCGGACGTGCTCGCCGCCCGGCTGCGACGCCACCTCATCGCAGAACGTCGGATCGAGCTTCGTCGCGTCCAGCGTTTCCGGTTTCTCGGTCATCTCGTTCACTCCTTCGTCGCGCGGGCCGGCCTCGGTGTCGTTTTCGAAGACAGGTAGCGGCTCGCGATCAGATCCGCCGCCTTCGCGACGGCGGCCTCGACCGCCGGGGAGAGCCCCTCGCAGACCTCGTCGGGACGGGCCGTCACCTGGCAGACGACGACGGACACGTCGACGTCGGTCTCGTCGCGGAGCTCGCGTAGGAGATTGGTGGTCGGGGCCTGGTGGAGGGAAACCGTCGACACGTTGAGCTTCGGGAGGCGATCGAGCTCAAGCTCGAAGACGTCTCCCGGCGGGCGTCCCACGTCAACGGCGTCGACCAGGACGACGCGCCCGGGCCTTCGCTCGCTCACGAGGACGTCGAACAGGAGCTCACGCACGGCCGTCCCCGCGTCGAGGACGATCGCCTCATCCGGGATCGCGTCCCCTTCGTTCAGCCGACGGGCGACGGCCGGGCCAAACCCGTCGTCACCGAGGAGGACGTTCCCGCAGCAGAGCACGGCGACGTCCGCCGCACAGTGATCGGGCAGGATCTCGGCTTGGCTCTCAGCTGTCTTCGGTTCCATTCCGTCTCCCGCTTTTGTCGACGCCTACCTCACGTTGGTTAGCCGCTCGATCGGCGTGCCGTCGGACCCCACGATGTCGACCGCGACGGCGATCCTCCCGTCGAGCGTGTGGGTGGCACAGGACAGGCACGGGTCGTAGGCGCGGATCGCCATCTCGACCTTGTTCAGGATCGTCTCGTCGTAGACGCCGTCTTTGATAAGGCTCCTCGCCGCCTGGTTGACCGACATGTTGATGGGAGCGTTGTTGTGCGTCGTGCCGACGATCAGGTTGACGTCGGTAACCATGCCGTTCTCGTCGGTCTGGTAGTCGTGGATCAGGGTGCCGCGAGGCGCCTCGACGGAGGCGACGCCGTGCGCGGCGCGGGGCGTCACCGGGACGCGCGTCTCCCGCCCGGTGATCTCGGGATCGCCGAGCAACTTCACGGCGAGCTCGGCGTTGTACAACAGCTCGATAAGCCGCGCGTAGTTGTAGAGGAGCGTCTGCTGAACCGGGCGTCCGAACTGCGCGCGGTACGCTTCGAGTTCGGCCTGGGCGAGAGGCGTCGGAATCGTGTCGGCGACGTTCAGCCGGGCGAGCGTGTTCGTCCGGTAGATCCCGGACGGCGCGTCGGGGTCCATCGAGAACTCGCCCCAGCCCTTGGCGTACGGGAACTTCAGGTACGACCACGGCTCGACGTGCTCGGAGATCACGTCGCGGTATCCGTCGGGGGCGAACTCCTCGTACGTGCCGTCCGGCTTCATCAGCCGGAGCTTCCCGTCGTAGAGGTTCAGGCTCCCGTCATCGGCGACCGTTCCGAGGAAGCCGGTCTCGATGACGCCGAGGTTCGCGATCTCGTCGGAGTAGTTCGGGAAGATGCTCTCCTTCGCGAAGCCGATCGCGAACTTGGCGAACTCGAGAACCTCCTCCGCCATCGGGACCAGCCGATCACGGTCGCTCTCGGTCAGCGGCTTGCTGAACCCGCCCGGAACGGCGGTCACCGGGTGGATCGACTTGCCAGAGAGGATCCCGAGCATCTGCGCTCCGAGGTGCCGAGCGCGGACGACCTTCCGCCCGATCTCCGGGTTCTCCTTCAGGATTCCGAGGACGTTCCGCACCGTGTAGTCGGCATCCGGACCCATGACGAAGTCCGGGCCGGCGAGGAAGAAGAAGTGGAGGATGTGCTCCTCGGTGAACGCGACGGCGTTGCACAGCTCGCGGAGCTTCCGACCGGTCGGTGGCGGCTCGACCCCGAAGACGGCGTCGTTCGCCTTCGCCGATGCCAGGTGATGCGACCAAGGGCAGACCCCGCAGATGCTCGTCACGATCCGGGGGAGCTCCTCGACCGGTCGCCCGACGCAGAACTTCTCGAATCCGCGGAGTTCAACTACGTTCACGCGCGTGTCGGCGACGTTTCCGCTGTCGTCGAGCAGGATCGTGACCTTGGCGTGCCCTTCGATCCGCGTGACTGGTGCGATGGTTATCGTCTTCGCCATGCCAGCCTCCTTATCGCACCGGGCGCGGCGGAAGCGGGCGGAGCCGCTTCTGCGCGCCGATGTATCGGTTGAGCGTCGCGCGTCGATCGAGGACCTGCTTGGCGTCCAGTCCGATCGACGACAGCGCGCCCATCATGTCGACCAACGGGTTGGCGTTCATCCGAATCGGGCCGAAGCATCCCCGACACGGCATGTATCCCTGAATGCATCGAGGGACCTTCGGGCCGCCCTCCTCCATCGGCCGGGCACACCCGGAACGGGTCACTGGGCCGAGGCACAGGTAGCCTTGCTCCATCAGGCAGCGCGTGTTCTCCCACGGCCCACCCTGGTCGAACTGCGCGTCCTCGAGCGGGCGTTTGAGGGCCCCACCGGCCTTCTTCTCTCGCTTGACCGGGCAGTCGTCGCAGACGCTCCGCTCGGCGAGCTCGAACGACTTCCCCTCGAGGAGCGCCGTCAGCGCCTCGACGATCATGTCCGGGTTCATCGGACAGCCGGGGATGTACAGGTCGACGGGGACGACCTCGTCGATCGCGTAGACGCGGTCGAGAAGCGGAGGGACGTCGTCCGCCGGCACCTCGGCCGGCTCGGTCGTCGGCGCTTCCCGGTAGACCGCCGTTTGCAGCTCGTCGAGCGGGAACATGTTCGCCATCGCCGGGATCCCGCCGAAACAGGCGCAGGAGCCAAGAGCGATCAGCGTGCCGCACTTCTCCCGCATCGCCTCGGTGACGTGCTTCTCCTTCTCGTTGCGGACGCCGCCCGAGATCATCCCCACATCGGCCTCCGGGATCTCGAGCTCGGTCCCCTCGCCGGTCTGCCCGTAGTACTTGTGGTCCATGAGGACCGGCATGTGAACGAATTCGAGGTTGGGGAGGATGTCGATCAGCGGCTCTCCGATGTCGAGGATCGACACCTCGCAGCCGCCGCAGATGTTCAGCCATTCCTCCGCGACTCTGACAGCCATACGTACCTCCCTCCAGCGCGGGTGGAGAGCGCCTAGATCGGCGCTTCACCCTCCACCACGATCTCCGTAACGACGCGACGGGTGTACACGGCGAAGCGACCGTCGCTCTCTACGATCCGAGTCTCGAACCCGTCCTCTGCGTACGTCTCGGCCTGCGTGCTCGCCTCGGCGCGGGTCTCGTAGTCGGCTCCGTCCCACATGTACTTGTCTCCGTCGACCCAGATCACGTCTTCCATTCTTCTGCTCCTACGTCGCGTACGGGCTCGGCCCGAGCTCCTTGATCGTCTCAACCATCTCGCGCATCACCTGCGCGAAGCGCGATCCCTCCGACGCCGAGATCCACTCCAATCGAAAGCGCTCCGGCTCCAGCCCGAAGTCCTCGAGGAGGAGCTCGAGCGCCTCGGCGCGCTTCTCCGCCTTCAGGTTTCCCTCCAGGTAGTGGCAGTCCCCGGGGTGACAGCCACAGAGTATCACGCCGTCGGCCCCCTTGGTCAGCGCGTCGATGATCTGGTTGGGGTGGACCATTCCGCTGCACATCACGCGGATGATCCGTACGTTCGCCGGGTACTGAAGGCGCGACGTGCCGGCGAGGTCGGCACCGGCGTACGAGCACCAGTTGCAGCAGAACGCGATGATCTTAGGCTCGAAGCCGTTCGTCTCACTCATCGCTCAGCCGACCTCCAGCACGGCCTCGACCATCGCCGCCAGCTGCTCCGGGCGGAAGTTTCGCACGAAGATCCCCTGCTTCGGACACGTGGCCATGCACACCCCGCACCCCTTGCACAGCGCCGGGTTGGTCTGCACCGTCTTCTTGATCTGCCCGTCACGGACGTACTCGATCAAAGTCAGCGCGTTGTACGGACACGGGTCGATGCAGTAGGCGCAGCCGTCGCAGTTCGCATCGATCACCTCGCTGATCGTCGCCTCCAGTTCCAGCTCTTCCTTCGATAACAGCGTCGCCGCCCGCGCCGCGGCGCCCATCGCCTGTGCAATGCTCTCCTTGACGCCCTTCGGCGCGTGCGCCAGCCCGCAGAGGAACACGCCCTCGGTGGCGAAATCGATCGGCCGGAGCTTCATGTGCGCCTCGAGGAAGAATCCGTCCGAGGTCAGCGGCACCTTGAACATCTGCGCGATCTCCTCGGCGTCCTCCGGCGGGACGATCGCCGGGGCGAGGACCAGCGTGTCCGCCGCGATGAGGACGGGTCGGCCGAGAACGGGGTCGTCGGCGCGGACTGTGACCCCGGTCTCCGACGCTTCCACTTCGGGCTTCGCATCGGGCTCGTAGCGGACGAACTGCACACCGGCCTCCCGTGCCATCGTGTACAGCGCCTCCTGCAGACCGTAGGTCCGGATGTCACGGTAGAGAACCGTGACCCGCCCTCCCGGGGTTCTCTCCAGGAAGCGAAGCGCGTTCTTCATCGCCTGCGCGCAGCAGATTCGGCTGCAATAGGGCCGCTCGGGTTCCCTGCTTCCGACGCACTGGATCATCACGATCCGCTCTCCGACGTCCTCCTGATCCGCCAGCTTCGCCTCGAACTCGTGCTGCGTGATCACGCGCGGATCGGAGCCGTACAGGTACTCGGTCGGCCGGTGCTCCCGCGCGCCGATCGCGAGGATCGCCGCGCCGTGCTCGACCGTCGTCGCGTCTCCGTTCCGCTCGATCGTCGACGAGAAGCCGCCGACCGATCCCTCGACCGCCGCGAGCCGGCTCGACGTGTGCACCGCCACGTTCGGATGCGCCGAAGTCCGCTCGATCAGGCCGTCGAGCCATTCTCGGGGGGAGGAGACGTCGGGCAGCGCCGTCACGTCTCGGAAGTTCCCCCCAAGCTCTTCCGCCTTCTCGACGAGGTGAACCCGGAAGCCCTGGTCGGCGAGGTTGAGCGCCGCGGTCATCCCGCTGACGCCGCCACCGACCACCAGCGCGTCCGGATGGACGGAAACGGCTCGCCGCTCGAGCGGCTCGAGGAGGCGTGCCCGGGCGACGGCCATGCGGACGAGGTCTTTCGACTTCTCGGTCGCCGCCTCGGCCTCGCGCATATGGACCCACGAGCACTGGTCGCGGATGTTCGCCATCTCGAACAGGTAGGGGTTCAGCCCCGCTTCGCGGAGCGTGTCCCGGAAGAGCGGCTCGTGCGTCCGCGGCGTGCACGACGCCACCACGACGCGGTTGAGAGAGTGCTCGGCGATCTTCTCGCGGATCTTGGCCTGCGTGTCGCTCGAGCAGGTGTAGAGGTTTTCCTCCGCGTAGGCGACGTCGGGGAGGCCTCTGGCGTACTCGGCGACCGAAGGGACGTCGACGACCCCGCCAATGTTCCGCCCGCAGTGGCAGACGAAGACGCCGACCCGCGGCTCCTCGCCCCGGACGTCTCGCTCCTGCGGGTACTCCCGCTCGGCGAGGAGCGTCCCCCGCGCGCCGGCGAGGAGGCCCATCGAGCTGGCGGCGGCGGCGCTCGCCTCGACGACCGTCTCCGGGATGTCCTTCGGCTCGGAGAACGGGCCGCAGACGAAGATCCCGTCGCGGGAGCTCGCCACCGGAGCGAGCGACGAAGTCGCCGCGAAGCGGTTCGCGTCGAGTCGGATCCCGAGCCGCTCGGCGAGCGTCTCGGCGCTCTGTGGAGCCTCGATGCCGGTCGACAGGACGACGAGATCGAACTCCTCGGCCGCGAACGCGCCGTCCTCTCCCTCGTAGCGGATCCGGTACCGGCCGTTCGCGCCGGCGAGCTCGACCGTGCTCGGCCGGCACCGAACGTAGTCGACGCCGAGCTCGACCGCCCGCTCGTAGTACGCGTCGAACCCCTTCCCGAACGCGCGCATGTCCATGTAGAAGATCGAGCACTCCAGGTCGTCGCCGGCGTGCTCCTTGGCGATGATCGCTTCCTTGGTCGCGTACATGCAGCAAACCGACGAGCAGTAGTCGTGCTCGTCGTCCCGCGATCCGACGCACTGAATGAACGCGATCCGCTCCGGCGGCTTCCCGTCGGACGGCCGCAGGACGTGGCCGCCGGTCGGGCCGGTCGACGAGAGGATCCTCTCGAACTGGATGCTGGTGATGACGTCGTTGAGGCGAGCCGATTCGAGTTCGAGGCGTCGGTCGGGATCGTACGGCTCGAAGCCGGGCGCGACGACGACCGCTCCGACGTTCAGCTCGACAATCGCCTCGGTCTGGTCGTGGTCGATCGCGTCGGCGCCGCACGCCTTCTCGCACTCGCGGCACTCCGAGCAGCGCGTGCAGTGCAGGCATCGGAGCGCTTCGGCGACGGCCTGCTCCTCGGTGTAGCCGAGCTCGACTTCGGAGAAGTCTTGAATTCGATCCGCGACCGAGAGGACCGGCGCGGCGACGCGGGGTGCCCGCTCGTGTCGACCCTCGGGAACCGACGCCAGTTCGTCCTCCGAGCGCGGAGGCGTCGCGGCGTGCTCGCCGTTACGCAGCTCCTCGCCGTTGAGAAAGCGATCGATCGACTCCGCCGCGCGGTGCCCAGCGACGATCGCCTGCACCGCGACGTCCGGGCCCGAGACGACGTCGCCCCCGGCGAAGATCCGCTTGACGTTCGTCGCCAACGTCTCCGGATCGACGTGGAGGAACCCCGCCCGGGTCTCGAGCAGCCCATCGGCCGCTGCGAGGAGATCCCAATCGACCGCCTGCCCGATGGCGACGACGACGGAGTCCGCGGCCATGATCCGCTCCGAGTCGGGCTTGATGACAGGGCTGAATCTCCCGGTCTCGTCGAAGACGGAGAGGCAGTCGCGAAACTCAACGCCGGTCGCGTGCCCGCCTTCCCCGACGATCCGCTTCGGCGAGAGGCGATGGTGGACGATCAGGCCTTCCTGTTCGGCCGCTTCGACCTCCTCCGGGGCCCCCGGCATCTCCGTCGCCGACTCGAGGCACGCGAGGTGAACCTCCTTGGTGCCGAGGCGGATGACCGTGCGGGCGACGTCGATCGCCACGTCTCCGCCCCCGATGACGATGACCCTCTCGCCGAGGTCGACCGGCTCCCCGGCGCTGACGGCACTCAGCAGGTCGGTGAATCCCCGTACGCCCTTCAGCTCCGTACCGGTGACCGGGACGAGCCCCGTGTCGGTGACCTGCACGGCCCTCAACCCGTCGAGGACGCCGTTGTCCACGTCCTGGCTGATCGCGGGAATGACGATCTCGGCTTCGAGGAAGAACTTCGAGTCCTCGACCGGACGGGGGCGTCTCCGCCCCGTTCCGTCGGCCTCGCCAAGCTCCATACGGACGCACTCCAACGCGCCGACCCTTCCTCCGACGCCGAGGATCCGCGTCGGCGTACCGAGGAACCGGAACTCGATCCCCTCCTCCTCGCAGGCGCGGATCTCGTTCTCCCGTGCGGGCATCTCCTCGCGCGAACGGCGGTAGAGGATCGTCACCCGCCGTGCGCCGAGGCGGAGGGACGTGCGGGCCGAGTCGATCGCGGCGTTCCCGCCGCCGATGACGACGACGGCCTTGTCGGCGATGTCGGTCGGCTCCGCCATCTTGACCCGGTGTAGGAATCCGGTCCCGTGCATCACCCCTTCCATGTCCTCTCCGTCGATGCCGAGCTCGCGGCTCTTGTGCGTCCCGATGGCGATGAAGATCGCCTCGTACCCCTGGTCGAACAGGTCGTTGAGCGTGAGGTCCGGTCCGACCGGCGTGCCGAGTCGGATCTCCACACCGGCCGCCACGATCGCCTCGATCTCGTAGTCGAGGACGTCGATCGGCAATCGGTATCGGGGCACCCCGACGCGGAGCATCCCTCCGGCGACGTTGAGCGCCTCGAAGACCACCGGGGCGTAGCCCATGTTGGCGAGGTCCCAGGCGCACGTCAGCCCGGCGGGACCGGCCCCGACGATGGCGACGTGCCGGTCGTCACCGCGCTGCGGGATCTCGACTCCATCGACGACCGGCTTCGCCGGAGGGGAGGGGGAACGTCCCTGACGGACGGCCTCGATCTCGCGATCGGCGAGGAACCGGTGGAGATTGCGAATGGCGATCCCGTCGTCGAGCTGCTCCCGATTGCACGCCACCTGGCACGGATGGTCGCAGATCCGGCCGCACGTGGCCGGGAACGGATTGCGCTGGCGGTACAGCTCGAGGGCCTCGTCGAACCTCCGGTCCGCGAGAAGGGCGATGAATCCCTGCACGTTGACCCCCGCGGGGCAGGCGTTCCGGCACGGCGGGAAGAGGTTCTTGTCGATGGCGAAGGCGTTCGGGTAGGCCTGTGCGTACGGCCTGTAGATCGCCTTCCGCTCGGAGAGCCCCGAATCGAACGCGTTCGGGATTCGTACGGGGCAGGCCTCCTCGCAGTCGCCGCATCCGGTGCACTTGTCGAGGTCGACGTAGCGCGGTTGCACCCGGATCCGGGCGGTGAAGTTCCCCGGCTCCCCCTCGATCGACTCGAGCTCGCCGAGCGTGATCAGCTCGATGTCCTCGTGCCGCCCGACCTCGACGAGCCTCGGAGCGAGCGTGCACATGGCGCAATCGTTCGTCGGGAAGGTCTTGTCGAGCTGCGCCATCACGCCGCCGATGGCCGGCTGACGCTCCAACAGATACGCCTTGAACCCGGCGTTGGCCAGGTCCAAGGCCGCCTGCATGCCGCCGATCCCGGCGCCGACGACGAGTACCGCACCGACTTGGTCGTTCGCTGCTGTTCCGTCGAGCATGACCCTCTTCCCGGAGCGGACCGAGCCGCCCCTCAGGCGCAGCACCAAGACGTCGGGTAGTTCTCCAGGATTCTAGGGGCTCGGCCGGTGCTCATCAAGAGGGAATCCCGGAAGCAGCTTGGGATGCTGTGATTCCACATCCGGCTTCCGGGATTCCGATCGGCGGCCCGACGTGGGCCACACGCGACGTACACCGTCTGCATACGCCCTCTTCACCCTACACCGGCAGCCTGAACCGCGTACGACACGGTCGTACCACCAAGACGTTGCGACGGTCCGGGACGGGCGTCTCTGCCTCTCGGGCCGCCGCGTCCGTCCGGTGCGCTCCTCCTTGATTCGGCGGGAAAACGCGGATACAAAGGGGTATTGGGAGATCGCGAGGAGGCGGAATGGCGCGCAACGTGCAGTTCGAGCCGTCGCGGACGCTGACCGAGTTCAGGCTGCTGTCGGGCCTGACGACGCAGGAGACGACGACCGACCGCGTCTCGCTGAGGACCCCGCTCGTCCGCCGCCCCGACCGGGACGAGGCCGTGATGCTGAAGGCGCCGGTCGTCGCCGCGGCGATGCAGTCGGTCTCCGGCGTGAGGATGGGGATCGAGCTGGCCAAGCTCGGCGGCGTCGCGTTCGTCTACGCGTCCCAGCCGATCGACGATCAGGCGGCGATGGTCCGCCGGATCAAGTCGCACAAGGCCGGCTTCGTCGAGCCGAGGACGATCCGGCCTGACCTTCCCCTCCGGATGGTCGACGCGCTCCGCGAAGAGGCTGGCTTCTCGACGTTCCCGGTCGTGGCGGAGGACGAACGGCTTCTCGGGTTGATCACGCGGCGCGACTACGACGTCCGTGCTCACGGCGACCTCCTGGCGAGCGACCGGATGATCCCTCGAGATCAGCTCGACGTCGGCGTCGGCATCACGGACCTCGAGGAGGCGAACGCGATCCTGATCGAAGGGCACCGCTCGGTCCTGCCGATCGTCGACGAGGACGATCGGCTCCTGTCGCTCGTCTTCCGAAAGGACATCGAGGATCACCTCGACAACCCCGATCAGGTCGTCGATGAGCGCAAGCGCCTCGTCGCCGTGGCGGCGATCAACACCCACGACTACACCGACCGCGTCCCGGCGCTGGTCGAGTCCGGCGTCGACGTCGTCGGGATCGACTCCTCCGACGGGCACACGTGCTATCAGCGGGCGACGATCGAGTGGGTGCGCCGCGAGGTTCCGGCGCTTCCGGTCGTCGGCGGGAACGTGATCACCGGCGAGGGGTTCGATTTCCTCGTCGAATCCGGCGCCGGCGCCGTGAAGGTCGGGATGGGCGGCGGCTCGATCTGCATCACGCAGGAGCAGAAGGGAACCGGACGCGGGCTGGCGACCGCGGTGATGAAGGTCGCCGAGGCGCGCGACCGGTACCGGGAGAAGACCGGAATTCATGTCCCCGTGATTGCCGATGGCGGGATCGTTCACTCCAAGGACGTCGTCGTCGCCCTAGCCCTCGGAGCCGACGCGGTGATGATGGGAAGGTACTTCGCACGGATGGACGAGTCGCCGACCGAGAAGATCCGAATCAGTGGTCGGGTGATGAAACCGTACTGGGGCGAAGGGGCGGCGCGCGCGCGTGCCTGGAGCCCGGCCCGGTACGACCAGGCCGGCTTCCTCGAGGGCGTCGAGGGGTTCGTCGAGTACGCCGGAAAGCTGAGGGACAACCTTCCCGAATTGGCGAGCAAGCTCCGCGCGGCGATGGCCTCGTGTGGGTGCGCGACGATCTCCGAGCTGCACGAGAAGGCCGAGCTGGAGCTCGTTTCGTCCCTCGCGATCCGCGAGGGGAAGGTCCACGACATCGTCCAGTTCGGGTGGGGCGAAGGCGATTCCCTGTCCAACTGGAGTGCGTAGGAGGCGAGCGATGACCGAGCGAGAGATCTCCCCACTCGACGGGCGCTACCGGGAGAGGCTGGCGGAGCTGCCTTCGTACTTCTCCGAATTCGCGCTGATGAAGGCCCGGTGCGAGGTGGAGCTGGCCTACATCGAGGCGCTCGACCGGGCCGGCCTGTTCCCGCAACTCTCGGAAGAAGAGCGGGAGCGCATCGAACAGACGAAGGCTACGTTTTCCGACGCGGACTTCGAGCGGATCGTCGAGATCGACCGAGAGATCGACCACGACGTCAAGGCGTGCGAGATCTTCCTCCGGGAGAGGCTCCGGCTTGCCCACCCGAACCGGATCCACTTCGGCCTCACCTCGGCCGACGTCAACAACCTCGCCTACGGCCTCCTGCTGGCGCGCTTCCGCGACGAGCTGCAGCTTCCGTTGGTGCGAAAGCTGCTCGAGCGCCTTGTCGAACTGGTGGAGGCGTGGAAGGACGTCGTCTTCCCCGCTCGGACCCATGGGCAGCCGGCGTCGCCGACGACGCTCGGCAAGGAGCTCGCGGTCTTCCTCTCGCGTCTTCTTCGCCAAGCCGCGCAGCTCGAGGCGCACCGATTCCGCGGCAAGCTGACCGGCGCGACCGGGACCTACGCCTCGTTCGTCGTTGCGTTCCCGGACCACGACTGGATCGCCTTCTCCGACGCCTTCGTCGAGGATCTGGGTCTCGAATCGAACCGTTGCACGACGCAGATCGAGGATCACGACACGCTCGCCGAGTACTTCGCGATCGTCGCGCGAATCAATAACGTCGTTTCCGACCTCGATCGGGACCTATGGGAGTACATCTCGCGCGGTGACGTGATCGAAAGGGCGGTCGGGCGTGAGGTCGGCTCCTCGACGATGCCGCACAAGGTAAACCCGATCCGGTTCGAGAACAGCGAGGGAAACGTCGCGATTTCCAACTCGCTGCTGCACGCCCTTTCCGACAAGCTGACCCGCTCGCGAATGCAGCGCGATCTTTCGGACACGACGGTAAAGCGGAACATCGGCGTGGCGTTGGCGCACAGTCATCTCGCGATCGGCGAGACGCTTCGGGGCCTCGACCGGATCGATGTTGACGCGGGCGCCCTCCGGGCGAAGGTCGATTCTTCCCCCGAGGTTCTCGCCGAGGCGATCCAGACGGTCCTCCGCGTCGAGGGCGTCGAGGATCCGTACGAGTTGCTTCGCGGGCTGACGCGAGGTGAAGGGCTCACGCTCGATCGGCTCCGCTCCTTCGTCGACGGACTTCCCGTCGACGAAGGCGTCAAGGATCGCTTGCGCGGTCTCCGCCCGACGGACTACGTCGGGCTGGCGTCGCGGGTCTGCGATCGGGTCGTCGACTCCACCCGTCGCTGGCTCGAAGGCTAGCCGGTTCGCCCGCGCCGCGACGATCTCTGCTTCTTCTCTCTGCCGGTTGTCGGCTCTACCGATTGACGGTACTCTGGTCGGGAAATCGCCGCACGCGAGGAGGTTCATGTTCTGGAAGAAGCACAAGGAGATCGAGGCTCTCGTCCTCGAGCACCTCGGGCACGTCGACGCGACGCTTCAAGCGTTCTCGCGGTCGCTGGACGCCTACCTTCGCGAAGGAGACGTCGAGATCGCCGACCGATATGCATTGGAGACGCATCAGGCCGAGGGGCGGGCCGACGACGCGCGTCGTCGGATCGAGACGCAGCTCCTCTCGGGCTCCCTCCTCCCGACTTCAAGGCGTGACATCCTTCAGATCATCGAGCAGGTCGATCGGCTGGCCAACGCCGCCGAGGAGATCCTCGACTACCTCCTGCTCCAACGCGTCGAGGTGCCGGACGAGATCATGCCGGAAATCACCGAGATCGGCGTGCAATCAAGCGACGTGTTCACCGAGGTCAAGGCGGCGGTGACCGGCCTCTTCCGGAAGGTCGACGAGGCGTTGGAGCACACGAAGGTGATCGAGCATCTCGAGGGGGAGGTCGACCACCTGGAAAGACGGGCGACGAAGCGCCTGTTCGCGCTCGACATTGAGCTCGCCCGCAAGCTCCAGATCTCCGGGTTCATCCAACGGCTGGTTCGGCTCTCGGATCGCGCCGAGGACCTCTCGGATCTGATCGAGCTGATCGTCGCCGCGCGTCGCGTCTAAAGCAAGGCGACCGATCGCTCGGATCGGCCGCCGATAGTGCGAATCGTGTTTCCGAGGTCTACTCGTCCAGCTCCTCGAGCATCACAGGGTTCTCGTCAATCACCTCAAGCGGGGCGTCGCAGTTGGGGCAATACACCTTCCCGTAGAGGACCGCTTCGGCCTCTTCGAGTCGGAATCCTCTTCCGCACGCAGGACACGTTGCTCGTGGCATCGAACCCTCCTCTCTCAAAGCGCCCGCCCAGGCAGGCGCAACCCGTCACCGTCTACTTCTTCTTGGGCGTGGCTTTCTTCTTCGTTCCCTTCTTCGCCTTTGCGGGCACGGCGAGCACCTCCTCACGTCCCCTCGGAAAAGGGACAGCGCAGAATAGCATCGGGGCGCCCCGGCGTGAATGCCCGAAGGGGTCTCATTGGTCCGTTAGCCGGGCAGCGACTTCCGGCCGTGGAGTGGATGCTGAAAACGGCCCGCCGCGGCCGCAGGCGATCGACCCAGTCTCCGAGTGAGCCAATGCGCCATCCGAGGAGCCGGCCGATGCGTCGCCGGAAACCGGGGACCGGAGTCCCGATTGTGGAACCGTCTGCTCTTACGGCTCGATGAGATCCCCCCGCAGCACGGTGACGGCTTGGCCGGAAAGTAAGACGCGATCCCCGGCGACGCGACAGTACACGACTCCACCGCGGGCCGACGCCTGATACCCAACCAGCTCCACGCGGCCGAGCTTCGCGGCCCAGAACGGAGCGAGCGCGCAGTGGGCCGAGCCGGTGACCGGGTCCTCGTCGATCCCGGCACCGGGGGCGAAGAAACGCGAGACGAAGTGGTACGCATCGTCGTCGCTCCTCGCGGTGATCATCACGCCGCGGACGCCGAGGCGCTTCAGTTCGCCGAAGTTCGGCGACGCCTCCCGGACGGCGCCCGTCTCCCCGACGCCGACGAAGTAATCGAACCGGGTACGCCCGACGTAGCTCGCCGTGACGCCGAGGGCGTCGAGCAGGCCCGGCGGTGGTTCGATCGGCTCGGGCGGATTCGCCGGGAAGTCGAGCGTGATCCGGTCGCCCTCACGGACGGCAGTAAGCAGGCCGGAGGCGGTGTGGAAGCGGGCTTCGCTGTCCGCCGCGAGAACCTCGATCTCCCAGAGGATGTGCGCCGCGGCGAGCGTCGCGTGACCGCACAGCTCGACCTCGACCGCCGGGGTGAACCAACGGAGGTCGAACGCCCCGTCGGACCGCTTCACGACGAACGCCGTCTCCGACAGGTTCATCTCCGCCGCGACGTGCTGCATCCACGCCTCGTCGGCGGGATGGTCGAGCAGACAGACCCCGGCCGGGTTCCCCTTGAACGGCTCGCTCGTGAACGAATCGACTTGATAGATCGGGATTCCCATCCTCGCCTCCTTCGACTCGCGCTTCGCCGGTTGCGAAGCGCCGGTATTCTACCGAGTCGGAGGCACGGTCGGGAGGCTCGCACCGGCACGCGCCAAACCCCCTCGCGTTGAACGTGACACGCGTCACATACACCCCGCACCGGTGGGCACTCCGGGTGTGATGAAGGACACACGCCCCGCAACCCGCGGTCCCCTCCCCTCGAACGTGACGGACATAACATCGAGGCGGAATGGCTCGAAGAGCCGTTCCACCCCGGCTGATCGCTGGGGGGCTAGCTGTCTGCGGCCTTCGGGCCGAAAGGAAGTGGTGCGATTGATCGATCGACTCCGGGTGGTGAGAAAGTGGGGAGGGCTTCTGTCGATTGTCGCTGCCGTCGCGCTTCTTCCGGTGGTAGGACTCGCTGACGATCCGTGCACGAAGGGGCCGGATCTTTGGCTCCCGCCGGACGGAACGCCCGGCCTGGAAGGCGGCGGGGTTTCCGTGCAGGAGACGACGGGGGACGTCTGCCAGGGAGGCGAGGTCACGATCACCGTGACGATCGACAACCTGAGCTGCGGCGACGCGGGTCCGTTCGACGTCAAGGTCACCTACGACGGGACGACGAAGCTGATCGGCACGCAACGCGTCGAAGATGGACTCCCCGGCTGCGAGTACACGGTCCTGACGTTCGTTTGGGACACGGACCAGGTGCCGGCGGGGGAATACGACATCGTCGCCTGCGCCGACACCGGGCACGAAGTCACCGAACTGAACGAGAACAACAACTGCCTCACGATCGAGACCGATCTCTGGATCCGGCCGAACGAGCCGCTGATCGAAGTCGAGAAGTCGGCGATCGACACCGACGGGGGGGGCGTCCAACCCGGGGACACGATCCGCTACGAGGCGGTCCTCCGAAACGAAGGCTGCGCCGACTTGGAGGACGGACCGGAGCATGAGTTCACCGACGCGCTCCCGGCCGGGGTCACCCCGACGACGTACGTTACGGCGACGTCCGGAACGGCCGCGTTCGAGGGGGACGAGGTCGTGTGGGACGGAGGCATTCCGGCCGGCGGCACGGTGACGATCAAGTATCGGGTCACCGTCGACGCGGAGGTCGAAGTCGGAACCGAGATCTGTAATCAGGGGTTCGCTCACTGGGACGGAGACGGGAACGGATCGTACGAGGGGCACGAACCGAGCGACGACCCGGACACACCGGCGGAAGACGACCCGACCTGCATCACGGTCGAGGAGGAGCCCAAGGGCCCCGCTCGGATGTCCGGGACGATCGACGCTCCGACGCTGTCCGAGTGGGGAATGATCGTCCTGGGGGCGCTGTTCGCGATCGCGTTCGTCTGGCGCCTGGTCCGACGACGCGCCGTCGCCGCCTAGAAGGGAGAGGGACGAGGTCATCATGCCCGACGCCTGGAAGCGCCTGAGAAGCCTGCGCGAGCGCCGGATCTGGATGCCCGCGCTCGCCGCCGCGTGCGTGGCGGCGCTTCTGATTTGGATCGCGGGGAACGATGCGGCGATGGGCGGGCTTCAGCGAGGGCTCGCGCGGGTCACGTGCGGGATTCTGAACCTGCTCGGCCACCGAACGATCGTCACGGGGACCACGGTCTCATCGGAGGCCTTCGGGATCACCGTGGTCACCGCGTGTACCGGCCTGTTTACGACCGGTCTCTTCCTGATCGCGGTGGTCGCCTTTCCGGCCGGATGGACGTCGAGGCTGATCGGCGTCGGTCTCGGCGTGGGTGGGATCTTCCTGCTGAACGTCGTCCGCCTCGTCTCCCTTTACTACATCGGCGTCCATCTGCCCGGGTTTCTCGATCCGGTGCACCAGCTGGTCTGGCAATCCGTACTGATCGTCTTCGCGGTGGCTCTGTGGCTGTTGTGGGCGGGGAGGTGGGCGCATGCGCCGAAGAGGGCCTGAGAGGAGATCGGCTGCGCCCCGCTGGACGAAGCTCGTCTTTCGCTTCGTCGCGGTCTTCCTCGTCGTGACGGCCCTGCTGGCCGGGATCTGGACGTTCATCGCGCCGGGGTACACCGCAGCGGTGACCGGCCTGGCGCGGCCGCTGCTCCGGGTGGTCGAGAATCCGAACGTTTCGGTCCTCGAGGCGCGAGGCGCCGAGATCTGGATCTATCGGATCGTCGGACCGGGGGAGATCGCCCCGTTCACCTGGTTCGATCGGTACACGTTCTTCGCGGTCATCCCGCTGCTGGTGTTGCTCGTCGCCACGCCGGGGCTCGGATGGGCGCAAAGGCTCGCGCGAATAGGGGCCTCGATCGGCGCGTTGCTGGTTGTCCATGCGGGGTACCTCGTCGCGTCGGTCGAGCTCTCCTACGCAGCGATCGGATTGACACCGGTCGGCCCGTTCCTCGGGCGAACGCTCGATCTCTGGCAGGTCGGCGTACGGGTTCTGTGGGAGGCGGCGCCAGTGGCGATTTGGATCCTCCTGACGTTCGGGGCCTGGAGGCGCGTTCTTCGGCAAGCACGAGACGAGAGGCGTCGCGAGAACCTCTCGATTGAGGCGATAGGAGCGAGTGGCTAAGGGATCATCATGAGCACAAGAGAAGGACGGGAATCGTGAAAGCGAGATGGACTGTCGCCGCAGGCCTCATCCTCATGTTCATCGCAGCTTCATTCGCTGGGGCGTGGGCGTCGGACGCGCAGCTGTACTTCTCGACGGACAAGGACGGCGAGAGCCGCGTCACGAAGGTGAGGGAAGGGGACGAGATCTGGATCGTCGTCGTCGATCCGGACGAGGACATCGACTGCGATGTGCGGGACAAGTTCTGGACCGACATCAAAGTGATGGACACCAAGACCGGCGCGCACATCGTGTGGGAGAGCTACATCGACGCAGACGGCGTCGACGTCGACGGCGACGGAGCGGGCGACCTCGTCTTCCATGGGGACCCGGACTACGTGCCGCACCAGGGCCACTGGCCCGGTGGGACGGCCGGCTGGCTCGGTGCCGACTTCCTCGAGGAGACGAGGAGCAGCACCGGCGTTTTCGTCAGCAAGCGACCGTTCCAGATCGGTACGCGGGTCGACTTCGGGGACAACGGGCGGCTCCACTCGCACGTCGTCGGACCGTACACCGGCGCCATAGGCGGTGCGGTGAACCCGACCGACTTCGAATGGGGCGGGTACCTGTACGCCGACGGCGACGGCGACGATCACGGAGACGATCGGATCTGGGTCGACCGCGCGCAGAACTACATCATTGCAACCAACGCAGGGACCGAATTCCCCGATGGCGACGCGTACCTCCCGCCGGGAGAGGACACGGCCAACGACGAGGACTACATGCTCGGGCGGTTCGAGAACATGGATACGCTCGTCGGGCTGTACGTCGACCAGAACGACCCGTCCGACGTTGCGCTCGGACTCGGGAAGATCAGCGACGAGGAGTCGACGATCGAATGGGGACGCGAGGTCTACCACGACGCCAACGAGGCGGCGCTGGTGACGGTCGTCGACCCGGACGAGAACGTGAACTGCAACGCGGTCGAGTACGTCCCGATCTTCATCCTCGTCAATCCGGGTTCGTGGAACCCGGAGCAGGAAGCGAGCGCGACCACCTTCTGTGCGCTGAAGCGGTACGGCGGAGTGATCGACCTCGCGGGCACGGTGCCGGATCCAGCGAGGCCGATCGTCTGGTACTCCATCTACGACAGCGGTCTGACGACGGCCGACGTCAATCTCGCCGGCGACGGTAGCAATCAGCCGAACGTCGACGGGACCTACTACGTGGACTACCCGACGGCGGCGGACGGCAACGTCACGGCGTTCGACACGGCGAGCACCTCGGGGGTCACTCGCGTGATGTTCTACGCGGAGGAGACGGGAGCGGACACCGGCGTCTTCCAATTCTGGATCAACGACATCCTCCGCGATCTCGGGTTTAATTCGCTGAACGAGCGGGACGTGCTCGTCGCGTACTACATCGATCCGAACGATCAGGACGACTTCAGTCTGGCGACGGCCTACATCGGCGAGAAGAGTCACAGCGTCCTTCGGTTCACCGACTCGGGGCGGAACGACGAGTCGGTCTTCTGGATCGGCCGCGATCCCGTCTACATAGAAGTGACGGACAGCAACGCCAACACCGACCCGTGCTGTCCGGAGAAGGTCGTCGTTCACGTCTGCGACCCGCACGAGGTCGACGACGCCGAGTGGCTCGTCCTCGACGAGCTGTCGAGCAACTCGCCGGTCTTCTTCACGAACGTCGGGATGCGACTGGTCTCGGTCTGGGACGCCCTCGGCATCGGTGACGGTGATCCGGACCTCCTCGGCGGCTACTCGCTTCGGTTGGACAACTGGGATCTCGAGGCGTTCAACGAGGACTCGATCTACGCCCGCTACAACGACGTCGTCTACGCCGAGGCAACGTATCCCCTGCTCGGTGACATCGACACGGCGACGGCGTTCCCGCCGATGATCCAAGCGGTCCGCGTCGCAAACGACGTGTCGTTCTCGGTCTTCGAAGTGGGAGACACGCAAGTCTACGACGGCGACCAGTTGCTGATGTACTTCCTCGATCGCGAGGGGAACCGGGTTGACGGCTACTTCAACAGCGACTGCGTGTTCGTCGAGGTGATCGATCTCGATCAGGACGAGGACCAGCAGCGGCGCGAGCGGATCGACGGGTACTGGGACGGCCGGCAGAACGTCCCGTTCGGCCCTCAGCATCGGCCGTGGAACCGGCTCGAGTGCGGGTATCAAGACGACGACACGCACATCGTCAACGCGCTGCTCGGGGACACGAACATCTTCGCGCCGTTCGACGCCGGAGCGGGCGACGACGATCCGGCCGATCCGGACAACAGCTGGGCGAAGCTCTACGTCCTCAACCCGCGCAACGGGCGATGGGCGGTCATCGATCTGCTGGAGACGGGGATCGACACCGGCCACTTCGTCAGTGTGACGTGCATCGACCTGGTCGATCGGTACGAGTGCGTCCCGACCCTCGGTGTCCTTCCAGGAGACACGATCCTCGGCGTCTACCACGATCCGTCGAACCATTCGGACGTCGGATGGGTCTCGATCAAGGTGGGGATCGGCGGCGCGCTGCCGACCGGTTCGACGCTGTCGTTCGTCGACGAGGCGGGGGACCCGGTGGCCGCCTACGTCGAAGGGGATCCGATCTACGTCAAGGTCGTCGATCCGTCGATCGCCGACGCGGGGACGCTGGTCGACGCGGTGATGATCGACGGGGCCACCTACGATCTGATTCCGCTTCCTGGAGCGGCGTCGGGAACGTTCATCACCGCCGGACTATCGCTGGGATACGCCGCCGGCGAGACGGTGACGGCGACCTACGTCGACCCGAGCGATCCGGACGACACGAACACGGCGTCCGTGTCGATCGTCGCGGCCGAGTTCCGCGTCGAGCGGTTCTACGCCTCCCCCTCCCCGTTCGTCGACGAGACCCGGTTCGGGTTCGTCGGGACCGGCCTGGCGGAGACGTTCGCGGTGGCCGTCTACGACCTGGCCGGGCATCGCGTCTGGCGTGCCGAAGCCGAGGACGTCCTAGCGATCACCTGGGACGGGCGAGACGAGGACGGGCGGCAGCTCGCCAACGGAGCCTACGTCTACGTGATCGTTGCGACCGGTTCGGGGAGCACGTTCACCGACAAGGGGAAGGCGTTCATCCAGAGGTAGGAACACGGACCGATCGCGCCGTCCGGCGAAGCACGCCGGGCGGCGCGTTTCTCTTGCCGCCGACGGGCCCTTCGCCTAGACTCCGCACGCAAAGGAGGCACGGTCACATGCCGAGCGAAGAGCCTCTCGCGATCCAGTTCTCCGACCTGCGCGGGTTCACCGCGATGACCGCGGAGCGCGGCGACGAGGAGGCGTTCCGCCTCGCTCGGGGGTTCGTCGATCTCGTGCAGAGCCGGGTCTCCGAGCGTGGTGGGCGCGTCCTGAAGACGTACGGTGACGGGGTGATGACCTCGTTCGAGGACGCCGCGGAGGCGGTCGAGTGTTCGATCGAGATGCAGGACGCGCTCTGCGCGGAGTACTGCCACGGCGAGGAGACGACCCTCTCGGCCGGGATCGGCTTGACCTGGGGGACGGCGATCCGCACCGACGGTGACCTGTTCGGCACCTCGGTCAACCTCGCCAAGCGGATCGCCGACGTCGCGAAGGGCGGCCAGATCGTCGTCTCGTCGAGTGTGGCCGAGCATTCGTCCCTGGCTTCGACCGAGCGCAGCTTCCGCGACCTCGGGGAGCGTCCGCTGAAGGGGCTCGGCGAGCACCGCTTGTACGAAGTCGTGTGGCGAAACGAGGTCGCCACGCTCCAGACGCTTCGCGACGACATGGAGCTCATCCTGACCGACGACCACAAGCTGCTTATCCAGTTCGCGAAGCCGGCGCTCGAGGAGCTTCGCCAGACGCAGGAGAAGCTCGCCGCGCTCGGGGAGGGAGAAGGCGGCTTGGCAGGAAGACTCAAGCGCGCGATCGGCAAGCGTGTGGCCGGGAAGCTCCCCGACGTCGTCGAGTGGGCCGCCGCGCGTGCCGGGCTGGGGACGGAGCACGAACTGGCCCGCGTCGAGGCCCGGATCGAGGAGGGGCGGCTGGCGTTGCTCATCAACGGGCGAAAGCGCATTGCCCTCAGCGACGAGAACGTCGATCTTACAGAGGCCAGACGGTTCATCGATCGGTTCGCGGCGCTGAAGGGCACGGCGGGCGGGGCCGGGTAGGTCTACACCGATTCGACGCCGAATCCAGCGAGGAACTCCTCGACGATCGTCTTCCCTTTGTCCCTGGCGTAGAACGCGCGGATCTGCTTGTGGACCTCGGACTTCGCGACCCGTCCCGCGGCGACCTCCTCGCGGTGCTCTTCGAAGATCCTCTGTGCCGGCCCCGGCCGCGGGCCCCAATGGAAGAGTTCCTCGAAGTCCTCGTCTAGGACGATCGCGATCGGGATCGATCGGCCGCCGTTCGTCAGGTAGCGGTCGATCAGCTCGAGATGTTCGTCCCTCCGGACGATCCGAAGCTCGATCCCCGCGCGTCGACAGAGCATGACGATCACCGGAAGGTTGGCGAGCGAATCGCCGCACCACGGTTCGGTGACGACGAGAACCTTGAACGGGCCGGCCGAGCGGAGCCGATCGACGGCCTCCGGATCGATCTCGACGCGACGTTCGTGGTGCTCGTGGAGACGGCGCTGCTTCTCGTCGAGCAGTCCGGTGTATTCCTCGGGCGTCATCCCGATCTCGAAGTACTCGCGCAGCCGCATGCGGCCTCCTTCCTCAGATCCTCCGTCTTCCCCAACGCCACAGCTCCCGCAGCGACGCCGACTTCCCGGTCATCAGCATCCCGACTTCGAAGACCTTGGTCGCGAACCGCATCATCAGGAACGTTCCGAGGGCGAGCGAAGCGAGGCTGAGCGCGATCTCCCACGCCGGGACGAACCGAGTCCCTTCCGAAGCGAGCGGGGTCGCTCCGATCCGGAGCAGCATCACCCCGGGGACGAACGGCGGGATGAATCCGGCGATCCGAATCCACAACATGTCGGGCTTCTGGACGATCAGCGCGGTGAACATCATCGGGAGGTAGGGGATGATGCCGGCGAACCCGACCGCGCCGCCGGAGTGGATGTCCTTGATCGCCGCTCCCACGGTCCCGAAGATCGACGCGATGAACAGGTAGCCGAGGACGAAGTAGAGCGGATACGAGATCCAATGAACCGGCGTCAGCGAGGCGAGCGAGACCGGGAAGAACTGACTCGCGGCCACGTAGGCCGTGACGGACCAAACGGCGACCTGGATCAGGCCGGCGAGGCCGAGCCCGACGAGCTTGCCGCACATCAGCTCCCACGCCGAGACGGACGACAGCATCATCTCGACGACCCGGCTCTGCTTCTCCTTCATCACCCCGTACAACGTCATCACGCCGGACAGAAACGCGCCGAGGAACAGGATGAACGCGAGCACGATCCCGATGAAGAGTGGCGGCGGCGCGTCGATCGGGCCGCTCGCTTCCACCCCCATCGCACGGGTCGCGGCGAAGATCGCGATGGCGAAGACCGCGGGGATGAAGATCGTCATGGTGAGGAACTGCTTGCTCCGGACGCTCTGGGCGAACTCCCAGCGGATCACCTTCCCGAGCTTCACGAGGTCCCCCCTTCTACGGTCCGGACGAAGATGTCGTGCAACGGCGGTCGATCGACGGAGAGCGCTCGGATCTCGATCGATCCAGGGAGGCTCCGCACGAACGCGTCCGGGCTCACGTGTCGCTCGAGTGT
Source organism: uncultured Thermotogae bacterium (assembly GCA_964523545.1). GTDB lineage: Bacteria > Bipolaricaulota > Bipolaricaulia > UBA7950 > UBA9294 > JANQEA01. The sequence continues at coordinate 99,628 of CAZFZM010000006.1, forward strand.
GAACGCGGCGCGCCCTTCCTCCAGCTTGAGGTCCGTCACGCCTGGAAGCTCGGCCAGCGGCGATCCATCGCCTTCGAAGCGGATCCGCACCGCATGCTCGCCGTGGGATTCCTTGATGTCCTCCAAGTTGCCGTAGAGAACGCGACGTCCGCTGTGGATCAGGAAGATCCGGTCGCACAGCGCCTCAACGAGGTTCATCCGATGCGAGGAGAGCAGGACGGCGACGTTCTCCTCCTTCAGTCCGGCGATGATCTCGTTGAGGAGGTTCTGGTTGACCGGATCGAGTCCGGAAAACGGCTCGTCGAGGACGACGAGGTCCGGACGGTGAAGGATCGAAGCGGTGAACTGGATCTTCTGCTGCATCCCCTTTGACAGCTTCTCGACTTTCTTCGACGCCCAGTCGAGGAGATCGAAGCGCTCGAGCCATTGAAGTGCACGGTCTCGGGCCTCGGCCCGGGCGAGCCCCTTCAACTCGCCGAAATAGACGAGCAGGTCGAGAACCTTGGCGTCGCCGTACAGCCCGCGCTCCTCGGGCAGGTAACCGGTTCGCTCCTTGGGTGCGTGGTCCTTTTCGCCGTCGAGGGAGCAGTGGATCGTCCCGGAGTCGGGGTGGAAGATGCCGAGGATCATCCGGATCGTCGTTGTCTTCCCGGCGCCGTTCGGACCGAGGAAGCCGAGGATCTCGCCTCGCCCGACGTAGAAAGAGACGTCGTCGACCGCGCGGACCGCCTCGAACGTCTTGCTGACACCCTCGACCCTCAGGAGTTCTCCGTTGGACATCGCCCGGTCCTCCTCACCGGATCCCGCGGATTGTACCTGGGGATTCCGCGGGCGTCATGGGAGGAGACTACGGAGGGACGTCTCGCGTGCGTCTCGTGACGCCCCGCGCTCTGTGGAAAGGATTGGGCGTTGCTAGTCGTGTTTCGAGACGGCGAGCGGACGGCAGACGAACTGGTTGTACGCCGCGAGGCAGGACATCTCCATCGGATCCCGCAGCCCAGTGAAGAGATACTCCTCGAGGAGCAGATCCCCCACCTGGCGGATCTCCGCGAGGTCTTCCTCGCGCGGGAAGCCGAGGAAGGCGACGAATTCGTCCGGCGCGTGAGCGTTGTGGTAGATCCGCAGCAGCGGGAGTCCGTCCTTCCACTCTTCGATGCGTACCCCGCGCAGCTCGAGGAAGTCGTCTCTGGACCTCGAGGCGACGAGACCGTGGGCGACGATGACGAAGCCGAGATCGTCGGTGAAGTCGCCGGCGCGGAGCTCCTCTTCCTCTCGGCAGAAGATCTCGAAGTACGGATCCGGCCCGAACAGGATCGACGCAAATCGGTCGTCCCGGCGCTGCTGCATCAGGGATTGCGCTGCGTCGTTGTGGTGTTTCTCAGAGACCCACTCGGTGTTGGCCCAGATGATGTGCGGCTGTGTCGTGCACTGATAGAACCGCCGGGAGAGCACGCCGATCTCGCGCGTGAACTTCGCCTCGGACGCAGCGATTCCGGCGATGGTTTCCTCCAGCTGACCCTCCGCCGCGAAGGCGGTGCAAATCGAGAACACCGACATACCTCCTCCTAACGTAGTTGCCCGATGGGTTGCGAATGGTTGAGTTAACCGATACTAAGTATTACGCTGGTTATAGTCAAGGAGCCACGCGACGCTGCATTCGCCGCGGCGGTGGCGCGAGGATCGTACGATGAACGGTGCAATCGGAACCTACAAGAAGGATTTCGGCCCGTTCGAAGGCCGGATCTGGTTGAACTGCGCCCACCAGGGACCGCTTCCCCGGATCGCGGTCGAAGCGGCGCGGCGGGCGGTACAGTGGAAGATCGCGCCGCATCGAATGCCCGACAGCGAGTTCGATGCCGTCCCGGATCGTCTGCAGCAGGTATTGGGGAGACTGATCAACGCGCCTCCGGATGAGGTCGTCCTCGGGAACAGCACGTCGTACGGGATCCATCTCCTCGCCAACGGGATTCCGTGGAACGCCGGCGACGAGGTTCTCCTCGTCGAGGGAGACTTTCCGGCGACCATCCTCCCGTGGCTCGGTCTCGCCGGCCGTGGCGTCCGTACCCGCTTCGTGAGACCGGCCGGACTCGTTCCCTTGCCGGAGGAGGTCGAGGGGCATCTGACGCCGAAGACCCGCGTCTTCTGCGCCGGGTGGGTCAACTCCTTCACCGGAGGCGCAATCGACCTAGAAGGGATCGGGCGGGTTTGCAGAGAATACGGTGTGCTGTTTGTCGTCAACGGATCGCAAGTGGTCGGCGCTCGGCCGGTCGATGTTCAGGCGGCACCGATCGACGCCCTCGTGAGCTGCGGTTTCAAGTGGCTCTGCGGACCGTACGGGACCGGCTTTGCGTGGATACGCCCCGACCTTCTCGTCTCGCTTGAAGTCAATCAGCTCTACTGGCTGGCGATGCAACGCGGTCGGAGCCTTGATCAGGTGCGAGACTACCGGCTTCGCGATGATCTCGGAAGCTACAAGTACGACGTCTTCTGCCCGGCCAGCTTCTTCAACACACTGCCGTGGATCGAATCGGTGGAATACCTCGTGGGCCAGGGGATCGGTCGGATCGGGGGGCACGCCCAGGAACTTGTCTCGCGCCTGCTCGAAGGTCTCGACCGCGGACAATACGAGATTCTCAGCCCGGAATCCGGCCCCGAGCGCTCGACGCTCACCTTCGTGACCCACAGGGTCCGAAACCGGACCGAAGAGATCCACCGACTCCTCACCGAAGAGGGGATCGACGTCTCGCTGCGAGAGGGGAACCTCCGTGTCTCGCCGCATCTGTACAACACGCCCGAAGAAGTCGATGCTCTGCTCGACGTCCTGAACTCGGCTTTGATCCGTGAAGCGCAGAGCAGTTGGGGAGAGGGCGTGCTGAGAGACTAGCCCGCGGCGAGTCTTCGGGCCTTCTGCCGGGCGTAGTTGCGCCGCGCCTTGGCGCGGTTGCCGCAGCTGCTCATGTCGCACCATCGCCGGCTGTGATTGCGGCTCCGATCGATGAACAACCAACCGCATGTATCGTCGGCGCACTGCCGTACGTGCTCCAGGGATTCGGACGTCAGCAGTGCGACGGCGGCCCGCGCGAGTTCCCAGAGCGGCCAATCGAGCTCGCACCCCTTGGCCTCGTCCAGGACCCATGCGAATCCGCCGTTGCCTCGCTCTAGGCGGGAATGGGCCGCCGCCTTCCGTGCCAAGGCGGTGATCGCATCCAGATCCTTGGTGTCCGGAGGGTCGCCGGCCGCGACGGCGGCCAGAATCCGATACAGACGTTGCCGGAATGAGCGCGCTCTTCGCAGCACGCGCTCGGAATCCTGCTCGCACTCCGAGGCGGCCTTCCAGAGGGAAGAGACGAGCTCGGAGTCGACGATCCCCGCTTGCTGGCCCCAATCGAGCAGATCGCCGTAGGACTTCAGCTTGTCGACCGGCGCCTCGCTGAGCCAGTCTTCGACCGTGTTGACGAAATCGACGCTCGGATCTCCGCCGAGGAAGGAGTATCGTCCTGACGTGGGCGGCGAAGCGGAATGCACCTGGCTGGAGTCGTTCTTGCCGCCGCTTGCCATTTCGCTCGTCTCCTCTCCGATACTCCTCTCCGCACTCTGCGCGCCGAATGAACTGCCCCCGGCATTCTAACCGTCGTAGGTTGCTACGCCAACACTCCCGCCTACCGACCTGCTCCCGTCCCACGCTGAACGGCGTTGCCCTGAAGCTGCTCCGGGCCTCTCGCTACGCCGCACCTTTCATTCTGCGGGCCACAGGAAGCGATCCAGTGTCCGTCCCCTTGTGGCGGCGCGAATGCCGGTAGCTCAAGAACGGCGCGAGAGATTCGCGTCTTCGGGCCGAACGGACGCATCGCTGCGTAGCGTCATCGAAGTGGCGCTTGTCGGACAGACGGAAACGCAGAGGCCACAGCCGTAGCACGCGGTTTCGTTGTAGACGAGCTTCTCGCCCTCGATCCGTCGGGCGCCGAACATGCAGCGATCGACACACTGCCCGCAGTTGACGCACGCCTCCGCGTCCGTCTCGGCGACGTAGTCCGAGCGCACCGTGAGGTCCGTTCTCCCGTGATGAAGGAGCAGCTGAAGATCGTGACAGCAACACACGCAGCAGTTGCAGACCGCGAACGGTCTGTCCTGCGGCGCGTAGAGCGTCATGTGCACGAGACCGGCCTCATCCGCCACCTGGATGACCTTCTCGGCCTCTTCCGCGGACACGAGACGGGCGCCTCTCATCGCGACCGCCTGGTTGGCCGCGTCGTCAAACAGGAGGCAGACGTGGGTCGGCTTGTCGCAGCGTCCGTAGTGCACTCGGCATCCGCAGTCGGTGAGAGCTATCTTCTCCGCTTGTCGCAGGTACGTGATCGTCTGCTCCGAGGGCAGGATCCACTGAATCGCCCCGAGAGACGCTCGAACCGGAATCACCTTCGACGAATTCCGGATCATCCCATCGCGCAGCCACTTGTGGTACTTGTCGACGTAAGCGTCGAGGTACGGATCGCCGGTGTGCTGAGCTGTGTCCTTCGTCATCGTGTCACTCTCCTGGACGGCGTTCCCGCCGTGTCTGTGATTGCCCGACCGGTAGCTTGTGGAGCCCTTCGCGAGACCACGCCTCGACGATGTACCGGTCGGCCTCGAACGCGAGGTCCGGGATCAGACCGTCCTGCGGGATCCACCGAAGCTCCATCAGATCGTCTCCCGGATTCGGCTTCCCGCCCGTGGCGGACGCGAGAAGCACGACCACCAGGGAATGCAAATCGGGAGAGAGGAAGTTCGATACGACGTTCACGATCGACTCGATCGTGATGGTGAGGCCGGTCTCCTCCCGCACTTCACGGACGGCCGCAGAGAGGAAGTCCTCGTCAAATTCGATGAAGCCGCCTGGTAGACACCATCTCCCCGCCGAACAGCTCCCATCTGCTCGGCGTCCGACAAGCAGCCGCCCCTGATCCTGCACGAGGACCACCACCGCTGGCAGCGGATTTTTGAACCTCACCCATCCACAGGCACTGCACACGCCGCGCTGCTTTCCGTCAACACGCCTCAACGTGAACGTGAGGCGATGGCCGCACGATGGACAGTACTCATACTGTTCAGAGGCCGGGGAGGCCCTGTCGTCGGCCGTTCCGAACACTTGCCTCGACTTGCCCTGTTCGTCCATTCTCCGTCCCTCCGTGCTCTGGTACCGGTGGTATCCCCGTGTCGGGCTGCGCGTAGTTTACCCAGCAATATGCAGTTGACAGGTTATGCTTCATCGAGTAGTATACCCACCATAAACAATTTTGGTAGTTTGAACGTCGGCCCTCCTCTGCCCCGATGAGAGAGGGATTCAAGGCACAAGAGCGGCCGGGAATGCGTGGAATCGAGCGTAGGAAAGGAGGAACGATGCTCGGATACTGCGGTATCAACTGCACAGAATGCTCGGCGTACAAGGCGACCGTGACTTCGGATGAGAAGCTCATGCGGCACGTGGAGGAGACGTTCGGCGACGGGACGGGTACCTACAAGGACTGGGTGTGTCTCGGCTGCCTTCATCCGGAGCCGGCGCTCATCGCGAAATACTGCGCGACCTGTGCGATTCGAAGTTGCGCAATCGGCCACGGGGTCGAGAACTGCGCTGCGTGCCCCGAGCACGACGACTGCGAGAAGCTCCATCCGTTCATCGAGGAAGAGGACAAGGCGGTCGTACTGCGCATGCGGTGGTTGCGAGAGGCGTTTCTGGCCCGGACGAAACCGAGCAAGTGATCGTGGACGGCACCGGCATGGTTTCAGCTTCTTCGATCCTGCAGGCGATGAGCGAGAGGGGGTGGGTGGCACGCCTTGTCCCGGCGGAGCGGCGGTTCGATCTGTGGAGAGAACTGGAGCAGCGCTTCAGCCGGGACGAGTTCGACGAGACGTTCTTCGAGGAGCGCCTGAGGCCTTACCAGAACTCGATCGAGAAGGCCCCTCCGTGGGCGCGATCGATTCTGATCGTCGCCATTCCCGATCCTGCCCTGGCGGTTCGCTTCCGTTGGAAGGGACGCGAGGTCGGTCTGTGGATTCCTCCGACCTTCGTTCGCTGGGAGGAGCGGGGCGAGCCGTACGTCGGGTCCGTGTTGGCGAAGCTCGCAGGGGAAGGATGCATACGAGCGGAGACCGCCTCTCTCCCGAAGAAGCTTCTCGCGACGCGCAGCGGGATGGCGCGATACGGGCGGAACAACATCACGTACGTCGAGGGGATGGGTAGCTACCACAGGCTTTGCAGCCTGTACACCGCCGTCGCCTGCGAGGAGAGTACGTGGCAGGAGGCCGAGGTCCTTGAGTCTTGCGCGTCGTGCGGTGCCTGCGTCCGAGCCTGTCCGGTGGGCGCGATCGACCCGGATCGCTTCCTGGTTCGCGCGGAGCGGTGCATCACCTACTGGCAGGAGAAGCCCGGAGACGTTCCGTATCCGGAGGCGCTCGACTTCTCCTGGCAGGACCGGTTCATCGGCTGCATGCGGTGCCAGGCCGTCTGCCCCCACAACCGAGGGCTTCTGAAGGTCGAGGAAGCCGGCCCTGTGTTCACCGAGGAAGAGACGGCGTCCTTCCTCCGTGGCGTCACGGCCGGGGGACTGCCCGAGGAGACCCTCGAAAAGCTCAAGCGTCACGACGTCCTGGAATACCTCGAAGTGCTGCCGCGGAACCTGCGCGGCTCGTTGGAAAGCGCCTCCCGCGATGGTACGGAGTTGAATTCCGAACCCGTGTGACCGAATCTCCGCGAACGATCGGCGATCCCGGCATCGCGGGCTCTCTGGCGGCCCGCGAGATGACCTGAGAAAGCCACGTTGAGAACCTCCAACGGCCTGCGTACTCTCACCCTTTCCTCGGCCCCGAAGGGGTGCGAGCCTTGGGAGGTGGCGCGGGATGAGGCTCTTCTCCATCGTAGCGGTGACGACGACCAACCTGTTCATCGGCCTTCACTACGTCTGGGCGATCCGCAGAGGTCGGATTAGCCCGGCGCTCGCGATGTGGGTCTTCTTCACCATCGCCGTGGTCGGGAGCCTGCTGACGTATCTGGCGGAGGGCGACTTCGGCCTTCTCGACAACATCCTCAACACGGCCGACCTGGCACTCTGCGGCGGGGTGGCAATTGCCATCGCCGTCTGGGGAGACCGAAGCACTCGATTCAACCGGTTCGACCTCGGATGCCTCGGCGCCGTCGCTTTGATCCTCGTCGTCTGGGCGTTCACGCGGCAGCACGCCGCCGCGCACAGCGCGATTCAGTTGATCCTCGTCATCGCCTACTTCCCTGTCGTGAAGCGGTTGTGGCGATCGGATCGGAACACCGAGTCGTTCGTGATGTGGGTCGGCCTAATGCTGGCCCCGGTTTTCTCGCTCCTGTCGAGCAAGGGCACGCTCGCCACCGTCTACGCCGTGCGAGCGATCGTCTGCACCGGATCGCTGATGCTTCTGATGCTGCGGGCGGAATGGAGGTCGCGCCGGTCTCGCGGCCCTGCTCAGTTCGGAGCATGATCACCAAGCAGTGCGGCCCGCAACGGTGGATCGAGGAGGGATGGACGTGTCGGTTGCCGAATCGGCGGATCAGGCAGCCAGAAGACCGTAGGCACGGAGCGCGCTGAGTACCTCGAAGGTGACCACGCCGCACCACTCGCGCTTCGCGATCTCCCACGCGTCCGGATACGCCTTCCCCCAGACCCAGTTCGGCTACCAACATCCACGGTCGGTCTGACGTCCGATCAGCCAGTCGAGATTCCGGCCGACGTCTTCCTTCAGCGCCGCCGCCGCGACCGAGTCTGGGCGGGGTGCGATGAGGACGGGCGGCGTGCCGTACGTCGACCACCTCTCCTCGTCGAGCGTGACCAGCGTTCGGATCTCCGGCAGGATGCGATCGGCAATGCGCTTCCGGTACGGCTCCGGCACGCTCGGTTCATCGGCGACTTCCAGCGCATAGGCCAGCGTTCCGCTCCACAGCCGCTCGTTCGCGAGCTCCTCGATCGAAGCGACGGTCCGCGCGGTCAACTCCTGAAGCCAATCGCGCGACGGGACAATATCGGCGTAGTGGTGGAGGAGAGCGACGATCCGAGCGCGCGGAATCACGACGAAGTCGTCGAACGTCTTCTCGAGCTGATCGTCGACGTCGTTCCACCACGGGCCGTGCGGGTGCTCGTTGATGTCCTCGGGCGTCGGTTTCCAGACCCAGTACTCCGGGTCGACCGTCTCGACGAGATGGGCGATCGCCTCGGAGACGAGTGGATGATCGGCACCGAGTCCGAGGTCGCGCATGTGGAACAGCGCCATGGCCGTCTCCAGCGACGACGAGCTCGGACTCCGCATGTCGGGTTCGAGCGCCCGCCCGTATCCGCCGTCCGGGTTGCGGTACCGGGTCAACTCATCGAGGACGTCCGCGACCGGCTTGTTCGCGAACCGCGAGAGGAAGCGCGCGCGCTCCAACGGCCTGGCGTGGTTCTCCATGTAGCGTTTCGCGGATTCGTACTGCTCCTCGGGAAGCCGCCTCATCGGTCCTCCGCTTGTCTGCAAGTTGGGGTGTCCGACCATCATAAGAATGGAAGAGGGCGATCACAACGCGCGTTGCCGACGATCCCCGCTAGTCCCGTGTGTGCTCGGGAAGGAGACGGTATGCCGGGGGTTGCGTCCCGTCGATGTCGGTGAATCCGTACTCCCGGGCAAGGTCCCCGACCGGGAAGACCCTGCCCGTCTTGTCGATCACGTCTGGATCGGACGCCAGCGCGGCCACCGCCCGCCCGACGTAGAAGGCGGACTCGGTTCGTTCGAGCTCGGGAAGAAGATCGCGGACCGTATCTTCTATGGGCAGACCGTACTGACGTAGAACGGATTCGGTCCGCATCCAGCCCGGCGAGACGGCGACCGCGGCGATGCCGAAGTGCCGGAGCTCGAGCGCCATGTTGTAGATCGATCGATTGATGGCGTTCTTGGCGACGTCGTACGGGAGATTCGTAAGGACCTTGTCTCGATCCCAGAACGTCGTGTCGACGATGAGGCCCCGACGCCGTGGGATCATCAACCTCGCCGCGTGCTGACTTGCGATGAAGTGGGCGCGGACCCCGGCGTGGAACATCCCGTCCCAGCGCTGCGGTGGCTGTTCCCAGAAGCTGCGATCGAACTCCTCATCGCTTCCGTAGTCCTCGTACCCGCCCCACACGTTGTTGACGAGAAGGTCGAGCCTCCCCTGTTCCTGCTGCACGCGGTCGAAGAGCGCGTCGACCTGTTCGTCCACGGTGTGATCGCAGCGGACCGGGATTCCATTACCGCCTCGTTCGGTCACGCGCTCCGCCGTGTCGGTGATCGTTGCCCCATCGAGATCGGGTCGGGTCGAATCGCCACGGACGCTTCGGCCGGTTACGTAGACCGTTGCGCCTTCCTCACCGAGCGCCAGCGCGATCCCGCGACCGCCGCCGCGGCTCGCCCCCGTGACGACGGCGATCGTGTTTTCAAGTCTGCCCATCGCGTATCCCTTCCTCCCAGGAAGCGCGCTACAGCGTTCGGAGCCCCCGCTCGATTCGCCCGAGGCCGTCGGCCAACGTTTCGCGGGGGCAGGCGAGGTTCAGACGGACGAATCCCTCGCCTCCGATGCCGAACATCGCCCCGTCGACGGTTCCCAGCCGCGCCCGATCGAGAAGGAACTCGTATGGACTTCCATCGATCCCCGCGTCGCGGCAGTCGAGCCAGGCGAGGTACGTCCCTTCGAGGGGACTCATCGTGACGCCGGGAAGGCGCTCGCGGACGAAGTCGGCGGCGACGTCGCGGTTCGCCTGGAGGTACGCCACCAGGCAGTCGAGCCATTCGTCGCCGTCTCGGAACGCGGCGAGCGCGGCCGCGTAACCCATCGCTCCGGGATGAGGGACCAGGCCCATCGTCGCGTTCTCGTAGCGCTCCCGCAGTTTGGGATCGGAGATCACCGCGAACGCGAACGGGATCCCAGCGACGTTGAACGACTTCGCTGGCGACATCAACGTGATCGTCCGCCGATCGATCTCCGGCGACAGCGTCGCGATCGGGACGTGTCGATGCTCTTCGAAGACGAAGTCGGCGTGGATCTCGTCGGAACAGACGATCAGGTCCCGCGTCTCGCAGATCTCGGCCAGCCTCTCCAGCTCCGATCGCTTGTAGACGCGACCGACCGGGTTGTGCGGGTTGCACAGGATGAACAGCCGGCTTCGGCCGTCGATCGAGCGCTCGAATCGGTCGAAGTCGATCTCGTATCGGAGCGCGTCGTCGTGGGGCATCTCGGTCAGCTGCCCCCTGAGGTTCGCGTTCTTCGGGATCGACAGGATAGGGAAGTAGATCGGTGGCGTGATGAGCACCCCGTCCCCCGGCTGGGTCACCGCATGCGCAGCGAGGTGGAAACCGACGTAGACGTTGGGGATGAAGACAATCGACTCGGCCTCGATCGTCCAGGCGAACCGGCGTTTCAATCGATCGACGATGACCCCGCGAAGTTGCTCCGGCTCCTGCGCGTAGCCGAAGATTCCGTGCTCCACCCGAGCACGCAGCGCCTCGACGACCGGATTCGCGCAGCGGAAGTCCATGTCCGCGACCCACATCGGAAGCACGTCCTCGTCGTAGTAGGACCACTTGATGCTGTCGGTCCGACGGCGGTCGATGATTCGGTCGAAGAGTCGGTCGTCGTGCAGGTTGCTCATGCGATTCACCACCCGGTTGAGGTGCCGCGCGACGCCTCGAGCGGCATTCGCACGATTCTGGTGGATCGGTCCATCCTTCGCAATGGTCGGTGACACGCGAAAGGCGGACTGCGTGGAAAGCGAAAGCGGGGACGTCTGTCCCCGCTCGGACCTGTCTGGTGGAGGTGGCGGGAGTCTACTTGGAACCTTCACTGTCGCGTTCCCCGTTGACAGGAAGGGCATTCTCGTTCGCGTTCCACTACAGCCGCTTGCGCCGAACGCATGGAGCGAGTGACGACCGGGGCAGCGGCGAAGGTGTAACACAATGGCATGGGAATCGCGAAACGGAGTAGGGCACTACTACACTCGGAGCAAGCGAGTGAATGGGTGGGTGGTGAGGGAATACGTTGGGACTGGTCTGATCGGAGAGCTGGCAGCCGCTGAGGACGTGAAGAGGCGGGCAGAGAAGGTGAAGAGACGCCAAGCGTGGCAGGCCTGCAAGGACGACCTCGAGCGTGTCTCAGCTCTTGTGGATCACTGCACAGAGAGAATCACTGCCCTGACGGCAGCCGTTCTACTGAATGCAGGGTTCCATAGGCATCACCGGGGTGAATGGAGGAAACGACGTGGCGGGTGATAAGGCGGTTGAGGTGAGACTGGGCAACCACCCCGAGATCGATGAGTACTCCCAGATCCTGGATCGTGCTAAGAATGGCGATCGCACTGTACTTCCGAAGATCCGGGAATTCCTGGATCTGGCTCCTGACATAGTGGATGAGCTTGGAGACTTCGACCGCCTCGCCCGAGCTGCCATGCTGAACCTGATGGATGGGGGAGACCTCTTGGTGAGAGAGGCAGAAGAGCGAAAGCTAGATGCGTTGGCTGAGCAGATCGCTGGTCCGCACCCTGCGCCACTTGAGAAACTGCTGGCTCGGCAGATCACGCTCTGCTGGCAGCAGCTTCGCTACGTGGAGATTCGATACGCTCAAGTACGGGACTACACACTATCACAGGGAGACTACTACCAGCGCTGGCTCGACAGGACACAGAACCGCTACCTCCAGGCGATCAAGACGCTTGCGCAGGTCCGCAAGCTCGGTTTGCCTGCCCTGCAGTTGAACATAGCAGCGGAGGGCGGGAAGCAGGTCAACGTGGCATAGAGATTTCCACATCGGCGATTGTCAGGCAGGGAAAGTAATGCCTGACAGCCGCTTCACGAATCCCTCTACAAGGAGGTAAGATGAGCGCATGGCTTTGCGGCTGCTGGAATGGTTTCTGTTCGCTGGCGTCGTGGGATCTGTCCCACTTGTTGCAGATGGGATCGTCCTGTATTGGCAGCGAGCATTTGATTGGTCCTCGTTCCTTGCGAAGGGAGATGCCTTGCTAGTTGGAGCGGTGCTCTGCGGGGCCGCTACTGGAAGACTTGTTCTTGTTGGAAGTCGCCACAAAGCCCCCCAGCTCCTGGCAGTGTGTGCTTGCGTTGTCACAATGGCGATCTCGTCGTGGCAGTACGCAGCCCTCCACTACACGCTGGGGACAACACCGGACATTTCCCTGGCGGCACTGGCAAGCAGCTTCGTGTTGGCGTTGTACTTGGTCGCTGTGTTCTCAAGTGCGCTTGCGGCCGCGATTGCGGGGTGAGAAGTGAACCCGTTTGCATTGGGTGGAGTGGCGTTCAGTGGTCTGTTGTCGCTCATTGCGTTGATTACATACCTTTTCCAGGATAGGTCTGCGAGGCGGGAGCGCGAAGCTAGGGAGCGCCAGGCGGAGATAGAGAAACCCGAGTTCAATCCGCCAACGCAAGAGATCTTCGTTGATCCATCAGGTGGCACGTACACAACAACAGGTCCTGAGCCGACAACTCGCGACGACATGGACGACATGTTCGGCGGACACATACCAGCTAACGAGAAGCCTTTCGAGGATTAGGGAGCGCATCTATGCCGCAAGATCTGCGCAGGCCAGCCTGCCGCTTGCGCAGTTTCCAAGCAGACGGAGCAGATCGAGGCGGCGAGGGCACTACCCCTTCCCTAGAAGGAGAATCCGGAGTAGCTAGGGGAGATGGGGCGCATGCGAACGGTGGGAGATAGGATTGATGGCGTCCCGGAGATCGCCCTATCTTGTCTGCAAGCGCGATATCCGAACACGATGGCGGTTCACTTCGGCAGCTCGCGGAGGAGCCGGTTCTATCCTCAAGCACTTGGACTCCTTGAGTTCGCCGACGCATCGATCGAGCATGGCTCAGAGGCCAGCCGCTGGCACACGGTCCTCGTTGACGACGGCAATCTCGATCTACTTGCTCTGCTCCACGGCCTTGCTGTCAAGCTCCCAGGGCCGAAGGTGTGCGGAGCTGACGCTCTGGCCGTGGTGCTTAAGTGCAGACATGGAGGCAAGTACGACTCATCATACACCTCTGGAGCCAAGCTCGGGCGAGTCACACAGGCCTGCGACCAACTCCACGCGCAACTCGGCATGAGCTGGAGACAGATCGCCGAGTTTCTCGAAGTGCACATCCTCAAGCCCGTCCAGGTCGACATGTCGAACGCGTTTCAGCGGCTCCAACTCGAAGGATTCCTGGATCGCCCAGACACCGAAGATCCGATCAGAATCATACGAGCATGGAGACGACCACAGGAGATCCATCCAGACATTCGCCGTATCAGAGACGCAGTTGCCCGTGAAGACTATCAAGAAGCCGTCGAGAAGTACTACCAAATGCTGGGCGGCAGTCCCTACGGGGAGCTCACGCCTGAGCTTCTTTATCTCAAGCGTCTTGGAGGTATCGAACTCGAAGCACGTGATCTGCTGTTCTTCCTACCGCCAACAGCTCGGAGAGAACTGGTGCAAGAGCACTTGAGCGAGTTCGCAGAGTGCGCTGATGAAGCAATCGCGGACTACTCAGAGACCAGCTCACGGCTCGTCGAGATCCTTGCTGAAGGCGCACCAACAATGGAAGAGCTAGTTAGGAGAACGCAGGACGAGATTCGGCGGGAAGTCTGGCTTGAGGACTCCACGCTGACGCGGGACGATACAGTGATCACACCAGAGTTCTTTGGCGCCAGGTATGGTCTCTGCCCGGCAGGCCGGATCTTCCACAAGTACCCAGACCAAGTTGCCCTCTGCGAGGCCTTCGAGCACGAGGAGGACCCAAAGTATCACGGATTCTGGGTCGCCTATAGCGAAGCCTTCATGGGCGACAACGTGTTTGACAAGGGACTCACACTGGTGCTGGTGGATGCCTACCGCCATCGCGGATGGAATTGGAGGGGGAAAAGAGGCTCGCGCGAACCGCCTTTCGAGACTGCAACAAGCCTCGCTGAGATTGAGAAGAGCAGCTACGGCGTGTCCGGAATCCGATACACCGGGCGGCATCACAGGATTCGAGAGAAGGACTTCTTCGAGGTGGATCTGATACGTACGAAGAACCAGACAAGCCTCGGGAATCCTTTCCTGGAGGCAGTTCACGAGGTTCTGCGGGAATCAGAGAACTTGCTGAGAGAGAGGCATGGCATCCCGCGTATTGGAGAAGGCTGGGTTTCGGAGCTACGGCTGTATAACCTTGTCCGAGAAGTCTTTCCTGGTGCAGCCCATCAAGCGAAGCCTGAATGGCTGAACCCTCAGCATCTTGATGTGTTCGTCGCCGAGTCCGGAATCGCCTTCGAGTACCAAGGGCGGCAGCACTTCGAGCCTGTTGACTTCTTCGGTGGCGAGGACGCCTTCAAGCGCCTCCGAGAGCGGGACACCAGAAAGGCACGCTTATGTAAGAAGCACGGCGTGCTGTTGGTCGCGTGGCACTACGATTGGCCGTTGACTCGGGAGTACCTGATGGAGGTCCTCAGGAAGGCCAGTGTCGAAGTCCCTGACGACAGGGAGGAATCGCATGACAGCCCAGTTGGAGACTGAGTCCCGAAAGGCAGCACCGGTTGTAGTGCATGAGAAGCTGGTCGAGGAGCAAGTGAGGAAGCTCCGCCAGACACTCAGCAGAGGGGCCGTCTCGGACCGGAAGCGAGTCCTAGCAGGAGTTCTCGAAAGAGTGACAGTGGGTGCAGACCGCGTCTTGATCGAGTACCGACTGCCACATCCGAACGAACCGACCGCTGAATCATGCCTCCCGTTCTGTCTGCAGTACGGTCTATGGGAGTGGTGGACAGGTTTAGAGCCCATACCTTGTCTCTCACAACTGCTATCGACGTCGGGAACTGACTTCAAACCCCGTCACAGGTCTCCTTGGCAGAAGAGACTAGATCTGGTTCTCCAAGCTCCGGATGTTCTGCTTGATGACGATCGAATCAGGCTCGAACTCAAGCGCTTTGCGTAGGCACTCAAGTCCCTTCTCATGCTCCCCAAGTCCGTCACTGAGAAGCAGGCCCTTGAGATTCCAGTAGCGTGACGACTTCGCGTCGATCACAAGGGCAGCCTCGATGAACTCCAGACCATCGTGCGCAAGTTGCTGCATCTCTTGGCGTCTTCCGTGAACCTTGAGGTGGGCCTGGCACTCGTTGAGCTTGAAGCTTGCTTGTAGGTAGTTGTGGTCGGCCTTCGCGCGCAACTCCGCTGAGAGATAGCCCTCTTCGGAGCCAGATTCTTCATCACCAGTCGTGCCCTGTACTAGCAGGGGCGGGATCATGCTTCGATCGAGACGGGGAAAGAGGTCCTCAATCAATCTCGCGTCTACCCATTGCGTGTACCCTTCATGCCATACCAGATCAGAGGCTGCGAGTTCACCGTCCGCGATGAGTGTCTGCAGAGCGGATAGGGGCATCGGCCCGCTGATTATCCCGTTGCGAGCGCAGTACCAGTGTTCTTCCACGTCCAGGGTTCCTCCTCTTCAGCGCCACAGCGGCATACGGGAGTCTCAGATCCGTTGAGTTACCTTCCTTGCTCGATCAATTCCTTGCATGCTCGCTACACGCTGCCTCAAGTCTTGAAGTTCTCGTCGTAGTCGTCATCCAGCTCGAACTTGAGCCTCAGCATGACGTAGTCCGATACGTTTTCGCCGTCGGCGATTCCGATGGTGGGACCCATTGACTTCCTAACACTCTCAATCGTTGGCGTCGACTCATGTAGAGAACGGAGAAGTTCGCGCTCGAACATCCCCTGACCTTGTGCTACACGCTCGTAGTCCCGGAAGAACTGGAGATTGGACAGAACCGCTGGGTTTAGCCTCCTGAACGAGCACGGCTTCCTTAGGATTTCGACGGTGAGAGGCTCTGACACGTCCCATGTACGGCGGGGGAGGGGGAGGATGCCAACTTCGTCCGCTTGCTCCGGAGGTCTATCAAACTGGTACGGGTCAACCAGTGGGCGCTCTTTTGGCAAGAACTTCGCGTAGGCGAACATCGCCTTAGTCAAGTGGCAGTAGGAGATGGCTACGCCGACGTCGTCTTCGACGTAGATGTGGTTACCAGCCAGTCCAGCGCTACCTCCTTGCTTGTCCGCTTCAAAGGCTATCGAGACTGACAGATTCGCTGAGAAGTAATCGTCTTGCTCCTCGGAATCCGTCACGCATCCCCTTAGGCCAGTTGCTACCACGGTTCGACACCCTGGGAAGCCCAGCTCGCGATCGCGCGAATCCACGTACATGTGAATTCGGGCCACAAGCCCAACAAGCTTCGCCACCTCAGCAGCAGACGTACCCTTGACGTCGAGAGACCCAAGCGGACCCTCCAGCTTCGCATCCTTCTTGAGCTCCGCAATCGAGTACCCGCCCGTCTGCGTCGTCCTGCCCTCTGGCGGATTGAACCCCTCAACATCGACACCCAAGAACAGCGTATCATTGAACCGCCTCGAGTACAGATGCTCGGGGTACAGATTCGGGTGGGCTGCCCTTTCCTTTTCGAACAGACGAACTGCGTCTGTCAGCCGTGAGATCCTCTGAATCGCCAGTCGCCCTATCTGGGAGCGTGTATCCCAGTTCGCCGCCATCAGCAGGTCGGCAAAGCCCAGCAGATCAACCTGGGCAGAGCACGTCCAGCGGCCAGCTGTCATTGTTCCCCCTCCGCACTCGTTGCCGATACTGACACTGAAGGTCTCCAACGCTTCCCATCCGAACTACCCATGTTGAGCCGCTGAGTATTCCGGCATCCTCCGCCACAGCCTCTCCCGGATGTGGAACTGGATCAGTCTAGCTTCTGCAAGAGGCTCGTGGCAATCCGGGCAAGCGGCAGACCGTAGGTCGCTTCCTCTCAGTGACTGCCATTGCTGACGGGCACGCTCACCTGTCCGAGGAACTCGGAGTCACAGCTTCACGTACCGGTTCTCCTGTCTCGAAAGCGGCTTCTAGCGAAAAACAGGAGCCAAGGATTCGAACCCGATAACGCAGAATGGAACTACGGTTTCTGCGTTGGTTGGGGGGAGCGGATTCGGACTACTCGCCTTGGCTGACTCAGCAAGCCAAGATCGATTGAGAAGGCCGCTGTTCCCCTCGTTCGCCCTGCGCGGGTTCGAGAGACAGGTCGAATCAGGATTTTCGGTTATGCCAGAGAAGGGAGGAACTCCGTCGAATTCCCGCTGTGAATGAGTCCGCATTCTATTGACTCTCTCTCCAGCCTTCGCTATACTCCGTGTATCAATCCGCATAAAAGACAAAACACGGACTCTAAGAGGAGGCCAACATGGGACGCAAGATCCCGGAAGTCCTGACAGAAACAGAACAAGAGGCACTTCTAGCACAGCCGAATCCACGCTATCTCACCGGACAGCGCAACCGGGTGATGCTTCGACTGATGCTCGACACCGGCCTGAGACTGTCCGAGGCGATCCACCTTCGGTGGAAGGACATCGACCTCAACAGCGGTAAGGTGATGGTCCGCCAGGGTAAGGGTGCGAAGGATCGAACGCTGTGGACCGGCGAGGCCAACCTGGCAACTCTTGTCGCGTGGCGAGATCGACAAGCTCAGGAATGCGCTGGAAGCCCTCAGCACGTCTTCACAACCAAGGAGGGTGGCCTGCTGGACCCTCGGTACATCCAACGGATGGTCAAGCGCTACGCGGGCAAAGCGGGGATCGAGAAGGACATCTCGCCGCATACGTTGAGGCACTCGTTCGCCACCGATCTCTACCGAGAGACATCGAACATTCGCCTCACGCAGAAAGCGCTTGGGCACGCGAACCTAGCCACCACGCAAATCTACACCCACATTGTCGATGAAGAGCTTGAGGGCGCTCTGAAATCCTTTCGCGCAGCAACGGTCGAGACGTAAGACGAAGAGCATCTAGCCTTGCCTCATGAACCTCCGGCCGATGACTAGCACTGCCAGTGCAATGAGGACCGCCCCAAGAATCGCTTCGATGGAAGTCAGTACCATGCCCAACTGCGATGACCCTGGCCCGACCTGACCGAGGCCAAGCGTGGCAAAGGTTGTAACGCTGTAATGAATCCCGACAATCCAGTTCTGAAGCGTCCACACCGGCTCGCCAGCACGACCGATAAGCCTCGGTACTGCGGAGAACGTGACACCAAATCCGGCAACAACCGTGAGCCACGTGAAGAACAGTCGTGCCAGACTAGCACCATAGGCTGTCGTCCAGCGAACGAACAGTAGGTCCAGCAAGAAGAGACTCCAATACCCTGGCCGTACGACCCAATTCGCCCATAACCTTCGCACCCGGATCTCGCTTTCATCTGCCATAGTCCTACGAAGGACTCTCCAACGGTTGAGTCGTTCGAAATAGAAAGCGGCATCGGCCTTCTCACGCTCGCCTGTTCCGCGGAAGATCCTTTGTGCGAATCGCCAATATGAGACGGCAGATTCTGGTTCGGCTATAAAGACGCCGCATCTTCTGCCCCCCCATCCGCGAATTCGGGGCTTATTCTCACCATGCCACAAGGATCTGCAGATCAATCTGTCGAAATCGGAATTCTCCGGGATTGTCGCGTCGTTGAACCTGGCATCCCCATCGATCGTTGTGTCGTCGAACCTGCCCCCCCGCTCGAACTTCGCGCCGTCGAAGCAGGCAGATCCCCCGATCGTCGCACTGTTTAGCCAAGCGTATCCCTTGATCATCGCAAGGACGAAGCTAGCTTCCCCCTCGAACTTCGCGAAGACGAAGCTGGCTTCCCCCTCGAACTCTGCGCCGTCGAACCAGGCATCCCCCTCGATTGTCGCGTAGCTGAATTCGGCATTCCCCTCGAACTTTGCGTCGTCGAACCACACATGCCCCTCGATCGTCGCGCAGCTGAAGCTAGCGTCTCCCTGGAAGGTCTGTGGTAGCTGTATCCATTCACCCTCCGGCCAAGCTTCCGTTGTTATGCTCGCAGGGAATACGTAGCCATCAAAGGAGTACCGTTCGTTGCGATCTTTCGCGGGTCCTTGCTGGTTGATCTGGGAAGTCAGAGCACGCCGGAACTTCTCCAGGTCCTTCGGGCTTGGAGCGTGGAAGATGCAGAACTCGCTGTTGGGCTCAACGGGGACCTTGCAGCCTTCGTACTGGCAGGATGATGCCATGCTATCGCCTTGTCAACCCTCCTCACGCTCAAGGTACTCCATGATCGCTTGTACTACGAGGTAGTTCACCGACCGATCGAGCTTCTCGCCTAGCCTCGTCAAACGCTCGACAGGCTTCTGTTCCAGCTTCGACTGCGGGATGTAGATCGACAGCTTGTCAAGGATCGTCTTCCCTGCCATGTCCCCCCTCCCTCGTGTCCTCTATTGTGGTGATTCCCCAGGTTGATCCAAGCCTTGCGAGGTCCTTCAGTCTCTTCCCGGAAGCTGCGATTCGAGAGCCGCACATAGGACCCCGCACAATGGCATAGCGGATCAGGAGCAGGGTACCAGCATCTATGAAGATCGCCTAGATCTCGACTCTACAGTGACCGGAGGAAGCAGCTCAGTTGTTGGCAAATGTCCCTACTTCCTGATCGCTGGGACTGCCGTACTAGTCGGAAGTGCTGACCTGCTCTCGCCATTCGGTCCGCATTGGGGATAGCACCCTGGGCTGTTTCCAAATGTCCCCTGCCTCTTGAACGCTGAAACCTGCAGCACTAGGCTTGCTTCAGAATGTCAACTAGGAGAGGGAGACCAATGATCCCGCGCATGCGGCGGATGTTCCGGCTCCCCTCATGCTTCGGTCCAGCGTACAGAATCGGCGAGCCCGATCAGGGTCGAGAAGGCCTTGAGATGGTCCACGGACAAGGGGGAAGGGAAGATGCGCGAAACAAGAAGAGACACCTGCCGACATGCTTGGTGGCAACGACGGCAGGTGTCAGACAAATCACCCGCGAAGGGCGATTCCGGCTGTAGCATAGCTGCAACGCATCCCGACAGCAAGCAGCGAACCGGAATCGAAAACCTCCGCGGAGCGTCCATTCCCGCGGAGGTTTCTTGGGGCGAACCAAGAGAAAAACGTCCCAGCGGCCTGGCAAACGCCGCACGCCAAAACTGCCCGCCCGGAGTTGGCTACCGGGATAGATTACGACAACCTGGCCAGCGGTCTAGGCGGGGGGTTGAACAACCCGGCCCGGGGGCAAAGCGCGATGGCGCCTATCCCATACACGACCTAAGCAGACGGCAATCATCCCCAGTGGCTGTGAGAAGGCCCGCGCGGAGCTTTCAAAGGCTCGCTGTCGCGTTCGGGGAGCCGGAGCGGCTGATCCACGACACGGATGGTCGACAAACCTGCCATGAAACCATCCTCCGGTAGCCCCACTGTATTCCTAGTGGGCCGGAGCAATGCGGGTTGGAGTGGTATCCCTACGGGACAGTGGGAGCAGAAGCACGGCCACTGGGCCGAGAGGATACTGCCGAGGAGCGGAGATGGATTGAGATGATTTACGACGACCGCCCCCCCGAGGCAGTGATCGCGAATTGGCCAGCTCAACAGCCGGCAGATGTCACGCAATGCGGCACGGTTCATGCCACGGCGCTTGTGCGGGAGCAGTTGCTTCCGCTCGCGGAACTCATTGCTAGCGCTGTGGTTCAGGCTCGACTGGAAAACGGGTAGGATGGTGTGACGCACATCACACTCACGGAGAGGAGCAACCAGCTTTGAGGGCGGCAGCGTACGCACGGGTCAGCACCAAGCGACAGGCTGAGAAGCAGCTGTCTATCAGCGCTCAACTTCGCGCAATCCGTGGCTACGCACGAGAGCGCGGTTGGGAGATCGTGGATGAATTCACTGATGAGGGGTACAGTGGGCGCGATCGTAACCGGCCGGGTCTGAAGGCACTTGTCGCTGCTGTCTGCTCCGGACGGATCGACGCGGTGGTTGTCTGGAAGCTCGACCGCCTCGCCCGTGACACCCTGATCTCAGCAGGTCTCAGACAGCAGTTCACGGCCCACAACGTGCAGCTCGTCTCGCTGCATGAACACACCGGGGATACCCCTCAAGAGAAGCTGATCGCCAGGATCTTCGAAGGCCTAGCTGAGTTCTACTCTGACAACTTGTCGCAAGACATCCGCCGGGGGCAGCGAGAGGTTGCAAGGCGGGGATTCTACCCCTTTCCTCACGCGCCGATCGGGTACCGAAGAGTAGAGACAAAGGATGGCCGCGCCCGACGCTTCCTGTTGGCGCCTGATGAGACCTATGGGCCGGTAGTAGCCAGCATCTTCGCAGACTACACTGGCGGCAAGACGGCGACTCAGATAGCGAGAGCACTCAATGGAAGGGCGATACCAGCAGGGTCCGCGCGCCGCTGGACGGCGAAACGCATCTACTACATCCTCAAGAACAGCACGTATTGTGGCGATGTCACGATTGGCCGCCGCGATGGTCCACCCGAGTCCCTCGAAGTGGTGGAGGACGTGCACGAGGCTCTTGTCGACCGGCACACGTTCTCACGTATACAGGCGATCCTTGATGCCCGGGCCGGCAACCACGCGATTGCCCGTTGGGAGTCGAGTCCGTACCTGCTCAGTGGGTTAGTCCGATGCGGCCTATGCGGAAGTCACATGGTGGGAACGTCGGCGAAGAGCGGTCAATACCACTACTACACCTGTCAGCTCTACCACCAGCAGGGGAAGGACGCCTGTGCGGGCGTGCGCGTGTCTCAGAGGGATCTAGAAGGCTTCGTCATGTCGGAAGTTCGGAAGCTCGTACTCGATGACGGGAACCTGCGGCTGTTGGTCCAACTGGTCAACGAGCGGCTATCTGAGCTGCGGACGAGCGAGCAATCAAGCCTCGCGACGGTTGGACGGAAGGTTCAGGGACTCCGCCGGCGGCTGCAGCGGAACTACGATGCGCTGGAATCCGGCTTGCTCGACTTGGAGGAACTGGCGCCGAGAATTCGCGAACTCAGATCTGAGATCCAAATGGCAGAGCGGTCACGGGATGAGATCGAGCAGCGTGTGCGGGAGAGCGAAGCATCCGCCTTGACGCTTGAGGGCGTACTACCATACGCAAGGAAGCTGCGGGAGACGCTCAGAATCGGTTCATTCAGGCAGCGCAAGGCCTTTCTTGCCGGCGTGGTGAAGAGCATCCGCGTGGACCGGGAATCGATCGAACTAGACTACCGGCTGCCGCTGCCCCAAGTAGAAGCCGGGGAGTCGATCTCCCCGGTTCTACAATCGGTCGCGTCTGGTGGAGGTGGCGGGAGTCGAACCCGCGTCCGGAGGTACCGCCGGTCGGCG
>CAZFZM010000007.1:0-111261 GCA_964523545.1 uncultured Thermotogae bacterium
AGCGTCGCACTGCGGCTGCGAAGGTCAGAGGTTCGAGTCCTCTCGGGCGTACCAGACGTCACCATACCAAGAACTCCGGTCGGATCATCTAGCCGGGGATTCACTTCCGCTCCAGGCTGAGGGATCGTGAACTCAATCGACAGCTCGTCGTCCCCCACTTCGATCTTCTTGATGAACGACCGGAGGATCGCCTGCTGCGTCTTCCGGGGTGCAGTAGCCAGCGTCTCCTTGAGGGACTCGACATAGGGTCTGATCCGGTCCATGTCGAGCCGGGAAACCCTCGCTTGTGTGCAATCACCCTCCAGTCCGGCAAGGTGAGCCCGGAGACGTTCAACCTCCTCCTCGCGCACCCTCAGTCGCTCGCGGATCGATGCGGCCGGCGTCCGGCCATCCTCCAGGGCATCCAGCAGGCGGGCGACCTGCCTCTCTCGCTCCTTGAGTTGACCCCGGGCAATCCGGCGCTCTTCCTCCACCTGACCGGCCCGGTCGCCCAGCTCACGGTTCACCGTGCCGACCAATTCTCGCAGGTTTTCCTCCTCGAGCAGGACGTCACGTACCTTCTCCAACACGATGCCGTCCAACCGGTCACGTCGCACCAGCCCGTGATCGCACTGGACCTTGCCCGACTCGTAATACCGCTTGCACACGTAGTAGAAGTTCCGGCCCGACTTGGCCGAAACCCCATACATCTTACTGCCGCAATCCCGGCATCGAAGCAGCCTACTCAACAGGTAGTTGCTTGCCAGTTCGCGCGGGTGGGCTTTCGCGCGCCTCTCGCGCAAGCTCTGGGCGGCCTGGTACACCCCCGGCTCAATGATCGGCGGATAGGCCTGGTCGACTACAATCGTTCGGTCGGCTTCCGGCAAGTACCGGGCGTTTGGTGTGCTAAACCGCACAACGAGCCGGCCCGAGTAGGCCGGATTGCCGAGTACCCGAAGTACTCCCTTGGTCGTCCAAGACTTCCCGGTCGGGGTTGTCAGCCCCTCTTCGTTCAGCTGCTGAGCCGTAGCCTTCGCGCCGAGCCCGCCCGAAACGTAGAGCGAGAAGATTCGCCGCACCAAAGGGGCGGTTTCCTCATCCGGTACCAAGCGGTACCGCGTTGCCTTACCGTCCGGTACCGCCTGTTTGCGGTAGCCAAACGGTGGGGTTGCCAGGGGGTAGAACCCCCGCCTGGCCACCTCTCGCATCCCCCGCATCACGTCCTGAGCTAGGCTCTTGGAAAACCTCCCATCAACCGCCTCAACCACCGCTTCGAGCAGTTCACCATCAATGCTGTCCACTCTCGGTTCGGTGATCGATACGACATCCACGCCCAGGTTTCGCAGGTATTGCTTGTACACCGCTGCGTGGACACGATTGCGAGCAAACCGGTTGTTCTTCCATACCAGTACCGCATCGACACGGTCTCGGTGGAGCTTGCAGTACGCAATCATCGCCTGAAACGCCGGGCGCTGATCGGTGGTACCGCTGTATCCCTCATCGACGAACTCCTCGAGCACGACCCTCTCCGAGGCCTCGCAGCGCTTCCTCAGTTCTCGCAACTGGGCAGGGATGGACAGCCCTTTGTCCGCTTGGCGGTCTGACGATGCACGAGCATACAAAACGACATTCACCGGTGGGGTCCCCTTGTTCGAGGTGGAGTGGGCCATTCTAGTCCTCCTTCTCGCCCCGGGCCAAACGGAGAATCCTTCTGAGTGGTTCCTCCGCTTCTTCGCTGCTTGCTCCAGCGATGACCTCAGCAATCACGCGCCCCAGAAGGCCGAATCCAATGCGTACTTCCTCGCGCATCTCTCCCACCTCTGGGCGGACGATCGTCACGTCGAGGGAGTTCGCATCGGTCTCCGGCAGTTGTCGCGTGGCTTTCCTCCTTCGCAGCTGATCATGATGTTACCAATAACATCGTAACGAACATCGACAAGCAATACCTGCTCTGGGTTTCTTCCTTGGGGATTACTCCTTCTGCCGCTCCCGGTACGCTTTCTGGCGACACGCTCCTGAGCAGTAGCGTGTCTTCCGACCGTGCTTTGCCTTCACGTACACTCGTGAACACTGCCGACAAACGCCGAGGCGAACCACATCTCGGTAGCGCTCCCAATACTCCATGAACGAGAGCGCCACGACTGTCGTAACAAAGGGGTGCCGAGCGTCCTCCTCTTCCCCTCCGAGTAGCTCCCGCCCCAGCCTGTACTCACCAAGGCTCTTGACCCACTCCAGCTGGACGGTGATTCCCTTGACGAACTTAGACAGGGCACTCATGGCAGCGTCAAGTGCGTCCTCATCCTCATCTTCATCAGCAAGCAAAGCGCGGCTAATCGCTTGGGCAACCGCGAAGTGCATCCGAGCCTGTGGCGCTAGGTCCTCCCACCACCCAGGCCCACCAAGCCGAAGTGGGCGAATTCTCTCTGGATCACTCGAGCGCTCAGACTCGTGGGTAAGCAAAGCGTAGCTGGTTGATCCATTGAGCTGATCTGCGAGTACATCGGCGTGCTCGCGGGCCTTCTTCTCCCAAGCCGATAGCTGGGCCACGCCTCACCCTCCCCAGCCCCACTGCGGCACGGGCACCTGTGGCTCGGGTTGTGGGAGTCCGGCTTCCCGCTGCCTAGCCCTGCGGAAGAGCCACAGTCCACCCACCACAATGCCCCCAAAGAGCACCGCCCACAGCAACCACTTGTCTTTGCCCGCGCTGCTCGTCGGTGCGTCACCTGCTGGTACCGATGGCTCAGTCGAGGTAACGCCCAATCTCCTACTCACCTGTTCGGCGATCGTTGTGCCTTCGCGCACAGCCGCATCCCGCAGTTCCCAGTACTGCCAGGTTGGTACCTTCACCGGTAGTGACATGCTCACCCCTTGGAGACTGATTCATGGCCGTCTCGTCACGAGGATAGCTATAATATCGTAACGAGTCAAGCGGCAACCGCACCGATGGATGGGAAGAGACTCCGGCCGATCACCAAGGGCAGTTCGGAATCCGAAGCCCTGGCACCCCCTAGTGGACTACTTTCGGACTGGAGCTTGAGAATCGTCCCCTTCAGTGGCCGGATTGCACGGACCTCGAACCGGCGCCCTCTGGTGGACTGGTTTCGAGCCACGGGCTAGGCAGTTCGACTCCTCTCGGCTCCATAGGAACCGAAGGATAACGCTGTTCCTGTCTTCGTTTCTTCCGTGCTTGGCAAACCGCCCCGAACTTCATGAATGTAGAACTACGCGCTTCGATCCGGACTACATGGCCCCTCTCAAGAAGGCTCTGTCGGACCAAGGAAAGCCAGGGACAACGCAGGTAGGGCTGACCTTGGCTCTAGGTCAACCATCTACGAGATCTCATCGCGGCTGCGTCCCCAGTTCATGAGCAGTTGCTAGGATTCGCCGACAATGTCGTCCAACAGGTAGAACCAGCGATGCTTTCGGAACAGGGCTCTCTCTGCTCCAGCTTCGGCAAGCTCGGATGCCAGTTGGGCAGCTGAACTGACTCCTGGACCAAGCAAGCCTAGGGGTAGTGTGAGCCTAGCTACGATTCTTCTCATCTTGCCAACCTGCTTCTTGATCCGAAAGACCTCGGCCATAGTCGCGCGCCCGAACTCAGCATCGAACGCCACCTCATCACGGGCAGCTGCTGACACCAATTCCCGCAGCTCCCTGACTCGCTTGTCTTCCAAGGCACGGACCAGAGTGCGGACGTCCCGGATCCTGTACTGCGGGAATGAGAAGTCGAAGAGCTTCCTGATCTGTCTCCTCTCGCTCTCTCCTGGCGGAGACTCGTGCCCAAGCCGAATGAACTTCTCACGGTAGAAGGGACCGAAATCCTGCCAGTCATAGATGGCGGCATCGAGTCTCCTCGAGATGACGAGATTCGCGTTTACGTACCGAAGGTAGGCCTCCAGGCGATGTCTCTTCCCCGAAGCGGTCTGCTCCCACGCTGCATAGTGTGCAAGTTCGTGATAGACGGCGGGGGGAGTCTCTGACTCTCTGTTGCCTATGTAGTCGCCCATCGTCTTCAGGAAGCCGCGTATGTCAGTGATGAAGACCCCTTCAGATCGCGGACGTTTTGGTCCCCACGCATGCGAGAGGACGGAACGCTGGAAGCCACCGACGTCTTCAGGTAGCCTATCTATGTTGTCCAGGACGATCAGGCGGGCGATCTCATCAGAGACCTGGCTTCTGACGAAACGATCCCAGAGACTCGTGGACGCATCAAAGACAGAGTCCCAGTCCTCAGGGTGCCGTAGGTCTCTGACCAGCATCTCCGTCAGGAGAGTAGCTTCCTCATCCAGGATCTGGCGATAGTCTGCGAGCTCCAGGAATCCTTCTTCTGAGAGGATCTCGAGAGCCTCAGCCATCGGAGAGAACGTTGGATGAGACTGCCTGCACAGCAACTCAACCGTTGCAGAGTCCACTATCACTCTGTCCGCCAGAGCTAGGCAGGGGTAGTCGAGTTCAAAGGAGTGAGTTGACTCCCTCATGTCAGCCGGAGGCATTCCGAAGAACAGACTGGTACGTCCTCTGCGCGGTGGGAGCCTCTCGGAGACGCCGAACGAAGAAAGCATGAGCGTTGCCACTATCCACCTCCCAGTCCTCAGGTAATGGGCAGATGACCACCTACGGAGAATAGTACACCGAGCAAGCCGAGTTTCTTGGGCAGCGGACACTCCCGTCCAGGAGCAGCTCAGAACGAAGGCTCTTCAATCGTTCACACCGGCTCCACAAGAGACAGGCTAGAACGGTGTTTCTGTCTGTATTTCCGCCAGACCTTCCGAACGGACCCGGGGGTTATGAATGGAGAACTTCGGACAGCACCAAGCCGGAACGGTCGGCGCACTTGACCCTTCCCATCAAGACGTGCCACCGGGGACTGACTACCTGGCTTGCCACGAGCTGTTCTGTGCCTTATGGAACCTCTCCGTGACCTGGGAGATAGACGCGCCGTTTCCCGCGTCGTCACGGAATGGTATGCTCTACGTGATGAATACTTCTGATACGGCTGGACAACCTCACGATCTGCATGAGTTCCTACGGTCGACAGCAAGAGAGATCGACGACGAGTACAGGCGAATCTCAGCCCGAGCTTCCGAAGACCCAGGAACCGCAGGAGATCAAGGAGAAGAGAACTGGGCAAGTATCCTACGCGGATGGTTGCCGTCCATGTTTCATGTGGTGACAAAGGGCCGAATTCTCACGGAGAAGGGAGAGCTTAGCCCACAGGTTGACGTCCTCGTACTTCTACCGTCGTATCCATCGAAGTTGATTGACAAAAAGCACTACCTCATCGGCGGAGTAGCTGCCGCCTTCGAGTGCAAGACGACGCTTCGCAAGGGCCACATCCGGAAGGCAGTGGAGACGTGCGCATGGCTGAAAAGCCGCCTGCCGATTCGCGAAGGGACTCCATATCGGGAACTCCATGGCCCCGCGTTATTCGGCCTCCTTGCGCACTCACAAGCGTTGAGGAAGGACCCGGCACAAGCAATAGAAGCCGCATTTGATGAGCTTATCGACGCGGACCAGCAGTTCGCAAAGCATCCAAGAGAAATGCTTGATGTTGTGTGCATTGCTGATACGGCGACTTGGGCTGCGATTCGTCTCACTTGGTCCGGTCCCCAAACTTGGGGAAAGCCCGCCTGGGAGCGATTCCGAGTGAAGCACAATCTTCCTGAGGAGGGAGTATCCGAAACCGGGTACATATGCGAATCACACGACGATCCGAAACAAGCGAACCACTTCACTGCTGTGGGCGCCCTCCTTTCGCATCTACTCATCAAGCTAGCTTGGGAACATCCCGAGATGCGTTCGTTGGCGCAGTACTTCTTCCAGGCTGGGGCTGTTGGGTCGGGACGCGGCAACAGAAAGGCCTGGCTGAAGAACATCTACACTGAAGAGGTCCAGAATCGCATCTTGCGGGGAGCAGTCACTTCAGGTGGATGGAGATGGAACGAGTGGACGTCCCATTTCCTATGAGGATTGCCCCGTCGCCACTGGTGGAGAGCCCGTATCTCGCGTGGGTCCATCCCGCAGCACTTGTGCGCGGCCCCGTAATCCACATAGAATGTATATTTGCTGCCTTCCTGCAAGAAGGACCCTTGCAGATCAGGCAAGGCACTGGCAGGTGAGCGTGGTTGCTGAGGAATTTCTCGTATCTCAATATTGAAGCACTCGACCAGTATCTCGCTCAACTTGAAGGCTCTGTGGGGGATTCCTATGCAGAGCGCAAGAGCGGCAAGAGCGGGGGCAAGGTAAGTGCTTCTCACCGTGGTCTTGGGGCTGAATACGGAAGAAGCAAGGAGGTTGAGGTCCAGCAAATGCGGGAGGTCCCCGCAGCTGCGAGATTCCAGCACCTACATGACTTACTGACAGACTCCGAGGATATCCAGTACTTGGACGCTTTCGATGACGGGATATGGCAGCAGCTCAGACGTGGGGAGCTCCTTGAGATCCAAGCCAGCATTCGACTTCCAGAGTCCGTCTCTCTGATGCGGGCTCTGCCCGCTTTCGGACAAGTCTTGGGCGCGATGGAACGCCTTACCGATTCGCCTCTTGATGATCCACAGACTGCTGAGCAGTACAAAGCAATGGTTGAGCTTACATCAGGTGGCAATGCGGGGCAGCTCCCGATCGTATTTGAGGCCATTTCTACTCCTCGCTACACGTTTGCAGGCAAGCTGAGGACCAACTACCTGCTTGTGGACGGCGAGGAGCTCGAGGGCGAAGCTGTAGTAGTCGGCAAGGTCCTCCGGCTTCTCGCCCCTGGCAAGGAAGAGGAGTTCGCCTCAATCACCCCTGAGATGCAAACGCTCTTCCGCTTCATGAACAGACAGCAGCGCAGGGGAGCCAAAGGGGCAGATCCTCCACGAATGCTCGTGGAGAAGGTTCGTGGCCCCGCCGCGATCTTAGCCATCCTTGCGGTGTTCACGTAGACACTCTATGGTGGGAGGGTAGAAGACATGCCATCAAGAGCGTATGCGGAATTCCTCGTGCCCCTGCTCGCCGATGCAGAGGAGCTTGATGCAGCACACGGGCAACTGCGGACCGGGCAGGTAGGTAGACAGTGGCGCCTCGGATCCCTCAACCGGGCTGTAGTCGTGACGTGTGTTTCGGCGTGGGAAGCATATCTTGAGGAGGTGGTATGCGAAGCTATTGACAGCTTCCGTCCTGGAGGGTACGCGGTTACCGTCTGGCAGTCGCTCAATGCGAGTGCGCGTACACAGATCGGGCGCTTCAACAACCCGAACGTTGAGAACACGCGCCGACTCTTCGCGGACTCCATAGGCCTTCAAGACGTCACAGCAGGTTGGTCTTGGCAGAACTGCTCGCCAGATCGTGCCGTCGAGCGGTTGCGGGAAGCAATCGGATTCAGACAAGCCGTCGCTCACGGAGTGAACCCACGTCCAACCATCCACAACCGCTACTCCTCCCGACTGCCCGGTTTCTTTAGACAACTCGGACGCTGCACAGACACCACCGTGCGCGACTATCTGGTCAATACCTTGGGAGTGACCAACCCCTGGCCGGCATGATTGGGCCAGCACACCCAGTAGGGCAGTACTGGTCATCACACTGCTCTGGAGTTCTCCAATTGCTCACACCAGGTCTCCCACCTAGACCAGTGCGTCGAGCACGTGGAGGCGCTGGAGCATCCTTATGAAGCGAACTTCAGGCCCGAGAACTGGACAGTACAAAGGTTCTCCAATCGTTCACCCAGGCTCCAGCCTATGGGATTTGAACCCGCCAAAGCTTCGTTCGAAGAGCGTCTCACCGGGCGAGCCAGACGGGACGGGCTTCGAATCGACACACCTATTGATGGATTGCATCTTGCCACTCTACGTGCTTCGGCTGCATCGCTTTGATCGCCGCCAGCAGCTTCGCGTACGATTGTCGCCGTCGCCGAACTCGCGGCGCGACGTTCCGGAGCCAGCCGGTTCTATAGGTAACGGATCTGAATCCCAAGTAAGCAAGAACTCCTCCGATAGACCAAAAGAAGATTAGCGACAGCGTGAAGAGGAACATCCTCCCTCCAGACAGGGAGGGGAAGTCCCTGAAAAGAAGGGACGAAACGACAAACGAGAACAGCGCTCCCGCAATGAGGCCAACTAATCCAGCGACGTTCGAGTTGTGCAGATCCCACTTCGACCAAATCCCTGACTCAATGGCTTCGAGCTTCTCTTCCCAATCTGAGTTCTCCACTAGTATCCACGAGGCGGCGTGACAGGCTTGCGCAATGCGCATACCGCGCCAGCATTCTAGAATCGATTCCGTCTCGATGAGAGCTTGCGCCCTAGCTAGTGCGTCCCTCTCAACATGCGCACGCAAGCGAGAATGCGCGATTCGGAGTCTTCCGAGGAATGGTATGACCTTCCGGGCAAGATGTTCATCTAGAGCCGTGGCCTGGCTCAAAGCACGTCTTGCCTCCGCCTGAAGTCGATCTCTGATCCTCTTGAGGAGGTCTTCTACACGGCCCCGCATTGGCTGGAAGCTCTCGTCGCCTGAGCATTTCGCACAGTAGTACCTGCATTTGCCAATTGCCCTCTCAAGGTACCATTCACCCTCGTCGAACTCGCCGACTTCCGCGCAGTGCCTAGCATGCTGGTAGAAGACCTCAGGAGAGGAACCTGGAATCGCAACAGCACGCTTCGTAATCTCGTACGCTGCTTTGGCGTCCCCCTGCCGCTCTCTCGCTTCGCCTGCGTGAAGAAGAGCGAAGGCAGCGCAAGCAGGCGCGCGAGGGACCGCGTACTTGGCAGCTCTTTCGTAGTACTCAACTGCTCTATCGTAGTCCTGGCTGTGGAAGAGGAGGATGTTGCCGGTGTAGTGGTGTACTACAAAGTCATATGGGTTCTTCCGCTCAGCCTCGACGAAGTCGGCCAAGGCTTCCTCATACCAGCCTTGTTCGTAGGCGTACTCCGCTCTCTTCCTAAGCTCCTGGGCCTGGGTATCAAGAGGAGCCATCAGCAGTTGCCGAATCTGACTGAGCAGAGCAGTATGCTGCTGAGCGATCCATATGAGTTCTGAGAATCCCCACTCAAATGTGGCCGTGAGAGCTTCGAGCTGAGCGGTGACGTCCTCCGAAGCGGATTCGAGTTCTCGTCTTAGAAATGCGGTCTCGGAGGCTACGCCCTCTTGGCTGATGACGATACGTTCTGCCGCGCCAAGCTGAGCCACACTCACCGCCGTGAGCTCCTCAAGTAAGCGCTCATTGTGTCGAAGCGAGTCAAACCGGTCGGGCAATAGCATTATCGCTTCAGATTACTGCCTTTCGCATGCTGGGGGCAAGTGGTATACGAGACGAGTACCGTAGTAGCTCCGTGTGAGCTACTACAACGACTCCATGCGCTCATTCACGCATCAACCGAAGGCCTTCTTCGTTGCGAGAATATGCGCATCGCACGGAATGCGTACCTAAGCGCACCGTGCGGTGGCCCTGACCTCAGAGACGAGAGAACGAGATTGTGGGTCTGGAGAACAGCGCGAATCCAACTTCGCGAAAGGCGGCGGAGCTCGGAGAACCAGCACTGGCTAGCACTTCGGAGGATCAGACACTGATTCAGGCGGATTCCAGTAGCGGAAGATACGTTCCCCCATTGCGAGGCCGGGGCTCGTATTGCGTCATCAGGCTCCGCTGGCTACTGCCTGAGGGGTGGCGCTTTACGCTCGCGGGATTCCCCAGGGGGCAAAGACAAGGTGTGACGCCTCCGACTTTCATGAGCATCTTGAAGCCATCACCGAGCGGACGCATCGACTCCGAAAGGCGGGAAGAAAGCCGACGGAATAGGGTACGCGTCCCCCGATTTTCCAATTCCCTGAGCCATCTTCTTCCTCTATCATGGCGCATATGAGTGTGGGAGGCCTGATCGTCCACGTAGAAGGAGTGTCACCTTGATCGCAGGACAATCGCACATCCATCTACAGCCGATACTCAACCTAGAACTCCGGAGGGATATTAGTGAGGAACTCACGATTGGTGACGTGTTGTTCGTCTCTTCTGACAAGTTGCGACGGATTCGCCGCCGAGTTGGCCTTCCGTGGCGGGTTTCGGACGCGCCACACGACGTGCAATCGCTGCTGACGGGTGTTGAGACGCTCGGGATTGTAGTCGCATCGAGTTCAAGTCCCGAGGCGAGCCGCCTTGTCGGAGTGAAAACTAGAGAGGCGTGTTCGATTCTACGATCTGTCAGCTGGCCATTTGCCAAGAGGAGTCGGAGCAACCTCTTGCGTGTCTTCGGCCCTAGTGGCGTTGCATACAGGGTCCTGGTACGGCAAGTGGTTATTGAGAAGAGCACCGGGCATCTCACTGGGACTCGGACGGAGCAGCAAAGGGCCCTTATCCCCTTTCAAATCGATCGCAACTGGAAAGGTTTTCAGAAGCGCCATGGGTGGCTCAAGGCATTCATCGTGTTCCTCGAGGGAGGTCAGAACGTCGATGCCAAGTGGCGAAGTGCTGTGCGGAGGGCTGCGATTCTGTTTGGCGAGAGCCTGCAGGAGGCTGATCGCTCACTGGCATTCCTATTCAATATGATGGCTCTGGACACGATCCTAAAGGAAAGAGAAGAGCGATCGCGAGAGATGTTCCCGCGCCTTGACGCGATACTGGGGTGGAGCAATGTGGGGTTGAGGAAGCCGTGGTTTGCGTCTAGCGACCTGAAGAGACTGGCCGACCGCAGAAACGAACTTGTCCATGAGGGCGAATCGCCGCGCTTGTCTGCTCGTGATCTGATACTTGCCGACGAACTCCTGGGCAATCTGCTATTGTGCGTCTGCCAGATGGGGGATAGATGGCCCTCTCGTAAGGACATGATAGGGTTCGCGGAGCGGGTATCCTGCCGCCAGAAGCTCCGACTCAAACCATATGAGAAGGAAGGGAAGCTGCCCTTCAAAGTACTGCGGCCAAGATACACGAAACAGGAGATCATAAGACTGTGAGTGCGGAAGCAGAGCTTATCTAGGCTTCAAGAGAGCGGCGGGTGCAGGTCTTGGGCGGGAGTTCTCGGGACGTAATACTCATTCCAAGGAGCTCCAAAGGACAGTTTTGTACTATGTCCCCGGAATCCCCTCTTCAAACGCTGATGTACTAGACAAGGTACCGAATTGCAGGGGCTGAGCCCGGATCCCGAACACGGGTGCGTTCGAAAACCAAGGCCCCCTAGAAGTGTGAACTGCACCTGCGTGAATCGGGTCTCAGGCATGCTCTTCCCGCCCCGCGACTTCCAAGCCGGTAGAAGTCAAGGGGTTGACTTGTTCCGCAAAGCGCATAGAATTGTAGCGACCTTTACTCATAGTAGGGGTCCTACAGAGGCTTCGACCGCTGGGCCAATACTAACCAGCGGTCAACCCATTCTGGGCCTGTTGAGATCACCATCTTGGCCCCGATTGAATCCTTTGCAGCGTCCTCTTCCCGGCCTGAAACGCAGTGATGAACGACGCAGGCCTTCCTTCTCCTCTCAGCATGATAATCACTACGTAATCACAAAATGCTACACAGACTCTGCTGTCACGCGTGTGCGCCCCCTTTCGTTTGTCCCAACCCTCGTAGAGCTCTGCGTTCGGATCCGCCAATGCGGGAGCAATCCAGTCCATGCGCTTTGCCCGATCGACCGAGAACACCCCCTTCTCCCCTAGGCGGCGGTTGGCGCTTTCAAAGAATGCATGGTCAAACTGGAACTTCGGAAAGCGAACAAGCAGCCCATCGATCGTGCATATTTCCCGATTGCACAGGCTCGCCTCGTAGTGCGCCCGATAGGCGGCCTCATCAGGCAGCTCAAGCAGTTTAGGCGCAGCCAACTACCAGCCACCTCCCGAGTGCCAGCAGAAGACATTGAACTTCGTTTCAGCGCAGCCTGTGCAACCGATGGGGTGCCCGATGTGGTGTTCGATACGCCTGGCAACACTCACCTTTGCGGAACTCGACTGGCGATTGTGGAACCGGTAGCTGGCAGCTCCAATCAGAACGTCAGCCAGCTGCAACAGGTCGACTTCTCTGGAGGGTAGAGCTTGCACTTGCTCGATAGTTGAGAGCCGATTTGCGGACGATAGAACCTCTTGGAGTTTCTGTAGACGTCCCCCGACTCGGTTGGTCTTCGTGTCGAGGAAAACCTTGTAGCTGTTGGAGTCGAGGATCCAATGATGCAGAAGAAGGTAGTAGAACTTGTAGAACATGAGTTCCGCGTCGCCGCCATGGAATTGCACAGTGTCTAGCTCATCAGCTGACAGGACGACCGCGCGGAACCGGGCTCTTTCGGTCGAGAAGAATAGATCCACAAGCTCGGAGTAGAAGAGCTGCTTTGATGGGCTCACACGAGTCCACTTGAACTCGCCGTACAAGCCGTGCTTGGCACGGAGTTCCTTGATCGCTCTCTTCAGATGCGTTCTTGATTCCGCCTCTATCCAAACGCCTCCAAGAACGACACGCTGGCCCGCCCTCTGCTCCACAGATCCTGTAAACAGGTCCTGCTGGCTCTCGTCACAGTAAACCTCGACCTTCAAGCTTCCCGCCTCCTTGTTCTCTCCAATGCGCTGGGATGCAAGGACCGGCTCCTCAGCTCCCCCTCACAACGATCCCGGATTCTCCTTGGCCATTTCTGTAACCTCCATCGCAACTCCTCGGTAGCCCGGCCAGACACTTGACGCGGAAACCCCTTGACAGGCAAGGAGATGGAGCAGGAACCATGCATGCTCCACTGGCAGTGTGAATCTGTGGAGCAAGATCTGGCTGACCTTGCCTTCGAGACCCTTCACGAAGCCATCCACACTCATCCGGGGAATTGGGTCTGCTTCGCTTGTTTTCGGCATCAAGAGAGTGAACACACCCTCTTGAGCGCGGAGATTCTCGTTCCCTGCAGCAGGAGCTGTGACAAGCTCCAGTCTTCCCGAGAAGAGCTGACATCCCAACGTGCCTCTCAGGAACCGCTCGTCACACGCCTCTACACTCAGCGCATAGACTGCAAGTTGATCACTTGGTTCTCTGCGTCCGTCTTGAAAGCCCTTCCACGCCTCAGATGCTGCGAAGTAGGCAGCCACGTAGGGATTCCACGTCCAGTCGAGAAGACGTGCCGGAAGACCGTGGTGACGTGCTAGTGTGAGCAACGATCGCCAGTGCGGTGGAGGCCAGTTGGTTGCGTAGATGCCCTCGCCATGCTGGATCTCGCGCCGTATCGTCTGTGTGTCTTCAGGAAGGGCGAGACCTCGGTAGTCCGCCAGCCTGAAGAACTGCGAGGCGATTCGTCCCTCGACCTCTACCACGCTCTCATACGTTCCCGGTGGTTTCCCATCGTTATATCGCTCAAGTGCCTGGTCCCTCCACGCGGAAGGAACCAGAGAGTACGGAGCTGACTGGCCTCGGAACATCCAGCTGTACTTGCCCTGAAGGACGAACGGCGTTGAACTCAGAGAGATCACATCGAAGAAGTGCTCAGGCGTATCACAAGGATACTCGGCGTAGTGCACCACTAGGTCCCGCCTCCTAATCGTTCGGGGTTGAGCGCAAGGAGGCGTTCGAGGATCTGGTCGTCGGGGAGGTTGTGCGGCCAGGCGTAGGCGGAGAGGACGGCGTCGTCGAGTTGCTTGTGGGCGAGTTCGAGCCAGGTGGGGCGCTGGTTGTAGAGGTTGGTGAGAGTTCGTTTCCTCAGCTCGGCTTCGCTAGCCTCCTCAGCATTCAGCCAGCGGTCGCGCTTCTCGACGAGGTCCACCGCCGCGGCGGCGATCGCCTGGACACGCGGGTCGTCAACCGGTTCCTTTCCCGGCGGCCACGGGAAGGGGAACGTCTCGAAGCACGTCGTCGGCGTGTAGCGGAACCCGCTTTCTCGCTCGCGCACTTGGGTACCCTGCCGGCGAGCCCACAGCTCGTGGACCTTGGAGTGGAGAACGCCGAAGAAGTAGTCGTCCTCGCGGGCGAAGACAATGAGCTGGCAATCAGGCAATGTCGCTCGGTCCAGCCAAACGAACAACCGATGCTTAGCGACACGCGGGGTTGCTGCGTATCGAGACAGTGCTTCGAACGCGGCTCTCATTGCTGGTCGCGGCTCAACATGAATCCAATACCTCTCCCGATATGACGCCCGCTTGTTCGTGTCCCGCTTGGGCTTCACCTCCCGCAGGACGTGCGCGAAAGGCTTCTCGTACTGGGCGGCCTCCTCTTCTGGCATCTCTGTGCCGAAATCGACGATCCACATTCCTCGAGGCCGTCCGCTGATGTCTTTCCCATTCACCCACGGCCGGATCACATCGGAATTCGGACGTCCGTTCGGGTTCCCAGAAGCCGCGACCATTTGTCGTGCAAGATCGTCGGGGATGTCGAAGGATCCGCCCTTCGTGTCGCCCATGAACGCGATGCTGCGATTCTCGGGAAGCCGAGCCGCCTCCGTCAGATCAAGCGCTGCAGTGAGGTTGGAGTTGATAGTCCGCGTAGGTTGCCCGTCGAGCTTACGCTCGGTTTCCGTGCCATCATCGAATCCAATCATCGAGACATGAACGGCAGCACCTTCGAGGATCCACTCCCTGTCGGATTGCGCCCAGAAGATGTCTCCGGTCTCTTTGATCCGTTCGAGCGTCTTCCGATTCGCACCACCACGGATTCCCTGTGTCGCCAGAAGACCGGCACGCTTCAACTGCCCCGATTCGATCATCGTGCGGGCCTTCTCGAACCAGTAGCAGCAGAGGTCTGACTCACGAGCCACTCGCTCATCCCAGAGCTCGAAGATTCGATCAACCTGATCATCTCCGATCCAAGAGCGTAGGAGCTTCCCGCCAAGAAACGGCGGATTCCCGATCGCGACGTCGGCCTCGGGCCACTCGGGTTCGGTCGGGTTCCCGTCCTCGTCGAACGCGAGGATCGCGTCCATCTCGTGGATGTTGTCGAGCTTCTTGAGGATCGGTTCCTTGGGCTGGCCAAACCCGTTCTCGCGGAGCCACTGGATGTAGCCGATCCAGATCGTCGCTTGGGCGAGCTCGTGGGCGTACTCGTTGATCTCGATCCCGAACAGCTGCTCAGGGGCGACGGTGGGGAAGAACATCGGCAACCCCAGCTCGGTGGCGAACAGGATCACGTCCTTCTCCAGGTCGAGCATTTGGCGAAGGGCGACGTAGAGGAAGTTCCCGCTCCCGCAGGCCGGATCGAGGACCTTGGTGTCGGCGATCTCGTCGGCGAAACCGTGCAGCAGCTTTTCCAACCGCCGCCGGGCCCGCGTCTTCGCCCCGCCGGCTGAGTCGGCCGCCCGCCACTTGGTGCGCAGCTCTCGCGCCTGCGCCTTGACTTCTTCCCAGCGACGCCGGGGCGGCCGCATCAGGACCGGTTCGACGATCAGGAGGATGTCGTCGCGGCTGGTGTAGTGGGCGCCGAGCTGGGCGCGCTTCCCGGGATCGAGGCCGCGCTCGAACAGCGTCCCGAGGATCGACGGCTCGATCGACGACCAGTCGAGCCGGGCGACGCGGGAGAGGACCTCCAGCGCTTCGCGATCGAGCGGCAGCGCGTCGGCGGTGTCGAAGATCCCGCCGTCGAAGTGGGGAATCCGATCGAGGCCGAAGAACCCACCTTCGGCCATGTGCCCGAACAGCTGCTCGAGCAGCTCGCGGAATCGGACCGGGTCGTCCTTCGTCCCGTCGATCAGCTTGGTGAACAGCCCCTCGGGTAAGAGGCTGATGTCCTCGGCGAACAGGCAGAACAGGATCCGGATCAGGAAGTGTGCCGCCTTCTCGGGATCGTGCCCGGCGTTTCGGAGCGACTCGGCGAGCTTGCCGAACTCGGCCGCC
The DNA here is from genome assembly GCA_964523545.1 of uncultured Thermotogae bacterium. Lineage (GTDB taxonomy): Bacteria > Bipolaricaulota > Bipolaricaulia > UBA7950 > UBA9294 > JANQEA01. The sequence continues at coordinate 15,724 of CAZFZM010000007.1, forward strand.
GCCTGCTTGGTGACCCCTTCGGGCGTCTGCTCGGCGCGGAGGCGCTCCGGATGCTCGAACGCGTTGCGGAGGATCGCGAGACCCTCCCGGGTGAGGAGGTCGTCGAGCGCGAGGGGGAACGACTGCTTGATCGTGTTGGTGAAGTTGGTGTGAACAACGATCGTCTCCATGTCGGAGACGATGAGCAGCGGCGGGTTGAGGAGCGCGTCGCGGTAGAGCTGGAGCTGCTCGTAGGCGGCGTCGAGGTCCCTGTGCTTCCCCTTGTATTCCCAGGCGAAGCAGCCCTTCTTCCAGACGTCGGCCCAGCCCTGGCCGCCGGTCCGCTTCCCGGCGCCCTTCTCGAACGTGAACGTCGCGCCCTCGGGATCCGCCTTGGCCGGCGTCGGGTGACCGAGCATCCGACAGAGGTCGATGAAGTGCTCCTGCGACGCCGAGCGCTCCTTGAGCGACGAGCGCCTCCACTTATCGACGAACTCCTGAGGCGTGATCAACGAACCCAAATTACTTGGCCTCCCGCCTGTCCGCAGGGTGTCTGTTTGCGTAGACCGCATTCTATGCAGCGGATCCAGGCGGAACAATGATCAACGAGTGACGGCCTACCGAGTGGCGGCGCGTGGCAGCAACTCGGGTGCACTCGCAACTAAACTAGATTCTTACTTCGAACTCCCGAACGAAGGTTCTTGGTACGGTGACGTCAGGCGTACCAGTCGGAGAATCGTCCACTCCGGTCACCGAAGCGGACGATTCTCAAGCTCCAGTTCGCAAGTAGCCCCTGCCGACTCACCACCTAGGACAACTCTTGAATCGCTGGGCCCGGGGTTCGAATCCGCGAGCCCGGGGCCTGGGCAACTGGATGGAGAACGCGTTCGTTGGCTGCTTCGTAGCGGTGTCCTTTCCAAGGCGTCATCATGATTGGGGAACCAGCGCGTATCAGGGATCAGGCGATCTTCAGTCGCGCAGACGTCACCTCGTTCGTCCAATGCGAGTTCCAGCTCGGAGGCTGGATAAGGTCTCAGAGGAAGGCCGAGACGATTGACTAGTTAAGTAATTAGTTGTATAGTTAGCGTGCTGATACCTCATGGCCCACAGAAAGCGAGATCCAAAAAATCCTCTCGTGATGAAGAATTTCATGGCTCCCGCCAAGCTCCTGGCCCAGCTGCAGGAACTGTCGGAGAAAGAGGGAGTGTCTGAGTCCGAGATCATCCGCACGGCCGTGGAGCAGTACGTCACAGATGCCATAAAGCACGCGTAATCGCCGATCTCGCGAGGAAATCACAGCGCAACAAGGTCGCCGCGAAGGAAGAACCAGCTTGAGAGGGGAATACTACGAATGTTCTACTGATCTACCCTGAAGTCCCGCCGACATTCTGGAGCTTCAAGCGAGCGCTCGGCTTCATCGGGAGGAAGGCCTCTTCACCGCCTCTTGGATTACTCACAGTAGCGGCGATGCTGCCCGAGGAATGGTCAGTCCGCCTGGTGGATGCCACGGTGAGACGGTTGACGGACAAGCATCTGGCGTGGGCTGACTATGCATTCATCAGCGGCATGATCGTACAGCGGGAATCCGCACGGCAGATTATCGCTCGCTGCAACGAGGCAAGCATCAGAGTCGTCGCGGGAGGCCCCCTATTTGCCAGTGAGCACGAGGACTTCGATGGGGTCGACCACTTCGTGCTCAACGAAGCCGAGGTGACACTGCCGCAGTTCTTGGACGATCTCGAGGGAGGTCGTGCCAAACACCTGTACACCTCCACAGAATTCGCAGACATCCGACAGAGCCCAACGCCACGATGGGAACTGGCCGAACTCAATCGCTACGCCTCGATGAGCGTCCAGTACTCGAGAGGGTGTCCGTACGACTGCGAGTTCTGCAACGTCACGGCGCTGTTCGGACACAGATGGCGCACCAAGACATCGGCGCAGATCCTAGCGGAGTTGGACGGTCTCTACGCTGCCGGGTGGCGCCGGGGTGTGTTCTTCGTGGATGACAACTTGATCGGAAATCGAAGGGCGCTCAAGGAGGACCTGCTTCCGACGCTCATTGAGTGGCAGAGAGGGAAAAACGTCCCTCTTCAGACGCAGCTGTCCATCGATCTCGCAGACGACGAACCTCTGACGAAGATGATGGTGGAAGCGGGCTTTCGCACGGTGTTCATCGGGATCGAGACACCAGATGAGGACAGCTTGGCGGAGTGCAACAAACGACAGAACAAGGGGCGCGACCTCGCCGCTGATGTGAAGCGACTACAACGTGCCGGCCTGGAAGTTCAGGGAGGGTTCATCGTCGGCTTCGATCACGATGCACCGTCCATCTTCCAGCGGCAGATCGAGTTCATCCAGAAAAGCGGGATCGTCACAGCGATGGTGGGTCTGCTGCAAGCGCCTTCGGGAACAAGACTCAACGATCGTCTCCGAAAGGAGCATCGTCTGCTGGAGCATGGGTCAGGCGACAACGTCGATGGCACAACGAACATCGTGCCCATGATGGATCTTCAGACATTGCGCGAGGGCTACGAGAGGATCCTGAAGACCATCTACTCGCCAAGACACTACTACAGGCGCGTGAGGACGTTCCTGCGCGAGTACAAGGCGCCTGCAATAAACGTTCGGTTGAGTCTCCGGCATGTCCTGGCATTCTTCCGCTCCGTTTTCCGCCTGGGCATCGTCGGGAGGGAGCGCCTGCAGTACTGGAGGCTTCTGGCGTGGACGGTGTTCTGTCGCCCCAAGCAATTCCCGATGGCGGTCACCTTCGCGATCTACGGGTACCACTTCCGCAAGACCTGCGAAGGGCACGTCGCATCACGGTAGCGTACAAGGAGGACCTCCTCACCCAGCTCCAATGGGCGGCGTCGCCTTAGAGATTGATCAGACATGAGGCAGACATGAGATGAATCCACAATGGGACGGGGGAAGCGCCCGATGAGAGGGATCACCATGGGGGCCAGCCGGGCTGGCCCCGCGAGCAAGCACGCAATAAGGAGAGCCGATGATGGAACGAGTGGGCCGGATGATATCCATGGAAGTAGGAGTCGCCGACAAGGCTGCGGGCACGAACGTCGCGTCGCTGATGATGGGGGAGTCATCCCCGAGGCCTGGGAGCGAGCGCGCTATCACTGACGGCAGTATGCTGACATACCTTCGTGCCTTCAACGTCTCGGAATCCGCGCAGCACGCGGAACCTGCGGTCTGGGTGGATTTCGGCATTACGTACGACAAGAACGCCGAAGCGGACCCGATTGTCGGATGGCTGCTTGAGACGCTGGAACGGTACGGAAGCCGCATGGTCCTGCGGGTAGACACTTCGGAGGTTCCGGTCGAAATTGGGGCGATGACCGCGTTGATCCGAAAGAAGGTTCAGAAGTCGATGTAAGTAGACGGGATGAGTCAGCGGCGGCTTCCCGTTCGGCTGCTAATCTCCGTGCGCAGAAGCGAATCGGACTCAGCCGAGCTTCAGGACGATTGCGGATCCGGTTGCCGCGTATTCAGATCGACCAACTGGGAACTCGGCCTCTCACGAGACTCGGCAGTTCTCGGATCGACCGGCTCGCAGGCCGGGAGCTGCATCGTGAGTTGGTAGCAGGATTCAATACATCGGGGCCTTCGACATCGAAGCCCCAGCACATAGGAGGAGCAATCATGGCAGAGCGTGAAACCGGGAAGGTCAAGTGGTTCAACGACGCCAAGGGGTACGGCTTCATCGAGCGACCTCAAGGTGGAGACGTGTTCGTCCACTTCAGTGCCGTTCGCGGGACAGGCTTCAAGAAACTGACCGAGGGACAGAGGGTGGACTACGTCGTCACTCAGGGTGAAAAGGGCCCCCAGGCACAGGACGTCGGGCCCGCTGCGGATGAGATTCTCCAGAGAGTCCAAGAGGCAGAGGCAGCGAGCGCAGCGACCGCAGTAGAGGAGACTCCGGCAGCCTCTCAGACTCAACTGCCGCAAGAAGAAAGCCCCTTAGCGGCCGAGGCATTGGCCGTCTCTGAGGTAGCGGACGCGGCAGTGAGCCCCGTCGTCGACGACGAGGTTGGAGCTTCCTCTGAGGCCAAGGCGGAGGTGGAAGGACCGGCGGCGGACGAGGTGCCAGATGCCTCCGAGGATGAGACTCAGGCGGAGGAATGGGCAGTGACCGAGCCGCCAGATGCCTCTGAGGATGAGACTCAAGCGGAAGAATCGGCAGTAATCGAGACGCCAGATGCCTCTGAGGATGAGACTCAGGCGGAAGAATCGGCAGTGATCGAGACGCCAGATGCCTCTGAGGCCAAGGCGGAGGTGGAAGAATCGGCAGTGACCGAGACGCCAGATGCCTCTAAGGAAGGGACTCAGGCGGAAGAGGTAGACGCCATCTAGAAGTCGAGGCCCCACTGCGATGAAGCCTGCAATGCGAGTGTTGTGGCTTGCCCGTCTTCTCCTCAGCACTGATGGATCCCGAGAGAGTCGGAGGGCCGCTGAGAGCGCTGTCTGTCAGTCGGCTTCGTGACGTCTCTCGTGAAGACCCAAGCCGGTCTCCCACTACGATGGTCTACACAGGATCCTCAAGGTAGCTCAGCAGCAGGCGGGCGGGCGCTTGAGGAGCCATCGGTAGACACGGAGGTCGGCCCCAGGTAAGGCGGCGGCGGCGATGTTCGGTGCGCCCCAATGAAAGGACAGGTGGCTCAACAGCAGATGGCAAGGCCAGATCGCTCATACGAGAAGGCAAAGGAGCGGTGCGTCGGCTTCCTCGACGACAAGGCCGTGTACTTCGTTGGGTCCAATACCAGCTTCCACCTTGCCATCGAGTACTCCCCTGGCGAACTCCGTAGACTGTCGGAAGCCGAGCATCTTCGCTTCAAGCGGCAAAGTCGGATCGAAGGACTCCCTTACGGGCGACTCTAGTCGTCATCTGCCCTTGGGGATGGGGCCCAGGAAGCCATTGCTGCGTGTCTGTTGCAGCTCCAGCCGCCCCGGTCATCGCCTTTCTCTCCGGACGGAAGCTGTCTCCGGATTGGCTGAGAACCGGCTGGTTTCATGCTGCCGGGAAAGCCTTCGCATGCGAACCGCGGTGTGTACTGGCCCAAGATTGTTGGAGCAGTCTTGGAGCCTGGGGGACTGATTGTAGAACTCAAGTAGTGACCGCAGCCTGGTAAACTTCGGGAGGAGGAGATCGAAAAGCACATATCGAAGCCCGCTTTCCGTCATTCACAGGAGGTCGCTTCCGGTCTCCAGGCGCCCTGCCAAACGGCGATATGTTGATCAACGTATCAATGAATGTGCCAGCAATGCCGATGAGCCAAACACATTGGCTGGCTGCGGAGGTGGTTGCACCAACTCTGGAGGCGAGCCTGCTGTGGGAGCTGGTCAGGGAGTACTGAAGGACATTCGCACGCCTCCCGATGCGCGGCAACCCGCGTCGCCTGATCGGTGGTCTGCCTGGAACGGGGGGTTGGTGACAGATGGCCCGGCAGTTATCATCACTGCCGTTTCTGGATTAGAGTGGAGTGAGTCGAAACGAGGATCAAGAACCCTGTCGCCGTAATCCGCGATTGCCTAGCACATGATGACGCTTCACGAGTACTCCGGTTTCTCCGCTGGACTACTCGCCCCGTCGCCCGCCTCTGGCACATGGCTGAGGAGCACGGCCTGAACCCGTGGTTCTTCATCGCGATGTCAGTCATTGGGTACGCGGTCCAATCCATGATTTACCTGCCGCCGTTCCAGTCGCAGGCCTGGCGGCTCGCGTTCCTGATCCTCCTGCGCATTGTTGCGCTGGTCATCCCGGTGTACATCCTGCTCAAGGGGAACGGAATCGCCCGCGCGTTCAGCGGCTCGATCACTGCCATGCTCATCTTGAACACCACCTGGCACGTCTGCTACTTCGTCTACCTCTAGCGGGGTCAGCGCCTGTTAGGCTCTTCCATGCTGACAGTGCCGCGAATGGTGCGACCTGCATCCCAAGAGAGGGAGGTCATCCGAAGCTCTTGCGGAAGTGGTAGCCGTAGATCGCAAGCGTCACTGCCAGGGGGAATGCTTTGGGGCGGCGGAACGCCGTCCACACTAGGAGTTTGCAGTACTGAAACCTCCCGCGGCTCTTGATCCCCAGGCAGTAGATAGAGCGGAAGAAGGCCAGGATGTGCTGGAGGTCCAGATGGGTCCTGTTCCTCGGAAGCGTGTACTCCCGCAGGAAGACCCTGATGCGTCGGTAGTGTAGGCGCGGGGAGTAGATGGTTCGCATGATTCTGCGGTACCCCGCCTGCAGCATGTCAAACTCCATGCTCGGGACGAAGTTCATCGTTCCGTCCGCGTTGTTTCCTGACACGTGGTCTCGCAGACGCCCCTCTGTCCTGAGGCGCTCGAAGAGCTTCGTGCCAGGGATCGCTTGGAGCAGCCCCACCATCGCTGTCACGATCCCGCTCTTCTGGATGAAGTCAATCTGGCGCTGGAAGATCGACGGGGTGTCACTATCGAACCCGACGATGAAGCCTCCTTGCACTTGAAGGCCAGCTTGCTGAATTCGTTTGACGTCGTCGATCATGTTGCGGTTCGTGTTCAGGTTCTTACCACACTCGGTCAGGCTGGCTTCATCCGGTGTCTCGATCCCGATGAAGACCGTGGTGAACCCCGCGTCGACCATCATCTGCATCAGCTCAGCGTCGTCGGCTAGGTTGATTGACACCTCGGTGGCAAACTGCACGCCCTCCTTCTCCTTTCGCCACTCAATCAGCGCGGGCAACAGCTCCTCCTTCAGATACCGCTTGCTGCCAATGAGGTTGTCATCCCCCGAGAAGATTGGCCCGTGCCACCCCAGCTCGTAGAGTCCGTCAAGTTCGGCAATAATCTGGTCGGCAGCCTTGAGGCGCGTTCGGTGTCCGAATAGCTCGGTTACGCTACAAAACTCGCAGTTGAACGGACATCCACGGGAGAACTGGATAATCATCGAAGCGTATCGGCGCATGTCTACCAGTTCCCACATTGGCTTGGGGCTCTTGCGGATATCGGCAAACTCGCTTGTCGAATAGACTCGCTGGGCACGCCCTTCGGCGAGGTCTGCCAAGAATACCGGGAGGGTCAACTCAGCCTCATTCAAGACAAGGTGATCGACCTCATCGAACCCGTTCCGTTCGGTGGTGAACATCGGGCCACCGGCAACGACCGTAAGCCCCGCTTCCTTGCAGCGGGCAATGAGAGCGCGCGCGGAGTTCTGCTGGATCGTCATGCCACTGATGAAGGCGTAGTCCGCCCATTCGAGGTCCGCTTTGCTCAGCGCTGTAACATTGACATCGACCAGGCGCTTTCTCCACTGCGATGGCAGCATCGCTGCGACCGTCAGGAGCCCGAGCGGTGGAGAGAAGGCTCGCTTCCGAATGAATCGTAGCGCGTACTTGAAGCTCCAGAACGTGTCTGGAAACTGCGGGTAGATCAGCAGGGCATTCATGGGCATCGCCAGCCTTACACTACGCGGTTTTCTTGTCCTTCGCCTTGCCACACGATGAAACTCCAACGGGTATTGTAGGGCAACGAGGAGCCGTGCGGCAGTCACGCTCCGGCTGCTCAGCTAGAGCATTCTCCTCGGTCCCGGCTACTCAAACCCGGTAAGTAGAGCTGAACCGCGAACGGAATCTACAACGTGGTGGCGCGGCCGGCCAGGAACGGGTACACTTCATGGTAGTTTCGTAGGCAATTCACTCGCATACCGACCAACAGGTCAATTGCAATCCACCCGAGCTGAGCGTGCGACTTGGCTCAACGAAGCCAAGGAGTGTTTCTATTGAGTTTTGAGCAGTTCTCGTTCGACCGGCGGATTGCCGCCGGAGTGAAGTCCGTTGGATACACCACGCCGACACCGATCCAGCTCAAGGCGATCCCCGTTGTGCTCCAAGGACGCGACATGCTGGGATTGGCTCAGACCGGGACGGGCAAAACGGCGGCCTTCGTGTTGCCGATGCTCCAGCTCCTGAGTCAAGGGGCGCGGGGCAAGGTGAGAGGCCTGGTCGTCGCGCCGACTCGCGAGCTCGCCGAACAGATTCACCAGGATATCATCAAGCTCGGACGCAACACGAAAGTGCGAAGCGTCACGATCTACGGCGGCGTGAGCAAGGGGCCGCAGATTGCGGCATTGCGCCGCGGCGTGGAGATCGTCGTCGCGTGCCCGGGGCGGCTTCTCGATCATGTCGATGCCGGGGCCATCGATCTCTCTCATGTGGAGATCCTTGTGCTCGACGAAGCCGATCGGATGTGCGACATGGGCTTTCTCCCCGACATCCGGCGCATCCTTCGGCAGGTTCCGGAGAAGCGGCAAACGCTCTTCTTCTCGGCGACCATGCCAAAGGACATTCGGGCGCTCGCTGACACGATCCTGGACGCGCCGCAAACGGTGCAAATCGGGACGACGGCGCCGGTGGAAACGGTGTCCCACGCGCTGTATCCAGTCCCGGAGGATCGCCGCAAGGAACTCCTCGTGGCGATGCTCAAACGGACATCGACCGGAAGGGTCCTCGTCTTCACGCGCACGAAGCATCGCGCGCGAAGCCTGGCGATCCACTTGAAGAAACACGGACGTCGTGCGGCCGCGCTTCAGGGAAACATGAGCCAGAACCAACGCCAGCAGGCGATCACGGGATTCCGCAACGGCAAGATCGACGTGCTCGTCGCAACCGACATCGCGGCCCGCGGGATCGACGTGTCGCAGATCTCCCACGTCATCAATTTCGACATGCCGAACACAGTTGATGCCTACACGCATCGGATTGGGCGCACGGGCCGGGCCGAGAACAGTGGCGAAGCGTTCACGTTCGCAGTCCGAGGAGACGGGATGATGATCCGGCAGATCGAGAAGACGTTACGAACCCGGCTCGAACGACGCCGGCTGCCGGACTTCGACTACGGCGACGGATTCAATCCCGAAGCCCAGTTCCCGCCCAGAAGCCGGAATGCTCCCAAGCGCGGTCGCTCCTACGCCGTTCGTGGCGGGCGCAGAAGGCGGTAGGGCACTAGACGCAGGCAACCTTCGCCCAGAAACCGGACCACGGGCATGAGAGATGAAGAACGCCCGTGGTTCACGTCTACCGGGACGAGGAGCCGCTGGCGAGGGACGAGGTTCTCGGAAATCTAGACTAAAACTGTCGTTTAGAGCCTAGGGGGGCGAACCGAGTCCCCAGTTCGCAAGGAGTCCACTAGGGCGTACCAGATCGGAGGACCCACTCCGAGTGGTCGTTCTAGTTGCAGCGTCCCCCCGCGGTCCATCCGGGTGATCCAGGCCACGTCGGTCTTCTTCCGTTGTTCCAGCAGACCGTACCAGTCAGCGCCCAGAAGCGCTCAGACCCTCCAGAAGAAGTCGGGACGATCACTTGTTCGAGCAGCGGAATCGCCGGATACACTGGGTCTCCACCGCGATCCTCGGAGATCACTCGGCCGGTCTTGAGGTCAGTCCCTTCGACCCGTGTAACGGCAAACAGGACGTCTCGTCCCTTGTGGATGACCCTTCGAAGTCGGAGTCGATTCAACGCGAACGCGTGACGCTCTCTGCCGTTGCCCGGCGAGACAAGACCGTCCAGCATACTCACCGAGGTCCAACCCAGCGACGACGCCCGATCGACGTCATCGACGCTCCTCCGCGTGGCGCTCCCATCGGTTTCGTAGACCGTTCCCTCCAGTCCCGTGACGTAGGCCATCCCTGATGCATCTTCATGCATGCACAGGCGAGACACGTAGACCAACTCGGGCTCGTCCGTCCCGACGCTCATGTAGAGGGCCGCTCCCTGGATGTCCTCTACCCTTTCGATTTCGCCGTTGACTACACGCATGTCCGGCGGGTCGTCCAGCCGAGGCAACCGGCCCAGAAGACCCAGGAGAAGGAACAGAACGATGATGGTCTGAACCTCGATCTTCGTCACGTCGCCGTCACCGATCGAAGTGTACGGCTTGCCCACCCGGATCGGGACGGAGCACATCACGTGAAGCCGGGTCATGGGTCGCCGGTGAGAAGGACAGGATCCCGCGCGCCGCGCTCCCTTCGGCGGGAAGGCCGGCGGCTCGCCCCCCAAATGAAGAGGCGCGCGGCGATACGGCCCGCGCGCCCTCACGCCTCGTTCGTCGTTTTGCCTAAATCGCCACGACGTCTTGCGCTTGAAGCCCCTTCTCTCCTTGCGCAACGACGAATTCCACCTGCTGACCGTCCTCGAGCGTCCGGTACCCCTCGCCACGAATCGACGTGAAATGGACGAAAACGTCGTCCCCGTTCTCACGCGTGATGAAACCGTAGCCCTTGGTATCGTTGAACCACTTGACGGTCCCGACTTCGCGATCCGCCACCGGCATCGTCCTCCTTATTGCTGGAAGAACTCATCGTAGCAATGCGCTTGCGCGGAGGCGATCGGAGCCGCGTTCCATCGAAAACCCACTGCCGACCTCCAACAACGCCAGCAATGTATCGGGCCCGAAAACGCGTGTCAAGGCCAGTAGCTCACCGACAGCGGCCGGTCAAGCGTCGCGGCCGAAGGGGGAGAAGAGCCGCTCGAGATGCTCGTCCGGGAGGCGGGTGTCGCCGGGCGAACGGTCGCGAGGGCCGACCGCCGTCCCAGGGATGAACCCGAGCAGGCCGAGCGGCGAGCTGGCCGGGGCCGTGTGGCCAATCTGGCGAAGCCGCGGGGTGGGGCGCTTCAGGCACGCGACGCCGGCTCGTTCCCCTCACCGTTCGACGGTCCGCCAGACCCGCTCGACGACCTCGGAGATCGCCCCCTCCGCGTCGACGACGGTCGCCGTGCCCGATCCCACCCCGTTCAGCCGGTCGGCGTGGCTCTCGCGGCCCTCCGACCGGAGCCGGTCCCGCCTCGTCCTATCCGAAGCCTCGAGCCAGAGAATCCGATCGAAAATCGATCGGTCGACGTGCGGCGAACTCGCGAGGAGCGCGCCCTCGACGAACAGAACCCTGACCCCGCGCCCTCTCGCGTCCAGGACAAGCTCGCTCAGCCGCTCGCTGGCCGCCGGATGAACGATCGCTTCGAGATCCCGCCGTGCCGCGGCGTCCGAGAGCCCGACGTTCGCGAGCTTCCCGCGGTCGATCCGACCGTCACCGGACAGAATCTCCCGGCCGAACCGTTCGACGAGGCGATCGCAGGTGGGCGTCTCGGGGTCATACGCCTTCCACGCCACGCGGTCGAGGTCGATCGCCTCGACGCCCGGCTTCCCGGCGAGAGCTCGCGCCACCGCGCTCTTGCCGCATCCCGGCCGGCCGGCCAAACCGATCACCCGCGTCGCCATGGACCAGACGTTAGTCTCCCGTCGCGGCGCGGGCAAGCTTGTGACCCGCCCGGCGATCACCTACGCTTCGACGGCGCGAGGAGGAGAGGGATGAGCGAGATCGTAAAGCGATACTACGACGGGCAAGTCGACACGGAATGGGCGCGCTTGGAGACGGCGTACCGACAGTTCGAGCTGGTCAGCACGCTTCGCTTGATCGACGAATACTTCCCGACGACCGGCCACATCGCCGACGTCGGCGGCGGCCCGGGCCGGTACACGATCGAACTCCTCCGCCTCGGCTACCGCGTGACGCTCGTCGACCTGTCCGAGAAGGCGGTCGGCTTCGCGCGAGACAAGCTGGCGAAATTCGGACTTCGTGCGGAAGAGGTTCGCTGTGGCGACGCGCGGGATCTCGCCGAGCTCGCGACGTCGGGCTTCGATGCGGCGCTCCACCTCGGCCCGATGTATCACATCGTCACGGCCGAAGGCCGCGAGGCCGCGCTGAGAGAGCTTCATCGGATCCTGAAGCCGGGCGCCCCAGCGATCGTCGGGTTCATCAATCCATGGGGGGTCCTCCGGTCGGGGCTGACCGAATTCCCCGACCTCTACGCGGACTACGGCATGGTGAACCGACTGACCGGCACGTACGTCCAAGAGGGCGAGCAACGGGCGTTCACCGAGGCCGCGTTCATCACCCCGCCCCAGGCAGTGCAGGAGCTTCGGGACGCGGGATTCGCCGTCGTAACGCGTGCCGGGGTCGAGGGATTCGCCGCCGGAGCGCTCGGCCCGGTCACCGAGATCGCGAAGAACGACCCGACGGCGTACGAAGCGATCCGCCGCCTCGTCGGTGAGACGTGCGAATGCCCCGCGTATCGCGATTGCACCGAGCACCTCCACGTCGTCGTCCGCTGCCTGAAATAGGCATCACGTCGGGCTCGACGCCTTGAAACCTCCCCGCCGGCGCAGTGTACATGGCGCGAGGTGATCAAGATGAAAACCCACGCGACTCGCATAGGAATCCTCCTCGTCGTCGGATTGATCGCTGCGTCGGGACTCGTCGCAGCCCAAGAGAGCGTCGCCCCGCTCGGGATCATTCCCGAGCCGACGCCTCAGCCGCTGACGGTCAGCATCTGGACGGACAAGTCGAGCTACGTGATCGGAGAGACGGCCACGATCTTCTTCTCCGTGAGCCAAGCGGCGTTCATCTACATTTACGACATCCAGCCGGACGGGATCGTGCGGCTGATCTTCCCGAACGCCTACTCGCAAGCGAACTTCGTCTCGGCCGGAACGCACTCGCTCCCCGACGGCCTGTACAAGTTCACCGTCGCACCGCCGACCGGCACGGAGCATCTGCAGATCTTCGCCAGCCCGGTCGATCTCGGACTCGCGCCGCCGTACTTCGGCGAGCCGTTCCCGATGGCCGGCAACGACCCCGGATCGGCCTCCGGCCAGATTCAGGCACAGATCCTGGGAATCGTCCCGGAGCCGGTCTGGGCGACGGCATGGACGTCGTTCACGATCTCGCAGTATTACGGCTACACGCCGCCTACGTACCACTATACGCCGCCGACCTACACGACCCCACCTTCCTACTATTACCAGCCCCCGCCGTTCGGCGGTTTCTCCGGCGCAATCTGGTACTTCTTCGGCGGTCAGTGGCACTCCGGCATGCCGAGCAGTGGCCCCTATTGGTATTGGTACAACCCGTGCGGAGATTCGTATCCATCCTGCGGCGAGTGGCGCATTCGGATCCGAATCTGTATCGGATGCGGATTCCCGTAGGCCCGCGTCCGGTACGACACAACATCCAGGACGGGGACCGGCGAACCGCCGGTCCCCTTTCGTTTGGAACGCGAGCTTCGGCCGGCGTCAGCTTCGGATCCGTCGGCGAGCCGCCCCATCACAGCGGCATTTCGTAGATCCGCCACGTCTTGTAGTGGACCCCGCCCATGAACGCCGACGCACGGAGGATCAGCTCGTTGTCCTCGAGGAGGAGCGACGGCTCGCAGGTCTTGTACCCCCTTCGGAGCGCGTGATCGAGCACCTCCAGGTAGAGCACCGCGTCGATCCCGAGCTTCCGGAATCGGGGTCGAACGCCGAAGAACATCAGCCGGGTGCGGGGGATCCGCCGTCGCGTCCTCAGCAGCCGGAGTGCCCGGACTACGTCCAGGTCGCCGAACCGATTCCACCTCGGTCGGAGCGGCACGTTCGGGTCGGGGAGCGCACCGAGGACGGCGGCCAGTTCGCCGTTCACGGACGCGAAGCGCAGAAGCCCTGGATCGGCGACGAGCCGGAGGCTGTCGCCAACCGCTTCGGCCTCCGCGTCGGTCAACGGCAGGAATCCCCAGTTGTTCGCCCAGGCCTCGTTGTAGATCTCGACGATCCGGTCGACTTCGTCCCGGAGCCGCCGCATGTCGATCGGGCGGGTCTCGATCCGCCGGCGCCGACGGACCGCGGCCGCGACGCGGAGGAGCCGTTCGCTCGCCGGAGCCATCTCGATCCGGTAGGCGTGGTAGTCCTTCGCCTTCTTCAACCCGTACCGTTCGAGATACTCCCCGTAGTACGGTGGGTTGTGGGTCAGCTCGACGGTCGGAGGCGCGTCGAACCCGTCGACGAGAACCCCCTGATGCGGCTCGTGGGTGGCGTTCGAGTAGCCGCCCGGTCCGCGCATCGTCTCCATCCCGCGATCGGCGAGCCACCCGCGGCATCGGTCGAGAAGCTCCGACGCCACGCGGAAGTCCTCACAGACGTCGAAGAACCCGAAGAACCCGATCTTCACGCCGTGATGATCGTTGTAGCGCCGGTTGACCGCGGCTGAGGCGCGGCCGAGAAGCCTGCGACCGTTTCGCGCGACGAAGTGCGCCACCTCGGCCGCTCGATGGTACGGGTGCGCGGGGGTCAACAATCCGGTGAGGCCGAGCAGACGGCTCCCGAGCATTTCGGCGCGAAGCGGCGGGGTCCAGTGCCGGTCTCCCCGGAACAACGCCCACGGGACCTCGACGAACGTCCTCAAGCGCCTGTCTCCGAGTGGAATCCAATCGATCGTGAAACCCATGTCACCGCCCAACGCGACGCCCGATTATGCCCCAGAAGGTCCTGCGGGACGAGCAGGCCTCCGGTTGACTTGGGGATCGACGCGCGGTATCCCTACGGCGACATGGAAGAGTCCGGGCAAGAGGCGAAGCTGCTCCAGTGGGTTCAGCGGCAGGGCGGCGTTTCGCGGCGGAAGGCACAGGAGCTGATCGAGGCCGGCGAGGTTTCGCTCGGCGGAGAGCCCGTTCGCGATCCGTTCCTCACCCTCACGGCGGAGTCGATCGAGCGATTGAGCCTCCGCGGGCATCCCCTGTCGCTCGAGGCCCCTGATCTCCGCGTCTATCGTTATCACAAACCGTCCGGGGTCCTGTGCAGCCACGATGATCCCCACTACGGGAACACGGTCGGGCGGGTCCTCCGCGCCGAAGGGTTCATCGGGTACAACTGGGCCGGGCGGCTCGATCAGGACGCCGAAGGGCTGATCCTTCTGACCAACGACGGGAACCTCGTCCATCGTCTGAGTCATCCGCGCTACCGGGTCGAGAAGACCTATCGCGTCTGGGTCGATCGGCTGCCGCCCAAGCCGGCGATGGATCGGATGCTTTCCGAGATGCAACGTGGGATCATCGAGCAGGGGGAGGCACTCCGGATCCTCTCCGGACGGGTCGAAGGGCGACCTCCTTTCGTACGGCTCACGTTGACCGAGGGGAAGAAGCACGAGGTCAAGCGGCTGTTCTCTCACTTCGACCTCGCCGTCGTCCGCTTGGTGCGGGTGCAGATCGGACCGATCGAGCTCGGTCGACTCGCACCGGGGAGCATCGTACGTCTTCCCGAGGCGGACGAAGAGCTGCTTCGTCGGTCGATTCCTCGCGAGAACGCCGACCTCGAGACCGATTGAATCGGCGAAGAAGCCGCTCCTATAATCCACCCATGCGCGTCGGAATCGGGCAGATCAACCCGCACGTCGGAGCGATCGAGCGGAATCGGGATCGAATCCTCGCCCGCGTGGACGAGGCACGCGATCTTGAATGCGATCTCGTCGTCTTCCCCGAGCTGGCCGTCTGCGGCTACTCGCCGCTCGATTCGATGTGGCGGCCAGGATACGCCGAGTCTTGCGAAGAGGCGGTCGAGGCGATTCGCGCCGCCTCGGAGGGGATCGGCGTTGTGCTCGGCTCGATCGTCGCTCGACCGAGGCGCGAGGCGGTCAACCGGTACGACCTCTCGTCTCTGGCGGACGTCGCGGAGACCGAATTGTTCAACGCCGCCGCGCTGATCGACGACGGCCGGCTTCTCGGGCGGGCGTCGAAGATCCATCTTCCCTGCTACGACGTCTACGACGAAAGCCGGTACTTCTCGTCCGGACCCGGAACCGAGGTCTTCGACTTTCGCGGGCGGACGATCGGGATCAGCGTCTGCGAGGACCTGTGGGTCGACGGAGGGCCAACCGAACTCCAGGCGAGCCTCGGCGCGGAGTGGATCATCAACCTGTCGGCCTCGCCGTTCTACGTCGGCAAGCAGTCGATCCGACACCGCCTGATTCGACAGCGGGCGAAGGAAAACGGGGTCGGCGTCGTCTACGTCAACCTCGTCGGCGGACAAGACGACGTCGTCTTCGATGGCGCCAGCTTCGTCGTCGACGCGGACGGTCGACTCGTGTTTCAAGCCCCGGCGTTCACCGAGGGCCTCTACGTCGTCGATCTCGCCGATCCACCGCGAGTCGTGCCGGCGGAACCGAACGAACTCGCCGAGTTGCGCTCGGCCCTCGTCCTCGGAATCCACGACTACGTTTCGAAGAACGGCTTTTCGTCCGTCATCGTCGGTCTTTCCGGCGGGGTCGACTCCGCCCTCGTCACGGCCCTCGCCGTCGAGGCGCTCGGGCCGAGGCAGGTCACGGCTGTCTACCTGCCGAGCGAGTTCTCGTCAGACGAAAGCGGGGGGGACGCGAGGGAGGTCGCGCGCTCCCTCTCGATCGACCTGCTGGAGATCCCGATGTCCGAGATCCACCAAGCGCTCCGCGACGCTCTTCCCGAGCCACCGACCGGCCTCGCCGACGAGAACCTCCAACCGCGCGTTCGCGCGGCGATCTGGATGGCCCTCGCCAATCAGCGAAACGCCCTCGTTCTCTGTGCCGGGAACAAGTCGGAGATCGCCATGGGGTACAACACGCTCTACGGCGACACGACCGGCGCCCTCGCCCCGATCGCCGACCTGTACAAAACCGATGTCTATCGGCTCGCGGCGTCGCTCGGTGATCGGATCCCGAAGCGCGTTCTGGAGAGGCCTCCCACGGCCGAACTCCGGGCGGATCACCACGACGAGGACGATCTCCCTCCGTACTCCGAGCTCGATCCGCTCCTCGCCAAGGTGATCGAGGCCAACATGTCGCGGACGCAGCTGGTCGGAGCGGGCTTCGAGCCGGAGCTCGTCGACCGCGTCCTCCCTCGCTACTACGCGAGCGAATACAAGCGTCGCCAGCTCCCGCCCGGGATCAAGGTGACGCCGAAGGCGTTCGGGGTCGGACGGAAGATGCCGATCACAAACGCGTACCGCGATTAGGCAGAAACAAACGGGCCCCGGGCGTACCGGGACCCGTCGCGAAGCCGGCGATCCGTTCTACTCGACCGTGATCTCGATCGGCTTCTCCTTCTCCTTGATCGACTCCTTCATCGGCGCGGTGACGATGAGGATCCCGTCCTCGAACCGAGCCTTGATCTGGTCCTTATCGACCAAGTCGGACGGGAGCGGGAAGCACCGTTGGAAGCGTCCGTACCGGCGCCCGATCCGGAAGTAGCTCTCCCGGTCGATCTCCTCGTTTCGCTTCACCTCGCCGGCGATCGTCAGTTGGTCGTCCTCCACCTTGATCGAGAGCTCCTCCTTCTTCACGCCGGGGAGTTCGGTCTCGAAGACCAAGTTCTTGTCCCTCTCGTACACGTCGGTTCTCCCGAAGCTCGGTGCGAGATCGAATCCGACGCGATCGAAGTCGCGGAAGAAATCATCGACAAGGCGCGAAAGATTGCTCTCGAGGAGGAAGGGTCTACGCTCTACGACTGGAAGTCTCCTGATCATCCGTACTACCTCCTTCTAACTTAGTTAGCAGTCTCACTATGAGATTGCTAATTGGCAGTCTAGCACATTGAATGCCAGTTGTCAAGGGGGCGCCGAAACAGTAGAATCGAAGCATGCTT
This sequence comes from uncultured Thermotogae bacterium, assembly GCA_964523545.1. GTDB lineage: Bacteria > Bipolaricaulota > Bipolaricaulia > UBA7950 > UBA9294 > JANQEA01. The sequence goes on from CAZFZM010000007.1 coordinate 33,159, forward strand.
CGCAAGCTCGCAATCGCGCCGATTCGCTTCTACCAGTTGTGCGTTTCGCCGTGGCTTCCGCGACGGTGCCGGTTCGTCCCGACCTGTTCGGAGTACGCGATCCTCGCTATCCGCAAGCACGGCGTCCTCCGCGGCTCGTGGCTCGCCGTTCGCCGAATCTCGAAGTGCCACCCCCTCCATCGAGGAGGTTACGACCCGGTGCCCTAAGGCCCGTCTGCTCGTGATCCGAGTGAAAGCTGATCTCACACGGTAGAAGTCGCTGTTGACACGAGCCTTTCGATCATGTATTAAGTAGTTGCTTAATAACTATGCTGCGCGGCCGCCGGCACCCTCGAGGAGGTGAGAGCGAATGGAAGGCACCCACACAGTTCACGGCTGCTGCGAATCCGGAGACGGCGTCCACGTCGCGGTCGCCTCGTGCTGCGGCTTTCAGCGGCGCTTCATCACCAAAGCGGAGCGCCGGGAGGGGTTGGAAGCGTATCGGACCCAGCTGCAGAACGAGCTGACCGGTGTGGAGGAGCGTCTGGCGAAGCTCGACGAGTAGAAGTGCCCGAGACGAGGGGAGGGCGTACGCCCCCCTCCCCTCGTCCATCACTGGACTGTACGAACCCAATAGATCCCTGCGACCGGCCTCAACCGGCGTTGAACTCCTCCCAAATCCGCTCGGCGAAACCGTTCTCCGTCAGGACGTCGACCGCCGTCATCGCCATCGCCTTGGCCGCCGCGAGCATCGCGGCGTACCCGCGCTCCGAACCCGACGCTTCGGTGAACTGACGGGAGTGTCCGGCGACGTCGTCCTCGCAGATCTGAACGTAGGGGTGAATCCCGGGAACGACCTGACTGACGTCGCCCATGTCGGTCGATCCCATCGACTTGTCCTTCGGGGGGTTGTACGGAATCCCGTTGACTTCGAGGTGTTTCAGGAACCGCTCGCCGAGGACCTTGTTCGGCTTCATCGCCTTGTACTCGTGCCCGACACGGCTGAACTCGAGCCTCGCCCCGGTCGCGAGCGCGGCCCCCTCGGCACATCTGCGGAGCTTCTCCAACAGCTCGTCGCGGTACTCGTTCTCCTGCGCGCGAACGTAGAACTCGGCCGAGGCGTACTCGGGCACGATGTTCGGCTTGGCGCCGCCGTTGGCGATGATCCCGTGAATCCGGGCACCGTCTTTGATGTGCTGCCGCATCGCGTTGATCCCGTTGAACGTCTGGATGACCGCATCGAGCGCGTTGATCCCCTTCTCCGGACTCCCCGACGCGTGCGACGGCTTCCCGTGGAACTCGATCTTCACCTCGGTGATGGCGAGGCTCCCTCGGCCGATGGTCGTGTTCGTCGACGGGTGAAACATGATCGCCGCATCGACCCCCTCGAACAGGCCGGCGTCGATCATCAGCACCTTCCCTCCGCCTCCCTCCTCGGCAGGCGTCCCGAGGAACAGCAGCTTGCCGGGCAGCTCGGACTTGATCGAGCCGACCGCCAACGCCGCCCCCAGCCCACCGGCCGCGATCAGGTTGTGACCGCACGCGTGGCCGATCTCGGGCAACGCGTCGTACTCGCCGAGGATCGCCACCGTCGGTCCGTCGCTCGAAGCGGGATGCACGGCGCGAATCGCCGTCTCCATGCCCGCCACGCCAAGTTCGACCTCGAACCCGACCTCCTCCAGCTCGCTCGCGAGCCGCTTCGCCGCACGGACCTCTTCGAACTTCACCTCCGGATGATCGAAGATGTCCTTCCCGACGTCGCGCAGACGCTCCTCCATCCGATCGATCGCTTCGCCGACCTGCGCCATCCAGTCACTCATTCGGCCTCCTTGCCGTCTCCGGGCCGGACGCCCGGCCACGCGTCCCTCAACGTCGCTTCGACCAACCGATCGAGCGCATCGATCCACGGGATCACCATTTCGTCCCCGCGGACGAGTGAGATCTCCGTGCAGCCAGCGATCACCGCCTCCGCACCGTCGCCCTCGATCCGTCGTACGATCGCCGCGATCTCCTCCCCGGCAGACCGAGGATCCTCCCCCCGCTTGATCGCCTCGATCGCGTCCATGACGGCGCGCTGGTCCGCGGAATTCGGGAGAACAAGCCGGATCCCGCGGACCTCGCAGGCTTCCTGATACAGCCTCGCTCGGATCGTTCCGTCTGTCGCCAACAGGCCGACCGCCGCTCGGTCGATCGTCGCGACCGTCTCGCCGATCATGTCGAGAACCGGTACCGAGACCGCAGCGCGAATCTCCTCGATGTAGACGTGGGCCGTGTTGCAAGGCATGACGAGCAAATCGGCCCCGGCCGTCTCGAGCCGGCGGGCCATCGCCTGCAAGCTCGGAATCGGGCTCGGCCCGCGTCGGAGGATGGCGTCGGTCCGGTTCGGCACGCTCGGATCGTCGTCGATCAGAACGTGCAGATGCTCCTGTTCGGTCTGGACTGGTGTTGCCGCAACGAGTCGCCGGAAGAACTCGACCGTCGCCGCCGGTCCCATCCCGCCGAGCACGCCGACGATTCCGCCGGTCCTCATTCGATGCCCCGCTTCCCGGTCCACCGCCGATCCATGCCGGACAGATTAGGCGACGGCCCCCGGCGGATCAATCGACGCGTGCGACCGCCTGTCCCTCGATGTAGACTCCTGCACCGCAAAGGAGGTTCGATGCAGATCGGGAAGCTCGATCGGATCCCTCTCGGGACGTTCCCGACGCCGATTCACGAACTGAGAAACCTCCGCGAGCACCTCGGAGGACCGCGGCTGTTCCTCAAGCGCGACGACCTGACAGGCCTCGGGCTCGGCGGCAACAAGCTCAGGAAGCTGGAATACGCGATGGCCGACGCCCTCGCCCGGAAGGCGACGACGATCGTCACCATCGGAGGTCCGCAGAGCAATCACGTCCGACTGACCACGGCGGCCGCGAACCGCCTCGGCCTCAGGACGATCCTCGTGCTCCGCGGCGACGAGCCTTCCGTTGCGACCGGGAATCTTCTGATCGACCGGATCCTCGGCGCGGCCGAGATCCACTTCGTCGGCGCCGATGGGTATCCGAGCAAGACCGAGCTCGATCGGATCGCCGACGACAAGGCAGCGGAGATCGCCGCCCGCCTGGAGGCCGAGGGAGAGACGCCGTACGTCATTCCGAACGGCTGCAAGGCGATTCACGGTGCGTTCGGATACGCAGGCTGTGTCCTGGAGACGATGTCGCAGCTGCACGCCATGCACCTCGCGCCCGACGCGATCCTGTCCGCCGTGGGGACGTCGAGCACGCTGACCGGCCTGATTCTCGGCTCGCACCTGTACGCGAAGGGGGAGATCGACGTGATCGGAATCTCCGTCGCCGGCCCGAGCGACGCGCTCACTTCGCGTGTCGGCGCACAGCTCGACGAAGCGGTCGAGCGGCTTGGGCTCGATCTCGCGATTCCACGGTCGTCGATCGAGATCCTCGACGACTACGTCGGCGCCGGCTACGGGATCCCGACCGACGGGATGGTGGAAGCCGTCCTGCTCGCGGCGCGGACCGAGGGGATCGTCCTCGATCCAGTCTACACAGGGAAGGCGATGTCCGGACTGATCGATCTGGTGCGGGTGGGACGTTTCACCGAGCGCGACGTCGTCGTCCTTCTCCACACCGGCGGGATCCCAGGCCTGTTCGCCGACACCCAGATCGAGACGTTCCAGGCCGTCTGATTCCGGAGGCCCAACGGACGAGCGGAGGAGCATCGCTCCCCCGCCCATCGGCACCGGGTGGTGCTAGCTGTCTGCTCGATGATGATGCCACATGACCCATATCAAGAGCGGGACATGAGGTCGGCCGAGGAGGGACATCCGACACCGTTGACCCAGCTCGCCTCGGCCGTCCCGATTACCCGGCGCCCTCCCGCAGGTACGCGTCGATCGCTGCGGCGGCCCGCTTCCCGGCGCCCATCGCCTCGATGACGGTCGCGGCGCCGGTGACGATGTCGCCCCCGGCGAAGACGCCCGGCTTGCTCGTCTGCCCGGTCCCCGGATCGGCGACGATGTTCCCCCATCGGTTCAGATCAAGATCGCTCGTCGTCTGGGGGATGAGCGGATGCGGTCCGTTGCCGATCGCGATCACGACCGTGTCGACCTCGATCACGAATTCCGAGCCGTCGATCGGCACCGGACGAGGTCGTCCGGTCTCGTCCGGCTCGGCGAGTTCCATCCGCACGCAACGCATCCCCTTCACCTGCCCGTCTTCTCCGATCAACTCGACCGGGGTGGTGAGGAGCTGGAATCGGATCCCCTCCTCCTTGGCGTGGTGAACCTCCTCGGCACGCGCCGGAAGCTCCTCCTCGCTGCGTCGGTAGACGACGATCGACTCCCGCGCTCCAAGGCGGAGGGCGGTCCGCGAGGAATCCATCGCCACGTTTCCCCCACCGACGGTGATGACGCGCTCGCCGATCTTGATCGGTGTGTCGTATTCGGGGAACCGATAGGCGCGCATCAGGTTCGTCCGCGTGAGGAACTCGTTCGCAGAGTAGACGCCGTTCAGGTTCTCCCCCGGAACGCCGAGGAACCGGGGCAGCCCGGCGCCGGTGCCGATGAAGACCGCATCGTATCCTCTCTCCAGCAGCTCATCGACCGTGCAGATCCGGCCGATGACCTTGTTGACCAGGATCTCGACCCCCATCCGGCAGAGGGCGTCGACCTCCCGCTTGACGATCGCCTTCGGAAGACGAAACTCGGGGATCCCGTACATCAACACACCGCCGGCCTCGTGAAGCAGTTCGAACACGGTCACGGCGTGTCCGCGCTTCCGGAGCTCGCCCGCGGCGGTCAGCCCGGCGGGGCCGGCGCCGATCACCGCGACGCGCTTTCCCGTGTCGGGTGCGACGTCCGGGCAGCACGGCTCGTTCTCCGCTTCCCAGGTGGCGCAGAATCGCTCCAACCGGCCGATCGCCACCGGCTCGAACCGAATGCCGAGCGTGCAGACGCCCTGACATTGGGTCTCCTGCGGGCAGACGCGGCCGCAGACCGCTGGAAGGTCGTTCGCCGCCTTGATCGTGGCGATCGCCTCGGCGAACTGCCGGTGTTTGACCTGCTCGATGAACCTCGGGATGTCGATTCCCACCGGACAGCCTTCGATGCACGGGGCCGTCTTGCACTGGAGACAGCGCTCCGCCTCCTGGATCGCTTCTTCCTCGGTGTATCCGTAGGGAACCTCGGAGAAGTTGTGGATCCTCTCCTCCGACGGCTGTTCGCGCATCGGGGTCTGTTTCTCGACGATCACTTCCCCGCTCCTTCGCCGGCCTCGGCCAGGTACCGATCGAGCGAACAGGCCTCCTCGTGGGCGTAGTATCCTTGCCGGGCCATCAACAGATCGAAGTCGACCCGGTGGCCGTCGAACTCGGGACCGTCGACACACGCGAACTTGGAAACACCGCCGACGTCGACGCGGCATCCGCCGCACATCCCGGTCCCATCGATCATCACCGAGTTGAGGCTGACGGTCGTCGGCACGCCGAACTCACGCGTCAGGTCGCAGCACACCTTCATCATGATCGCCGGGCCGATCGCCCAGACGCGATCGATGCCGCGACCCGACGTCAAGATCTCGCGCAGTGGGTCGCTGACGAACCCTTTTCCCCCGAACGATCCGTCGTTTGTCATCACGTGCAGCTCGTCGCAGATGGCCTGGAACTTCTCGCGGTAGAACATGAGATCGCGACTCCTGTAGCCGATGATCCCGATCACGGTGTTCCCCGCCTCCTTGAGCGCACGGGCGATCGGGTAGACCGGTGCGATCCCCACCCCACCGCCGACGCAGACGACCGTCCCGTAGTTCTCGATCTCCGACGGGACGCCGAGCGGTCCGGCAAAGTCGAGGACGTCGTCCCCGACGTGGAAGCGGTCACCCATCTCCCGCGTGCTCTTCCCGACTTCCTGTACCACCAGCGTGACGCCGCCGGTCTCCGGATCGCATTCGACAATCGTCAGCGGAATCCGCTCGCCTCGCTCGTGGAGACGCAGGACGATGAATTGACCCGGCTTTCCTCTCCGCGCGACCTCGGGGGCGTGGATCACGTACTCCCGGATCGCCGGGCCGAGGGTCCTCTTGCTCAGGATTTCGTACACGTCGGCAAAGCCTCCGATCAGACAATCGCCGGCCCCCCGAGGCCGACGCCGGATTATCGCTGCCGCGCTCGCCCTTCTCAAACCCTGCATGCCAGGCGCTTCCGACGTACAATCCGGCCGTTTTGGACACGCGATACTACGTGGAGAGCGACGGCCGGATCTACCTCGTGCAGCGGGGCGAGGCCCTCGACCTACCCTTCCTCGGCGAGATCCCGTTCGACGTCGAACCGATCGCGCGTCTCCGCGCGGCCGAGCCGGTCTGGTTCTGCGTCCCGCGCCTCGACGGACACCCGAACGAGTGGCCGAGCAAGGACGACGTAGCCTCGATCGAGAACATCACGCCGCTCGTGCGTGAAGCCGTGCACGCGACGATGCCTCGCGTCGTGGTCGAGGCCGTCTGTCTCCGCGGGGACCGGATCCTCCTGGTAAAGGGGAACCGGGGCCTGACCAAGGACCGCTGGACCCTCCCCGGAGGGTTCCTTCGTTTCGGGGAGAGCCCGCGGGACGGCGTGCTGCGTGAAGTGCGCGAGGAAGTCGGCGTCGACGCATCGGTCGAGAAACTCATCGACGCAGGCTCCAAGCTCGGGCAGCACACGCGCCTCCATTGGGTCATGCTCTTCTACCGTGTCCGGATCGACGGCGAGCCGGTGCCGAACCCGGACGAGATCGCAGAAGCCCGGTTCGTCGAGATCGCCGAGGCACGGGAGCTCGTCTCGGACGAGCTGATGTGGAACGCGATCGAGCGGATCGTCGCCGCCGTTTAATGCTCGGTATCTCCGCGCCCCTAGACTAGAGCAGCTCCATCTGAATCGACAGCTTGACGTCGACGTTCCACTCCAGGTAGTACGGGCGGTGCTCGAGCGCCACGCCGAGCACGACATCGGCCGTATCGACCGGTGTCAACACGAGATCGAACGACAGGTTGTGAATGTCGGTCGGTTCACCGGCCCACGTCTCGCGCGAGAAATCGTACGCCGCGGTGAGGTTGAGGAAGTCCGCGATCAGGAAGTCGTACGCGATCGTGACGTCAATCCGGTTCGTCTCGAGGAGATCCGGCGACCCGGAGAACGATCCCTGGACGAGGAACTGCACCTGCGGGGTGGTCGTGAACGCGTAGTTGAACGCGCCGGTGACCAGCAGACCCGTCTCACCGCCGGACGGATCGAGAAGCGCGTAGCCGAGACCGAACTTCAGATCCCAACCGCAGTAGCGTGAAAACCCCCGTTCCTGGATGAATCGCGTGATCTCCGAGATGTCGAGCGCATCGAGCCCGCCGGTCCGGACCAACCCGGACCCCTCGATGATCTCCATGACGACGGCGAGAAGATCGGCGAGCGAGTCGTAGGAGGTGACGCTACCGATCTCTCGTGCGATGATCTGCTGATCGACGGGATGAAGGTGATCGGTGAGGCTCCCTCGCTTCACGAGGTACTCGTCGATCCGTACGGCCTTCGCCAACGGTGTCACGTCGGTAAACCGCCCGTACCCGAGGCCGACGTTGAACGAGAGACCGACCGCTTCGAACGACGACGAACTGCGGACGCTCGCGCCCGCGAAGGCGAAGTACGCGTTCTCGGATGAGAAGTAGCGCTTGTAGTTGCCGTCAGCGACGGTGGAGTACGTCGAGATGTCGACCGTCGAGATGAGCATCTCGTTCTCGAACGAGACATCGAACCCGAACTCTGGGGTGTCGTAGAGCCGGACGTACTCGGTTCCAAACGTGCCGTCGTTGACGTCGAAGCTCTCGAGACCGTACGGATCGTTGTGATACTGATACGAGAAGCTGAGCACCAACGTCGAGAGGTCGGTCAGTGGCGACTGGTATTCGCACAGCGGAATCGAGAGGCCCGCAACGCTCACGCCAACGACAAGTATCCACGACAGAAAGAACCACCGTCGCATCGCGATCACCTCATTAAACCGTAGATCGGGCCCCGCAAGCGCTCAACCGAATCGATCCCCCGTCGAGGTGCGATATGTCCCGGGAAACGGAACCGTCGAATCGTTAGGCGTCGTCGCCGAACAGCGAGAGTTGCCGCTCGCGCGTCTCGCTCAAGCTCCCGACGCCGACGCCGATCAACCGAATTCCGCGCTCGTCGAGACGGGTCCGATCGCGCAGCAGGTGAACGGCGAGGGCCTCGATCAGGTGGACCGAGTCGGTCCCCGAACCGAGCCGCGTCTGGCGAGTGATCGTCCGGAAGTCGGGGTATCGAACCTTGATCCGCACCGTGCGGCAGACGAGTGACTCGCGCTGCAGCTGCGAGACGACGAGGCGCGCCAGCCGCCTTGCTTCCCGCTCGATTTCCTCCGTCTCGGCCACGTCGAACGGGAAGGTCACCTCGCGCGAAATCGACTTGGACTCCGCCTCCCCCTGCAGCGGCGTCTCGTCGATCCCGCACGCCAGCTGCTGGAGGCGCCGTCCGTTGCTGCCGAACTCGCGCACGAGCAGCTCGAGCGGCGCGCGTCGGAGGTCACCGATCCGGAGTAGACCGAGGCCGCTCAACCGGCGCTCGGTGACCCTCCCCACCCCCCACAGCCTGTCGATCGGAAGAGGATCGAGCAGCTCCTGCACCCCGTCCGGCTCGATCACCAGGAACCCGTCCGGCTTGCTCAGTTCGGACGCCAGCTTCGCCAGGAACCGATTCGGCGCCAGTCCGACCGAGCAGGTCAGCTTCGTTTCACTCTGAACACGGCGCTTGATCTCCCGAGCGACCGCTTCCGCCTTCTCCGGACCCTGTCCGTGTCGCGAGAGGTCGAAGAACGCCTCGTCGAGCGAGACCGTCTCGACCACCGGAGAATAGCGCCTGAGGATCCTGCGCACGACGTCCGAGATCTCCTTGTAGCGCGAGAACCGCGGCGAGAGGTAGATCCCGCCCGGGCATCGTCTCCGCGCGACGGCCATCGGCATCGCGCTGTGGATGCCGAACGCACGCGCCTCGTACGACGCCGTGGAGACGACGCCGCGGGGACCGAGGCCGCCGACGATGACTGGTTTCCCGCGGTACTCGGTGCGATCGAGTTGCTCGACCGCGGCGAAGAACGCGTCCATGTCGAGGTGGCCGATCCGCCGCTGTTCGCCCACGGTCATCACCGCACTCCGAGCCGCCGCAACCCCTCACTCATCGCGGGATCCGTGACGTCGTTGACGATCCGATACGCCGCCGGACCGTAGTCCGGCCCGTGATGAGGGGCGCGGCCCGGGTAGCCGACCCGTGCGAGCACGTCGGCGGAGAACGGGATCCGTCCCGCGGTCGCCAGCGCGACCGTCTCGTTCCACCGGCGTTCGTAGTCGGGCCGCCGGCCGTCCCTCCGGCGTTGCCCGACGAGCAGCTCGATCAACCGGTCGACCTCGATTCCCGACCGCTTGCAGGCGGCGAGATGAATCCGAGCCACGCGCCCCTCGGGATCGATCGCTTGCAGCGCCGGCTCGGCCGCCCGCGTGTCGTCGATCGGGAGTCGAACCCACTCCTCGCGGAGGGCGCTGCCGTACCGAACCGGATCGGCGAGCAAGTGGTCCCCTCCGAAGACGGACTGGTAGATCAGCTTCTGGAGATCCCGCTCGTCCATTCGCGGATGGCGGGCCCTCTCCGCCTCGATCACGTCGAGAAGGGCGTTCGTGTCGGCCATGAGGGTGAGGATAGAATCGGGCGAAATGCCGATCAAGGGACGCGTAGCGATCACCGGCCGACCGGGGGTGGGGAAGACGACGGCGATCGAGCGCCTGCTCGGGGTCCTCCCCCTCTCCGCCGGGGGGATGATCACCAAGGAGATCCGGGTCTGCGGGCGCCGGGTCGGTTTCTCTCTCGTCGACGTAGCGACGGGCGAGGAGGGCATCCTCGCGCACCTGCACCGTCACGAAGGACCGAGAGTCGGCCGCTACACGGTCGATCTTCGTTCGCTGGCAGAGATCGGTGTCCGCGCGATCCGCCACGCCGTCGAGGCGTGCGACCTCGTGGTCGTCGACGAGATCGCCCCGATGGAGCTGACCTCGCCCGGTTTCGTCCCCGCCGTGGAGCAAGCCCTGGCGAGCGACAAGTCGTTGCTGATCTCGACCCACGCCAACGCCGATCACCCGATCGCTCACAGGGTCCGCAAGGAGCTGTCGCTGTTCAGGATGAAACTGAGCAACCGCGACGTGCTGATCGACGAGATCGCGGCTCACTTCGGGCTCACCGGGTAGCCGGCTTGCGTGCGTGCGATGCCGCTACGCGAGATCCCTCAACCATCCACGCAAAACGTGCCGGACGACCGCGAGGAGGACGACGGCCCCGAGCGTGAACATCACGTGCCCGACGTCGAGCCGTAGTATGGCGAACGCGAGCGCGTTCCCCGCCGCCGGGGGGTGCTCGGTGTCGGTGACGACCATCGCGAAGATGGCGAGGCTGACCGCCGCAGCGGCGATCAACCCCAGGGCGATCTCGTTGCCAGCCAGTCCGGCGACCGTCCGAATCGGAATCGAGCAGACAAGGCCGATGCTCAGACAGATCGCGTGCCCGCCGAGGAGATGACGCGGTTTCGCCGTCTCGTCGTGGGGCATCGCGAAGACGATGAACGCGCTCGCCCCGAGTGCCGCGACGATCGTGCCGCTCGTTAGAACCCCCATCACCACCACGATGGCGGCAATGAGCCCGAAGGCAAGAAACGTCTGGAGGACGTAGTGAACCGGATCATCACGAAACTTCTCGTCAATCAGGCGAAGCCTCGACACCGAGTCTCCTTCCGGGAAGGAACCGCTTGGCGCTATTGCGCGAGGACGTGATGGACCGCCGCGACGAGCCCGTCGACGTCGAGCCCGTAGTGAGACAACAGGGCGTCGGCGTCCCCGGACTGCCCGAAGCGATCGTCGACGCCGACCCGGACGACGCGGGTCGGGTGGCGTTCCGACAGGGCCTCGCAGACCGCGCTTCCCAATCCACCGGTGATCTGGTGCTCCTCCGCCGTGACGACGGCTCCCGTCTTCGCCGCGGAGGCGACGATCCCGTCCGCGTCGAGCGGCTTGATCGACGACGCGTTGATCACCTCGGCCGAGATCCCGCCTTCGGAGAGCCGCTCGCGGGCCTCGAGCGCGACCGAGACCATCACGCCACAGGCGACGATCGTGACGTCGGCCCCTTCGGCGAGGACCTCGGCTCTTCCGAGCTCGAACGAGAACCCGTCGCTGTGGATCACCGGGAACGGGGCGCGCGCGAGTCGGACGTAGATCGGGCCGTCGTCGCACGAGGCAGCGAACCGCGTCACGGCCTCCGCCTCGACGGCGTCAGCGGGAACGATCACGCGCATGTTCGGGAGGACGCGCATGTTGGAAATGTCCTCCAACATCTGGTGGCTCGCACCGTCTTCCCCGACCGTCAGCCCAGCGTGCGTGGCGACGATCCGGACAGGCACCTTGGGGTAAGCGACGACCTGTCGAATCTGCTCCCACACCTTCCCGGTCGCGAAGACGGCGAACGTCGACACGAACGGCCGATACCCGCTCATCGCCAATCCGGCCGCCGTCCCGATCATGTTCGCCTCGGCGACCCCCATGTTGAAGAACCGATCCGGGTGCTCGGCGGCGAAGGAGGACGTTTTCGTCGACCCCGCGAGATCGGCCGTGAGAACGACGATTCGTGGGTCTTCGCGTCCGAGCTGCGCGAGGGTCTTTCCGTACGCGTCGCGTGTCCCTTCCGTCCGATCGAAGCTCACTTCGGGACCTCCTCCCAGTCCTTGAGGAATCGCTCGATCCCCGCGTCGGTCAACGGATGGTCGAACAGCTTCTTCAGCACCGCATACGGAACGGTCGCGACGTCGGCTCCGAGGGTCGCCGCCTCGACGACGTGACGGGGATGGCGGACGCTCGCGACGAGGACCTCGGTGGGGAACGCGTAGTTCGCGTAGATCCCGAGGATCTCAGCGATCAACCCCATCCCGTCTCCACCGACGTCGTCGATCCGGCCGACGAACGGAGACACGAACGTCGCGCCGCACTTGGCGGCGAGCAGTGCCTGATTCGCCGAGAAGACGAGGGTCACGTTCGTTCGGATCCCCTCGCCGGAGAGCCGCGCGACCACCTGCATTCCGGCCTCGGTCATCGGGATCTTGATCACGACGTTTTCGTGGATCGAGGCGAGCTCGCGCGCCTCGGACGTCATGCCGTCGGGTCCGAGCGCGGTGACCTCGGCGCTGACCGGGCCGTCGACGATCCCGCAGATCTCGACGATCACCTCCTCGAACGGTCGCTTCTCCCGCGCGACGAGGGTCGGATTCGTCGTCACACCGTCGACCAGCCAGGCCATCTCGCGGATCTCCGACACGTTCGCCGTGTCGATGAACAGCTTCATGTCCCCTCCCCTTCGCTCCGTAGCTTCCGGACCGTCGCCAAGTTTAGCGGGTCGGCGTCCGAGCGGCCATCGATCACCTTCGGTGTCTCGAGCACGAACGGCAAGCCGCGAAGGTGCGGGTGTCGGACGATCGCGCCGATCCCGGACCGGCCGATCTCACCCTGCCCGATGTGGGCGTGGCGATCCCTGCGCGAGCCGAGCGGGAACCGCGAGTCATTGAGATGGATCATCTCGAGCCGATCGAGGCCGACCGTGCGGTCGAACCGGTGCACCGTCTCGTCGACCGCCTTGCGTGTCCGCAGGTCGTACCCCGCCGAGAGCGCGTGACACGTGTCGAGGCAGACACCGATCCGGGACGCGTCGGTGATTCCGTCGAGGATCGCCGAGAGCTCGTCAAACGAGGCACCGATCGTTGTCCCGGATCCGGCGGTGTTCTCCAGCAGGAGCCGCACGCCGGGCGACCCGGCCCAGGTCGTCGACTCGATCAAGCGATCGATCGCGTCGGCGATCCGGTCGATCCCCGCCTGCGCCCCGCTCCCGACGTGTGCGCCGAGGTGGGTGACCAGCGCCTCGGCCCCGAGCAGCCCGGCCCGCCGAAACTCCTCGATCAGCCCGTCGACCGAGCGTTCGTACAGCTCCTCGTCCGGACTGGCGAGGTTGAGCAGGTACATCGTGTGGACGACGAGGTACCGGATCGACGAGCCGCCCCGACGGCCGCGAAACCGGCATGCGACCTCGTCGGTGATCTCCTTCATCCGCCACACCGCCGGACTGTGTGTGAAGATCTGCAGCGCGTTATTTCCCAACTCTTCCGCCTCGTCGATCGCCCGTGAAAACCCTTTGGCGATCGACAGGTGGCATCCGAGGAGGAACCGGTCGTCTGGGCCGTTCATCATCGACGATTATCGAAGCGCCCGCTCGGACCCTCAACCGAAGGTTTGCCGGACGCCGCCGCGCTGGGTACGGTTTGCGCGGAGGGACCCAATGAACTATCAGGTCGTCGTCGTCGGTGGAGGACCGGGCGGCTACGCGTGCGCCATCCGCTGCGCCCAACTCGGTCTCCGCGTCGGACTGGTGGAGGAGCGGGAGCTCGGCGGCGTCTGCCTCAACCGGGGCTGTGTCCCGACCAAGGCGCTCTACGCCGCGACGAAGCTCGTCGAGAAGGCCCGCACGGCAGACGAGATGGGGATCGTGTTTTCGCCCCCATCGATCGACCCGGCGACGCTCGCCAAGTGGAAAGAGCGCGTCGTGTCGAAGCTCGTCGGCGGCATCGAAACCCTCCTCGACAAGAACGGCGTCGACCTCTTCCGTGCCCGCGGTCGACTCGAAGGCCCTGGGCGCGTCGCGCTCGTTTCCGGCGAACCTTTGGCCGCCGAACGGATCGTCCTCGCCACCGGCTCGTCGCCGATCGAGATCCCGGGTTTCTCGTTCGACGATCCGGACGTCTGGTCGTCGGACGACGCGCTGGCGCTGACCGAGATCCCCGCGCGGCTGTCCGTGATCGGCGGCGGCGTCATCGGCCTCGAGCTGGCGACGATCTACCGACGCCTCGGCAGCTCGGTCACCGTGATCGAGCTTCTGCCTGAGATCCTCTCGACCGTCGACCTCGATCGCCGGACCCTCGGCGTGGTGAAGCGGTCTCTCTCGGAACAGGGGATCGACGTTCGGACGGGCACGGCAGCCGATTCGCACGAGCCGACGAACGGCGTCCTCGCCGTCAGGCTGAGCGCCGGCGCCGCCCTCGAGGCCGACCGCGTTCTCCTCGCGGTCGGCCGCCGGCCGAACACGGCCGACCTCGGACTGGAGTCGGTCGGCCTCGAACCGGAGCCGAGCGGCTTCCTCGCCGTGGACGACAACCTGGAGACCAACGCCCGGGGTGTCCACGCGATCGGCGACTTGGTGCCCGGTCCGATGCTCGCCCACAAGGCGGCGGCCGAGGGTGTCGCGCTCGCCGACGCGCTCGCCGGCGGGAAGATGAGATCCCTCGACCACGAGAAGATCCCACAGGCGATCTTCACCGACCCCGAGATCGCGTCGGTTGGCCTCTCCGAACGGACCGCGAAGGAACGCGGGCAAGAGATCCTCGTCGGGCGATTCCCCTACGCCGCGCTCGGCAAGGCGCTCGGGATGCGCGACGACGCCGGCTTCTTTCAGATCGTCGCCGACGCGGCGAACCATCGGATCCTCGGGGCGCAGATCGTCGGCGCCGAGGCGTCCGATCTCATTTCGGAGGCCGCCGTTGCGCTTCAGGCGGGGCTCTCGCTCGAAGCGATCGCCGAGGCGGTCCATCCGCATCCGACGCTGCCGGAAGGGTTGAAGGAAGCGGCGGAGAGCGCCCTCGGCAGGGCGATCCATGCGGTCAACCGCTAGCGGCCGAATCGTCGCGTCGAACGGACGCTCGACCGGGCGATCCACACGATCAATCGGTCGCCACGCCGTATTCGACTTCGGACGAGGCGGCGTCCTCTGCCGCGCACACCGGTGAGCCATTCGGCGTCTGATCCTCGATGTGAATCAACGGGGGGACGAAGAAGCTGATCAGCGCCGTCGCCGTGCAGATCAGACCCGCCAAGAGAAACCAGAACGGTACGCCGGTCACGTCCGCTACCGGGCCGGCGATCGCCAGCCCGATCGGTGTCGTCAGCGAGAACAGGCTTCCCAACAGCGCAAACACGCGTCCCTGCATCTCCGCAGGGACGGTCGCCTGCAACAGCGCGATGATCGGACCGTCGGTGAGTGAGACCATCACCCCGACGACGAAGACGCTGGCGATTCCGAGCCAGAACATGTGCGCCGGGGTCAATCCGAGGACGACGCAGGCGAGGCCGATCCCGAGGAGCCCCGCCAGGATCGTGTAGACCTTCCTCTTGAAACCGCCCCAGATGCTAAGCACCAGACCGCCGATGAGGATCCCCGCGCCGGCCATCGCCTCGAAGAAGCTGAGCTCCGGCGCTCCGCCACCGAAATGGGCTTTGATCAGGAGGGGGGAGAGCGAAAACGCCGGCTGCAAAGCAATTTTCAGGATCGATGCCCCAATCAGAAGTCCGACAAGCCCCGGCCAACTGAGGACGAAGCGGAGGCCTTCCCTCGCGTTGGCGAGGAACGATCGCGCCTTGACTGCCTCGATGTGCTCTCGCGCGGGCTGGGGCACGAACAGGAACAGCAGCGGCGTAACGGCGAACGCCGCCGTCGCCACGTCGACCATCATGACCCCATGGAGCGGCATCAGCGACATCAGCAACGCGCCGAGCGGCGGGCCGATGATGTTCAGCAGCCCCTGGACCGTCTGATTGAGACCTCCGATCCGTGTGTAATGCCGCTCGGGCACCATCAGCGTCGTCGAGGCGGCCATCGCCGGCCAGTGAAAGGTCCCGCCGAACGACCGGGCGAGCATCACCACGTAGACGTGCCAGACCTCCATCGCGCCCGACCAGAACAGGTACGCGAGCCACAGCGAGATCAGGGCAATGAAAGAGTCGGAGACGATCATCACCGCACGCCGATTCCATCGGTCGATCAGCGCACCGACGAACGGTCCGAGGACGATCTGCGGGATCAACGCCACCAGCGTCGCGAAGGCGAGAACCGTGGCCGAGCCGGTCGTCGTCGTCAGCCACCACACCAGTGCAAACTGAGCCGCTCGACTGCCGACGATCGACAGCTGTTGGCCGGTCCAGATCGTGAAGAAACGACCCTTCCAGCGCCCGTCCACGGTTCCCATTCGGCCTCCGGGCTCCAACGATTTCGCTTCGTCAGTCGGCGCGCACCCGGATTCGGTTCAACGGAGTCTTCAGACCTTCTGTTGCCGTTCGACGACCGCGTCGTCGTGGACCTTGAGCGTCTCGGCGTACTCGACGGTCCCGATCTTGCAGCCGGGGCCGATCTCGACCCGTTTACCCCGGACGACGTCGGCGATCGTGTTCTCGAGATGAATCTCGTCACCTTCGATCTGCGACGTCCGAAGCTCGGCCGTTCCTCCGCCGGTCAGCATCTTCGCCAGGCCGCTGAGCAGGGCCGAGCCAAGCGACTCGGGACGCTCGACGTAGATCTTCTCCCCGCCGATCTCCCTTGCCGTACAGCGCCCCGCGAGGCGGATCCCCACCTTGTCGGCCGACAGGAGGCCATCGATGCCGAACCCTCCGCTCGCCTTGAAGATGTCGGCCTCCACGTCGCCTCCAACGCGGAAACTGCCACTGCTCTTGAAGTATTCGGCGGCAACGTCCCCCTCGGCGTGAAAGTGTCCCGACGACTTGAACTCCTTCGCGTCGACCGGCCCTTCGATCTTGGCAGAGCCGCTGACCCGCATCTCGTCGGCTCGGACCGCCCCGCCAAATTTCCCGCTGCCGGAGACCGTGATTTGACCCGCTTCGGTCCGTCCCGAAACCCGGCCCGACCCGGAGATCCTCAGCTCCTCGGCGCTCAGATCGCCATCGATCCTGCCCGATCCGGAGATCGCGACGCGCTGGTACTCTCCGCCGCCGAGGTGGCCGGAGCCGGATATGCTCACTGATCGACGTTCATCACTCATTGGTTCACCTCACGTTCGTCCGATTCTCGGTGCGCGTCGTCCTCGCCCGTCGGTGTCTCTCCGCCGGTCCGGTCGGGCGCTTCACCGGCCTGCGCTCCGTCACTGCGGACGAGGTCGAGCTTGATCCGCTGCAGAACGGTCGTCAGGTCGACCGTCTCGACGACCTCGATCTCCGGATCGAAGATCGCGCCTTCCTCCGTCAACGCCACGAGGCTGATCTGCGCCGAGATCCCGCCGGACGCGACGCGCTTCCGCAACAGGTACAGGCGGACCCCGTTCTCCGACACGCGATCGAGGAGCCCCTTTCTTTGTTCCCGCGCCAACGTCCGCTTCACGAGATCGATCTCCTCGTCCCGGGCGGCTTGACGCAACCGGCTGAGGACACCGAGGAGGAACGCCTGCCAGATCGAAACGGCCTCTTCCGACGCCTCGTCCGGACAGCACGTCCGCAGCAGGTCATCGTCGAGCCAACCGAGGCGCTCGAGCTGCGCCAGGGCCACCTTCAGCTTGGCGTTGACACGCGTGGTGATCAGCTCGGCCAGGTCATCGAGCGGGTGATCGTCCTTCATCGCCTTGATCCGCTCGATCCGTTCAAAGATCTTGTCCCGGGGGAAGAACGTCTCCTGCCCGGTGAACGTCGAGCGGCGGATGAACCACACTTCCGGGATGAGTCCCTTCCGCTTCCACCGGTAGAGCTGACCGTAGGAGATCCCCATCTTCTCGAGGACCTCCTTCTTCGAGATCAGTTTTTCGTCGTCCATGTCTCCCCCTAAGCAACAGCATACTGTTCTATTTTGCCGTTGCGCCGCTCGGGCGGACCCGACACGGCACCCGATCACAAACCGGCTCGCGATCCCAGACTCTGCTCCGCTCCACTTCGATCTTTTCCAGACTAGATGATAACTTTTGAGCGTACACCATTCGCATGAGCTTCTCCATGTCGTAGTACGTAAGTGCCATCCGATTCACCTCCGCGGGAGAAGTTATTGGCAGTATAACATCACATTGTTCTGTTGTCAAGGCCGCGGTGCTCCACCGCTCACGCGCGGACCGCTTCCGACCCGGCGGGGTCCTTCATCTCGCGCAGATCCCTTGTCGCGCGTTGCGCGGCAATCGATAATCCCGGAGACGCGTTAGAAAACGGTATCGGAGTCGGCTTACATCCTCCGCCGAGGACAAGAGGAGTGCGCATCGATGCTGATTGTGTGGATCCTACGGCTTGTTCTGCTTGCGGTCTTCCTTCCGCTGTTGATCCCGTTTGGCGCTCTGGCCGGCGCGTTCGTCTTCTCCCCGATTCCGATCGCGCTCCTTTCGTTGGCGCTCGCGCTGCTGGCACTCGCCGTCGTCCTCGGGCTGATCCTCGGCGTCCTCGGGACGCTGGTCGACGTCCTGATCGTCCTGACGTTGATCGGGATCGCCTGGAAGTGGCCGCGCGGGATCCACGCACCCTTCCCGGCGAAGATCCGACTGGCCTACCGCGGTCTCCGAAACGCGTTCCGACAGCAGCTGAGGCATTGCTCCGCGACCGACTTCGCCCTCTCCCTCGCGATCGTGATCATCGCGATCATCCTCAGCCTCTCGTCGGGATTCCTCCACTTCCTCCTCACCGTTCTCGTCGTGCTCCTGATCGTCGGCGTGGTCTGGAAGTGGCCGCGGAGCCCGCACCTGCCATTCCTGCGCAAGCTCCAGCTCGCACTCCGATCGCTGTGGGAAGACCTCCGATCGCGGTTCCGCTAAGCGCGGTGAACGGGTGGAGAGCCCGGTTCAAAGAAACCGTCTCGGCGTTTCACTTGCCCGGACATTGTGCGGCGACCGCCGGATCGATCCCTTTGTTCCCGTAGGCGGTGTCGAAGTGGGCCGCGAACTCGCCGGCCAGCTTCGACGCCCGTGCCCTGTACTTCGCCGCGTCCTGCCACGCGCGTTCCGGTCTGAGGATCTCGGGTGGCACCCCGGGACAGGATCGAGGAATCGACACGTGGAAGAGCTCGTCTCGATCGTACGCCACGTCCCGAAGCCCACCCGACAGGGCGGCGTGAACCATCGTCCGGGTGAGTGAGATGTCCATCCTCCCGGCCTCCCCGTACGGGCCACCGCTCCATCCGGTGTTGACGAGGTAGACGTCGGTCCCGTGTGCGTCGAGCCGCTCGCCGAGCATCCGCGCGTAGACGTCGGGGTTGCGCGGCATGAACGGCTCCCCGAAGAACCGGGAGAAGGTCGTCTTCGGTTCGACGACGCCGGTCTCGGTCCCGGCGAGCTTGCTCGTGTAGCCCATCAGGAACCAGAGCATCGCCTGCTCTTTCGTCAGGAGCGCGATCGGGGGAAGGACCCCGTTCGCGTCCGCAGTGAGAAAGAGGATCGTTCGAGGATGTCCGCCGATCGACGACGGCTTCACGTTCGAGAGGAACCGCAGAGGGTACGAGCCGCGGGTGTTCGGGGTGAAACGATCGTCGGTCAGGTCGAACGTCCCGTCCGGACGCAGCACCGCGTTCTCCACGATCGCGCCGTGTCGCTCGACGGCGTCCTCGTGCAGGACCGCGCGGTAGATCTCCGGCTCCTTCGTCGGATCGAGGTCGATCAGCTTCGCGTAGCAGCCGTTCTCGAAGTTCGCGATCCCGCGATCGCTCCACCCGTGCTCGTCGTCTCCGAGAAGCGCGCGATGCGGGTCCGCGGAGAGTGTCGTCTTCCCCGTCCCGGACAGGCCGAGCAGGAGGGCGATGTCTCCGTCGGGTCCCTCGTTCGCCGAGCAGTGGAGCGGGAGAACGCCCTCGGCGGGGAGCAGGTAGTTCGCCACGGTGAACAACAGCTTCTTCACCGAGCCGCAGTACGCCGATCCGTAGACGACGCCGATTCGCCGATCGAGGTCCATCCCGATGACCATCGTCGACGTCCCGCCGATCCGCGGATCGAACCGCAGCCGTCCCTCGTACCGGCGGGGATCGAGCTTGTCATACGGCAGCGCAAACAGGTGAAACGGGCGACCGGCGAAGACGCTCTCACCGATTTCGGGGGGAACGGGCCGGAACATGTTGTCGACGAACAGCGCCGTCAGCGCGCGGTCGGTGACGACCTTGACCGGCATCGCGTACGAAGGATCCGCTCCGATCGTTCGGTCGAGTTCGTAGACCCGATCCTTGCCGCCGAGCGTCTCCATCGCGTCCTCGAGGATCCGATCGAAGGTCTCTTCCCCGATCGCGAGGTTGTTCGGCGAGTCCCAGTCGATCGTCCCCTCGCTCTCGGTGCGGCGGACGATGACCGTGTCCGCCGGGCTTCGTCCGGTCGACTCCGGCGGAGTCCACGTCGCCAGGGCGCCGGACGCGCTGACCTTCGCCTCGCCGCGGCCGATCGTGGCTCGGATCAGTTCCTCTCTTCGCGGGTTCGCGTCGGCGCTCGAGCGCGCCAGCAGCCGCTTCAGATTCCGGTCGAAGTCCATCCCATCCCACCCGTCGCGGCAACGACTCATGTCGCCGCTCGTCGCAGTCGCCGGATCATATCAGACCGCTCGGCCGCACGAAAGGACGATCGCCGGTGCGCGATCAGACCGACAGCCGGAACAGCCGGACCGCGCTCTCCGTCGTCCGCGCGGCGACGTCCTCGACATCGATCTCCTTCAACGTCGCGATCTCTTCGGCGACGTACCGCACGTACGACGGTTCGTTGCGGCGCCCGCGGTACGGGACCGGCGTCAAGTACGGACAGTCCGTTTCGATCAGCAGCCGCTCCAGCGGCACGGCCTTGACGGCTTCGCGAAGGGCGCCGTTCTTCGGGAAGGTCACCGGTCCCCCGATCCCGAGGTGAAGGCCGAGGTCGAGGAACTCCCGAGCGAGCTCCGCGTCGCCGAGGAACGAGTGAACCACGCCTCGGTGCCCGTCACCGACCCGCCGGAGGATCGCGAGAAGATCGTCGGTCGACTCCCGGTTGTGCAGGCAGATCGGCAGGTCGACGCGCCGCGCCAGATCGAGCTGCTCCCGGAAGGCCCTCCGCTGCGCGTCCCGTGGGGAGAGATCCCGATAGTAGTCGAGGCCGATCTCCCCGATCGCGACGGCCTCGCCGTGCCTGGCGAGTTCTTCCAACTCGCCAAGCACGACGCCGTCGACATGCTTGGCGTCGTGCGGATGGACGCCGACCGTCGCCCAGATCCGCCGATGCCGCCGAGCCAGACGGACGACCTCCCGGCTCGAACCGAGATCGGAACCGATCGTGACGATTCCGATTCCTTCGGCGAACGCGCGCGCGATCACGGCGGCGCGATCCTTCTCGAACGCGCGGTCGTCGAGGTGGGCGTGACTGTCGATCAACCGCATCCCTCGACCTCTCGGAGCGCCTCGGGGATCCGATCGATCAGGTCCGACGGAGTGAGAGACCGGGCCGAGCGCTTCCGCGCGTAGATCTCCGCGGCGAGGCCGTGTACGTAGGTCCCGGCGAGGGCCGCGTCGGCGAGTGGGGCCCCACCGGCAATGAACCCGGCAATCAGACCGGTGAGCACGTCTCCGCTCCCGCCTGTCGCGAGGCCGTCGGTCCCGGTCGGATTCAAGTAGACGCCCCCTTCGGGGAGCCCGATTGCCGTCGGTCGGCCCTTGAGGACGAGAACGACCCCGTGTTCGCGGGCGAACTCTCCCGCGACGTCTCGGCGCTCCGCGTCGATCCATTCCGGCGCCTCGCCCGCCATCGCTCCGAGTTCCCCCGGATGCGGGGTCAGGATCGCCCGCCCGGCGAGCCGGGCCAGGACGTCCTCGTGTCCGTCGAGGGCGTACAGCCCGTCGGCGTCGAGAACGATCGGGCCGGAGAACAGCTCGAAGACCGCACGCACCGCGTCGAGCGCCGCCGGGGCACGCGAGAGACCCGGTCCGACGGCCAGAACCCCGGCACGCTGCATCACGTCACGAAGGCGGGCGCTCTCGATGCTCGCGATGTGCCCTTCCTCATCGGGAAGCGGGATCGTGAGGACCTCGGGGAGCGTCGCTTCGAAGACCGGTTCGAGAGAGGCCGGTGCGGCCAGATACACCAGTCCGGCTCCGGCCCGCAGCGCCCCGCGGCAGCAGAGGATCGCCGCCCCGGTCATTCCCGTCGACCCGGCAAAGATCAGGACCCGGCCGAACGTCCCCTTGTGGCCGTCCGGCCGTCGGGCGGGCAACCGGTGTCGGATCCCCGATGCCTCGCAGACCCGCGCCCACGGCTCGGCGTTCCGAAGGACGGACCCCGGATAGGCAACGTCGACGACGGCCGTGTTCCCGCAGTGCCCGGCCGCGGGGTAGAACAGGTGCGCCGGCTTGAGGAACGCCATCGCGAGGGTGACGTCGGCGCGGACCGCTTCGCCTGTCGTATCGCCGCTGTCCGATGCCAGCCCGCTCGGCAGATCGAGGGAGACCGTCTTCGCGCGGCTCGCGTTCAGTTGCTCGACGAACCGGAGCGCCTCCCCGTCCAACCGTCGGGTCAGGCCGCTCCCGAACAGCCCGTCGACGACGCAGTCGGCCCGATCGAGCGCCGTGGCCAGCTCGTCGGCGGAAGCGGGCCGGGCCGGATTGGCGCCGGTGGCGCCGAGCCGCTCGGCCATTCTCCGGACCGCCGGCGAACAGTTCGGGAGCGGGGAGAGCAGAAGTGTCTGAACGTCGACGTCCGCCTCGCGCAGGCGGCGCGCGACGACGAGCCCGTCGCCGCCGTTGCCACCCGGTCCGACGAGGACGACCGCCCGCCGGGGGCGGAGCCGGTCGAGGATCCACGCGGCCGCGCTCGCGCCGGCGCTCTCCATCAGCGCGTCCCGCTCGATCCCCGACGCGTTCGCGCGCTCGTCGAGCTCCCGTTGATCCGCCGCTCGCAGCACCCACCGTTCGTCAGCGACGCCCATCGCCCGCCTCCAGAAACCGCTCCCAGGCCGCGACGATCTCACCCGCAACTTCACTCGCACTCCGTCCGGTCACGTCCCACCAGCTTACACCCTTCTCGCGCCGGAACCAGGCGGTCTGCCTGCGGACGAGACCCCACGTTCTGTTCGCGATCTCCCGCTCCATCCCGTCCCCCGAAATGCGACCGTCGATGTGCGCCATCGCTTCAGGTACACCGATCGTCCGATACGCCTGGCAATCCGGATCGAGACCCTCTTCCCGAAGCCGCCTGACCTCGTCGACCAGTCCTCTCTCGACCATCCGACGGACGCGCGCCGCGATCGCCGCCCGATGATCGGCACGCGCCCGCCGAAGGCCGACGACGAAGAACCGAAGCGGGAGCGGCGCCGCTTCGGCCTGCCACGCAGAGATCGGCCGTCCGGTCAGTCGATGGACCTCGAGCGCGCGCGTGATCCGCAAGCGATCGTTCGGGTGAATCGATCTCGCCGCCGCCGGATCGGCCGACTGAAGCTCTTCGTACAACTCGCCGACGCTCCGCTCCTCCATCGCCGCGCGGAGTCGGTCGTCCTTCGCCGGTCCCTCGAAGATCCCGCGAAGGATCGCCCCGAGGTAGAGCGTCCCGCCTCCCACGACGACCGCGACGTGCCCGCGGGCGGCGATCTCCGGGATCAACCGCTCAACGTCCCTTCGAAACGCCATCGCGTCGTACGTTTCGCGTAGCGGCACGCAGTCGATCAGATGGTGGGGAATCCCGCTTCGTTCCACTTCGGACGGCTTGTCGGTGACGACGTCCAGCCCGACGAAGAACGCCCGCGAGTCGGCCGAGATGATCTCCCCGTCGAGACGCGAGGCGACCTCGACGCCGACCGCCGTCTTGCCGACCGCCGTCGGCCCCAGGAGGACCAGGACCGGGTCTCGACGGCCCTCGGTCGGCCGGGCCACGTCGTTCCTAGTCTTCCGCGAGGAGGAGCTCGCGGAACCGTTTCAACTCGGCGCGGCGGGACGGATGCTTCAGCTTCTCGATCGCCTTGATCTCGATCTGGCGGACCCGCTCGCGGGTGATGTTGAACTTGAGCGACACGTCCTTGAGCGTTCGAGGATGCCCGTCCTCGAGCCCGTACCGAAGCTTGAGGATCTCGCGCTCCCGTTCGTCGAGCTGATCGAGCGCGCGGGAGAGCTGCTCGCGAAGGAACATCCGGAACGTCTCCTTCGTCGGAGACGGCGAGGACGGATCCTCGATGAAATCGCCGAGCGTGTCCTCGTCCTCGTCACCGATCGGCCGCTCGAGCGACGCGGTGTACTGCGAGACGGACTCGACCTTCTTGATCTTGTCGATCGACATCCCGGTCAGCTCGGACAGATCTTCGAGGGTCGGGGCCGAGCCGTGGGACTGGATGTACTCACGTTTGACCCGGTTCAGCTCGCGCACGGTCTCGATCATGTGGACCGGGACGCGGATCGTTCGAGACTGGTCGGCGATCGCCCGGGTGATCGCCTGGCGGATCCACCACGTCGCGTAGGTCGAGAACTTGTAGCCCCGCGTGTAGTCGAACTTCTCGACCGCCTTCATCAGCCCCATGTTCCCTTCCTGGATCAGATCGAGGAACGACAGGCCGCGATTCATGTACCGCTTGGCGATCGAGACGACGAGACGCAGGTTCGAAATGGTCAAGCGGTCGCGCGCCGCCCGTCCCGTGCGGACCAACTCGTTGAGCTGCTCGAGCGTCGGCTTCTTGGGAAGCTCGTCACCGAGCTTCTCCTCGAACGAGGAGGAGACGAGGAGTTCGGCCGCCGCGCTCCCCTTCTCGACCAGGTCCTCGAGTTCGACCCGCTCGACGTCGGGAAGGCTCTTGTTCTTCCTCAGCTCCGACTTCGCGTCCTTGCCCGCCTGTACGGCGATCGACAGCTCGGCGTACGCGCCGAGCTCCATCGCCTTGGCGAGCTCCACTTCGCCCTCCTTGGTGAGAAGCGGAACCTTGCCGATCTCGCGCAGGTACGTCTTGACCGGATCCTCACGGCGGGCGGACGCATCACGATCCCTCCACTGCGAGGCCATCTGCGCCTTGAGGGCCCTCTTCGCCACGGACTCCTGGAGGATGTCGTCGGTCTCCGAGTCCCCTTCCTCGTCCTCGAGCAGGTCCTCGGGATCGGTCAAATCGTCCTCAAGGGGGTCGGTCGGAGCGGACTCCTTGTCCTTGTCCTTGCTCTCGGCGCTCGCTTCTTCCGGAGAGGACGCCTCAACCGCGTCGTCGGGCTCGGCCTCCGCGACGGTGCGCTTCGGCTTCGCCGGGTCCTTCTTGGAAGTCCCCTTCTGCTTCTTGGCGGTCATCCATCCCCTTTCGCAGTCAATGTCTTCGCCTTCAACGCGATCTTCTTCTCCATCAGTCCGTTCCAGCGCTCCCAGTCCCCGGCATCGGCCGCTTCCTCGAGCTGTTTCGTCAGATCCTTCAGTTCCTGTTCGACTTCGGGCAGCGGCACCAGCCGCGCCAGCGCATCCTCCACCGCCTTGTCCGTGTCGCTGAATCGGACCGGCGCCAACGCGTAGTAGCTCGCCCGACGCGATGATTCCTCGTCCAGATGGTCAACCAGCGCGCTCAATTCTGCAACGCCGGCCGCAAGCGCCTCCACGATCGGCCGGTTCCCCTCCGAGAAGGACTCCGGCGTCGCGAACTCGGAGATCCGATCCCAGGTGATCTCACCGCGAAGGAGAAGGGAGAGGAGGACCTCCTCCTCCCCCCACGTCTCGACCGTGCCCTGGGCGTCCCGATCCGACCAGTGAACCTCGCGCCGGCGGGGAAGCTCCCTGCGCACGGACTCGACGGAAAGGTCGAGGAGGTCGGCCAGGTGTCTCTCGATCTCCTCACGGAGCGTCGGCACGCGGACCGCTTGGTAGAACTCCCGCACCGCGTCGAGGATCAGCTCCTTGCCGCGGGCGGTCGACCGGTCGTGCTCCGCAAGCACCCGATCGACGAAGAACCGATGAAACGGAATCGCCGCTCGGATCGCCGCTTCCATCGCTTCAGCTCCCTCGCGCCGGACGAGGCCGTCCGGGTCCTCCCCACTCGGCAGCTGGACGACGCGAACCCCGAGCCCGCTGTTCCGCAGGATCTGCATCCCGCGGATCGCCGCCGCGCCGCCGGCCGCGTCCTGGTCGTAGGAGATCACGACGTCGTCGACGAACCGTTTCAGCAGGTCGGCCTGGCCCTGCGTCAGCGACGTCCCCATGCTTCCGACGGCGTTCGTCAAACCGGCCTGCTGAAGTGTCAGGACGTCGGTGTATCCCTCGACGAGGACGGCGGTCCGCGTCGCCGCCATCCCCTCACGCGCCCACGGCAACCCGTACAGGAGCCGTCCCTTGTCGAACAACGGGGTCTTGGGGGAGTTGAGGTACTTCGGTTCGCCCTCGAACGCCCTGCCGCCAAACGCGATCGGCCGGCCGGAGAGGTCGTGGATGGGGAAGATCGTCCGATCGCGGAAGCGATCGTAGGTGTTCTCGTCCCCGCGGACGAGCAGGCCGAGCTCGACCAGCGTCGCCTCGCCGTGTCGCGACCCGAACCGCCGCTTCAGATTGTCCCAGCCGGCCAGCGCGTAGCCGAGCCCGTACTGCGCCCAAGACGCCTCGTCGTACCCGCGCTCCAGGAGATACGCGCGCGCCTTCTTCCCGGCGTCTCCCGTCAGATTGGCGGCGAAGTACTCGGCCGCTTCGGCGGTGATCCGACGGAGCTTCTCTCGCTCGCCGTCCTCGCTCGCCTCGAACGACATCCCGACCTCGGCGGCGAGGCGCTTCACCGCCTCGATGAACGACAGCCGCTCGATCTTCATCAGGAAGGCGATGACGTCGCCCCCCTCGCCGCAGCCGAAGCAGTGCCACAACCCCTTCTCCGCGTTGACGACCATCGAAGGGGTGTCGTCCTTGTGGAACGGGCAGCGGCCCTTGAAGTTGGCCCCCGACTTGGCCAGCGAGACGTAGCGGGAGATCAGCCCGATGGTGTCGACCCGCTCCTTGATCGCCTGGACGTCCGCGCGGTTCCCCTTCATCAGCGACCTCGCTCCATCGGGATACCGACGAGAAACGGATTGGTTTCGCGTTCCCTATCGAGCGTCGTGGCCGGTCCGTGGCCCGGATAGACGATCGGATCGCCGGGCAGCTCACCGATCCGTCGGAGAGACTCTTGCATCTCGCGCGACGATCCTCCGGGCAGATCGGTCCTCCCGATCGAGCCGGCGAACAGGAGATCTCCGGCAAACAGCGCGCCGTCGGCGACGAGGACGACGCTTCCCGGCGAGTGTCCCGGCGTGTGGAGGACCTTCAACCCGGCGACGATCTCGTCCCCCTCATTCATGTATCGATCGAACGGCCGATGGTCCGGGAAGAAGTGATCGACGTACGGTAGGTCGGCCCGGTGGATCATCACCGCCGCTCCGTTGCAGGCCCACGCCCCGCCGACGTGATCGAAGTGTCCGTGGGTGAGGACGACGGCGTCGACCGGCCTGTCGCCGAGGAACGACACGAGCGCCTCCGAATCGTCGGCCGGGTCGATCAACACGGTCCGTCCCGCAATCTCGACCCGATAGCAGTTCGTCGCCAGAGATCCCAAACAGACCGACGATACGTGCATCCCGCTCTCCTTCAGGCTCGGGCGACCGTCAACACCACCACGGACGGGTACCCGCCGCGCTTCAGTACCCGGGCGCACTCTTCCACGGTCGATCCGGTCGTGCCGATGTCGTCGACGAGAAGAACCCGCTCCCGACCGTATCGTAGCAGCCCGAAGGCGTCCCGCAAGTTCGTTTGTCGTTGCCGGGCGGTCAACCGGCCCTGCGGCGGCGTGACCCGGATCTTCTCCAGGGTCCCGCAAACCGGCTTCCGGAGACGTCTGGCCACGCCGCGCGCCAGAAGCTCCGCCTGATTGAATCCCCGTTCCCGGCGGTCCCGCGGCGTCATCGGGACGTACGTGATCAGCTCGAACGCGCCTCCGATTCCTCGTTTGTGAATCCAATCGGCCATTCGGCTCGCCAGGAATCGACCGATCGCGGTCTCCTTGCCGAACTTCAGTCTGCGGACCAGCTCTCCCCAGGGACCGTCGTACGGACCGAGTGACCCGAAGCGATCGACGGCGCGCTCGCGCGTGCCGCAACGGAGACAAAGATCGAGCGACGGATCCGGAAGCTCCTCCCCGCAGCGCGTACATCGAGGTCCGGGCAGCCCGGGGAGGGCCGCCTCGCACTCCGGGCAGAGAACCGCCAAGGAGTCGAGCTCCCCGCCGCAGAGCGCGCAGTCCGGCGGGTAGAGCAGCCCGATCAGTCCCTCGAGGGCGCGTCGGACCGGGTCGACGAGGCTACAGGAGCCGCGCGACCCGCACCAGCTGGTGGGTGTACCCCCACTCGTTGTCATAGAACGCCATGACCTTCAGGAACCGCCCGTCGATGACGTTGGTCGTCGTCAGATCGACGACGCTCGGGCGATCGTCGCCGATGACGTCGGAGGAGACCATCGGGTCTTCGCTCACGCCGAGAACCCCGGACAGCTCTCCTTCGGCGTAGCGACGGAACAGATCGTTGACCTCGTCGGCCGTTGCGTCCTCCGTCAGCTCGACGGTCACGTCGCTGACCGATCCGGTGGCAACCGGAACGCGGAACGCGACCCCGTCCATCTTCCCGGCGAGCGAGGGGAGGATCTTCGTCGTCGCCTTTGCCGCACCGGTCGTCGTCGGGACGATGTTGATCGCCGCGGCTCGAGCGCGGGACGGCTTCGAGTGCGGGGCATCGACGAGCCGTTGGTCGCCGGTGTACCCGTGGATCGTCGCGAGCAGCGCGTGGGCGACGCCGATCTCCTTCTCCAGGACGTACATCACCGGGACGAACGAGTTCGTCGTGCACGACGCCGCGGACACGATGTCCGCGCTCGCCTCGATCGCGTCGTGGTTCACTCCATAGACGATCTGAGGAATGCCCTCTCCCTTCGGCGGAGCGGAGAGCAAGACCCGCTTGGCTCCGGCCTGCAGGTGAAGCTTCGCCTTCTCGGGCGAGAGGAACACGCCGGTCGACTCGACGACGAGGTCGATCCCCATCTCGCCCCAGGGAAGCTTGTCCGGCTCCCGCTCGGCCAGCAGCTTGACCACCTTCCCGTCGACGCCCAGCCCTCCGTCCACCTCGTGAACCTCACGGTCGTACCGGCCGTAGATGGAATCTCGCGTCAACAGGTAGCGCGCCATCTCCGCGTTGAAAAACGGATCGTTGACCGCCACGATCTCCAGGTCCGGGTCTCCGAACGCGACGCGGAAGAACGCCCTTCCGATCCGCCCGAAGCCGTTGATCGCCACTTTCTTCATCCTTCAAGCCTCCTTCCCTGTGCCCTTCCCCTCGATCATCTCGACGAAGTATCGGTGGATCCGCACGTCGTCGGTCAACTCCGGATGAAAGCTGCAGGCCAGCACGTTCCCTTCGCGCGCCATCACGGCGATCCCTTCGTAACGGGCCATCGTCTCAACCCCGGGTCCGCTGCGGACGATGTACGGCGCGCGAATGAACACTGCCGGCACCGTACCGATCCCCTCGACCTCGAGCGCCGTCTCGAAGCTGTCGACCTGGCGCCCGGAAGCGTTCCGCTCGACCGCGATGTCGATCGCACGAACGTACTCCGACGGTCGTCCGTCGACCTCCTTTGCCAGGAGGATCATGCCGGCGCACGTCCCGAACATTGGGAAGCCGTCGGCCGCGAGCGCGCGGAGTCGATCGATCAGACCGCCGTCCGCGAGGAGGGACATCGTCGTCGACTCCCCCCCGGGGAGGATCAGCCCATCGATCTCCGCCAGGTCGTCGGTCTGCTTGACGACGCGCGGGTCGATCCCCAACCGGGACAGGCTTCTTGCGTGCTCGCGGACGGCCCCCTGCAGGCCGAGGATCCCGATCCTCATTTGCCGCGCGTCTGCATCAGCTCGTGCTCGGGGATCTCCTCGATCGCGATGCCGCTCATCGCTTCGCCCAATCCGCCCGAGACCTCGGCGACGACCTTCGGTTCGTCGTAGTGGGTCGTCGCGCGGACGATCGCCCGCGCACGCTTCTCCGGATCGGAGGACTTGAAGACACCGCTGCCGACGAAGATCCCGTCGCAGCCGAGCTGCATCATCATCGCAGCGTCGGCCGGGGTCGCGATTCCGCCGGCGGCGAAGTTGACGACCGGCAGACGCCCCGCGTCGCGGATCGCCAGCAGCATCTGGTACGGCGCCCCGAGCTCCTTGGCGAGCGTCATCAGCTCTTCCGGCGGCGCGGCGAGCACGTCGCGAATCTGCTCGTTCATCAACCGCATGTGGCGGACCGCTTCGATGACGTTTCCGGTGCCCGGCTCGCCCTTGGTACGGATCATCGCCGCACCTTCCCCGATTCGCCGACAGGCCTCGCCCAGATCCCGGGCTCCGCAGACGAACGGAACGGTGAAGTCCCACTTGTTGACGTGGTAGTCGGGATCGGCGGGGGTGAGGACTTCCGATTCGTCGATGTAGTCGACCCCGAGCTCCTGAAGGATCTGCGCCTCGGCGAAATGCCCGATGCGAACCTTCGCCATGACCGGAATCGAGACGGCGTCAAGGATCTCCTTCACCTTCGTCGGATCTGCCATCCGCGCGACCCCGCCTTGGGCTCGGATGTCCGCTGGAACCCGCTCCAGGGCCATCACCGCGACGGCCCCGGCGGCTTCGGCGATCCGTGCCTGCTCCGCGGTCGTGACGTCCATGATCACGCCGCCCTTGAGCATCTCGGCCAGGCCGCTCTTCACCCGATAGGTTCCCTTTTCCACCATCGTACTCACCTTCCCCTACGACGTGCGGCCCGATTATACCGCCACGCCGTGCCTGTCAACAGGCACGGGGATTCGCTTCCCAAGAGGATTCGCGGGTCAGTTGCTCCGACGTCGGCCGTCCGGGTCGGCCCAGTTCAGTTTCGCGTCGAGAACGCGGAAGAACGACGGTGACTCTGCGAGGCGGACAAGCCGCGTCGGCCGGTCGCTCCGGCGGACCACAACCTCCGAGTCGGCCGGAAGGGCGGTCACGAGGTCACCGTCCGCGATCAACTGGACTTCGGTCCGCGCGCGAAGGCGGAGGACCTCGTCCGCCGGGAAGATCACCGGACGGAGACCGAGCCGGTGCGCCGCGTGCGGCGTCGCGAGAATGCAGGCCGCCGGCGGGACGACGATCGGGCCGCCCGCGGAGAGGCTGTACGCCGTCGAGCCGGTCGCCGTGGCCAGGATCAACCCGTCCCCCGGATACGCCGAGACGATTCCGTCCCCCCACGACAACTCCAGTTCGCAGAACCGCGAATCGGTCGTTCCGGTCACGACGAGGTCGTTCAACACGGAGCCCCTCGTCACCCCGGCATCGTAGGCCAGGCGCATCCGCTCCTCAATCGAGACGTGGCCGTCGTAGACGTGCTCCAACGCCGCGTCCCAACCGTCGAGCCCCGCCTGCGTGAGAAAGCCGAGGCTTCCGATGTTGATCCCGAGGATCGGTACTCCGGACTCGGCGAAGAGGCCGGCGGCGCGAAGGACCGTCCCGTCCCCGCCGAGCGCGACGACGATCGCCGCTGCGTCTTCCGGAGGGGCGGTCTCGCTCACCGGGATCGCGACGATTCCGTGGCTCTCGCACCAGGCCTCCATCCGCTCCAGCACGGGGAGGGTGTCCGGTTTCGACGCATTGACCACGAAGTAGATCCGATCGAGCTTCACGCGAGGATGGTAGCGAGCGGGGAAACCGCCATCAAGAGGAGCGCTGCGACACGTGCTTCCAGCGGCAGACGACTCGCTCGATCACCTCGATCAGGATGTACAGCGCCAGCCCGAGGAGCGCCATCGCCACGATCCCGGCGAACGCCTGAGCGCCGCTGTAGATGTTGGATTCGATGAACGATCCGAGGCCGCCGCGACGGGGATCGAACGCCCCGGTCGTCTCGGCGATGTACAGAAACGCCATCCCCAATCCGACGGAGACACGCAGGCTCGTCAGAATCGAGGGAAGCGTCGCCGGGAGGACGACGTGCCAGTAGACCTGCCAACGCGACGCCCCGGCGGCGAGCACGCTCGTGACGTGCTCCAGGTCGATCTGCTTCGCCGCCCCGCGCGCCGAGACGAGGATCTGGAAGAAGAGTGCCGTCGTGACGATCGCGACCTTCACCGGGTTCCCGAGGCCGAACAGCAGAAACAGAATCAGGATGAACGCGACCTGCGGGATCGGATAGACAATGTAGATCATCGGCGAGATCAGCTGGTCGAGCCGGCGCTCGTGGCCGATGAGGAGCCCGAGCGGATAGCCGAGCGAGAGCGCGATCAGCATCGCCGTCACGAGCCGCCACGCGGAGACCCAGAAGTTGCGGAACAGCGTCGGCCCGAGCCGCTTCATCTCGACGATCGCGCGGATCGGGTTCGGAAGAAACGCCCGGCCCTTGACGTGCTCGACGATCTCGCTGGCGATCCACCATGCGAGCAGGAGAATCGCAATGGCGGCGACGTAGCGGAGCACGTGCCAGACGTACGGCCGCTCCCGAAGCCCCCTCAACCTTCGCCGCGTTCGGTTCATCCTTCCAGCGCCTCCCTCAATTGCGCCACGACGCCGGCGAACGCCTCGCTCTCCCGATACCGGAGGTCCCCGACGCCCGGGTTGCCGACCACCGTCTTGATCCGCGCCGGCCGCTCGGTGAGGACCGCGATCCGCTGACCCAGGAACGCCGCCTCCTCGATGTCGTGGGTCACGAGGAGAAGCGAGAAGCGCCGCTGCAGCCAGAGCTGGAGGAAGAGATCCTGGATCCGCTCCTTGGTCAGCGTGTCGAGGGAGGCGAGCGGCTCGTCCATCAGCATCACCGTAGGGGCCGTCGACAGCGCGCGGGCGATCCCGACGCGGCGCTTCATCCCCTCGGAGAGCTCGGTCGGGAACCTTCCCTTTGCGCTCGCCAGTCCGAGCTCCTCGAGGACGGAGGCCGCCGTTTTCTCCGGATACTCCTTCCCGAGAAGAAGGCTCAGGTTCGCGTTCTGCCAGACGGTCTTCCACGGAAGGAGCCCCGCGTTCTGCAGGATCAGAGCGATCTCTCTTCGCGGGCCGACGATCGGCTCGCCGCCGATCTCGATCGCTCCTCCCCGAGGTCGAACCAGCCCCGCAACGGCGAACAGGAGCGTCGTCTTCCCGCATCCGGACGGGCCGATCAGCGACAGGCTCTCCCCCGGCTCGACCCGGAGCGAGATCCCGTCGACGGCGAGTACGGCGCGCGTTCCGCGGCCGTACTCGATGACGACGTCGCTGATCTCGATCATCGGACGAATTGGAAGTCGGTGATCTCAGCGTACGTCGGCTTGACGAAGACGTAGCCCTTCCGAACCATCCACGCCAGGATCGCCTCGTAGTCCGGTTGAGCCAGAATCGACGGGCACTCGTAGACCGGGATCGGGATGGCGTCGAGGACCTCCTGGTTGATCGTCGTGCGGTCCGCCCCCTGGAAGAAGAGGGAGAGCGCGATGTCGATTCCCACATCGATCAGCTCGTCGCGTGGCGTGCCGTTGATCCGTTCGATCGCCTCGGTGTAGGCGGCGTAGAAGGCGGCAACCGCTTCCGGATGGGCCTCGACGAAGCTGCTGCGGAAGACGACCACCGCCGGGAGGACGCCGGTCTCCGAGAAGTCGTCGAGGATCACTAGCTCGATCGGCCGCCCTCCGGCCGGATAGTAGGTCGCCAGATAGGTGACGTACGGCTCGGGCAGAACGGCCGCCGGCAGGGTCTGCGCCCCGAACCAGACCGCCATCTGCAGCATGTCGTGGAAGAACAGCGTCTGCTTCGGCTCCGCGTCTACGCTCTGCCGATCGGCGAGGAGCCGCTCGAGCAGGTACTCGTAGTCGCTCCGGTAGATCGTCCCGATCGAGTAGTCCGAGGCAAGAAGCGCGTCCATCGAGTCGAGCCGGTACGACGCCGGCGAGAGGAGCGCCAGTGCGAGGCTCCCCGTCTGCGGGCGCGAGGCCGCCGCGCTCGTGATCACGATGTTCCCCCCGTTCGTCGCGTCGAGGATCGATCGGGTGACGTCCTCCATCATCCCGTCGAGGTTCCCGGTCATCAGGGCGGCGCTCCGCTGCTGGTTGTCGGTAATGCCGATCAGATCGACCGACACGCCGTGCGCCTCGAACAGGCCCCACTCCTGCGCGAACGCGATCGGAAGCGCCTCGAGGACCGGGGGAAGACTGAACCGGAGAGGCGGGGTCGTCTCTCCGGCGGCCGCGACGGAGATCGAGAAGAGACAACAGAAAAAGACCGCCCGTCGAATCCAGACCATCGCCGTTCCCCCTCACAGACTGGGATCTCGTCCGCGATTATACCCTCCGCCGTTGCGGCGACCAATCGGCCGTACCCCGTATCCCCTCCCCACTTTCTCCCTTCCGGCGGGCGGAAAGCGGCGCGGGAATCGGGTATCATCGCGGTTCTCATGGATCGGCTGCACACGTGGTTGTGGCGGTATCGGGGGCGAATCCTCGCGGGGTTCGTCTCGCTCCTTGTGGTGAACGGGGCGACGATTCTCGTCCCGTTGGTCATCCGCGAGGCGATCGATCGCCTGACTCGGGGCGAGGGAGCCCTCCTGCAGAGCGGCCTGATGATCACCGGCCTGGCCGCCGTCGTGATGGCGTTTCGCTTCCTCTGGCGCTACTTCTTCATCGGCGCAGCGCGGCGGATCGAGCGCGCGATCCGGGCGAAGCTGTACTCGCACCTGTTGAGCCTCTCCGCCTCGTTCTACAACGAGACGAAGACCGGCGACCTGATGGCCCACGCGACCAACGACATCGAGGCCGTCGCCCGCGCGTGCGGCTTCGGCGTCCTCACGATCGCCGACCCGCTGTTCATGATCCCCGTTTCGGTCGCGATCATGACGTCGATCGACCCCCGCCTGACGCTGTACGCGATCCTTCCCCTTCCGATCCTGGCGTTGTTCATGGTCTGGTTCGGCGCGGTGATCCACCGCCGATTCGAGGCCGTACAGGAAGCGTTCTCGACCCTCATGGAGAAGGTCAGGGAGACCGTCTCCGGGGTCCGGGTGGTGAAGTCGTTCGTCCAGGAACGGGGGACCGAGACCGACTTCTCGATCACCAACCAGCTGCAGGTCGACCGGAATATGGCGCTCGTCCGGATCCACGGGCTGTTCCACCCGCTGATCGAGCTGCTCTCCGGCGCGTCGCTGGCGATCATCCTGTGGATCGGCGGGATCGACGTCATCCGCGCCTCGATCTCACTCGGCGACTTCGTCGCGTTCACGCAGTACCTGTCGATGCTGATCTGGCCGATGATCGCCATGGGCTGGGCCGTCAATCTCATCCAGCGGGGAAGAGCCTCGCTCGGGCGGATCAACCGCCTCCTCGCCGAGACGCCGGGGATCGTCGAGCCGGCCAAGCCTCGCTCGTTGCGCGGGACCCGGATCGAGATCCGGGACCTGACGTTCGCCTACCCCTCGTCGAACGGGCGGCGCGCGGCGCCGGCGCTCTCCGACGTCCAACTGACGATCGAGGAAGGGATGACCCTCGGCGTCGTCGGTCTGACCGGCGCGGGGAAGAGCACCCTGGCGCACCTGATCCCGCGGATCTTCGATCCCCCGGTCGGGACGATCTGCATCGGCGGGGTCGACATCCGCGACGTCGCGCTCGACGAGCTTCGCCGCTCGATCGGCTTCGTCCCGCAGGACCCGTTCCTCTTCTCGGCGACGCTGGCGGAGAACATCGCGTTCGGCGTGCCGGAGGCGTCGCGGGAGGCGGTCGAGAAGGCGGCGACCCTCGCCGGGATCCACGAGGAGATCCTCGAGTTTCCGGAGGGGTACGAGACGACCGTCGGCGAGCGCGGGATCTCCCTCTCCGGCGGTCAGAAACAGCGCGTCGCGATCGCCCGCGCCCTCTTCCTCAATCCGCAGATCGTCATCTTCGACGACCCGCTCTCCGCCGTCGATGCCGAGCGGGAGGAGTACATCCTCGGCAAGCTGCGCGAGTTCTTCCACGGGAGGACGAGCATCCTCATCGCCCATCGAATCTCCGCCGTGATGCACGCCGACCAGACGATCGTCATCGACAAGGGGCGGATCGTGGAACGGGGAACACACGATGAGCTGATCGCCGGCGGCGGGATCTACAACAGGATCTGGCGACTGCAACAGGCGGAAAGGAGGGCGATCCGACCGTGAACGGGCACTTCCAAGAAGACGAAGTCCTCGGCAAGGCGTTCGACGCCCGCCTGATGCGCCGATTGATCCGCTTCCTCAAGCCGTATCGCGCGCTGTTCGCCGCCTGCGTCTTGCTGACGGTCGTGATCGCCGGGATTCAGCTCGCCATCCCCTACTTCAGCAAGATCGCGATCGACAGCTTCATGACCCTGCCACGCAGCATCGTCGAGCTCGACGCCGCGCCGTCCGAAGGGAATCCGGTCGATCTCGGCGACGGCCGGTACCTCGTGGAGACGCAGGCGGTCCCCTCGGAACTCCGGCGCGACTGGGAGGCCGCGGGGGCGCTGTCGACCGAGCGGTACTTCCTGATCGAAGCCGGCTCCGACGAAGCGGAGGTCGTCGAGCGGCACCCGGAAGCGTTCACCTCCGTCCCGCGCGGTTGGATTGCCACGGAGGACGACCTTCGTGCGTTGCCGGTTCGTGACGTCGAGCGGCTCCGCGGCGCGGCGGTCGCTGGGATCGTACGCCTCGCCGCGATGTTCATCGTGGTTCTGCTGATCCGCTTCGTCTTCACGATCCTCCAGGTCTACCTTCTGCAGTACACCGGCCAGCGCGTGATGTACGACATGCGTCGCGGTCTGTTCGCGCACGTCCTGCGGCTGCCGCTCCGGTTCTTCGACCGCAACCCGGTCGGTCGGCTCGTCACCCGGGTGACCAACGACGTCGCCGCGATCAACGAGATGTTCACCTCGATGCTGGTGAACCTGTTTCGCGACGCCTTTCTCATCCTCGGGATCCTGATCGTGATGTTCGGCCTCGAGTGGAGGCTGGCCCTCGTCATCTTCGCGCTGTTCCCGGTGATCGTCATCGCCGCGTGGCAGTTCCGAAACCGGGTCCGTGTCGCCTACCGGGAGGTCCGCAGGCAGATCGCGCGCCTGAACGCCTACATCCAGGAATCGATCTCCGGGATGCGGATCATCCAGGTGTTCGTCCAGGAGCTGAAGGCGAACGAGCGGTTCTCCGAGATCAACCAGGCGAAGTACGTCGCCCAGATACGCCAGATGCTGACGTTCGCCGTCTTCCGCCCGATGATGAGCTTCCTCAGCTCGTTCGCGATCGCGCTCGTCATCTGGTACGGCGGCTTCAACGTCCTCCGCGGAAGCCTGTCGCTCGGCGCGCTGACCGCGTTCATCCAGTACGCGCGCATGCTGTTCGAGCCCGTCCTCAATCTTTCGGAGGGGTACAACGTCCTTCAGGCAGCGATGGCGTCGTCGGAGCGAATCTTCCGTCTCCTCGACGAGGACGTCGAAGACCCGGGAGCCGGGGAGGTCCTTCCCGCTCCCGAGGGGCGGATCGAGTTCCGGGACGTCTGGTTCGCCTACAACGACGAGGATTGGGTCCTGAAGGGCGTGTCGTTCGTCGCGGAGCCCGGTAAGCACGTGGCGATCGTCGGGCCGACCGGCTCGGGGAAAACGACGATCATCCGGATCCTGCTTCGGATGTACCCCATCCAAAGGGGACAGATTCTCCTCGACGGCGTCCCGATCGAGCGGCTCGACCTCGCGCACCTCCGTTCGCGGATGGCCGTCGTGCTCCAGGACGTGTTCCTCTTCTCCGGCGACATCATGGACAACATCAAGCTGCGGTCGAACATCCCGGAGGAGGTGGCGATCGAGTCGGCCCGGTTCGTCAACGCCGACTTCGTCGAGGCGCTCCCCGACGGGTACCACACCGAGGTCAAGGAGCGGGGCGTCACGTTGTCGGTCGGCGAGCGGCAGCTGTTGTCTTTCGCAAGGGCGGTCGCGTTCGATCCGACGGTCCTCGTCCTCGACGAGGCGACGGCGAGCATCGACTCGCACACCGAGGCGCTGATCCAGCGTTCGCTGCACAAGATCATGGAGGGGAGAACGTCGATCGTGATCGCCCACCGTCTGTCGACGATCCGCGAGGCGGACACGATCATCGTCCTCCACAAGGGCGAGCTGGTCGAGTCGGGGACGCACAAACAGCTTCTCGCTCTCGACGGTCTCTACGCCGCGCTCCACAGCCTCCAGTTCGCGGAGACCGGGAGTACCGCCCTCGACAGCGCTTCCTGAAATGCTTTTCCTTGCCGATCCAGTGCCGAGCGGTATCATCGATCGAGAGGCGCACGGTGTTCGTTCGCTGGGCGCTTTTGCTGCTAGGCATACTCGGTACCGAGGAAGAAATGGCAGGAACTGGTGAAGCAACAGACCGGCACCACGACCCGGCGACGGACAACCTGTACGAGCAGCTGTTCGAGCAGAGCGTCGACGGGATCCTCCTGATCCGAAACGGGGTCGTCCTCCGCGCCAACTCGGCGTTCTGCGCTATGCACGGATACGAGCCGGACAAAGTGATCGGTCGGAGCCCGATTGAATTCATTCACCCGGACGACCGAGCGACCGCTCGAGAACGGATGGCCGCCCTCGCAACTGGGCAGCACCTACCG
Source organism: uncultured Thermotogae bacterium (assembly GCA_964523545.1). Lineage (GTDB taxonomy): Bacteria > Bipolaricaulota > Bipolaricaulia > UBA7950 > UBA9294 > JANQEA01. The sequence goes on from CAZFZM010000007.1 coordinate 71,554, forward strand.
AAGGCGTTCACCTACCGCACCCTCCATCGCGACGGACGCACGCTGTGGATCGAAGCAACAAGCCGCCCGCTTCAAGGAGACGCTCCGCACAGCTTCCTGGCGATCTGCCGCGACGTCACCGACCGACAACGAGCGGCGCGCGCGTTGCGCGAGAACGCGGACAAGCTTCGCGGCGTGATCGAGCACTCGGCCGATGCGATCATCCTCGTCGGCACCGACGGCGCGATTCTCGAGTGGAACCCGAGCGCCGAGCGGCTCTTCCGAATCCCGCGGTCGGACGCGCTCGAGATGACACTCCCCCAGATCGAGCGACAGCTCGCCTTCGGAAGCTCGGATGGAGAGGAGTTGCCGCACCGTGCTGACGACATTCTCACGCGCTTCTTCGAACGGGGCGACGAAACCGAGCTCGACATCGAGCGGCAGATTGCGTTCACACGGCCGGACGAGACGCGCCGGACGATCCGGGCGATCGCCCGACCGATTCCGACCGAGTGCGGTCGGCTCCTGTGCATCTTCGCGCGCGACGTGACCGATGAACGGGAGCACGCGGCGACGCTTCGCGAGAGCGAAGCCCGATACCGAGGTCTGTTCGACAGCCTGCCGATCGGCCTCTACCGGACCACTCCGGACGGGCGGATCGTCGACGCCAATCTGGCGCTGGTGGAGATGCTCGGATACCCGGACCGCGAGACGCTCCTCGACACGGCGGTCGAGGACGGCTACGCAGAGCGCGAGGCGCGCCGCACCTGGAAACAGCGAATCGAGCGGGACGGCGTGATCGAGGGAGCGGAGGCCGTGTGGCGCACCTACGACGGTCAGGCGCTGTGGATCGAGGAGAGCGCCAGAGTCGTTCGCGACGAGGACGGACGGGTCGAATTCTACGAGGGATCGGCGAAGGACATCTCCGATCGGAAGCGGATCGAGGAGGCGCTCGATCGGGAGAAGGCGTACTTCGAGCAGCTGTTCGCCGCGGCTCCCGAGGCCGTCGTCCTCTGCGACAGCAGCGGGAAGGTCCTCCGGATCAACGCCGAATTCACACGCCTGTTCGGCTACGGCGAAGAAGAGAGCACGGGTGTGGACGTCGACGCGCTCGTCGCGCCGCCGTCCGGCGAGCTCCGGAGCGAGGCGGAATCGATCACCGAGAAGGTGACCCGCGGAGAGCAGATCTTCATCGAGGCGGGCCGGCGGCGGAAGGACGGTTCCTTCGTCGACGTCTCCGTCCTCGCTCAACCGATCTTCGTCGGGGACGAGCGGGTCGGCGTCTACGCGATCTACCGCGACATCGGCCCCAGGAAGGCCGCCGAGGAGGCGCTCCGTCGAGAGAAGGCGCGATTCGAGCAGCTCTACGAGGCGTCTCCCGAGGCGATCGTTCTGTGCACGAACGAGAGCGTCGTCCTCCGAGTGAATTCGGAATTCACGCGCCTGTTCGGCTACACGAAGGAGGAGGCGATCGGCGCGAACATCGATCGGCTCCTCTCACCGTCGGGGGACGAAATGCTCGAAGAGGCCCTCGCCCTGACGCAGCGAATCGCCGACGGGAAGAGGGACTCTCTCGAAACCGTCCGCCGGAAGAAGGACGGCGGCTTCGTCCACGTGTCCATTCTCGGGACACCGATCCGGATGGACGGAGAGCAGATCGCGGTCTACGGAATCTACAGAGACATTTCCGCGCGGAAGGAAGCGGAGGCGGCCCTGGCGAACGCTCGTCGGAGGGTCGAGCGCCTCCACGAGGCCGCCGGGCGCCTCGAGCGGGCGGAGAGCGAAGACGACGTCTATCGAATCGTCATGGAGACGGCGGAGCACATCCTCGGCTTCTCCTACTGCGCGATCGACGTCGCCCGGAACGGCCTCCTGATCACCCAGGCCGTCTCTTCGCAGACGCCGAGGTCGCGGATCTGGAGGATGCCGATCGCCAAGGTCGGAATCGCTGGCGAGGTCTACCGAGACGGGAAGACGTCGATCGAAAACGACGTCCGAGCCAGTCAGCTGAGTGAGCGATCCTCGAAGCGGATTCGATCGGTGATCAGCGTGCCGATCCGCGGCATCGGTGTTTTTCAAGCCGCGTCGTACGAGCCGGGTGCGTTCAATGAAGACGACGCCCGCCACTTGGAGATCCTCCTCGGCCACGCGGCCGAGGCACTCGCGCGACTCTCCCTGCAGCAGGAACTGATCGACCAAGCGATCCGCGATCCGCTGACCGGCCTGTTCAACCGGCGCTACTTCAATGAGGTGATCGAGCAGGAGACCCTGCGCGCCACGCGATACGACCATCCGCTCGGACTGATGATGATCGATGTCGACCGGTTCAAGGAGATCAACGACTGCCTCGGGCACCAGGCCGGCGACGACGTCCTCCGGGAGATCGCCGGCGTGCTGCAGGCATCCGTACGTGAGATCGACTTCATCGTCCGCTACGGCGGCGACGAGTTCCTGATCGTCCTCACCGAGACCGGCGAGGAGGCCGAACGTGCGGCGGAACGGATCCGCACCGCCGTCCGAGAGAACACGGAGCTGCGGCGAATCACCGGTTTCCCCGTCACGGTGTCGGTCGGAACGACCGCGTGGCGTCCCGATTCCGAGCTGACCGTCGAGCTGGCGCTTGCCCGCGCCGACGAACGGATGTACGAGGACAAGCGGCGCGGATAGGCCGTTTGAACATCGCCCGTATGGACGAGACGCCTCGCAGCCGGAAGGTCTTCGCCTACGTGATACGCATCACAGACGGCGCCTCGGAGCTGCTCGTCCTCGAGTCCCTCGACGAACCGGGATTCGAGGTCCCGAAGGGCGAGGTCGAGGACGGCGAGACGCTCGCCCAGGCCGTCGAACGCGAGCTGCTCGAGGAGGTTGGGATCACCGGCGCTCGCGTTGTCAGGGAGCTCGGGACGGCCGCCTGGCAGGACGAGCGGCAGCACTTCCTTCTCGTCGAGGCGCCGTCCGGACTCCCCCGCACGTTCGAGCACACCGTCACCGGCAGCGGGATCGACGCGGGATTCCGCTATCGGTTCCGCTGGCTGCCGGCCGACCGCGAACTGCACGATCGACTCGTCCAGGGGTGCGATCGGTTCGTCGATGGGCTGCTCGCCGCGCGCAAGGCCTTGTAGCACCGTTCGGTCGCCGCAGCCGAAGGGGACCGCGGTCCCGGTTGCGTTGAGTTCCACCGCCCGATAGGATCTCCACGTAGCAGATCTATCTACATTCAAAGAAAGCTCCATCGAGTGCCGGGTGGGAGGTCGCGGATGCTCTCCTACGTCGTGAAGCGAGTCCTGAGCACCGTTCCGGTCTTCGTCGTCGTCTCGTTCGTCTCGTTCGGCCTGATCTCCCTCTTCCCCGGAGACTTCTACACTCCGTCGCTGTTCGGCGCGGCGCTGACCGGCCTCGACCCGCACGAGGTCCACGAAGCCCTTCGCGCCATGTCGGGAATCGACAAGCCGTTCGTCGTGCAGTGGTGGATTTGGATCAGCGGAGTGGTCACCCGTGGCGACTTCGGGTTCTCCTTCCAGAGCGGCGGCTCGGTGTCGCGCTTCATCTTCCATCCCGACAGCGGTCTCTACTGGACCCTGATCATCGTCGGCACGTCGATGTTCCTCGCATGGCTGTTCGGGATCCCCCTCGGGATCCTGACGGCCGTCCGACACAATCGCTGGATCGATTGGCTCATCACCGGCGTCACGTACATGGGGATCTCGATCCCCGGATACGTGCTCGGGTGGATCTTCCTCTGGTTCATCTTCCGGTTCGTCGACTCGATGGTCTGGAAGTCGTGGCTGTGGGGGCTGTGCCACTACGCGTACCGAGGCCAGCCGCTGACGTGGGCGAAGGCGCTCAACCACACGTACCACCTCCTCCCGGCGTGGCTGATCGTCGGCGCGCCGATGTTCGCCATCGTCGTCCGCTACTTGAAGATGAGCTTCCTCGACACGCTCAAGGAACCGTACCTGACGACCGCCCGGTCGAAGGGGTTGAAGGAGGGCCGGGTTCTCCTCAAGCACGCCCTCCGCAACGCGGTCAACCCGTTGGTCAGCATGCTCGGCATGATGCTCCCGACGCTTCTCACCGGATCGATCATCGCAACGACCGTCCTCGGCCTCCCGACGTTCGGAAGGCTCTTCCTCAACGCGGTGGAGAGCCAGGACCAACACGTGCTCACCGCCGCGCTGCTCTTCTACTCCGTCTTCCTCATCGTCGGGAACCTGATCGCCGATCTGCTGCTCGCGGTTCTCGACCCGCGGATTCGATACACCTAGCGGCGTCTTCCCGAACCCTGAGAGAGAAGTGCCCGGGCACACCGCGCTTTCGGAGGGCTCTACGGCGCCACCGCACCGGCGGCGTTGATCCGCCCGTACCCGTAGTACGGATCCGGCCCCGGGGCCCCGAGGTCATCGGCCGATTGGCGCAGTTCGCGGAGGACGTCCGACGGCTTCATGGGACCGCCGTTCCTCTCGATGATGAGCGCCGCGACCCCGGCGACGTGCGGAGCCGCCTGGCCGGTGCCGCCGAACCACGCGTACCATTGGTCGTTCGTGCAGTTGAGCACCAGATCGAAGAACCACAGCGGCAGGTCGAAGTCCGCGTTGCCGCCCGGGGCCGCGAGGTCGATCTGCGAACCGGAATCGGAGTAGAACGCGAACCGGTCGAGGTCGACGCCGTGGTCGTCCGCCCAGCCGATCGGACCGGTCGCCGACGTAACGGCCGCGCAACTGACGTCGGACGGGACGTGCATCCAACCTCGAGCGCCGGTCCCTTCGTGCGCGTCGTTTCCCGCGCTCGCCACGAGGAAGACGCCCTGCTGCTCGGCGTAGTCGAGCGTCTTCTTCAACAGGTTGACGAAGCCGGCGATCTCGTTCGTCCCAACGTAGACGTCGCCGGAGCTCGTCCGGACGTACCCGTCCTGCGACACGTACGCGCCGAGGCTCATGTTGGCGACGTCCGCGTCGATCGCAACGGCGTAGAGAATCCCCTCGATCATCCAGCTGAAGCTGCCGCTTCCCGCGCCGTCGAGCACCTTGATCGCGACGATCTCTGCGTTCGGCGCGACGCCGACGACCCCGATCGCGTTGTCGGCGGCCGCAACGATCCCCGCGATGTTCGTTCCGTGCCCGTCCAAGTCGTCGACGAACGGCTCGTGCGGAACGAACGAGACGGAGAGCGCCGTGTTCAAGTTCGGCGTCAGGTCAGGATGCAGCACGTCGACGCCCGTGTCGAGCACCGCCACGCGCACCCCCGCACCGGTGTATCCGGCGTTCCACGCCTCCGGCGCGTCGATCGCCAGCATGTCCCACTGGTATTCGGAGAAGAACGGCTCGTCCTCGTCGATGTGCTCGTCGTTCAGCTCGACGCGCTCGATGTCCGGCAGCCAGCCGATCGCGACGTCGGGGATCGCCACGTCGAACCCGTCCACCCCTTCGATCGCCGCGAGGAAGCCCGCGTCCCCGGTCACCAGAACCGCGTCGACCTCCTCGAGCACGGCTCGGACCGTCCCGCCGTACGACTCGATCGTCGCTTCGACGTTCTTCGGGAGCTTGTGGAACGCGAGGATGTAGTCGTCGCCGAGCTCCATCCATTGAAGACCCGCCGGACGCTTCTGTCCGAACCACGACGTGGAGCCGACGAGGATCACCGCCAGCGCGAACAGACAATACCCGCCCAGGATCAGCCGTCTCTTCACGCTGTCGCTGTCCCGCTCCCTTCAGCGGACGATGAGATCCGCGTATCAAGTATATCGGAATATATGCCGAAACGAATTGCCCGATAAGTGAAGGGCGCGTGGTGCCGCCGTTACGAGACGCGGTCCGGGTTTGATCCTCGCGCCTGGGACGCGATCATCCCGACGAGCATCAGTCCACAGCCGGCGAGCATCCGGGCGGTCATCGCCTCACCCAGGATCAGCCACCCGCCGAGAACGGCAAACGCCCCCTCCAGGCTAAGGACGATCCCGGCCCGCGTCGGGTCGACCCGCCGCTGCCCGACGACCTGCAGCGTGTAGGCGACGCCGGTCGACAGGAGGCCGGCGTAGAGGATCGGGATCCCCGCCCGCAGCAGATCCGCAAACGGAATCCTCTCCGAGATCAGGCCAACGACCAGGCTGAGCGCCCCGCAGATCGTGAACTGGACCGCCGCGATCCGGATCGGCCGGACCCTCCCCGCCAGCCAGCCGATCACGTGGACGTGCACCGCCCAACCGAACGCGCTCGCGAGAACCAGCCCGTCCCCGAGCCCGAGGCCGAACCCTCCGGTGACGCTCAACAGGTACAGCCCGGCGACCGCGAGGATTGCGCCGCCCCAGACCGGAAGCCCAATCCGCTGCCTACGCAGCAGCCCGAGAACCGGGACGATCACGACGTAGAGGCCGGTGATGAACCCCGCCTTGCCCGCCGTCGTGTACACGATCCCGACCTGCTGCAGCGACGCTGCCGCGAACAGGACGAGCCCGGCCAGCGCCAATCCCCACGCGATTCCCTTCCGGCCTGCCGCTTCGGGGACGCGGCGGTCCCGCCGCAGAAGGAGAAGCGGGACAAGCGATGCGCTACCGAGGAGGAATCGGACGCCGTTGAACGTGAACGGTCCGACGTGTTCCATCCCCGCCCGCTGCGCGACGAACGCGAATCCCCAGATCACCGAGGCGAGCAGAAGCTGCACCAGGCCGAGGGGCTGGTAACCCCTCCATGCCGGAGTCTCGCTTGCAGGACCGGCTACGGTTCCTGTTGTCGCTCGCCGCCTTCGCACTGCTCGTCACCTTCCTCATCGCGCGCGCTGCGCCCGAACCCGCCTTCCACGCAGACGCCGCCACATCGGGCTCACACCGGAGACGAGTGCGCGGAGGCGATTCGCGCGAGTATAATCCTGCACCGCCGGGAAGGCGTCGAGCGAACGCCCCACGTTCGGGGACGGCCAACCACACCGGCTGAAAGGCTCTGCTGCGAATCGAAGGAGGAGACCCGTGAAGCACGTCGTGACGTTCCGCGAATGGGAAGCCGAAGAGATTCTGCGGATCATCGATCTCGCCGCCCAAGTCAAGGCAACGCCGCAGGCGTACGCCGATCGGCTCGCTGGCGACACGCTCATCTTGCTCTTCCAGAAGACGTCGACCCGAACGCGCGTCTCGTTCGAGGTCGGCATGGCCGAGCTGGGGGGCACCGCGGTGTACCTCGATTGGCGGACGACCAACATCCCCATCACGGATCTCCAGTACGAAACGCGGTACCTCAGCCGGAACTGCTTCGCCCTCATGGCCCGACTGTTGCACCACGCGGACATGCGGGCGATGGCCGAGGCCGCGACCGTCCCGGTCATCAACGGCCTCGACGACATGTACCACCCGACGCAGGCCCTCTCCGACTACTTCACCCTCCGGGAGAAGTGGGGGGGCTTCGAAGGGCGGAAGCTCGTCTACGTTGGCGTCCACAACAACGTCGCGAACTCGCTGCTCGCGATCGGCCCCAGGCTGGGCGTGGAGGTCTGCCTGGTCACGCCGCTCGTGAACGACGCGAGCCTCGACCCGTCGCTGCTCGACGAGGCGGCCGCCACCGGCCTGTACCGTTCGTCGGACGACATCCGCGGCGAGATCCTGGAGGCCGACGCCGTCTACGTCGACACGTGGGTGGACATGGAGTTCTACACCGATCCCGCCTACGAGGACGAGCGGACACGCAGGGAGCGCACCATGATGCCGTTCAAGCTGACCCGCGAGCTGTTGGACGGCTCCGACGCGCTGATCCTGCACGACATGCCGATCCACCCCGGCTTCGAGATCGAGCCGGAGCTCGTCGACGATCCGCGGTCGGTCATCTTCGATCAGGCGGAGAACCTGCGGCACGCGCGAAAGGCGCTCCTCCTCACCCTGGCGGAAGGGGACGGGAAGAAGCGGAGCTGACCGCCGGGAGCGGCGCGGCCGGCTGTCCGTCCCGAGACTCCGGCGCTATCCGCGACCGGGCGGTCGCACCATGAACCAGATCGGCAGGTTTCCGACCGGCTCGCGCTCCTCGAGGACGGTCTCGAAGCCGCGCTTTCGGTAGAACGCAACGTTCCCCTCGGTCTGGGTCTCAAGGTAGCAGGGGACGCCGTCCGCGTCGGCCCTCGCCAGCACCGGCTCGAGGAGCCGTCCGCCGATCCCCTGTCCCTGCGCCTCCGGCGCCACCCCGAGGGTCCACAGGTACCAGTGCGGTCCGGTCATCAGCTCCTTGTGGTGGTTGTCGATGAACCGCATCAGCGCGAAGAACCGGTCGCGGGCGTCCCTCGGCAGCCGCATCATCGACCGAGGCAGCGCCATGCCGGTCCGGAGCATCTTCCACAGCGTTGTTTTCGTGTTCTCCGGCGCGATCCAACAGGCCGCCCCCTCCCCCTCGGGCGTCGTCAGCGCCTCGCCGTAGACGCGCGCGAAGCCGATCAGCGCGTCCCACATCGGTCGCAGCAGCGTCCCGCGCGCCTCGCGATCCGGGAGGACGCACGACCACATCGTGTCGTCGAGGAAGGCGCGGGTCAACGAATCGGCCGCTCGCTCACGAATGGAACGCTTGACGGGGACGATCTGGACCTCTCCGTTCAAGGTCGGTCCTCCTCCTTCGCGATGCGCACCATCGCGCTCCTTACCGCTCCGGCAGCGCCCCGTGGGCCTCGCGGACAAGCGACAGCACCCGCTCCGGCAGCCCTTCGGCCTGCCCCTGGTGAAGCAGGCAGCGAAGCAGGTTCCGCGCGTTGACGTAGCGGTGATGGACGCCCGGCAGGTCTCCGTCGTACCGGGCCTCGGGCACGAGCGACGTGAGCCAATCGCGCACGTCGTTTTCTGCCAGGATCTCGCGCTGCAACGCGCGGATCATCGCCGTCGCCGCCCGGGCGTCCTCCTCGTGGCCCCAGACCGTCCGGTCGGTCACGAGGTTGCGGCCGAGGCAGTCGAGGATCCCCCGAAGCTTTTCGGCCCCGATCTCCTCGCACTGCGCCAGCTCCCCGAGCGTGTCGGCCGCATGCGCCGTCGCGTGGGCCCAGAACGTCTCCGGGGAGACGAAGCCGCGCAGATCCTGCTCGGCGTCGAGATACCGGATCACCGTTTCGACGAGCCGATCGAGCTCCTCGGACGAGAGGTACGCCTTCTCCCGGTGGGCCTGGACGAACGGACCAAGCGCGAGAACCGCGAACGCGCGCATGTACACCGTGTCCGATCCCGTCTCGCCGGTGCCGAGGAAGAGGTGCTCTTCGTCCGCGATCGTCCAGAGGAGCTCGCGAAGCTCCTCGTCCGGCAGCTCGCGCCGGATCGCCCAGAGATGGAGGATCCCGTAGACCCTCCACTCGCGAAGCTTCCCGTCCGTCGATCCGAGGAGCGGAAGGATTTCTTTGCAGAACGTGAACGGGTCGAGGCCTTCAGGCACTGCGCCCTTCGCCTCCACGATCTCTCCGATCCGCGCCAACCGTGCGTCGCCTTGTGAAGTCATGCCGGAGAGGGTAGCCGATCCCTCGCGCCCGCCCAACCGGCCGGGATCACCGGGCGTCGGCACGATCCGACACGGTTCCCGACAGTTGGGCCTTCCGTCGTTTTTCACGGAAACCCTATTCAGAACTTCGCTTCCTGAAGATTGACATCCGCGCGCGGCAAACCATATAATCCCATCCATCTATACACTCCGGGCGGTCGCTATGGATGCGGTGGGGGTTCTGTTTAGCACGGTCGGCGGGCTCGCCCTCTTCCTGTACGGCCTCCGCGTCCTGAGCGACGCCCTCAAGCGGGCGATCGGCGATCGGATGCGCTCCCTCCTTGAGCGGCTGACCGGGAAGGCGTATCGCGGTGCGATCGTCGGGGCGCTGACGTGCGGCACCCTGCAATCGAGCAGCATGACGATGGTCCTGCTGATCGGCCTGATCAACGCCGGGGCGCTCACCCTGGCCCAGGGGATCGGGGTGATGCTCGGCTCGGAGATCGGCACGACCGTGACCGCGCAGATCATCGCGTTCAAGATCGGCCACTACTATCTGCCGATCATCGCGTTCGGATTCCTCCTCGCCGAGATCTTCCGCGGCAAGCGGGCCGGCGACGTCGGGCGGATCGTCCTCGGCTTCGGTCTCCTCTTCCTCGGGATGAGCGTCGTCTCCGGCGGGCTGAAGGGGCTGGCGCAGACCGAGGGCGTGCTTCGGCTGCTCCAGAGCTGTGCCGATCGTCCACTCCTCGGTGTCCTCGTCGGTGCCGGCGTCACCGCCGTCATCCAGAGTTCGTCGGCGATGACTGCGCTCGTCATCGGAATGGGGAGCGCCGGACTCCTGTCGCTGCCGGCAGCGATCGCCCTCATCCTCGGCGCGAACATCGGGACGACGATCACCGCGCAGATCGCGTCGATCGGCTCGTCCCTGTCGTCGCGGCGGCTGGCCGTGGCCCAGCTGTTCGTCAACGTCCTCGGCGTTGCCGCGTTCGTTCCGATCGTCGGTTGGTACGCGGGGCTCGTCGCGCTGACGTCGTCGTCCCTCACGCGGCAGATCGCCAACGCGCACACCTTCTTCAACGTCCTCGTCACGCTCGCTCTCATTCCCTGCGTCGGCGGATTGGTCTGGATCGTCACCCGCCTCGTCCCCGGGAAGGAGCGCGGTGAGCCCGTCGAGCCCCAGTATCTGGGCGATCAATTCCTCCGCCTGCCCCAGGTCGCCCTACAGCAAGCGCGCCGCGAGCTGATGCGGATGGGGAGAATGACCGTCGAGATGCTGTCTGCCTCGCGTGGCGCGCTCTTCGAGCAGGGCGCCCTCGAAGCGTCCTCCGTGTTCGAGACCGAAGACGCCATCGACACGCTGCAGGACGCCGTCGACGAGTACCTCGATCGCATCGACGGAAGCTCCCTGTCGGTCGAGGACGAGCGGCGGCTTCACGTCTTCCGCCACGTCGTCGGCGACATCGAGCGGATCGGCGACCACGCCGTCAACATCGCCCAGCGGGCCGGCCGCGCCCGGCGGAACGGCCACCCGTTCTCGAAGCTCGCCGTCGACGAGCTGGGGCACATGTTCGATCGAGCGACCGAGCTGTATCGCCTGTCGCTCCGCGCCCTCCAGGGGGAGGATCAGGATGCCGCTCACCAAGCGCTCGAAGTCGAGAAGGACGTCGATCGGCTCGAGACCCAGTACAAGGCGACCCACGTCCGCCGGCTCGAAGACGGGACGTGCGACCCCCAAGCCGGGATCCTGTTCGTCGAGATCCTCCACAACCTCGAACGCATCGGCGATCACGCCGTCAACATCGCCGGGGACGTGCTGCTGATCTAGGTAGCCCATTGCTAGCAAGTTGCTGTTACAGTCGTAGGCTTCGCGTTAGCCTTGCCGCCATGTCTCCCCGCCAACTCGGCAGACGGCAACCGAAACAGCATCGTCCTCAACCGCCCCGGTCTTTCCTTAGTACCGTGAAAGGAACGTGGGTGGACGCTCCCTCTTCTGGGAGACAAGTGCAAGGGTTCACAGATCTCCAGCACAACCATCTCATAAGCCAAGATAGAGCGCACCAACCTGCGGATCCCGGAGCAAGTCACGTGAGGAACCTTGAAGACAGATTCGGCCGATCTGGAATACGTAGGTCCGATCCGAGTTCAGCAACGCCATCCGGGCGTTTTGCTCTACAAGGAGGACGCTAGTGCTATCATCTGGAATCGCCGCGATTTTTCCGAAAACAACCTCTACGTAATTCGGTGACAGAGCGAACGACGGCTCATCAAGCAATAAGAGAACCGGACGGAGCATCAGGGCTCTGCCCATTGAGAGAAGCTGTTGCTCGCCTCCGCTGAGTGTCGATGCACGTCGATGTTGCAGCCGGCGCAGGAGCGGGAACATGGATAGTACATCCGCAAGCCTTTCGTCAATAAGCCTTCCCCGCCTCAGGGTGTAGGCCCCGAGCAAGAGGTTCTCAAGCACTGACATGGATCCAAAGACATGCCTCTCCTCAGGCGCAAGAACTAGTCCCTTTCTGACCAGTTTGTACGGAGGCAGTCCTGTGATCCTCTCGCCAGAGAGCGTGACTGCTCCCTCATTGCATGATACAAAGCCGCTGATGGCCTTCAATGTAGTGGACTTGCCTGCTCCGTTTGGGCCGATCAGACTTACAACCTCACCTGCACCTACAACAAGGTCCAGGTCTTCAATAGCTCGTTCGTCTCCGTATCGGACGGATAGCCCCTCTACTTCGAGCAAACTTCCCATGTCACTCCCTCCGAAACACCGACTTCCGGCACACAAGCCAGGGAACCCTTGCGTCATCGAATTCTACGGATCCAAGCCGTCCAGTTGAAGCATGAAGCTACAGGACGTGGGGACCATGCCCGCTGTGAGACAGACACAGGGCCTTAGCACAGGTCGCTCTGGTCCTTTGTAGGCAAGACGGCGATCGACGACAATGGGAGTTGGTATGTGGATGCGTATACGGCCAAACAAGTCGATCGCTGAGGGACGAACATGAAAGCCAACAGGAACGGCCCTTTTGCGCGCTTCTGGACAGAGGATTACTTCACGAAGTGGGCGAATGATCCAGGAGACGATACGATTCAGGAATGGCTGCACGGCGAGGAAAGCCTACTGGATGTTGAGATCCGCAAGTTGGGTCGGCCAGCCCTCCTAGACATAGGATGCGGTTATGGGCGGCACATCTCTCGGATTCGTCTTCTCTGCAGTTCGATTGTTGGCATTGACAACAACCGGGCTGTGCTTGACAGAGCCATTGCCACCAAGGAGAAAGATAACTGGGAGAATGTCCAGTTCCTACTCCGGGACGCTCGAAAAACCAGGCTCTCGGCCGATGAGTTTGACATGACGATATGCATGACGAACACGCTGGGGAACATCCCGAAGCGCAAGGTTGAAGCTCTGAAGGAGATGAAGCGGGTCACCCGCCCTGGAGGTGTGATCCTCCTCAGCGTGTACTCTGAGAGAGCGCTTGAAGCGCGTCATGCGTCATATGCGCATGTGAAGCTGCACATCAAGAGCGTGACTCACAGTGGTACAATTCTCACAACAGAAGGCCTTAGGTCAGAGCAATTCACTCGAGACCGACTAGCAAGGCTTCTGACAGCCGCAGAGATAGGTGACGCTGAGATTCGAGTGCTCTCGTCGATCTCCTATGCTGTTGTAGCACGAGTCTAGTTGCTTTCGGTGTGTAAAACGGCCCCGCTGGAGAGTCCAAGGTACGCCTCAACTACGTTTTGCTGCAACATTACTTCATTCGGGCGCCCATCGGCAATCATGCGCCCGTAGTTCAGAACAATCACGCGGTCAGAGACCTGGTGGATCATCCTCAGATCATGCTCGATGAAGAGGACTGTCTTCCCAGCCTCAGCTAGAGCGCGAACTACCTTGTTGATCTTCTCGCGTGTCTCGGGAAACACGCCGGCAGCCGGCTCATCAAGCAGCATGAGCGAAGCATCCGAGGAAATCGCTCGGGCTAGTTCTAGGAGCTTCCGCTGTCCATGCGACAATGTTCCGCCAAGCGCAGTCTGCTTGCCGATGAGACCTACCGTGCGAAGTGACCGAACCGCTTTTTCTTCAGCGTGATCTTCCGCATGTTTCACTCTGCGTCGGCAGAAGACCGCGGGCAAGATCCCCTCCTCAGCGTGTATGTACTGGTGTGCCAGCATCACGTTTTCTAGCACGCTCATCTCACGCATGATCCGTATCCTCTGGAACGTCCGCGCTACTCCAAGACGCGCTATGCGGTACGTGGACATCTGGCGCAATGAACAGCCATCGAGAAAGATCTCACCCCCTGACGACGATACTACCGAGGTGATGAGATTGAACACGGTTGTCTTCCCCGATCCGTTTGGGCCAACCAGCGCAGTAACAGTTCCCTGCCTGACACAGAATGATAGATCGTCTACTGCAACGACACCGTCAAACTCTTTACGAAGAGCCTCTACTCGAAGTATCACTGCTCGATCCTACCTCAGTTTGTGGGTACCCAGAAGCCCCTGAGGCCTCCACAGCATCAGAGTAATTAGGATTAGGCCGTATAGAATCTGCCTGGCATAGGGCGCGCTACCTGTAGGCAGTCCTACGAAGCGAAGCAGTTCCGGCACTAGTGTTAGAAGAAGTGCCCCCACCAGGGGGCCCCAGAAGCTCCCCAATCCGCCGAGTATGACCATGAGGAGAACGAGGATTGTTTCCGTAATCGAAAAGGAGTCAGGGGAGACAAACCTCACGTAATGAGCATTCAGGCTACCTGCGATGCCTGCGATGCCTGCGCCCACGCCGAATATCTTCACCTTGGCACCATAAGTGTCCTTGCCACACGTCATTGCCGCCGTCTCATCCTCTCGAATCGCTCGCAACACACGCCCAAGCGGGCTTCGCATGATGCACGCAGTCACAGCCAGAACTGCTGCCAAACACAGAACTGGGACAGGCAGAAACTCAAGCGGCGAGATCAAGTCGTGATTGGCAACAGACAATGAGGGGATGCCCGGAAGACCCAGCGGGCCACGAGTCACTGATACCCAGTTTCGAGCCACGCAAGCTGCCAGGAGACCCAGCGCGAAGGTCGCGAGCGCCAAGTAGTCACCCCGAAGGCGAAGTGCAACTGCACCAACCAGTATGCCTATACTTCCTGCAATGAGAATGCCAAGTGCAAGACCGAGCCACGGAGACAGTCCTACGTAGTTTGATAGGAGAGCAGTAGTGTAGGCCGCGACTCCAGCGAAAGCAGCGTGCCCAAAGCTTGCCAGCCCGGTGACTCCGACAACGAGATTGAGGCCTATGGCGACAATCCCATACGTAATGGAGTTCACAAGAATATGAAGAATGTAGTTCACAACTGCTCCCTGGAAGTACCAAGAATCCCTTGGGGGCGTAAGAGCAGGAACAGAATCAGGATTCCAAATGCGATGGCATCTTTCCAGCCAGAAGAGATGGATATGACGCCAACGTTCTCGGCAAGTCCAACAAGCAAAGCTCCAAGGATCGCCCCCATTGTGTTCCCCACGCCACCAACAACAGATGCAACAATCCCCTTGAGCATTAGCGGCATTCCCATAGTGGGCTCCAGACGTGTCTCAAGAGCAATGAGAGCCCCTCCAATTCCAGCGAGGAAAGACCCCAAACCAAAGGAGAGTCGGATCATCGCCTCAGGATCTATACCGACAGCCCTGGCGCCTGTTTCATCATCCGAAGCCGCGCGTACTGCCCATCCAACCCGTGACTTCAACAAGAAGACACGAACAGCCAGCGTGGCCATCACTGCCACGCCGAGTATGGCTAGTTGGCTAATCGTTATCGTGCCGAATCCCAGGCTGATACCAGCGGCTGCTGGTTGACTTCTCAACAGCAGAGGGCGACTGCCGAATGCCAACGCAAGGGCATTCTGAAACACAATAAGTGTGCCAAAGGATGCCAGTAGAAACGCAAGAGGAGGACTCCGCCTGCTCCTCAGTGGGCGGTAGACGACGAAGTCAATGGCAATTCCAACAGCCGATGCTCCCAAGCCACCCAGCAGCAGAGACGCTGCAAGTCCCCAACCCGCCATGTGCATCGCCGCATAGGCCACATAGGCCCCGCACGCAATTGCTGCCCCATGGGCGAAGTTGAAGAACTTGACAACCCGATATGTAAGTGAGAATCCAACTGCCACCAAAGCGTAGATCCCCGCAGCTACAAGACCATTGACAACCAGTTGGCCAAGAAGGCGCATCTTTGGGCTAGGTGCGGTGCGCCGCCACACCACCAACCGGTTCGCGAAGCCCAAGAAACTCGGCACCTTGACCCAGAGACGAGTCGTTGGGCCACCGGCACTCCCTAGCAGCACGACATAGAAGAGCAAGGGATGCCTTTGATTCATCCCAGATGGTCTCATTGCCAATCCGCGGTCTTGCCTCTATGTCGGTCCTACCTTCGGAATGAACGTACCACCAGACAGCCCTCTTGTCATGCTCTAACGCCACACCTTCAGTCTCCGCCCCCAAGTCGACCATCAGGAAGTCCGGACAGGGATTGTCCTCAGCACAACCAGTCCTAATCGCAAAGGTACGGAGCCGGTGGTTCTCCTGATCCGTTGCGTGTCTGTTCATCCACTTCACTAGGTCTTCGAGCACAAGGGGTATGCAATGAACTCTGAAATACCTGTGTAGCTCGATGAGTTTCTCAAAGAACCTGCCTCGAGCCCTGTACGCAGTAGATGGGTAGACGAGAATCCGAAGGCTGAAGAACCCTTGAGGTGCGCCCCCCTGCGCCAGTGACTCCAGTAGCGCAGCCTCCTCAGCGCGATACTCAGCTCCGTTCTGGTTTCCTATGCTCATTCCATGTCCTGCTTCGATTCCGGAGCAGCTTCTCCGACAGAATTCAACTACTGTCTTGACTCCTTGTACCATGAGGTAGTAGGTAAACGTCGGACTCTCCCAGAGTGCGAGCGGCTTGCTTGAGACGGCGCATAGACTGCGCCTGGCAGCCTTCATAGCATCGGTGAGGCCCTTTGCCTCGTTGAGGTCTGGAACTGGGGTTTCTCCAACGGGTCTCGAGAAGAGCACACGGATGAGCAGCTGCAGGATCGCAACCAAGAACAGAATCAGAATGTTGGCCAAGTAGTAAAACCCGCTCGATACAAGAGTGCGGTCGTAGATGTACAACAACACAGCTGCCGCAAAAGCTGCGAACAGGCCAAGAGCCAGACTGCCAAGAATCTGTCGTACGCCGAGCAGTACTACGACGTCATCACGCATTCGCGGTCGAAGGAACCGCATGGAGACCTCCTTGCTTCCACATGTCACCTACTCGTACAAGAACTCAAACCTGCCGTTTCTGACTGTCTTGAGCATTAGAGGTTTGACGGTATCGCCGTTCTCGTCGATCGTGATCACACCCGATGCACCTTCGAACCCGACAACAGAATAGAGTGCATCCCGGAACTCGTCCGCTGTGCTGGCGCCGTCACAGATAGCCTGACCAACTAGCATCATTGCATCATAGGCTTCAGCACAGAAGAGACCAGGTTCCGCACCAAACCTCTCGCGAAATGCATCCAGAAACTCATCACGCGGTGCATATCCTCCTGCCGGTTCGTAGTCCCACGTAGTGAATATAACCCCCTCCGCAGCCTCGCCAGCCTGTTGGAGGATCTCCTGGTCATCGAACATCACCGTGCTAAGGAACTGAGTATGCATTCCTAACTCAACAGCCTGTATCAGTATAGGAATCATCTCCTTGTATCCGACGAGGAAGACGGCGTCCGGCGCCGCGGCTTTGATCTTGGTCAGCTGTGTCCGGAAATCCGTCGCGTCTTGATCAAACGCTTCGGCAAGTAAGATTGTCCCTCCAAGAGCACTGAATTCCCTTTCGAATACCTCTCTCAAGCCGACACCGTAGTCATTCACGATGTACAGGATGGCAACAGTCCGCAGGTTCAGAGCCTCGTATGCCTTCGATGCCATCACAGCACCCTCGTAAACGTCAGAGAGGCAAACCCTGAATATGTAGTCACCAGCATTCGTTATCTCTGGTGCAGACGATACTGGTGAAAGGAGTACAACCTGGGAGTCCTCGCACACAGGCGCAACCGCCTGTGTTACGGAGCTACCCATCGCTCCTATGATCACTGAAACGCCATTAACGTCGATGAGTTTCCGTGCACCGCTCAGGCCTACCTGAGGTGTCAGCTGAGTGTCTTCGTACACTACGTGAATTCGTGTTCGGCAGAACCCAGCAGTCTTGTCAAGTGCGAGCTCAATCCCCTGCTGTGCATTCTGCCCGTACATCGCACCGGATCCAGTAAGTGGCAGAAGAGCCCCAATCGTAAACTCATCACTCATGGACTCTCCGCCCCATGGCGGAAAGAGCCCCAGCCAAATAGCGATCCCAGCAGCGATTGCCACCGTCACGCCGATGCAGACACCGCGCTTGCTTTTCACCTCGCACCTCCCTCCAACCCATGACCTCCCCTTCTACGCTAGCAGGTCATGAGAAATAATCTCTCTGCTGTAGCTACCCGAAGCTAGCGTAGACCCTTTTCGCGCCCCTGCTTCATGATGGTTTCTTGTGACATCCACTGTACTTCCATGACGAAGAAAGGTCAACACCTGAGATACTCAGTTGAAAGCGGACTCGATAAGGAAGGGGCAGAGATCACCGGAGACTCGGTCCCTTCGGTGCGTGAACGCCGGGGCAGCTTCAAGAAGGCGACTAAACCGATCTAGCGCTCTCGCTCGGATGGACTCTCCTGCATAGCTTCACCACTCAACTCCCACTGTGCAGCCAAGGAGCCAGTCGTTCGAAGGGACGAGGGACAGGATCAGTATTCGTCCTTCAGGCCTGCGATTGGCGGCAATTCGAGCATTGCATGAGCGCCGTGAACTGGCCCCCGAACTGGAAGCCGTGAGCTGTCTCGGCTTCCTACCCCCGTCGCGTCTCCTGCGCGGTGATCTCGCGGGTGATGCGGCGGGCGGCGTCGGTGAGCAGGCCGATCAGTTGCTGTCGGGGGGAGCCCTCTCCTCGGTGGCGAGGCACGGAGGCACCGAGCGAGGCGACGATCCTCCCGGAGAAGGAGAAGATCGGCGCGGCGATCCCGCGCGTTCCTTCAATCGCCTCGCCGTCGCTCTCGGAGTAGCCGTTCTTCCGGATCTTCTCCGATTCCTGAAGAAGGATCGCCGGATCGGTGATCGTCGTGTCGGTGAACCGCTCGAGCCCGACGTCCTCGATGATCATCTCCTGCTCCGTCGGCTCGAGGTGGGCGAAGATCGCCTTCCCGGTGGCGCTGGCGTGCAGGGGATAGGTGTCGCCGAGGTCGTAGGACACGCGGAGGGTGTGGTGCCCCTCGACGATCTCCATGCAGATCCCGACGTGCTCGTGCAGTCCGCAGAGGATGATCGTCTCCCCGGTCTCGCGGGCGATCCGCTCCATGTACGGGAGCGCCACGTCGCGGAGCGGCCTGTGCGTCATCGTCGCGGCGAGCTCGAGGATCTTCGCCCCCAAGCGATAGCCGGGACGCTCGGACGCCTCCTCGACGAGCAGGTGCGCCCTCAACGCGGCGACGTAGCGATACGCGGTGCTCCGCGGAAGGCCGAGATCCTCGGCGATCTCGGAGACCTGAAGAACCGGACGTTCGACGAACAGGGTCAGGATCTTGACGCACTTCTCGAGCGTGCCCAGCGGGCCGTCGTGCTCCCTCGGTCCCATCATTCGAGATCTCCGTTCGTGGAATGCGCCGATCGTAGTCCGCTCAGGCGCACCCAGCAACCCATCTCCGGCCGCTTCGCGGCTCCGATCCGACGGACCGATCGTCAACCGACGACGTCCGGCCGATCCGGCACGTCGTAAAGGATGTCATCCAGGGGATGCCGATACAGCCCCTGCTCCAAGCGGTTCTGGTCGAAGTAGTGGCCCATGAGGCCGATCGAGCGGCCGAGGACGAACAGGGCGTTGAACGTGCCCATCGCGATCATCCGGTCGATCTCCTCGTCGGTGAATTCGAGCTCCTTGAGCAGATCGACCAGCAGCACGCCGATGCACCCGTCGACGTTCAGGATCAGGTTGTTCTTCTTCTGCGTCGTAACGGCCTCGACGGACAACGCGTAGTCGAGCAGCGGCGTCGCGCGGAAGTGCGTCCGCGCGTAGGTCTTCATCAGCTCGACCCGCTTGTCCGGATGCTCGATCGTGTGCAGCCGGTGGCCGATCCCCTGGATGTTGACGCTCTTCGACTTCATGTGGTCGACGAAGTCGCGCGGCGCCATCCGGTTCCTCAGGCCGAAGAGGAAGTGCTCGGCTGCGCCGTTGACCGCCCCGCCGAACCGGGGGCCGATCGTTACGATCCCGCTGACGAGCGACGAGATGAGGTCCTTCCCCGCCCGGGCGGTGACGATCGCGTTGTGCGCGCCGGAGACGGCGGCACCGTGGTCGGCGATGATCTGGACGACCATCTCGAGGAACTCGCGCGCGTAGGCGGGGATCTCCTTCTTGAACCAGAGGAGGCCGATCACGCCGCCGATCCCGAGCTTCCGCTCGATCACCTCGTCGATCGGCACGCCGCAGTAGTTGTGCACGTCGCCGGACTCGTCGCAGATGGTGGAGACGAAGCTCGTCGGCTTGCGCACGAGCCCCTCGGCCACCGCTTGGGCGTAGTCCATCGGGATCGCCGGAGACTCGAACTCCTCGGCCGGGACGATCGTCCCGTCGGCGACGAGCTTCTCGTACGTCTCCCGGATCTTCTCGCCGTAGTCGTCGAACGAGTCAGGAACGATGACGCCGGCGTCGCGCAACGCTTGGTTCTTCGCGTCGGCGGTCTCGTTCTCCGTGCCGGCCTTCGCCCCGGCGTGGCCGAACTGAACCTGGCCGGGGAGCACCTTGGCGCACGTCCCGGTCGCCCACATGACGAGCGGCTTCGTGATTCGCCCGCCCTTCACGGCGGCCGCGATCTCGTGCTCGGCCGTGCCACCGACCTCCCCGAGGCAGACGAGCAGCTTGATCTTGGGGTTCTCCTCGTAGCGAAGCAGGTGATCGAGGAGGGTCGAGCCGGGGAAGGCGTCGCCGCCGATCGCGATCCCCTCGTACAGCCCGTCGGTCGCGCGGGCGATGATGTTGTACGCCTCGTTCGACATCCCGCCGGAGACGGAGACGAACCCGACCGACCCGGGCCGGTACAGCTTCGCCTCCTTGATGTTGTCCATCGTGCCGGCGGTGTTGCCGATCTTGAACGAGCCGGCCTGGATCCCGCCAACGGTCGCCGGGCCGATGATCCACTTGCCCCGCTCCTTCGCGGTCGCGGCGAGGATCCGCGCGTGCCGCTCGGGGACGCCCTCGGCGATGACGGCGATCGTGCGGATCGTCTCCGTGCCGAGTGCCTCCATCGTCGAGTCGAACGCCGAACGCTGCGAGGCGAAGTTGATCATCACGTCGGCGTCCGGCCAGCGCTCCGTCGCCTGCGCGATCGTCTGGACCTTGGGGATCGTGATCTCCCGCGTCCCCCAGAAGAACTTCTCGAAGCCGCGGCGCTCGGGGGTGATCATCGCGACGACGGACGGGGCGTCCTTGCGGCAGAGATAATCGAAGTCGAGCATCCGCTGCACGGCGCGCGTCTGGTTGCCGTACACGAACGCCTTCGTGTCGCGCGAGAACAGCTCGTACCGTTCCATCCTACTTCCCCCCTTCGAGCGCCATCGGGACGACGGCCGTCATGTGCGTCTCCGGGCCGTACACCTCGATCGGCACGCCGATCCGCTCGCCCGCTCGCCGCATCTTCTCCAGCCCTTCCACGTAATTCGGACCGCCGCGGCGGACGAAGATCCTCACGTTGTTCTGCTGCAGTCGCTCCTTGTACGCCTCGAGCGCCTGGATGATCCCGGTGAACGTCTTCGCCACGTCGGTGAAGTTGGCGATCCCGCCGCCGATGACGAGGAACTTCGCCCGCCCCTTCGGATCGGGCGTCCGCGTCATCAGATCGAGCACCGTCTTTGTGTACTCGTATGTCATCTCGGTCGACGGGTTGCCCGAGTACTCGCCGTAGTTGGCGAGCTCGTCGGCGAAGCCGAGGTCGACGACGGTGTCGGCGTAGATGACGGACGCCCCGCCGCCAGCGACGAGGAGCCACACCCGACCGTCCGGATTGAGGACGGTCAGCTTGAGCGACGCGCCCGTCTTCTCGTCGAGCGACTTCACGTACGCCTCTTCCTCCGTCGTCGTCGTCCCGAACGGCTTCGGGAACTCGATCGTCCCCCACCGCTCGGCGCACTGGTACGCCGCGGTGTCGTCGAGCTTGGCCACCGCGTCCAGAGCGACGATCGTTCCGTCGGCCAGGGTGAACGGGTTGAGCTCGAGGTAGGCGAAGTGGTCGTCGACGTAGATCCGGTACAGCGCCTCGATGAAGGAAACGACCTCCTCCTGCTCAGGAAACTCCGGGAGCCGTTCCTCGAGGGTGGCCCGGTCGAGCGTCCCGAGAATAGGCACCTCGATCTCGATCACCGTCTCCCAGACCGATTCGATGTCGACGCCTCCCTCAGTCGAGAAGTGAATGACGTCCGCGTCGCGTCTCGACGTGAACGCCACGTAGTACTCGACGTCGTGCGGGACGAACGGCTCGATCAAGAAGTGGGTCAGGACACCGGTCGTCTTCCCGCCGGCCCCCTCGATCGTGACCTGCTTGTTCCTCCGCTCGCCGATCCACGTCTTGACCTCGTCGAAGCTTTTGTCGACGAAGAGCAAGTCATTCACCCCGCGCTTGCCGAACAGCTGGTCGGGCTTGGCCACGAGCTTCGTCGTCTCGAGCCACGGCCGCTGCGCGGGCAGGCCGTCGAGGTCGGTGTCCGGACCGACGAGAACGAGCCGCTCGTCGGCCGTCGACGCGGCGCCGAGGGCCCTCGCCAGCATCCGCTTCGCGTCGTATTCGCGTATCCCTCGTTGTGCCATGTCTCTCGAACCTTCCTTACATCCGCCGGACGATCTCGTCGCCGAACGCCGAGCAGGAGAGGAGCGTCGCCCCTTCCATCTGCCGCTCGAGGTCGTAGGTGACCCTCTTCGCCGCGATCGCCGCCTTGATCCCCTGCACGATCAGGTCGGCCGCGGGCTGCCAGTTCATGTACCGCAGCATCTCGACCGCGGAGAGGATGAGGCTCCCCGGGTTGACCTTGTCCTGGCCGGCGTGCTTCGGCGCGGTGCCGTGCGTCGCCTCGAAGATCGCGTGCCCGGTCTGGTAGTTGATGTTCGCGCCGGGAGCGACGCCGAGCCCGCCGACCTGCGCCGCCGCGGCGTCGGTGACGTAGTCGCCGTTCAGGTTCATTGTCGCGACGACCGAGTACTCGGTCGGGCGAAGGAGCATCTGCTGGAAGAACTGGTCGGCGATCCGGTCGTTGATCAGGATCTTCCCCTCCGGGACCCGGCCGCCGTGCTCCGCGGTCACTTCCTCCTCGCCGACGAGCTGCGGGTACTCATTCGCGACCTCGTAGCCCCAGTCGCGGAACGCCCCCTCGGTGAACTTCATGATGTTCCCCTTGTGGACGAGGGTGACCGTCGGGCGCCGGTTGGCGACGGCGTACTCGATCGCCGCGCGGACGAGCCGCTTCGAGCCCTCGGCGCTGATCGGTTTGACCCCGATGCCGCAGTGCTCGGGAAACCGGATCTTCCGGCCGACGTGCATCTCCTCGTCGAGGAAGCCGATGATCTTCTTCGCCTCGGCGGAGTCGGCCTGCCACTCGATCCCGCAGTAGACGTCCTCGGTGTTCTCGCGGAAGAAGACGATGTCGACGTCCTCCGGCCGCTTGACCGGCGCCGGGGTTCCGATGTGCTGCACCGGGCGGACGCAGGCGTAGAGGTCGAGGAGGACCCGCAGCGTCACGTTGAGGCTTCGAATTCCTCCGCCGACCGGCGTGGTCAGCGGTCCCTTGATCGCTACAAGGTAGGTGCGGATCGCGTCGACCGTCTCCTCCGGGAGGTACAGCTTCTGCCGCTCGTCGGGCTCGATCGCGGCGATCTCGTCCTCACTGAGCTCCGGATGGTTGACCTCGATCGCCTCGTCACCGGCGAGGACCTTCAGCCACGCGATCTTCCGCCCGCCGCCGAACGCCTTCTCCACCGCGGCGTCGACGACCTCGATCATCACCGGCGTGATGTCGACGCCGGTTCCGTCCCCGCGGATGTAGGGGACGATCGGACGGTCGGGAACGTTCAACCCGTCGGCGCCCTTCGTAATCGCTGTTCCGCTCGTTGGCTCCGGTGCCTCTCGATCGGCCATGGTGTTGCCCTCCTTCGGAGGTCGATTCCGCCCTCTCGCTCGCCCCTTATCCCGAGATCCCCGCGGTGAAAGCTAGGAGACCGCCGGCTCGGACCACGTCCGCCTCGCGTTCGGACAGGTCGTGCACCGCCACCAGCGTCGTCCCCTTCGTGAGGTTCTTCACCGTCAGCTCGGGCGCGTCGAGGGACGACACGTCGATCTCGAGCCGGTCGCCCTGCTCGACGGCGTCGGTGTCGGCGACGATCGGAAGGATCCCCATGTTGATCAGGTTCGCCCGGTGAATCCGCGCGAACGCCTTCGCGATCACCGCCTCGATCCCGAGCCTCCACGGTGCGAGCGCCGCGTGCTCGCGCGACGATCCCTGCCCGTAGTTGTCCCCGCCGACGATGAACCCGCCGCCCGCTTCGTCTGCACGCTGGGCGAACGTCTCGTCCTCGTAGTGGAAGGTGTACTTCGCGATCTCCGGCAGGTTCGATCGCAGGTGCTGGGTCAGCGGTCCGGCGGGGAGGATCGCGTCGGTCGACACGCCGTCGCCGAGCTTCAGGAGCACCTCGCCACGGAGGACCGGCTCGAGCGGCGTCTGCCTTCCGAGCGGCACGATGTTCGGGCTCCGGCGGATCTCGACGCTCGGCCCCTCCGGTTCGAGGATCAGGTAGTCGTCGACGGTCAGCCGGTCGACCTTGACCTTCGGCTCGGGCAGCTTGCGCGGGTCGACGATGACGCCCTTCAGCGCCGACGCGGCCGCGACCTGCGGCCCGCACAGCGCCAGCTTGCCGAACTTGTTCCCGCCGCGGCCCTCCCAGTTTCGGTTGACGGTCCGAAGCGACAGGTGCCCGGTCCCCGGGACGAAGCCGATGCCGATGCACGCGTTGCACCCCGGTTCGATCATCCGGACGCCGGCTTTCGTGAGCTCGAGGAAGCTCCCGTCCTCCATCAGCATCTCCCACGCCTGCCGCGAGCCGGGGGAGACGATGACGTCGACGTCGGTCGAGACCTTCTTCCCCTTGAGCATCTCGGCGACGAACTTGATGTCCCGGTACGACCCGTTGGTGCACGAGCCGATGAATACCTGGTCGAGCTTCGTTCCCGCCACCGCCTCGACGTCGAACACGTTGTCCGGCATCCCGGGCATCGCCACGAGCGGTACGAGCGTCGAGAGGTCGATCTCGATCGTCTCGTCGTAGACCGCGTCCTCGTCGGCCTTGAGCTCCGTCCAATCTCCCTCGCGACCCTGCATCCTCAGGAACGCCCGTGTGACCTCGTCGGACGGGAAGATCGACGACGTCGCGCCGGTCTCGGTCCCCATGTTCGTGATCGTCGCGCGCTCGGGGACGGAGAGCGTCTTCACCCCCGGTCCGGCGAACTCGAGGACGTAGCCGACGCCGCCCTTCACCGAGATCCTCCGAAGCAGTTCCAGAGCCACGTCCTTGGCGCTGACGTTCGGCGGGAGCTTCCCGGTCAGGACGATCCTCATCACCTTCGGGACGGTCAGATAGAAGGGGCCGCCGCCCATCGCCACGGCGACGTCCATCCCCCCGGCGCCGATCGCCAGCATCCCCAGGCCGCCCCCGGTCGGCGTGTGGGAATCCGAGCCGATCAGCGTCTTGCCCGGGACCCCGAACCGCTCGTAGTGGATCTGATGGCAGACGCCGTTTCCGTTCTTGGAGAACTTCGCGCCGTAGCGCGACGCGATCGTCTGAAGGAAGACGTGGTCGTCGGTCGATTCTCCCTTGAACCCGAGCGACGTGTGGTCGGAGTACGAAACCGCCAGATCGGCCTTCACGCGGTCGAGCCCGAGCGCCTCGAACTCGAGCCACGCCATCGTTCCGGTCGAGTCCTGCGTGAGACACTGGTCGATCCGGATCCCGACTTCCTGCCCCCGCTCCGAGGTCCCCTCACGGACGTGGTCCGCGAGGATCTTCTCCATCATGGTTTGCGGCACGGCGATCACCTCGTTCGAAGCGCCGGCATTATAGCGCGATTCCGTGTTCTCGAAAAGTGCGATCGACGAACAGCATCGTCTCTATATACGAGATCAGAGGCGATGCCGCCGCAGACACCGAAGGACCTCGTCGATGATCGCGTCGGGCGTCGACGCCCCGGCGGTCAAGCCGATCAACGGGAACCCCCCGAGCATCGACGAGCCGATTTCGTCGGCCGAAGCAACGAGGAAGGTCGGGACGTCGGCGGCTCGGCAGACGTCGACGAGCCGGACCGTGTTCGCCGAGCTTCGGCTCCCGACGACGACCATCCCGTCGACCCGTGCGGCGAGATCACGCGCCGCGCGGTATCGGCGGACCGTCTCCGGGCAGGTGGTGTCGACGACGGTAATGTCTCCGTCGGAGCGAGCCCTCACCGCGCCGACGAACCGTTCGAACCCTTCCGGATCGGCCGTCGTCTGGGCGAGGAGCGCGATCGGCGGTTCGATCGAAGCGTCCATGAGATCGGCGGATTCGGTCGCCACGCCGCGTCCGCCGGTCCGCGACAGGATCCCGCGGACCTCCGGGTGCGCCGGATCGCCGTAGACGATCACGGTCCGCCCGGCTGCCGTGTGCTCCGCCGCCGCCTGCTGCGCTCGGCGAACGATCGGGCAGGTCGCGTCGATCCGCGGCAGTCCTCTCTCGGCGATCCGATCGAGGGTCTCCGCCTCGGCGCCGTGCGCGGTGACGGCGACGACGCCTCCGTCCGGGACCTCGTCGAGCGACTGCACGACCTTCACGCCGACGCGGGCGAGCCGTGCGGTTACCTGCTCGTTGTGGACGACCGGCCCGAGCGAGAAGACCGTCCCGTGGTCCGCAACGGCTTCCTCGACCCGCTCGACCGCCCGACGGACGCCATGGCAGAAGCCGAGGACCTCGGCTCGGACGACGCGCACGGCCCTAGTTCCCGCGCTCGGCGAGCAGCTCGCGCGCAACGCGGACGACCTCGCCAGCCAACCGATCCTCGGGGACGGCCGGACCGACTGGCTCGCCGCGCACGTAGATCGTCCCCTGCCCCGGCGCCCCGACGAGGCCAACGTCGGCCTCGCGCGCCTCGCCCGGACCGTTGACGATGCATCCCATCAGCGCGATCGACAGGGACTCGGCGACGTCGCCCAGCTGGCGGCGGACCTCGGCCGCGATCGCCTCGAGGTCGATCCCCGTTCGCCCGCACGTCGGGCAAACCCGCAGGTCGATCCCGCGGGATCGGAGCCCGAGCGCCCGGAGGATCTCGTACGCGACGCGGACCTCCTCCACCGGGTCCCCGGTCAGCGAGACGCGGAGCGTGTCGCCGAGCCCCTCGGCGAGGAGGACGCCGAGGCCGACGGCCGAGCGGATCGAGCCCTCCCACGCCGTTCCCGCCTCGGTGATCCCGAGGTGCAGCGGGTAGTCCGATTCACGCGCGAAAGCACGGTACGCATCAATCGTCATCCGCACGTCGGTCCCCTTGAGCGAGACGACGATCCGGTCGAAACCGCGCTCCTCGAGGAGCCGGATCTCGTGGAGCGCGCTGTCGACCATTCCCCGAGCCGTCGGGTGGTTGCTCGCGTCGCGAAACCGCTCGTCGAGCGAACCGGCGTTGACGCCGACGCGAATCGGGATCCCCGCCTCGTTCGCCGCCTCGGCGACCGTCGCGATCTTCTCCGGATCGGTGATGTTCCCCGGGTTGAGCCGGAGCTTGTCGACCCCGGCCTCGATCGACGCGAGCGCCAAGCGATGGTCGAAGTGGATGTCGGCGACGAGCGGGATCGAGATCCGTTCGAGGATCCCGGGAAGCGCCCTCGCGGCGTCCATGCTCGGGACCGCGACGCGGACGATCTCGCAGCCGGCCCGCTCGAGCCGACCGATCTGCGCGACCGTCGCTTCGACGGCGGCGGTGTCGGTGTTCGTCATCGACTGGACGACGATCGGCGCGCCGCCGCCGATCGGGACGTCGCGAACGAGAACCTGGCGCGTCATCGCGCGCCTCCTTCGTCGAGCCGAAGCGATTCGCACAGCGCGCGGATCTCGCGGAGTCCCGACTCGCTGGACGGCAGGCGCTGGAACGCCACGAGGACGTTCTCCAAGCAGCGGTTCACTTCGGCCCGGGCCTCCCCCCCCGCCTCGGCTCCCCCCGAAGTCTTGGGGGCCCTCGCGAGAAGTCTGTTGAGATCCTCTTCTGAGCCGATCTTCTCGAGTTTGCGGAGGAGCAAACTCCGTTCCTTCCTTCTCGCCGCGACGAGATGATGCAACGTCCACCACCGGCGGAATTCCTTGACGGGTCGCTTGCCGAGTTCTACGTCCCTCTTCAACGCCTCTAGGAGGTCATCGGCGAAGTCGTCGCGGATCTGATACGCGCGGCCGAGCTCCCGGCCGATCCCGTTCAGGCGGTCTCGCACCTTCGGCGAGACTCCGGCGACGATCGCGCCGAGCTCGCAGGCGCAGCGGAACAGCGCCCCGGTCTTCCTGTCGACTATCCCGAAGTACTCCTTGCGGGTTGAACAGCGGCCGTCGAACGAAACGTCGAGCGCCTGCCCTTCGATCATCTCGACCGTCGCGTCGAGCACGCGGCCGCGGACCGCGTCCCCGGCTCTTCCCGCCTCGGCCAGCGCGAGGACGAGCATCAGGTCCCCGGCGTTGATCGCCTGCGCCTCTCCCCATTGGCGCCAAACGGTCGGTCGCCCGCGCCGCACCTCGTCGCGGTCCTGCACGTCGTCGTGGATCAGCGAGAACTCGTGGACCAGCTCGAGTGCCAGGGCGGCCGCGACGGCCTTCCTTCGATCGCCGCCGAGCTCGTCGGCGATAAGAAGGGTCAGCGACGGACGAATCAGCTTCCCGAGCGCCTCCGCGGGCTCGCCGGACGCGTCCTCCAGGCCCACGTGATACCGAAGGACGCTCCGCAACGGTCCGTCGCCGGCGAGGACGCGGCGGAGCTCCTCCACGAGGATCGGTCGGTATCCGGCGAACGGCTTCGGCTCCACGATGCGCTTCCGTCAGCGACCTCGTCACGCCAGCTTCGGCGGTAGGACGATCGTTCCGAAGTTCTTCTCGTAGCGCTGGATGTTCTCCCCGATTGCCTGGTAGAGCCGCTTCATGTGCCCCGGGTTCAGGACAACCCGCGACGTCAGGAGCGCCTGGTCCCCTTTCGGTGACTGGGTCTGCGGATCGACGAACAGGAAGTCGATGATGAACTCCTCCTTGCGGTGGGAGATCAGCGCAAGGTTCGAGTAGTGCCCGCGACGCGCTTCGTTGTCGGCCGCGATCTGCATCTTCCGTTGTTCCGCCAATGGACGATCACCCCTCGTTTAGCGCATGGTAGCGGCTCGCCCGGAGCCCAGCAAGAGCCGGATCAGGAGCCGAGATACCGCTCGAAGAACGTCTCGATCGTCCTACGATGACGCCCCTCGAGGAGGACGTGATGGTTGCCGAGCGGCGCCTCAAGGAGCTCGTCGATCGAGCCGTCGACCGAGATCCGGGTCTGCGTTCGACAGAGATCGTCGCGAACCGTGGTCTCCTCCGTCGTCCCCTCGCGGACGAACAGCCGATCGAGCCGCTCCCCGCCGAGGCGGAAGACGGTGCACGGTCCGACGGGGATCTTCCCCGCGATCGCCGCTCCGAGATCGGACTCGAAGTGGGTGGCGATGGAGTATTGCGCCGTCATCGACAGCGGGCAGGTGCAGTGGGCCATCCCGAGGATCCGATCGACCGGCTCGACCGAGGTGACGTTTCCCATGAACGCCGTCTGGCCGGAGAGGAGGAAGGCGACGAACAACGAGAAGAGCGCCTGGAGGTCCCCCTCACACCCGGCGGGGACGCGCTCGTCGTTCAACCGGGACAGGGCGTAGCAGCCGGTCTGCCCGAGCCGGGTGACCAGATCGAAGCATCGGACAGAGCAGGCGGCGAGCTTGCGCCCGTCGATGACGGACCGCAGTCCGCGGTAGATCGCGACCGAGTTTTCGATGTTCTCCGCCGCGCGATCGTCGACCGAGCGGGCTGCTCGCTTGAACCGAGCGATCTCCTTCTTCGGCGCCGACGCCTCCTCGATCCGCGCCAGCAGCTCGTCCATGGCGATCGGGATCAGCTCGAGCGAGAGCCGTCCCTTGAGGAAGGCACGATCCACGTCGCTGGCGACGAGCCAGTCGGACGGTTCGCCGATCAGGCCGACGCGGCTGAACCTCAGCCCCTCCCACGCCTTCGAGACGGCCAGTTCCCTGTCGAGCCCGACGGCGATCTCCTCCGGCGTTCCGAAGAGGATCTTCCCCTCGCCGCCGTCTTGGCGGATCCTCGCGAGGATCTCGAGCGACGCCGGGAGCGAGTTGTGCCCGGGATGCGCGATCAGCAGCGCCGGCGGCGGGAGCTGCGCGATCGCCTTCAACGCCTCCCGTTCGACGCCGCCGGTCAGGACGAGGATCGCCGCGAGGCGGTCGCCGGACGGCCGTTTGACGGGCTCGAGCTCGAACGACGTCGAAGCGGAGGAGATCCGCTTCAGCAGGTCGGCCTTCAGTGCCCCGACCCGTTTCGCGTCGTACAGCTCGGAAGCTTGAACGAGAACCTCGATCCTGTCCATCGATTCGATCGTACCGACCGGCGGTCGCGGGTTCGATACTCTCCCCGACGTGCGGCCCGGACACGAGTCACCCGCCGAAGGCGTCGCTGGAACCTGCCGACGCGGCCACGTCTCCGCCACGGACGGAACCGGGTCCCCCTCACGTGATCGATCAACAGGTTGATCGGTTCCCGACCGATCGGATACGCTCGTTTCTCGTCCCGAAGCGGGTTGGCTCGCGTGAGCCGGGAGGAGCGGCATGGAAGTCCTGAAGACGGTCTACTACTCGAATCCTCTGTGGACGTGGCTCCTCGCCGTCGCGATCGTGCTGTTCGCCTGGTTCGTCCTCCGGGTCGTGATGCGCCGCCTCGTCCGTCGCCTGCGGACGGTCACCGCGAAGACCCCCGGCCGGTTCGACGACATGCTGGTCGAGCTTCTCGCCAAGACGCGATTCCTGTTCATCCTGGTCGTCGCGTTCTACGCTGGGTCGCTGATCCTCGTCCTCCCGGACGTGGCGGAGCGGGCGCTGCGGGCGCTGTTCGTCCTCGCCCTTCTCATCCAGGCCGGCTTCTGGGGTGACGGCGTCGCCACGTTCTGGATCCGGCGGACGGCGAGACGGAAGATGGAGGACGACGCGGCGACCGCGACGTCGCTCGCCGCCCTCGGCTTCGTCGCGAAGGTCGCCATCTGGGCGATCGTCGCCCTCCTCGCACTCGACAACTTCGGGATCGACATCACCGCCCTGGTCGCCGGCCTCGGAATCGGCGGAATCGCCATCGCCCTGGCGGTGCAGAACATCCTCAGCGACCTGTTCGCGTCGCTTTCGATCATCGTCGACAAGCCGTTCGTCATCGGCGACTTCATCATCGTCGGCGAGCTGATGGGGACGGTCGAGCGGATCGGACTGAAGACGACGAGGGTCCGCTCCCTCTCCGGCGAGCAGATCATCTTCTCGAACAGCGACCTGCTGGCGAGCCGCGTCCGCAACTACAAGCGGATGTACGAGCGGCGGGTCGTCTTCCCATTCGGCGTCACCTACCAGACGCCGCCCGACGTGTTGGAGTCGATCCCGGAGACGGTCCGGAAGATCATCGAGGATCAGCCGGACGTCCGGTTCGACCGCTGCCACTTCCGGTCGTTCGGCGACTTCGCGCTCGACTTCGAGACGGTCTACTACGTCCTCGTCCCGGACTACAACGTCTACATGGACCGGCAGCAGGCGATCAACTTGGGCATCGCGCGTGCGTTCGAGGCGCAGGGGATCGAGTTCGCCTACCCGACGCAGACGCTGTACGTCCGCCGATCGGACGACTCAGAAGAGGAGTAGCCCGACCACGAGCGAGACGATCAAGCCAATCGCCGCAGGAACGATCACCCGCCGCAGGAACGGGACCATCGACGTCCCGAAGTACTCGACCGACACCGAGATGCACGGGTGGATCGGCGTCAGGATGTATCCGAGAAAGGCGGCGAAGTAGGTCAGCGCGAAGAGGGGCGCCGAGATCGCGCCGTAGGTCGACGCGTAGATCGGGAGGACGATCGACATCGGTGCCTGAAGCCGTCCTGAGATCAGCCCGAGAGCGGCGCCGATCACCACGCAGAGGACGACCGGCGGGAGCGCCATCGCGGCGATCCGCTCGGGGACGCCGGACGCGATGAACACGTTGAGGAAGGCGAACATCGCGAGAACGATCAGCGCATACTTCCACGGTTTCATCCGGACCGCAATCACTCCGAGCTGTCGGAGCCCTTGCCGGCCGGCCGCCAGCGCCCCGACCAGACTGACGAAGACACCGACGCTCGTCCCGATCTCGGTCACCGGAAGATCGACCGTTCGCTTCAACGCCAAATCGAGAAGCGGAGCCGCAAGGATGATCGCCAGCGGAACGACCAGGCCCCGAAGCGAGAACGGGCCGCTTCGTGCGAGCCGCCCGCTTGCCCGTCGAAGGAGGAAGACGTACCCGACGCCCAGGGTGAGCAGGAACGCAGGGATCAGGTACGGGATCACAGCGTAGACTTCAAGACCGGCGATCTTCGCCGAGGCGATCAACGACGGACCGAGCGGGTAGACGAGCAGAATCACATGACGGAACCAAACGTTCACAGCTGCCTTGAGGTCCGGTGCCGTGTTCCCGGCGCCGCGCTCGATCAGCGGGGCCGACAGGAGTGTCCCGCCGGGCATCGGCAGCATCCCGAAGAGAGCCGGTGCGAGCGCAAGCAACGGCCGCACTCCAATCCTCAGGTTCGACACGAGACGCTCCATTTCACCCGACGTCTCCATCGCGCCGCCGATCAGAGGGATGATGCCGACGATCAGCGTGAGGAGGAGGACCGACGGATCGGAGATCGTCTTCAGGAGCGCATCGCCAAACGATCCGGGAGTCAGCGTGAACGCCGCGAGGACCACGGTGGCGATCGCCATCCCGAGGGCGAGGTTCCGCCTCGCGACGACGAGGAGAAGGACGAGTGAGAGAGAGAATCCGAGCCAGAGTAGCACGCGCCACCCCCTGCCGCCGTGATGCGTGAGAGGATACCCGAGAGGACCGTCTTCCTCACCGGCCTTTCGCGGGCCACGTCGATCCGGCACAATCGCCTCGGAGGTGAGGCGGATGGCGGAGCTTCAGCGAGAGATCGACCGACGGAGCGTCAACGGCGGCCTCCCCTGCGCGGTCGCTTTCGCGATCGCCGAGGAGTTCGGCGTCGCTCCGAGCGAGGTCCGCGAGGAGGTCGACCGGTCCGAGGTTCGAATCGTCCACTGCCAGCTCGGTCTGTTCGGCTATCACGCGTTCGGCGACAAGCGGTTCGTCGCGCCGCTCTCTCAGGTCCCTGAGCGGCTGGCGGACACGCTCCGCGAGGCTGCCGGCGACGGGCCGCTTTCCTGCGCTTCGGCGTGGGTGATCGCGGAGCACGAAGGGTTGCCGAGGCCGGTCGTCGGGTCAGCGGCCGAGGCGCTCGGCGTCCGGATCGCCCCCTGCCAGCTCGGCTGTTTCTAGTTCACGGGCGTCAGCGGAGGCTCGCCGGCGAGGACCGCGAGCACGTTGTCGACGGCCAGCTTCACCATGGACCGGCGCGTCTCCCGCGTCGCGCTGCCCAGATGCGGCGTCAACACGACCCGCTCGCGGAGCCGGAGGAGGCCCGGATGGACGTCCGGCTCGTGCTCGTAGACGTCGATCCCCGCGCCGGCAATCTTTCCCTGCTCGAGGGCACGGACGAGCGCGCCTTCGTCGACGACCGGACCGCGGGCGACGTTGACGAGGATCGCCGTCGGCTTCATCCGAGCGAACGCCTCCCCATCGAACAAGTGGCGCGTCTCGTCGGTCAGCGGGACGTGGACGCAGACATAGTCGCTCTCCGCGAGGAGCCGTTCGAACGGAACCTTCTCGGCGTCGAACTCCGCCTCGGCGGGCTCGTTTCGCGTCCGGTTGTGATACAGGACCCGCATCCCAAACCCGTGCCGTCCTCTCCGCGCAACCGCGGCACCATGACAGTACCGTCCATCGACCTTCCCAGTCCCCGTTTCTCAGCAGTCACCATCAGCGAGAACCACTGTGAACTAAACGCTGCCAGACACGGTTATGCGTCTTTTCGAGACAAGAGCCAACATGGGTGGCTTGGCATTTGGCAGTTTCTGACTTATAATTCGTTACATGACCAATGAGGCACAGAACAGTGATTATCATCCTATCTCTCTAGACTCCCGCTTATACGCCCCACCTTCGATTTCTTCCCGGCAGCTGGAAGCGGATACCTGGCTGCTGATCGATCCGGAAATGCCTAATTGGGTAGCCGTAGATAAGGTCGGGAAAGAGATCGTGGAGCTGTGCGACGGCTGTAGATCTCTGGAAGCGGTCACAGAGACCCTTTGCGCCAGGCATCATGCCGACGCTGGAACCTCAACGCCAAACGTCCTGCAGTTCGCTAGCCTCCTCCTTCAGGAAAGCCTTCTCTCGCTTGAACCGTTCTCATACGCCGAGCTAGACAAGGGTGCCATGCTAGGGAATGACTTTGTGTTGTGGATCAACATCACCCACGACTGCAACTTGAGGTGCTTACACTGCTTTCGGTCCGCAGGCGGGGCCATGAGAAGTGAGCTAACAACCACGGAGATTCTCAATCTGGTGGACCAAGCTGCGAAAATGGGCTGCCAGGAGATTGTCATCTCGGGAGGCGAGCCCCTACTTCGTGCCGATGTACTCACGATACTGCAGTACATCAAGGAAAAACCCATTCCCTCGCTCAAGCTCCTGACCAATGGGACACTTGTCACGCAAAGGATCGCACGGGCACTGATGGAGATGGAGCCGATCCATGTGCAGGTGTCTATAGATGGTGCTACCGAGGCTGTAGCTGACCGAATCCGCGGCGATGGTGCCTTCCAAAGAGCGATCGCAGGCGTCACGCTCCTTGCCGAAGCTGGGCTAGTCCAGCACCTTGTGATCGCCATGACACTCTTCCGCTCGAATGTGCACCAAGTTGAGCGTTTCGTCGAGCTTGCGAGCGATCTGGGTGCAACGGGTGTGCACTTCCCGGTCTTCCAAGCAGCGGGAAGGGGTAAGGTCAACCGCGCCGAGTTCGAGCTGGACGCGGAATGCACTTACAGGACCCTCAAGACAATCCTCCGACTTACGGAGCAAAGACCCCAGGGAGTGAACCTATCCTTCAGTCCCAATATAGCGAAGTACGTGAGAGGACTGAGGCGCGACTACTGCGGAGCAGGTTTATCTTCATGGAGCGTTGAGCCCACAGGCGATGTAACGCCTTGCGCAGGATTGACCGATCCGCAATTCGTCGCTGGGAACATCAGAGACTGTAGCTTGGAGGTGCTTGTTCGAGAATCCGATGTAGCGAGGCGCTTTCAGTCTCTGCGCTTGGAGGACAACAGCAACTGCTCAAGCTGCGAACTGCGATTTATGTGCGGGGGCGGTTGTCATGTCGACCGCTTCAATGAGTACGGGAGGCTGGAAAGCAAGACACCAAAATGCGAGGCAATGCGAAAGATCTACTACGACCTATTCAAGTCACTCATCCGTCGAGGAGTAACTTCCGGAGAAAGGAGGTGATGCCATGGCACTCGAGCCGCAGATTCTCGGGTCAGCAGCCGGGGCTTCAACCCAGGGCCAGGGATGCTGCATATCCGTTATCGGCGTGTGGAGATGCGACTGCTACTGTTCCTGTGTCTACATTGGATGGACACCATGCGGCTTCCCGACGTTTGACCGCTAGCAGCCATGAGGTTGTTCCTATGAACAGTAGCGGCGCACGTTCACGTTGATGGACTCCTTGGTTCACTGTACGTGGTCGCGATTCTACGTTAACGTGCGTAGTTACCGTTTGGTATCTTCTGCGTGCAGTAGGGCGCCAAGCGGCTGCTTCACCGAAGTTGTGCGATCCGTAGTCGTGGCTACCTCACATTGTCCGTTGTAGGGGTCTGCCAGCCTGCTACTTGTCGCAAGGCCTGGTGATTACCGCTTAGCCATCGAAAAGGGTGGGGAATGAGACGCTGTGGACTGGTCCTTCTCTGGACAGGGTGGTTCGCTTTCCTGGTAGCGCTTTCGCAAGCATCGGCCAGTAGACAGACCGATCCTTTGTGGGAGTATCACACGTGTCAAGGTGAGCGGATTGTCCTCTACTATCCGTCGCTCCTTTCAGCGCAGGACGCTTCAGCATTCCTTGATTCGCGTGATGCAGCCGTGCAATTCGTGGAAGGTTTCCTTGGAGTCCAACTGGACCAGCAAGTCCAGGTCAGAATCGATGTCAATCTCATAGCGACCATAGGTCATGCGTCGAACCCGTCATGGGATCGCCCACTAATCGTCCTCGGGATCCCGTTTCACCAGCTTGCAGATCCCAGAGTACTCAGGCGTCCCGAGGTCTCTTGTCACGAAGAGGCTCACATCGTAGCCAAGTACGCGTGGGTTACCACCACACGCAACCCTGCCCTTGACGAGGGTCTTGCCGTAGCCATTGATTTCCGCTATCGCCTCCACAGTACCTACGACCCTCATCTCATCGCGAAGGGGCTTGATCTGCTAGGGAGGCTACCTCCTCTTGGGGAGTTGTTTACACTCCCTCTTCTCTACGCTCCCGATGCGACTGATACCCTGTCCATCTACATGGGCTGCGGATCGTTCTTCCTCTTCCTGCTCGACGCTTTTGACCTCGATGCGATTGCTGCGTTCTTCAGACTCAGCGCGCCAGAGCCACGAGCGCCCCTCCCTGCGTTGTTCAGGGAGGTCTTCGGAGCAGAACTCTGTGAGGTAGAGCAGGGCTGGCATCAATATCTAGGGGGGTATTCGAGTACGCAGGAACTCAGGGCAATTCGAGCAGTACAGGCGTTCACTGAAGTCTCAGTCCGGGTTACGCCACTTGTCGAGAAGCTAGAGAGATACTGGACGGAGTTCCCGTTTCAACTACTCGGGCCATCCGAGATGATCGCCGAGAAGTACCAGAGTCTCATGAGACTACTTCAGTCATTGGGAGGTTACCGGGCCGAGAAGCTGTCCGCAGGTCAACTCGATTCCATTTTCGAGGACTTTCAGCGAGCGCAGGAGGATGTCGAAACTCACCTTGCTGTTTGGCTCAATGCAATCAAGTTCCTCACCGAAGGCCTAGACTCACTCTCACTAGCTATGGAAGCGGACTACGGCTGGCGGATCAACAAGCTTAAGGAAGCATCCCAATCGTATGCCAGTGCAGGAGACAACTACCTAGCAGAGAGAACCCGCGCTCTGCTCCAGGCGCTATGCTTCTCCCAAGAAGGCAGGGACGCGCTATCGCGAGGCGAAATGGAACGCGCGGAGTCCGCTTTTCTCCAGGCGAGAGAGCGTATGCTAGAGAGTTCCTATCCTGGGATGATGTTCGAGATCGGACAACTTCTTATGGCTAGCAAAGAGCTTACGTGGTGAGAAGCACTCGGGGTGGGCTATTGAAGGTGATCCACGATGATAGAGATCCTTGACATAGACAAGACATACCCGAAAGGCAAAGTCCGTGCATGCAAAGGGATCTCTCTCTCAGTCAGTAGTGGTGAGATCTTCGGTCTCCTAGGACCAAATGGCGCCGGGAAGACTACACTACTGAAGCTTCTCTCGACACTTGTACAGCCAACTTCCGGAACAGCGAGAGTCAACGGCTATGACATCCTGGCACAAGAGCGCCTAGTTCGGCAATCAATTGGCCTTTCCACGGGGAGAGAACGCTCGTTCTATTTCCGTCTCACAGGCGAAGAGAATCTTCAGTTCTTCGGGGCGCTACGTGGACTGAAAGGCTCCCAGCTCAGAAGACGTGTGGGGGAGCTTCTGGACCGGCTCGATCTCGCTGACATGAAGGATCAGAAGTACATGCGATACTCCACTGGGATGAAGAAGAAACTCAGCATTGCGCGTGCACTACTACCCGATCCCGCAGTTCTTCTCCTTGATGAGCCAACGTCTGGCATCGATCCTGCTTCAAGGCGGCGTATTCGCCGAATCATCAGAGATACGAGACAGCAAGGGAAGTGCGTTCTTCTAGCAACTCAAGACATGCGGGAAGCAGAAGAACTTGCGGACAGAATAGGGATTCTGAAAGACGGTGAACTTATCCGAGAAGGCTCAGCAGCAGCAATGAAAGCCGAATTCGAAACGTCCTCGATCATCATCAGCCACGCAGGGCACGTGCCATCGGATTCCGTCATGGACCTGCGAAGCCTCCCAGGGGTAAGCCACGTAGCAACCACAAGGACGTCTCTGACGGTGCGATGCTCACGACCTAGCGATGTGTTGGGGGACATTGTGCGTGTAGTCGACCACAACGCGAAACTAACCGATGTGCGCGTGGTCGAACCCAACTTAGAGGACACGTACCTTCGTATTACGGGAAACACCAAGCATGACTAAGATGTGGCACTTCTTGAAGAGAGATCTAGTTACTGTTCTAAGCTATCGGCTTGCGTTTTCACTCGGAATCGCCAGCATCGTGATTGGAGCAGTACGCTTTGCCTACATGGCCGGGTTCCTTCAGGAGGGGAATCAGTTCCCTGCCATCCAGCAGTATGGTGGGGACTTGATGGCCTACTTGGTCAGCGGAACTCTCTACATGAGCCTCGTTGGTGTCTCCCTGAATTCCTTCCAGAGCGCTATCAGGAATGAACAATACTCGGGAACCTTAGAATTCCTGTTGCTCTCAGATACCCCTCTGATCCTGACGCTACTATACTCTGCTGTCTGGAACTATGCCTGGAATCTAGCCAGCATCGGCGTTGTCTTCGCGGTGTTGGCGCTTGGATTCGACATTCCACTTGAGGCGCGTGTCGCGCCGATGCTTGTGGTACTCGTACTATCAACAGTCTGCATTGCAGGAATCGGGATGGTTTCCGCAGGGATCATCATGGTAACCAAGAAGGGTGATCCAATCACCTGGATAGTCGCCACTCTCAGTGGCTTCCTGAGCGGAGTCCTCTTTCCCGTTGAGATGCTACCAAGGTGGCTCCAGATGGCATCGGTTGCTCTTCCGACAACACACGCCTTGTCAGCGTTGCGAAAGACGTTGATTGTCGGTTCAGGATTCGAAGAGGTTGGACGGGAACTGCTCATCTTGGCTCTCATGTCCAGCGTCACAATTCCTCTTGGGCTTCTATCCTTCCGCATGGGGTTCAGGAAAGCTAGAAGAGATGGAACGTTGACTGAGTACTAGGCTGTCTAGTCGGGGATGGTGTTACCCTTTCGCCGTCTGCGGTTCGAGTTCCCCTTAGTTCACGGGCGTCAGCGGAGGCTCGCCGGCGAGGACCGCGAGCACGTTGTCGACGGCCAGCTTCACCATGGACCGGCGCGTCTCCCGCGTCGCGCTGCCCAGATGCGGCGTCAACACGACCCGCTCGCGGAGCCGGAGGAGGCCCGGATGGACGTCCGGCTCGTGCTCGTAGACGTCGATCCCCGCGCCGGCGATTGCGCCCTCTTCGAGGGCATCGACGAGCGCCTCCTCGTCAACGACCGGACCGCGGGCGACGTTGACGAGGATCGCCGTCGGCTTCATCCGAGCAAACGCGCCTCGATCGAACAGGTGACGCGTCTCGTCGGTCAGCGGGACGTGGACGCAGACGAAATCGCTCTCCGTGAGGAGCCGTTCGAACGCCACCTTCTCGGCGTCGAACTCCGCCTCGGCGGACTCGTTTCGCGTCCGGTTGTGGTACAGGACCCGCATCCCGAACCCTGAGTGCCCCCGACGTGCAACCGCGGTCCCGATCCGCCCCATCCCGACGATCCCGAGCGTCTTGCCGAAGACGTCCGTTCCTGTCAGCGGCTGATCGAGTCCCCACGCCGGAAACGCTCCGTCCCGGACGGCCGCGTCGGCCTCGGCGATCCGCCGCGCCACCGCAAGGAGCAACGCGAAGGTCAGATCGGCCGTCGCCTCGGTGAGGACGTCCGGCGTGTTGGTCACGACGATCCCGAGCTCGCTCGCCGTGTCGACGTCGACGTTCTCGTAGCCGACCGCGACGTTCGCCACGACGCGAAGGCCGGAAGCGGCGCCGAGCAGCTCGCGGTCGATCCGATCGGTCAGCAGGCAGATCA
Source organism: uncultured Thermotogae bacterium (assembly GCA_964523545.1). GTDB lineage: Bacteria > Bipolaricaulota > Bipolaricaulia > UBA7950 > UBA9294 > JANQEA01. The sequence goes on from CAZFZM010000007.1 coordinate 111,250, forward strand.
GCGCCTCGGCGT
>CAZFZM010000008.1:0-34445 GCA_964523545.1 uncultured Thermotogae bacterium
TCGAACTGCAGCAGCAGGGAGACGCGACGTTCGCCGAGCGGCTGGAGATCATGGATTCGCACCGTCGTGCGCTGAAGGCCAAGATCGTGGAACTCAGTGGCTTCCTGGCCAGGATCGAGGGGAAGGTCGAGAGGTACCGGGAGCACGTCGCGCAGGAGAAGAGCGCATTGCGGGGGCAGCCGGTGCGACCCGGATAGCGGCCTCGGTCGGTCGGACGCTGAGTCGGCGTTGGTTCCGGGACCGACGCACGCGTTCACTCCTGGACGATCGTATGCGCATCCATTGATGTGTTCGTCGCATCGCAGGCGATTCGAGGGCGGCGAAGGCACGGCGAAGTACGGCAAGGAGCGATCCATGAACACCGTGAGGTTGGGAAAGGCGGGGCTGATGGTTTCCCGAGTGGGGATGGGCGGCATTCCGATTCAGCGCCCTCCCTTCGACGAGGCGGTCCGCGTGATCCGTCGGGCCATCGATCTGGGTGTCAACCTGATCGACACGTCCCGCGGCTACGGCGACAGCGAGGAGCGAATCGGGGAAGCGATCGCCGATCGGCGCGATCAAGTGATCCTCGCCACCAAGGGCGGATGGCGCGACAAAGCGATGGCCGCGGAGCACATCGATGAGAGCCTCAGGAGGTTGAACGTCGAAGCCATCGATCTGTGGCAGTTCCACGGCGTGAACACGCTCGAGGGCTACGAAGGCCTCTTCGCCGAAGGGGGCGCGATGGAGGCCGCGCAGGCGGCCCTTCGGGCCGGCAAGATCCGCCACGTCGGTCTTTCGAGCCACTCGCCGGACGTCGCCCGGAAGGCGATCGTCGACGGCCACGTCGAGACGATTCAGATCCCGTTCAACCTGATCGGCCGGGAGGTCGGCGAGGAGATCGCGCCGCTCGCCCGCGAGCACGACGTCGGCTTCATCGCCATGAAACCGTTCGCCGGGGGGATGCTCCGGAACGCGTCGCTCGCCATCCGCTACCTCCTGCAGTTCGACAACGTCGTGCCGATCCCCGGCGTCGAACGAGCAAGCGAGATCGAGGAGATCGCAGGGATCGTCGAGCGTGGTCCTCAACCGCTGACGGCCGAAGAGCGAGAGGAGATCGACGAGATCCGGGAGCGCGTGGGAACCCGGTTCTGCAGACGGTGTCGGTACTGCATGCCGTGCCCGCAGAACGTCGAGGTTCAGTCGCTGATGACGCTGCAGGTCATGTGGGAGCTCTGGCCGCCGGAGATCGTCTTCTCCGATCAACCGATGGGAGCCTACGTGAAGCGCGTCGTCGCGAGTGCCGAGAACTGCATCCAGTGCGGCGAGTGCGAGGAGAAGTGCCCGTACGAGCTGCCGATCCGGGAGATGATCGCCGAGAACGTGGAGCTGTATCGACAAGCCGTCGCGGCACACGCCGCAAAGAGAGGAGGATGACGTGGGGACGATCCTCGTCCTTTACCACTCCCAGGAGTACGGCAACACGAAGGCGATGGCCGAGGCGGTCGTGGAGGGCGCAGCGGCGGCCGGCGCCGATGTGACGAGCGTCAACACGAACGAGGAGCGCCTCGACATCGTGCAGTATCGACGGTTCGATGCGGTCGCCTTCGGCTCGCCCGACTACTTCGGCTACGTCGCCGGCGGGCTGAAGGTCTTCCTGGACGACTGGTACATCGCCCGAAAGGACGACGCGGCCGGACTGGAGGGCAAACCGTACAGCCTCTTCTACTCCCACGGTGGAGGCGGTTCCGTTCGCGGTCCGTTTGAGAAGCTGTTCGGCCGCCTCGGTTCGCAGGTCGGCGAGACGGTCGAATCGCGCGGGCGGCCGAGCGAGTCCGTGCTCCGAGCGTGCCGCGACCTGGGGCGAGAACTGGCAACCGCCGTGCAGACGCGGTGATTCCTCCGCCGGGCCGAGGGGTGTGCCGGCCTCGCCGGGCCGTGTGCAGTGGCCCCCTCCTGAAGTTCATCGACCCGAAATGTTGGACTCGTCCTCACCTTGACGGGCGCTCCTCGCCGCGATACCATAGAAACCCTTTCGGTACTCAGTGGTTCCCGGAGAGGTGATCCTGTGTCGGCAGAAGACCGAATCTTTGCGGCAGGACGGGAGATGCTTCTCACCGAGGGCCTGCGCGCGATCACGACCAACGAGCTCGCGCGTCGCGCCCGCGTTAGCAAGAAAACGCTCTACGCCCTGTTCCCCAACAAGGACGCTCTGCTGGAGGCGATCGTGATCTCGTTCTTGGAGGAGAACCTCTCGCGGTTGGACGAGATCCTGGCGCTCGACGCCTCGGCCATCGACCGGATCCTCGCTTCCCTCGAGTTCGTCAGTCAGTTCATGCCCCAGATCCAGAACCAGCTGATCAACCAGGTGGAAACGGTCGCGCCGCAGCTGTGGGCGAAGATCGACGCGATTCGCCTGCAACGACTCCGGAAACTGAAGATCCTGTTGGAGGAGGCGCAGCGAGAGGGGTATCTCCGTGCCGACGTCGATCCGGATCATTGGATCCTTCTTCTGACCGGTACGATCCGTTCCGTTCTGACCCCCAAGGTCCTGCTGCAGCGCGGGATTCCTCTGATCGAACTCGTTCGGTCCGTCAAGTCGATCTACTACGACGGCCTGCTGACGGAGAAGGGACGGGCGTACGTCGCGGCCAAGGAGGCTTCATCGTGACAAGACATACAACACGAACGCACTGGATCCTGCTGACGCTTCTCGTAGCGGGGCTGGCGACGGCGGCGCAGTCGATCGAGACCGGCGAAGACGTGATCGCTCGGCTCCACGCGAACGCGAGAGCGATCGAGGATCTCGATGCCGTCATCGTCGTCGAGACGTACGAGGACGGCGAGGTCGATCTGACCCAGCGGCTGCGTCTCTCCGTGCTTCAGCCGGACCGGATGCGACAGGAGTATCTGGCCCCGGACTACCTCGCCGGGAACCTGACGCTGATCATCGGAGACGACATGTGGATCTACATCGCCGCCGCCGACACGTGGTTCGAGAAGGACCTCACCGAACTATCGGCGGCCGAGCAGCCGTGGCTCGTCTTCCGCCAGTTCCTTCGCGGCGTCGAGGACGAGTTCGAAGACTACGACTTCGTTCTTCAGGAAGCCGACGAAGGTAGCTACCATCTCGTTGGCACCCCGACGACGGACGACGCGGCGTACGGACGGATCGAGCTGTGGGTCGACCCACTGACCTTCGTCCCCGCCCGACGGCTCCTCTACGACGTCGACGGTAACCTCCTCGTCGACCTGCACATTCTCGAGGTCGAGGAGGTCGCGGACGGGACGTACCTTGCGCGGGAGATGGAGACCTACGACGAAGACGGCGAGCTTCGGAGCGCCATCCGCTACGAGGATCTCACCGTCAACAGCGGACTCGATCCGACCCTCTTCGATCGCCCCGCGGAGTCGAGCGATGGCTGAGCCCTCCGTTGTCTTCCGGGCCGACGAACTGACGAAGACGTTCGGGACGCTCCGCGCCGTCGATGCCCTGTCGCTCTCCGTCGCCCGAGGCGAGATCTACGGCCTCGTCGGGCCGAGCGGCGCGGGGAAGACGACGCTGATCCGCATGCTGAGCGGGCTGGCAACCCCGAACGCCGGGACGGCCACGCTGCTCGGCGCCCCGATGCCGGCCGGCCGCCGGACGGTCGAACATCGGTTCGGCTACATGCCGCAGGAACGTGCCGTCTATCGCGACCTGTCGGTGGCCGAGAACCTCCTCTTCTTCGGGCGCGTCTACGGGATGTCGCGCGCGCGGATTCGAGAGCGGACGCGCGAGCTTCTCGGGCTGATGCGGCTCGAGGGCCACGGACAGCAGCGGGCCGACAAGCTCTCCGGCGGCGAGAAGCAGCGGCTGTCTCTGGCCTGCGCGCTGCTGCACGAGCCGGACGCTCTGCTACTCGACGAGCCGACGATCGGTCTCGATCCCGCCCTCCGGCGCGAGTTCTGGGACCACTTCCACGAGTTGAACGGCCTCGGGCGGACGATCCTCCTGTCGACCCACTACCTGCATGAGGCGGAGTGGTGCGGTCGCGTCGGCCTGATCCAGCGCGGGCGGCTGGTTGCCGAGGGGACGCCGGGCGAGCTTCGAAGGGACGCCGCGGAGCGAAGCGGGCGGGAGGAACCGGACATGGAAGAGGTCTTTTTGATCCTGACCGGAGCGACCGTTGCGGGAGGTGCGACGTGAGTGTCTCACGGATTCTCGCCGTGGCCGAGCGCGTCCTCCGCCAGCTTCGCCACGACAAGCGCGTCCTCGTGTTCATGCTGTTCTTGCCGGCGGTGGCGATGCTCCTGTTCGGCTTCTCCTTCTCTGGCGACATCACCGACGTCCGCGTCGCGTTCGTCGACGAGGACGACACCGATCTCACCGCGTCGATCCTCGAGAGCCTGCAGGAGGACGACGCGTTCGAGGTGACGGTGCTCGACGCCGTCGACGATCCGGAGAAGCTGCTGCTCGACGAGGGATACCAGGCCGTCATTCGGATCCCCGACAAGTTCACCAGCCTCTACTACGCGCACTTCGCGATGGGCGTCGCGACGAGCGCGCAGGGGACGATCGATCTGACGCTCGACGAGTCCGACCCTCAGATCGCGAACACAGTCAAGATGGGGCTCGCCGACGCCGCGATGGATCTGGGCGAGGGCGGGCCGGTGGAGATCGAAACGCGTGAGCTGTACGGCGTCGAGGTTCGATTCATCGACTCCTTCGCCCCGGCGATCATGGGCCTCGTCGTCGCGCTGATCAGCACCGTGCTGACGCTCCTCTCGATCGTGCGGGAGAAGGTCGACGGGACGTTCTCCCGCGTCTGGGTCTCCCCGGTGCGTCGAGCCGAGTTCATCCTCGGCTACGTGCTCGCGTTCGGCCTGATCGCGTTGATTCAGTCGCTCGTGGTCCTCACGGTCGGAATGAGCGTCTTCCACATCCTGATCAACGGAGCGATCGCGTGGGCGTTCGTCTGCGTCATTCTGTTCGCGGTCGGGAGCGTCGGGCTGGGTACTCTGCTGTCGGCTCTCGCTCAGACGGAGTCGCAGGCGGTCATCTTCTTTCCGCTCGTCATCGTTCCGTCGGTCCTGCTCTCCGGGATGATGTGGCCGATCCAGGCGATCCCCCGCGTGCTTCGCCCCCTCTCCTACTTCGTGCCGCTGACCTACTCGAATCGACTCTTGCGGGCCGTCATGGTCAAGGGTCTGGCCCCGTGGCAGGAGCCGGTCGGCTTCGCTGGCGTGCTCGTGTTCGTGCTGCTCACGATCCTGATGGCGAGCGTCGTTCTTCGGCAGACGGCCGGCGAGCGGGAGTAGGAGGCGGCGGACAGGGAGCGCACGGCACGGCACGGCACGGCGCTGCGCGACGTCGTCTGATATGGTTCTTCCGATGTGGTAACGTCCATCGGAGCGTCTAGGATTTGGACGATACATGGGTGCAAGGAATGCGATAGGAGGTCGGGCATGCCATCCGACACGGCACTTCTCGTCATCGATCTTCAAGTCGGGAACTTTGAGGGTACAGAGCCCGTGCACCGTGGGGAAGTACTTCTCTCCCGCGTCGAACGGCTCATCGAGCGAGCGCGTAGGGCGAACGCCCCCGTGATCTACGTCCAGCACTGCGGACCGGTGGGGGAGATCGACGAGCCGGACACCCCGGGGTGGCAGATCCATTCCCGCATCGAGCCCCAGCCGGAGGATTTGCTGATCCACAAACGCCATCCGGACGCGTTCCAGGGTACGTCGCTTGCCGGGGAACTCGAGCGCCGTGGGATCCGTCGGCTGATCATCGTGGGGCTCCAGACCGAGTACTGCGTCGATACGACATGTCGGAGCGCCTACGGCCGCGGGTTCGATGTGGTGCTGGTCGCGGATGCCCACAGCACGTGGCCGACGGACCGACTCTCCGCCGAAGAGGTCATCGCGCACCACAACGCGACGCTCGGCGGCTGGTTCGTCGAACTCGCCAAGGCGGACGAAGTCCGGTTCGACGCCCCCGCTGGCTGAGCGCGAGACGGTCGACCGGCTCGCGGGCGGATTCCGACGACACGGGCGAAGCCAGATCGCCGACCGTGCTACGCGAGGAACCGGCCGTCTTCGTAGATCAGTTCGCCGTCGGCGTACACCCTCCCTCCGCCGCGAAGGTCGCTGACGATGTCTCTGTGGATCGCCGACTTCACCTTGTTGCCGGCGATTCCCGCACCGAGGGCGACGTGGAACGTTCCGGCCATCTTCTCGTCGAACAGGGTGTCGCCGATGAACGACGTGATGCCCTCGTTCGTCCCAAGCGCGAATTCGCCGATGTTGCGGGATCCCTCATCGGTGTCGAGGATCTCGATCAGTGTGGGCTCGTTGACGTCCGCCGTCGCACGGACGACGCGGCCGTCCTCGACCTCCAGGCGGATCCCCTCGATCTTCTGGCCGCGGGAGCGCGTCGAGTAGGTAAACGCGATCTTCCCGTTCGCGCTCCCCTCGACCGGTCCGACGTAGACTTCGCCTCCCGGCAGATTCCCCCGGCCGGACTCGTTAACGAATTCGCGGTCGTCGGTCCGGAAGCTGAGATCGGTCCCGTCGGCGAGCACGCGGAACTCACTGGCCGCGTTCAGGCGGGCCACGAGTTGCGCCTGCCGCTCGCCGAATCGGCGCCAGTAGGCGACCGGATCATCTCGATCCGGAAGCAGGGCCGCGAAGTAGAACTCCTCGTATTCGAGCAGCGACATTCCCATCTGCTGTGCGACCGCGTTCGTCGGGAACATCGTCATGACGCCCGGTTTCTCGCCGCTGCAGCAGCCCATGACCTCGCGGACCTTCGCCATGCCGTCATTGAATACCTTGCGTCGCTCCGGGGAGATCTTCGTGTTCTCGCTCGTGTTCTCCCGGGCCATGAGGTTGAACGTCACGTCCGCTTCCTTGTAGTACTCGAGCGTCGCCTGGGGAACGAACGCCAGCTGCTCGTCGGAGGCATGCGTGTACATCAGTTCGAGTAGCCCGGGAACGATCGAACGGACGATCGGGAGCCCACCCGCCTCCAGAACCTTGATCGCCACGGCCTTTCCCAGTTCCGTCGCCGCGTGCGGCGCGTTGATCAACGCCTTCTGTCCTTTCGTGACGCCGATGGAATAGCTCACCAACACATCGGCGATTTGATCGATCCGTGGATCGTGCATCGGTCCTCCTGTCGTTTCGCTGCGAGAATCCGAGCCGGAATCGGCTAGAATGAACACATCCGAAGTCGGACCCCGTGCCTTCGGGCACGGGGCCCGTCGGTGTCGCCCTTGCTCCGAGATTCACCCTCGGGGCAAGGGCTCCTTACAGCTTCCCTCGCAGCAGTTCGCCACGGGGCGAAGCGCGTAGCGATGGCTCGTCCAGAACGTTGCCTGCATCGCGGTCACCTCCTTCCGAAATGGGTTCGTGGTGACGTGCGATCTCCTCAACCGTCTTCGGGCTCGCCTCCGGCGACGTCGCCGATGGCTTCCCGAAGCGACGATTTCAGCTCGGCGATCTTCTTGGTCGCGTCGCCCACCTTGTCGAACAACGCGGCGTTCGCCTTGATCCCCTCTCGAATCATGAACGTCGCTGCGCTGGATCGGCTTTTGCAGATGCCCGCTTCCAGCAGCATGTCGAGCTGTTCCAGGATCTGATCGTTGACCCGAACCATCACGACGTGCTCGCGCCCCGCCAGGGCGTGTTCGATGGCGTCGAACAGCGCGTCGCCGGACGCGCAACACTCGACCCTTCGTACGATCGCCTTCTTCGGTTCCTTCTCACCGCTCATTACGATCACCATCCATTACATGTAATACTCTAGCGCGCGATGGTTCGCCTGTCAAGAGCCCTTTCGGATCATCGCAGCCGCTGGGTTCCTCCGGGCGGAAGCGGCACCGTCTGACCGAGGCAATTGAACCCACGATTCATTCTCGATCTTCCGTCCGCATGTCCCGCGATGGAGGACATCGGCGGAATCATGGTTGGTGCCACGTTTCCCCGGCTCTCATCTTGTTCCTTCGCCTCCTCGCGCGTAGCCTCAACGGACGCAGTGAGGTGTTCTCGGTTACGGGATGCGGAGGCTCCGATGGTGAACAACCCAGATCGAATCGAACGACCCGCGACGCTCGACGATGCCGAGGCCGCGACCGAGATGTTCAACGAGCGGTCGAGGCACTTCTACGGCAAAGACCAGGCAACGGAGGAGCAGGTCCGAGCGTGGATGGGCATGCCACGTTTCGATCTGGCTCGGGACACGCGCGTGATCATCGATGAGGAGGGGGAGCTTCTGGCGTGGGCGCACGTGATGGATCCGGGTGCACCGTATGTCCAGATCGGATGCGGGCTGTCCGTCGCCCTCTCCCACATGGAGGAGGAGGCGTTGTGGGACGCACTGCTCGCCTGGTGCGAGCAACGAGCTCGCGACTACGTCCCGCTCGCCCCACCTGAAACCCGGGTGTCGCTTTGGTTCGATGGACTCGTCGAGGATGTCCATCGATTGAACGCGATCGAGAGGACCGGCGCTCAGAGGGTCCGGATCGGCAATCGGATGCGGATCGATCTGGAGGAGCGCCCCGACGCTCCCGAATGGCCCGAGGGCATTCGCGTCCGGACCTTCGACACCGAAAACGATCTACGTCCGCTCGTTGCGGCGTTCCAGGAAGCCTTCCGGGATCACTGGGGCTTCGTCGAGTCTCCGCTTGACGAGGACGTCGCAAGATGGCGGGACGGAATCGAGGCGAACAGCGAACGATTCGACCCGAGCCTCTGGTTCCTGGCCGTCGACGGCCAGGAGATCGTGGGGTTCGCGTTGTGCTCGGGTGACATCGCCGGCGACGAGACACGCAGCGAGCTCGATCCCTTCGGCGTGCGTAAGGCCTGGAGACGTCGCGGGATCGGCCTTGCGCTTCTGAAGCACTCCTTCCTCGTGCTCTTCGAACGAGGGAAGGCGGCCGTGGAGCTCGACATGGACTCGGAGAACCTGACCGGCGCGCTGCGCCTCTACGAGCGGGCCGGGATGCGCGTCATCCGCCAGCAAGCCGTGTACGAGAAGGAGCTTCGTTCCGGAACCGACCTCGCGCTCAGAGATCTCGGCAGCTAGGCCAGATCGGCCGCGCGTCAGGCAAATGGGGTCAGACCTTCATTCTTAGGGTGCACGTCTGTTGTCGCTGAACGCATCACTCCATCACACGTGCGCTGGATTCACGGACTGCTTCAGTACTGATGGATATCGCTTGGAGAGAAGCCTAAGAATGAAGGTCTGACCCCGCTCTAGTCAACCTATGGAGTTGGATCTGAATAGGTACCTGGGGTCACACTCCGCGTGGTAGCTTCGAGAACGTTCGGGCGATGTGGGGGACCCGTTGGGTAAGATTCAGACGTCCTCAACACGGTGAAGGAGTGCGATGGACCGACAGCGTATCTGCTACATCGATCACCTTCGCGTGCTGCTAGCGAGTCTGGTCATCCTTCACCACACGGCGATCATGTACAGCGGCTCCGGATCGTGGTTCTACACGGAAGGTCCGGTCGACGAGTTGTCTTTCGGCGTGCTCACGCTGTTCACGGCAACGAATCAGACGTTCTTCATGGGGACGTTCTTCCTGTTCGTCGGTTTCTTCGCGGCACGGTCGCTCGACCGTGCGGGGACATGGCGCTTCCTCCGGAGGCGCTTCATACGTTTGGGCCTTCCGCTCCTCTTCTACAGCGCGGTCATCTCACCGCCGATGATCGCGATGCTTGGCCGGTTCTCCTGGGGTTGGAACGGGACCTACGGGCGGATCCTCGAACACCTGTATGCACACTGGTGGCCGCCCGCAACAGGACCGCTTTGGTTCCTGGAGTGGGCGCTTCTACTCTCCGTTGCCTACGCTCTGGCGCGTGCCCTGATTCCGAGAGGATTGTCGCGGCCCGAACCAAGGACGCCGGTTAGCTGGTGGCGCATGCTGTCTCTTGCCGTTGCGCTTGGGGGGATCTCGTTCTTCGTGCGCCTTGTCTATCCCGTTGGGAGGATTTGGGGGCCGCTGAACGCACAGCTCGCCTACCACGCGCAGTATGTCGCCCTGTTCTTTGTCGGGACGTGGATCGCTCGCGGCAGGGGGTTCGAGATCCTGTCGGGAGGTCGTCCCCGGGTCTGGGGATGGCTTGCTGTTGGGCTTGTCTTGGTCTTCCCCGTGATGTTCCTGCTCGGACAGGCGTCGAGCGGCTCGATCGATGTGTTCTTCGGCGGCTGGAACTGGCAGACGCTGGCGTACGCGATGTGGGATCAGGTCCTCGGCATTTCGCTCATCCTGTGGTTGCTTGCTGCCTTCCGGAAGCGACTCGATCGACCGACGTGGTTCTCGCGGGAGCTGGCCCCCAGCACGTATGCCGCCTTCGTGCTTCACCCGCCGATGGTTGTCGGCGTCGGTTTGATGCTGAGATCCGTCGGCCTTCCGCCGATTCCGAAGTTCCTGGTGGCAGGATTCGTCGGCCTCGTCGTATGCTTTGCCGCTGCGGGACTCGTCCGCCGTCTACCGCTCGTCCGTCGTGTCGTCGGCTGAAGGGCACGGCCCGATCAAACGGCCGCGCCTCGGCGATGCCATCGAGGACGGCAACGCGTTCCTCGAAACGGCATGTTCGGTCCTCCCAGGGCAGAGAAGTGATCTCAGACTCGTGAGAAGAGGTGAGGGGTGCAAGGGGAGAGCCAGCAGTCGCATCGCAAGAAGGCTCTACTAGCGAGTTCGATAGTTATCCGCTACGGCTTCCTGTAGTGGACTGCTTTCAAACTCGGCATGGGTTGCTGATCCCACTCGCGGCGTACGACACCTTCTACCGCACTCCTGGCTACGAGTTCTCAAGCTGATGCCTGAAGGTAGTGTCAGATCGCGGAGTCTGCCGACGCTCCTCGGCGTGCGTCTTGACAAGCGAAGGAGCGAGCCGATGCAGGGAGGGGAGCTCGGTGCGTTGTTCCAGACCTGCGACTATCACCGCTGTCCCAAGCTCACTTCTTTCGGATGATCTCCGCGCGGGCACCATACGCGTTGAATCCGACGAAGTACTCAACGGAATCCCCCGCCACGAGGTCATCGTTTATCCCTCGCCCGCTCCAGAAGAAGGCCTCGAAGTTCTCTGGGATCGATTTGGCGAATGCGCCACCGCCGCTTGGTCTTGACACTATGCCAGTGAACACACGCCTCTTCCCCGAGTCGGTCCGCCACCAGCATCTTACACGGCGCTTCTCCTTGGCTGAGTTCGCAATCTCATTTGCACGTGCGAAACACGAAGTGGCATCGCTGTACTCAGCCCGCCGGAACAGAAAACCTGCCAGCTCGACCACAAGGTCCACACTCCCACGGTTGCTCCTGACTGCCGCATCGAAGTGCTCTCGAACAGCCCCCACGGACGCTCCCTGCCGGTCGAGCAGTCTTGCTGCGTACCGGCGGAGTCGCCAGTCGGTCGGAGCATACTTCAGTCCAGCCTGAGTGACAGCAAGCGCTTCATCAAACTCACCTGCGTCAACAAGGTACTTGACGAGAAGCCCCCTTATGCGGATGGCTGCGGGGTCGTCGGATAGCGCCGCTCTGAGCATCTTGATCGAATTGCCGCGGTCGCCTAGCTCAAACGTGAGGCGGGCGATCTCTTCGTCGACCAGTTGGGGTCTATCGATCTCCTCACGTGCTGCCTCCAATAGGGCAAGGGCGTCCAGCATTAGAGCTCGTCTCCTTGCTGGGTCCTTCTCAGCCTCGAACTCCTGCCGTCTCAGGTGTGCTAGCCCCAAGTGCCCGTAACCACTGCTGTGCGACGAAGTCGCTTCAGCCGTGAATAGCTTCGTCGCTTCCATGATCATCGCCTTGCTCGTGGTGGTCTCCGGCTGAAGCCGTGCGGCTCCCTCAAGTGCCCAACCTAGGGTGTTCTTGATGGAGCGGTTGTGCGGATTCAGTCGGGCTGCCTCACGGGCAGAGCGAAGCGCCGCTTCATAGTCTCCAAGCTCTCGCTCCAGCATCGCCCTGTGCTGAGCCACAAACGCGTTATTCGGCAGAGCCTCCTCCAGCCGATCGAAGATGGCCCTCTTGTAGTCTTCGTGCTCGAATGAGCCCACGATGTCCTTCTGACGCACGAGCTCTTCCAGCAGAGATCTGTCCTCGCGGTAGCCGCAGTCCAGGCTCTCAATGATGTAGCGTAGGATGTCATATTTCTCCCTGTCTGTCGGAGCCGCTGCATCGAACACGATCGCCGCAATGACGGGATGTCGGACACGAAGCTTGTACCCGATCGTGTATCGGTTCCTACCCACGAACTCGCTAGATAGGAGTATCCCCTTGGTCTGCCTGAACACCGCTTCGCTGAGCCTCTGGAAACTGCAGTCGAGCAAGTGAGCTAGTGTGTTGTACCTGATGAAGAGGTCAACACGGCCAACCGCGGCCACATACTCGTACGCCTCCTTCGCAAGGTCGGATGGGATGCTTTCGAACTCATCCAGCACGATGTGATCGAACCTTTGTCCTGACGTGATCTCCCTTAGCGCAACGAGTAGTTCCTTGTCGGCCACCTCAGCGAAGTGCTCTATCTGTGTTGCCCTATCCGCGCGCTCAAGAGCTCCCAGTTCTCCGTGTTCAGTCAGCGCATCTAGCACATTGCTAATCTCGCCGGAGCTTAGCGCGCCAAGTTGGAACGGCTCCGGAGCGAATCGGCTGCGGCAGCGCATCATCGCTGTCTCCCACTGATTCGTTCGCTCTTCGATCAGGATGCTGATGGGGAGCTTCCCGTGAGCCGCGCGGGCGTGGAAGATAGCCAGCTCCTCGCACAGCTCTGCACCATTGTGCACCAGCACTACAACACGTCTCCCGGTGTTTGACTCGACAAGTGGCCTAAGATGCTCGACATCAAGGGGCGTACCAGGAATGTGGACGACAACTGGATTGCCGAAATCCCTCGCAACTAGAAGGGCGAGGGACCGCAGGACATGCGTCTTCCCAGTGCCCGCATGCCCTTCAACAAGGAACGCGGAGGCAGGGAGGTACGGGTCGTCCAGTTCATTGAACATCGCCTCAAGGAGCTCCCACATGGCATCCCGTGGAGGCGCTATCTCATCCCGAATGTCTGCCCACGTAGCCTCAGCACCGCGGAAGAAGTCGGCTGGCATTGACACGCCAGTGCACCGGTCCGGGAGAACACGATAGTAGCAGTCCGCGACCTTCGGGAACGCTGTCACTTCATCTGCTGCAACCAGCTCGAAGACGGCGCGCTTCTCAAGCGGTGTCACTTGACAGGAGCTACCCTCCCACGAGGCAACAAGATCATCGAGGAACTCCTCCGCCGTGCAATCAAGTAGCCGAAGGTTGTACTTGTCCTTCCAGAACTCCGCTTCTCCTGGACGATGACCTGGACGAACTGCGTACCCCAGCGGGAGAACGCCCGACTCGACCGATCTTCGGCACGCTTCCAGGACCATTCTGAAGTTCGGATCTCGGAGCGAGTACCCGATGAATACGAGAGCACGGCTCTGTATGTCCGTGCTTAGACGCCGGAAGAGCGGATCCCTCAGCTGCTCGTAGGTGTGGTAGTCTTCCTTCGTCAGGATAAGGCGGCCAGCATCTGTATTCGCTACGTCGATCGAGCCGTGGAGCTTGTAGTAGAGCGTGACATCCTCAGGGAAGGCGCTCAAGTCCGTCTCCACGGACGTGATTGTCTGTAGCGCCCCAAGAAGACCCGGATTAGTCGCGCATGTCCTCTCAAGCAAGAGGTCGAAGTTAGTCGTGAAGATGGTATCCCATGGCACCTTCACGAGCAGTTCGTGGCACCGTCCCGGCTCGTATGAGGTGAGAACGTCGAACAAATAGCGATTCAGAGCTGCTCCCCCAACCTTCTGGCGGCAGTACTCCGCGGCTTCATCAAGCGTTAGGGAGAGATCCTCGTCCCCAAGGATGTCACGACAGAGCATAGCTGAGAGATCGTCGCCCAACGGAAACGGAACTCCGTCTGATGACCTGATGTCGCTATTGATGCCCGCCCCAAGGAAAAGAGATGCTCTGCGCTCTTGGAGTCTCCCGCAGACATGCTCGAACACCTCTGGAGCGTCCATACGCCCCCTTTCATGCAACGGTTTGACGACTCTCGCTGCTAGCATTTCGCGAAGTGATACATCGTACGTCCTATCTTATCATGAATCTGGTGACACAGCAGCGACCAAGCAGAACACGCGGGTTTGACATCATCTCGCCCTGCCTGGGATCGAACTCCGGTCCGTTGCCCGAGCCACTCGCGAAACGCACTGCATACGGTCTTGCGTCAACGGAGCCGGCTCTTGTCATCCATATGTGCTCGTGCCTATGATGGCCCGAGTATTCATCTGCCCGAGGAGTTAGCATGTCGTTGGAGCGCGTCGTTCCCGGATTCCTTGGGTCAAAGCAATGACGAGACACGCCCGTAGTGGGGCCTGAGACGGAGGTGGAGATGAGCAGCTTCAAGCGTTCGTGGATCGTTCCGGCGGCGGTGCTCGGTGCGGCGTGCATCGCCGTGGTCGTTCTGATTGCGACCGGTCGGATTCCCCTCGGGGCCGGCCCGATCGAGGCAACGGCTCCGACGGCCGCATCGTCCCGCTACGCGGGGATCGATACGAGTCAGGTCCGTGCCGAGTTGGAGGCAGCCGGACTGACGGACGTGCCGGAGAACGTCCTCGCGACCCTCTCGACGCTGGAGAAGGTCGACGACTACCCGGTGTACACGATGCGGTACTTCGGGCCGTACGTCCGCGCGTCGGAGTTGAGCGCGGAGTCTGACTCGCAGGGCGCGGCGTTGGATGCGAACGATTGGGCGTGCTCGCTGTTCGCGGCCCTCGGGGATCCGAGCCGGCCGGTGTTCGGCCGCAACTTCGACTGGGATTACAGCCCGATCCTCGTTCTCTTCCTCGAGCCCGAAGTAGGGCACCGGTCGGTCATGTCGATCGACATCGCCTATCTGATCGAGCCGGCCGACCTCGACCGCCTCGACGAGTGCGCGGCCGAGGTGTTGTTGCCGCTGCTCAGCGCCCCGTTCCTGACGTTCGACGGGATGAACGAGCACGGCGTGGCGATCGGCATGGCGGCGGTCGACTACGAATCCGGCTATCCGTCCGATCCGGAGAAGCGGGACGTCGGTGATCTTCAGATGATGCGCGAGGTCCTCGAGGCCGCGGCGACCGTCGACGAGGCGATCGCGTTCCTGGAAGAAATCAACCCGGTCAGCCAAGGCGGGCCGAACACGCACTACCTGATCGCCGACCGAACCCCGGCCGCTGCCCTCATCGAGTACCACGACGGCGAGATGGTCGTCTTCCGCGACAGCGAGGAGACGCCGTGGCTGCATGGGACGAACTTCCCGGTCGTGCTGACGGACGGCAACCCGGCAGGGCACTGCTGGCGGTACGACTTGATCGACGCCACGCTGCGACAGAGCGCGGGGGAGCTGACGGCGTCGGGAGCCATGGACCTGCTTCGAGCGGTCTCGACGCAGACGACGCGGTGGTCGATCGTCTACGACCTGACGGAGCTCGAAGTGCACCTCGTCATCGAGCGAGGCTGGGAGGACGTTCATACGTTCTCGCTCGAGGGCAGCACAGAGTGATGTCGACAGCCATCATCGGCGAGGCGGGCGACGAGGTCTTCGCGTCGGAGCCGTGATTCGGGGAGAGTGTCGGCGGAATCTGCGACGAATCGCACGTGTCCTTGTGATCCGACGTCCCGCTGGATACACTGCGGGCGTTGCTTGGTAGTTGTACAGCCGCTTTCAAGGAAGTCCGGTTCACCCCAGAACTCCTCGAGATCGTCCTGTCTGACTAAGGCTTCAAGCATAGAGGAGGTTCAACCTATGTCCGACCGCATGACGGGTACAGTCAAGTGGTTCAACGACGACAAGGGCTTCGGCTTCATCGAACGCGAAGGCGGCGAAGACGTTTTCGTGCACTTCAGCTCGATTCGTGGTGACGGCTTCAAGTCACTGAGCGATGGCCAGGAGGTCGAGTTCATCCTGGGTGAGGGTCAGAAGGGCCCCCAGGCTCTCGACGTCACGGCGATCTAGTGACGCCAACCTGAGCATTGGCCGCGGTGCACCTCGTGTGCGCCGCGGTTCGTCTTTCACCTGCTGAATCGGCATGATGAGGAACTAGCTCTCCGTGCCGGTGGGCAACGACGCTGCACGGATCGAATCCGAGGGGAGGCAGATGGCTTCCGAAGGCAGAAAGATGTACGACGTTCGTGTGTACAACCTCAAGTGCGCCGAATGCGGGAAGGCGGTCGAGGAACTCCCGTTCGAACCGCTGACTTCCACGCGCCCGGTCTACTGTCGGGAGTGCAATCAGCGCCGCAAGCCGGACAAGAAGAGACCCTACCGAGGGAAGGCCCGGAAGCGTCGCCGCTAGCCTCGGCGCTGAGGGACGGGGGCCACGCTACATTCGTAGGAACGCGTGGAACCCGCACCCATCTCCTGGCGTGAGTTGTGGATTGCGTCCCCGATGCCGCTTCGCCGGCGCCCCCGATTCATCCCTTTTCCCATAGGCCGATGCCGGCCGGCTCACGAGAATAGGTTTCACACGACCAGAGGGGGCTGTTCTATGAGTCACGCGTCTCGCCTGCCCGCGCAGGGGCTGGCCCTCGTATTTGTGTTGTCCGTGGGATTCGTCGTCGCCTTGGGCGAGGATTCGCCGACCGACCTGGTCGCGCAGGCCGACCTCGCCTACACGACGCGGTACCTCCAGGAGAGCATGACCGAGGCGATCGCGCTGTACGAGGCGGTTCTTCCGAGCCTCGACACGCTGTCCGATTGGAACCAGGCGTACGTGCTCAACCGCCTGTCGCAGCTGTGCTACGAGGCGGCTCTGTTCGCCGAAGGGCACACGCCCGAGGACGAGGAGCTGTACACCAAGGGAAAGGAGTACGGCTTCCGGAGTCTCCGGCTGAACGAGGAGTTCGCGGCGCACGAATCCGAAGGGCTCAAGGAGGCCCTGGCCTACGTCACCGACGTCGCGGCGATGCATTGGACGGCGAACAACTGGGGGATGCTGTGCGGGATCCATCCGATCCAGGGACTGCTCGAGCAGGGCTCGGTGCTCGCGCTCTTCGGCCGGTGCGTCGAACTGGAACCCGGCTTCTGGGGCGCCAGCGCGGCCAGCGCTCTCGGCTCCCTTCTGATCATGTTGCCTGGACCGATGGGGGGCGACGACGAGGCCGGACTGGCGCTCGTCGAGGATTCGATCGTCCGGGACGCCGCCTACCTGCACAACCGGATCATCCTCGCGGAGTACTGGGGCTTCACGTACAACTTCCTCGGCTCGCTGACCGGCGTCCGCGACGCCGAGCTGATCGAGCGCGAGACGGCGATCGTCCTTGAGGGAGAAATCGGGGACTGGCCGTTCTGGAACCGGCAGGCGAAGATCGCGGCCGAGCGGCTGCTGGATTGGCTGCGCGACCTGAGCGACTGAGGAAGCGCTACGGCCTAGTCGGAGTCGGATGACGGCTCCAGGCGCTCGTACCCCCACGCCTCGAACGCGTACGGCCAGTGTTCGTTCACCTTCGCGACGACGTCCCCATCCAGTTCGTAGGCGTTCTTTCGATACCCCGACACGGAATCGAGGTACGAACGGAAGGCCGGTTCGGCGGCCGCGAATCCGGGCAGTCCCAACCCGTCGTACACGCGACGCAGTTGGTCGAGCGGTGAGGCCTCCAGGTCATCGAATCGGATCTCCACGAGGTTGCCGTCCGGGATCAGGGACGTCTCGGCGAGGAACCGGCGCATGAGTCGGTCGTAGAACCGCAGGACATGCGCCTCGACCCGTTCCGGCTCGATCTTCTGAAGCTGCGATCTCGGCAGCACGGTCGTGTGCATGTGCACCGTCGAGAGAAAGATCTCGTAGGGATCTCGGTGGATGTGGACGAACTTCGCGTCGGGGAACAGCTCGAGCAGCGTCCCGATACGCGCGGTGTGGGCGCAGTTCTTAACGACCAACCGCTTCCCGCCGCACGCCAGCGTCGCCTTGCGCAGCACCTTTAGGTAGGCTTCGATCCACTGGGAGCGGGCGGCGTCGGAGGGGCCTTCGAACAGGACGCACCGCTCGAAGATCTCCTCCGCTCGTCGCGGGAACGAGAACGTGTGGATGAAGGAGTGGGGCGACAGGTTGGCCACCGCGTACTCGTCCTCCTGCGGCGCGTCGAAGGCGAGCGGGATGTTGTCGATCAACCGGGTCGGATAGCGGGAAGCCGCCACCTTCGCCACGAATCGTTTGATAGAGCCGTCCCCGACGAGGTAGAAGCCCGGCGCCATCGCCTGGAACGTCGTCAAGTAGCCGAGGTTCTCGTCCTGGCACAGGAGGTTGTGCAGGTGCGTCGTTCCGCTTCGCCAGTGGCCGATGATGAAGACGGGAGAGGGATGGATCGCCGTGCGCCGGATCCGTCTCCCATATCGAGCCCGCTCCCAGAGCCGCAGGGGGCTCGTCAGCAGGGTGGTGAGGGCGACGAACAGCGCGCGCGTGACGTACGCGGCGTCGATTCCGCCGCCGAGGCGCAGCAGCCTCATCCAGTTGCGGAAGGAGCCGATGGCGGCGGGGTGTTCGGCGTTGGTCGGGCGCGTCGGGCGTGTCATGAGGGCGTCAGGGAGCTCCGTCTCGGATCATCACCAGGCCGAAGATCGTCGTAGAATAGGCGATCCCGCCGTCCGGGTGGAGGAAGAGCGCCCCGGCCCAGTTGTCGTAGCCGAGCCCCGTTCCGACGAGCGTCTTGTACACGGTCTCGCCGGTCGCGAAATCCACCGCCGTGAGGTACCAGTGCGTGATCGGGCAGTTCTCGCGCCGCCAGTACGTGTAGACCAGGCCGCTTCCGAGCGACAGCTTAAAGACGCAGATGCCCTTCTCGTCGCTCGACCAGACCTCCTCGCAGCCGTAGGTTCCGTCGTCCTGCCGGGTGACGTCGACGCGCGTGAGGCCCGGACTCGGATGCGAGCGCGGGAAGCTGTGGTGCCCCCAGTTGTTCTCGACGATCACCGAGTAGACGCCGGTTCCCTCTCCGGCCTCGTTGGCGTGCTCGAAGCAGGCCACGGAGACGTCCGTCCCGCTCCTGCCTTCCTCGAACAGAGGTATGCTGCAGACTGCGGTGCCGTCGCGACGCTTGAGAAGGATCAGGTGAATCCTCGGGTCCGCGTTGTCGGTGATCGCCACCAAGCCGTCCAGGTCGCCCATCAGGGAGACCGACGTTCCCGACCCGCGGGTGATGTGGCCGGGCTTCCTTCGGGGGCCGCGGTCGTACTCCGTCCGCCAATCGACCACGACGTTCCCGACCCCGTCCTGACTGAGACGGTACAGGGCACGATCGGAGAGGACGTAGGCGCCGTCTTCGGCCACGGCGAAGGAGTTCTCGACGATCTCCCCTTCGAGTCGCAGGGTGCGAACGTCCCCCGAATCCGCGGCGACCGTGCCGACCATCCCTTCGGTCGTCGCGAACCAGTAGACCTCGCCGCTCCAGTCCGGCAGCACCCAGGCGACGGAGTCGCGCTTCGGCCACGACTTGGGCACGACGTACTCGGCGAGGTCGTACTCGCGGACCAACTCGAACTCCCCACCGGAGTCCGGAACCTGCACGACCAGAATCGTGTTCTCCGTCGTTGGGACGACGGCGCGGTCCTGCTCGTCGAGGTAGAAGTACATCCCGGCGCCGATGTACTCCCACGGCATGACGCCTTGAAGGAGCCAGTACCAGGGGCGCGGCGGAAGGTCGTAGGAGGCCAGCTCCTCCAGCGTGGTCGGGTCCATCAGCTCGAGCTGGAACCTCCTGCCGTTGCTGTGCACAGCGACCAGTCGGTTCGAACTGTCGAAGGTTACCGTCCCGTATCCTCCGAACCCCTGAGTGCGCGAGCTGACTTCGGGGCTCGATCCGAGCGGGCCGGCGGCCTCGTAGGTGTCGCTGATGTAGCTGTCGCAGTGCATGTTGTTGCCCGAGTTCGATGCCATGAACGGATGCTGAGGGATCTCGACGTGGGCGATCGGCGCCGAGAAGTTGACGGGGTGAGATCGGACGAAATCTACGCACTCCGGCGAGGCCGCGTCGCCCCGCCGGAAGACGGCGTTCCACTGCTCCTGGAAGAACTCCGTCGGGTACAGCAGCCGCTGGGGGATCGGCGTCACCGGCGTCCCCTCCGGCGCACCGAACGACAGGAAGAAGCTGCCGACGTACCAGCCGAAGAGCGCCACTGCCAGAGCGATCGTACACAGGATGATCTTGCGGACCATGCGCCTCCCGCACCCCGACGACCGGCGTCGGGACAGCCGATCTGTCGCTACTGTTTACCCGCGTTTGATCGGGATGGCAACGTGAGGGGCGTCCCGAGGAGGCCGATTCGCGTTTTCGTGTAGGCGTCGGACGCTTGTGCGGGCAAGCGCGACGTGCGACCATGCGAAGCACACGGGTGAATCGGGAGGTCGAAACGTGGGCTCAGCAAGCGAAGGATTCGTCCTTTGGTTTACCGGTCTTTCCGCGGCGGGGAAGACGACGATCGCCAAGACCGTCGAACGCGAGCTGATCGAGCGCGGAATCCACAACGTCCAGCGACTCGACGGCGACGTCGTTCGTCAGGACCTGACGCGGGACCTCGGCTTCTCGAAAGCGGATCGAGACGAGAACATACGCCGCATCACGTTCGTCGCCGAGCTGTTGTCCAACAACGGCGTCGCCACCATGTGTTCCTTCATCTCGCCGTATCGGGACGCCCGCGCCAACGCCCGCGCACGGTGCAGCAACTTCGTCGAGGTCTACGTCGAATGCCCCATGGAGACGCTCGTGGAGAGAGACCCAAAGGGGCTCTACAAGAAGGCGCTGGCGGGGGAGATCAAGGGCTTCACCGGCGTCGACGACCCGTACGAGATCCCGGAGTCGCCGGAGATCGTCGTTCACACCGGCGCCGAAACCGTCGACGAATCCACAGGCGTGGTCATCGAATACCTGGAGCGTCGCGGCCTGATCGACGGCGTCGAAGGTCGTCGGGGCGCCGGTCCGCCGCCTCCCGGCCTCGTCGATCGGATCGCCCGACACGCCGAGAACCTTCCTCAACCGAGCGGCCCGAGCGTCCCGCTGTCCGCCGCGCACCTCTGTGAGCTCGACGCCGTCGGATGCGGCTTGTACAGCCCGTTGACCGGGTTCATGACGGAGGCCGAGTACCGGCGCGTCGTGGAGGCGATGCGGCTTCCCGACGGGACCGTGTGGGCGGTTCCCGTGACGCTGCCCGTTCCCGTAGAGCTTCTGGAGGAGATCAAGCACGGTGCGATCCTTCCCCTATGCAACGAGGACGGCGAGACCTACGGGCTCATCGAGGTCAAGGACGTATTCGTCCGAGATTTAGAGAAGGAAGCGGCGGCGGTCTACGGAACGGTCGATCCGGACCATCCGGGCGTCGGCCGGCTCCTCGCCGAATCGAAGGCGACCGTCGGAGGAGACGTTCGTCTTCTCAAGCGCGCCCCGATCACGCGGAACCCGGCTCACATGGATCCAACGGAGACGCGGCAGGCGTTCGCGGACAGGGGCTGGGAGACGATCGTTGCCTTCCAGACGCGGAACCCGATCCATCGAGCGCACGAGTACCTGCAGAAGTGCGCCCTGGAGATGGCGGACGGCCTGTTCGTCAACCCGCTCGTCGGCGAGACCAAGCGTGGGGACGTCCCCGCGGAGCTGCGATGGAGGTGCTACGAGGAGCTCCTCGCCGACTACTATCCGAACGATCGGACGATGCTCGCTCCGTTCCCGATTCCGATGCGTTACGCCGGGCCGCGAGAGGCCGTGCATCACGCGATCTGCCGCAGGAACTACGGTTGTACCCACATCATCATCGGCCGCGATCACGCCGGCGTGGGCGACTACTACGGAACGTACGACGCGCAGTGGATCTTCGATCGGTTCTCGTCTCAAGAGCTGGGGATCGTCCCGCTGAAGTTCGAGCACGCGTTCTACTGCAGGACGTGCGGTCAGATGGCGAGCACGAAGACCTGTCCCCACGGCGAGGAGCACCACGTGTTTCTCTCGGGGACGAAGGTGCGAGAACTGCTCGCCGAGGGAGCCGCCATCCCGGGGGAGTTCACTCGACCGGCCGTCGCCGAGATCCTGCGGGAGGCGTACAGGACCGACCCGTCCGACGGCCAGCCCGCGCCACCGTAGACGTCGGTCGGCGCGGAACCAGGGAGCCCACATTCCGTCTCACGGTTGATGGGTTCCACAACAACGGGCCCTGCCGGATCGCAGCGGACCGTTTATCCCTGTTGCGAAGAGTCGGACGCTTTCAGCACGATCGCCAGCGTCTCGCGGACGAGCCGTTCGGTGTTCTGAAGCGTATGAACGGCGGAGAGGTTCTCGGCCTTCCATCGGAGGTGCTCTCCGCCGGCCGCCATGACCGCGTGCCTCGCGGCGTGCTCGGGACTGCGGAACAGGAAGCCGCACTCCTTCAGCGGGCACCGGATCGACAGCTCGGGCTTCTCCCAGTCGGCGAACGAGCGCCCCAGCTCGAAGGCCTCGGCCAGCTTCGCTTCGTCCTCGTGGACCGGTCCGGCTTCCGAGTGGAAGCGAACCGCGTGGAAGCCCATGCCGGCCCATCCGGTGATCGACTCGAACATCTTGATCATGAGGTCGACGCCGTACGGGTCCTCCGCCAGGTACGCCGTGATGAGGACGAGGTCCTTGGTCGGAAGGCAGTGGTCCCGGTCGAACGTGAGCATCGGATGCATCCGATCGACGAACGTCTTCATCTGGGCGCACAGGTGCCACCAGTACACCGGCGCGGCGAACACGATCAGATCGGCGTCGCGGAAGGCCGGATGGATCGTCATGAAGTCGTCGTCGAGGACGCACCCGGCGTACGGCGGCTTGAAACACTCGTTGCACGCCTGGCACGGCCGGATGTCGAGATCGTTCAGATGGAACGTGGTCACGTCCGAGTGTCC
The DNA here is from genome assembly GCA_964523545.1 of uncultured Thermotogae bacterium. Taxonomy (GTDB): domain Bacteria; phylum Bipolaricaulota; class Bipolaricaulia; order UBA7950; family UBA9294; genus JANQEA01. The sequence goes on from CAZFZM010000008.1 coordinate 22,874, forward strand.
GACGTCGTTCAGTCCGTCGACGAACCGATCGGCCATCGTCGCGGTGTTCCCTTTCTTGTTCGGGCTGGCCTTCAACACGAGCGTCTTCATCGTCGTTCCTCCTCGGGCACGCCGCGCCTTTCGGAGAGCGTGCCGATCGTCCGTCTCCGTTCCATCCCATGGACTTCCCCTCCTCGGGGGCATACGCTTCCCGCGGGAGGCGGGAGCTTGAGAAGGAAGACGCTCGTCAGCTGGAGCAGCGGCAAGGACAGCGCGTGGGCGCTTCACGTTCTACGCGACGATCCGGCGTTCGACGTGTGCGGGCTGTTCGCCCTGGTTTCCTCCGAGGAGGACCGCGTGTCGATGCACGGCGTCCGGACGGAGGTCGTTCGGCTACAGGCAGAAGCGGCCGGACTTCCTCTCCGGTTGATCCGCGTTCCCGACCCCTGTTCGGACGAGGAGTACGCGAGCGTCATGCGGCGTTTCGTCGACGACGCCCTCCGAGACGGGATCCAGTGCATGGCGTTCGGGGACCTGTTCCTCGAGGACGTCCGGGCGTACCGCGAGGACCGTCTGCGCGGGACGGGGATCGCGCCGGTCTTCCCCCTGTGGCGTCGACCGACGGGCGAGCTCGCCCGCGAGATGCTGGCCTCCGGACTGAGGGCGATCGTCACGTCCGTCGATCCTCAGCGGCTCCCGAGCCGGTTCATCGGTCGCGAATGGTCCTCCGCTCTGCTCGACGAGTTCCCCGCGTCCGTCGATCCGTGCGGGGAGAACGGCGAGTTTCACACCGTCGTCGTGGCCGGGCCGATGTTCGGAAACGACATCGGCGTGACGCCGGGGGAAATCGTCGAAGGGGAGCACATCACGTTCGCCGACGTGCTCCCGGCGTCCGACGACGCCTAGCCGGAGGTCTCCCGATGCCGTACCAAGGCACCGGCGCGGGTCAGAACCGCGACGGGTTTACTCGACGGATCCGACCCGCCTGGCGACGAAGCCGAACGGCGTCCCGTGCCAGTCGGTCGTTCCCGCGAGGATCCCGGCTTCGTGCGAGTGCAGGTACCCGTGGAAGCTCTGCGTCCCACCGACCAGGTAGACGTCGAACCAGATCTCCCTCGCGTTCGAGTTCGACAGCTGGCCGGAGACCGGCACCGGGGCTCCTCCCTCCGGCGTGTACGTGCCGGTGATCTGGGGAGACGGGATGATCGCCATCAGCGGGAACTGGACGTCGTCGAACTCGAGCACGCCTCGCCAGCCGTCGTGGTTCATCTCCCATCGCCCGAGGAAGGAGCTCGGTCCGACCGGCCCCGCGGCGGGCGTCCCGACGAGGAACGAATCCTTGGTCCCGTAGAAGGCGTACGTCTGGCCGTCGCGGTTGTCCGACGTCGTCCCTGCGAGCGTCACCGGGTCCTGGGTGAAGACGTAGCCGGTGAAGTGCAGCCCCTGGCGGTCGCCGTAGTCCAGATTGGGCACGTCCCAGTCGATCCAGAACTCGATCCGGTGATCGTCGATCCGGCCGTTGACGCGCCGGGCGACGCCGTCGTGTCCCCAGTACGTTCCGAGTCGCCAGTCGTCCTCGCCGTGAAGCGCCATCGACGAGAAGAGGCCGGAGAGGCGGTACAGGTCGAGCGTTCCCTTCCACCCGTCGTGGTCGAGGTTCCACCGTCCGAGGAGCATGTGGTCCTGGTACGGATACGGGCTGTCCGCCGAGGCGGCGGTGAAGTAGCCGGCCTCCGCGACGTACCCGTTCTCGACCCAGTCGTAGCTCATCAGGGTGTAGCCCGACTCGTCGAACCGAGCGTCGTGTCCCCACGAGTTCTTGACGATGAACACGCGGTCGGTGTGGCGGTACCCGACCATGAGCATGGCGTGGCCGCCGCAGTCGTCCTCGGTCCCGGGATCCCAGACCCCGTTCATCGGCGTCGGGTCGGCGCCGCACAACGCGGCGCTGAACGCCACCTCGTATCCGCTGGCCATCACCGTCTCGTACCACGTCGGGTCGCGGAGCGACCCCGCGGGGCAGAAGACGGCCAGGTCGGCGCGGAACCGCGCGTTGCGAAGCGCCAGCTGCGGCAGGTTCACGAGGTCGAGGTTGTAGTCGTCCATCGCGTCCTGGTTCGTGCCGGCCGCGCACCGGCTCGCTTCCCAATCGATGCTCGGATCGACGATGGTGGCGTACGGAAGTTGGGATTCCAGCGGAAGACGATACCGGGTGAACAGCTGCATCTGGTAGGTCAGGTTCCCTCCGCCCCAGGCGCCGAGTTGGTTCTCGCGACACGAGGCCTGCGGCTGGAGCTCCTCGGTCAGGTGGCTCATCTTCTGCAAGAGCTGCCCGAAACGCTCCGAGAGGTCAAGATCGCTGGCGTAGACCCGCCCGTACCGAGCCTCGAGCGCTGCGGTCGTGGCGAACTGGACGCAGGTGCCTCCCCACTGGGTCTTGATCGAAGTCTGATAGGTCCTGAGATCGACGGTCTCGGGGAGGTCCTTCGGCTCGATCGCCAGCGGACCGGCGGCGGGCTCCTCCGGAGCGAAACGGTCGACGTACTCCTCCCAGTCGTCGAGTCGATCGAGGGGGAAGGTGCGTCCGTCGGCCAATTCGACGACGGGGATTCCGTCGACCTCCGTCACGCCGACGACCGTCTGATCCTCGGTCGAAGGTGGCTCGGGGGACAGCCACTCGCAACCGCCGATTCCTACGACCAAACACGTGGAGACGAGACACGCGACGATCCAACGCTTGAGCCGTTGTCGCTTCATTCCTCCCACCTCCTGTTCGGTGAAGCAAAGCGCTTCGACTACGATATGCCTCTCGCACGAAGTCGGGCAAATCACGGATCGAAGGCGGTCGGGATCGTCGGGAGCGTTCGTCGAACCGGCCGGCGATCGAGCGGTCGGCAACAGTGCTGGAGGGCCGCGCCTTCGCTCCATCCGCATCGAGGGAAGCCTCACGGGCTTGACTTAGATCGCGATCTATGTTAGACTACGGTCTATGCTAGACCACGATCTACAATAGGTAGTCATCTAAGAGGACCGAAAACGCCAATAGTAGGAGGCAACCGGATGACCAACGGGAACGAGGCACGGGGCACGAAGATCACGATGGACGTGGGGACCGCGTACGACTTCCTCGCGAGCCTGTACGTGCTCCACCGACCGAAGCGGTTCGGAGTCCGCGGTGCCTGGGCGTCCGGGATGCTCGCACGGCTGACGGCGGAGTCCCGCGAAGCTCTCAGCAAGGCGAAGCATCTCATGGGAAGCCCGGTGCATCTGGTGCCGCTACTGCCCGAACCGAGGAACGTCGAGACGTTCCTCTGGCACCTGGCGCAGTGGGACCCGATCGAGCGACTGGAGAAGCTGACGACTCCGCCGCGGTATCTCCGTGAGACCGGCGGCTCCTCCGTTCTTCGCGACGTGGCGAGGCGGGGCCGGTGGACGGAGGCGGATCGGCGGCAGCTAAAGGAATCGCTCCACGGAAGCGATCCGGAGAAGGACGTCTCCGACGAGCTGCTCGGCACCATGCTCGACGTGTGGGCCGATGCCGAGGCGTTCAGCAACGCGTACATCGCGGCACTCAGGAACTACCACGAGGTCTTCTTCCACGAGGAGGAAAAGCGGATCCTGCCTGCGATCGAGGCTGCGGGCGAGCGGATCGCCGGCCTGGCGAAGACGCTGGACCTGCCCGACCTCATCGAAGAGATCTCAGCGGGGCTGCGGTTCGACGATCTGCCGGAGGCGGTGGAGTACATCCTCGCGCCGTCGTACTGGGTCACCCCGCTGCTGCTACGGATGCGGATCGACGCGGACCGGATCCTGTTCGTCTTCGGCGCGCGGCCCGCGAACGACTCCATCGTCCCGGGCGAGACGGTTCCCGACGGTCTGATCCGTGCACTGAAGGTGCTCTCGGATCCGACACGGCTTCGGATTCTCCGGTTGGTGGCCGAGAAGCCGATGGGAGCAGCGGAGCTGGCTCGAAGCCTACGACTGAGAACTCCCACCGTGCTACATCACATCCACGGTCTACGGCTGTCGGGTCTCGTGCAGATTCGCATGCCCGAAACCGACGTGAAGCAGCGAAGTCTGCTCTCGCTACGTCCGCAGGCGGTGCAAGAGATCGTGACGATGCTGAATGAGTTCCTCCACCCGGCTGCTCGGCCCGTGGAGGACGAGGAATAGGCGGTCGGCAAGAACAGGAGCGACCCGACTCGACCCGAGAGGAGGCTCTTCATGGACTACAGACTGATGACACCGAATCTGGCCCTTCGGGAGCACGAGGCTCGGCTCCGCGATGCGAATCGAGCGTGGCAGGCGGCGGAGGCGTACCGACGGATGCGGATCCGCAACAATCTGCGGAAGGCGATTCTGGAGACGGTCAGGCTGGATGGCAGCGTGCAGGACCTGGCGACGGAGTTCGCGGAGCTCGTGCGGCGAACCGAACGTCGCCTCAGCGGACGCCCCTGCTGCTAGTTCGAAGCGGACCGTCGGATCAGCGACGCCGAAGGCGGCGCAGCAAAGAGGCTGCGCCGCCTTCGGCATTGTCGCTCAGTCGATGGACCGAACGGGTCTCGGGCAGCCGGGGAACCTAGACGTTCGGTTCGAGAGCGGCTCGGAGATCGGCGATGTGCCGGGCAAGGTCTTCGGGCACCGACGGCGCAGCGTCGCCGAGAAGGGCGAGCCCGCGGTCGACGAAGAACGGCGCTCCACGCTGAAGCGCGATACCGAGCTGTGGTGGTCCGCCGTCCTCGACGATCGCGTGCGAAAGGAGTGCTCCGAACCCGTAGAACGGTCCGTTGGCGCGCAGCCCCTCGTCGAGCAGCTCGTCGCACGCGTCGGATGCATCCGGTGACGGGTCGATGGCGCGGATTCGCTGCAGGAGATCCAGGCCGGCCTTCGCGTCGGCCTCCCAGGAGGCCGAGAATCTCGGTGCCTGGACGTAGGTCGCCGACCCCTCGAGCATGACGTAGCAGAGCGCCCGATACAGCAGGCAATCCGCCTCGGATTCGAACGGATACGAGGTGATCCGGTCGAACCCGAGATCGTCGATCTCCGGATTCGCGAACGCCATGGCGACCTGGAGTCGGTGGAACGTCTCGTGGACCAACGTCGGGAGCATCCGGTCGAAGTCGTCTTTGGAATGCTCGATGTTCATTCCCCCGGTTGCTCGTGTGGCCCAGCCGCGGATTCCCCAGCCAACGGCGAACGACAGCCGATCCTGGAAGACGACATCCGCTGGCGCGTACGGTGCGATCCGGCCGAGGATGTGGTTCGCCAGGCCGTCGTCCTGAAGGAGACTGTCGATCAGGCGTCCGTACTCGGTGCGATGGGCGTACAGGTCGCTGAGGTCGAACAGGTTCTGCGGATGGAGCCACTTCCACAGCTCGTCGATCGGGTCGCGCGACGCGGCGTGGACGAGACACCAAGCCAGGCCGTCCTCGTCGATCAGCGGCTCGGGCACGTACCCGAGATCCCGGCGGTGGCGCATCATCTCGACGAGAGCGGGCATCGCGGCAATCGACGCCGCGGACTCGGCGTCGGGCTTGTCGGCGTCGAAGAGATCCAGCACGGCCCGGATCGCGTCCGCGTCGATGTCGAGGCTCCAGGATGTGGGTACTGCGCTTCGCGCCGCCGGATCGAACGTGTTGCCGGCGAACACGAGCGGATAGTCCGGCATCGCTTCGGCCAGTGCGGCGAGATTCGCATCTCGGACCTGAGCGAGCCGAATTGCCGCGTCGAGCGACGCTGCGAGATCGCTCGGTCCGCCGAGACCGTCGGGGATCTGGTCCGGGAGCATCCCGAGGAACCCCGCACCGCGCTGGCACTGCTCGGTCTCCAGGTCCCGCAGCTGGGAGATCCGCTCCGGCGGAGCAAGCTGGCAGACGAGTTTCAAGAGATGGGCCGCGTCGGCGCCAGCGAGCTCGACGAGCTTCTTCCAGCGGTTGCCCATTTCGCTACCCTTCATGACTTCCGCAATCCGATCCGTTTCGAGTTCCGCGATGGCGGCGCGACGCATGCGTGCCTCCTTGAGTCCGATGCAACGACGGCGGATCGAGGGTACAGGTCGCTGCAGCGGACCACAAGAAGGGCTGCGCAACTTGCCCGCGTTCGGTCGACTGTGGAGAATGGGGCGGCCGACCTGAGTGACTAGGGTTCCGCTGCGATGCAGGCCTGGACCGAGCGTCACGAAAGCCGTCGCGCGTAGCACCTGATCGGACAAAAGCCGGGAGGGGATAGGCCGGCGCCGGACCCGTCGCGGACTCGTCTGCGCGGAAAGGGGTGCTACGATGCAGATGTCGATCGACCGCCGTGCTGTCCTCCAAGCGCTTCTCGTCACGTTCCTGTGGTCCACGTCCTGGGTGCTGATCAAACGAGGCTTGCACGAGATCCCGCCGCTGACCTTCGCCGGCCTGCGGTACGGGATCGCGTTTGCGGTGCTCCTTCCCGGACTCTTGAGGAAGCGAAGCGAGGTTCGACGGCTGACGGTCGCACAGTGGGCTCAACTCGTCGCTCTGGGGCTCGTCTTCTACACGTTGACGCAGGGCGGCCAGTTCCTCACGCTGAACCACCTCGACGCGATCCCGTTCAGCCTCGTCCTGAGTTTCACGCCGCTGCTCGTGGCCCTCGGAGGCTCGGTCGCGCTGAGGGAGTCTCCGTCTCGGTCGCAATGGATCGGGGTCATCTTCGTGCTCGGCGGCGCGGCCGTCTACTTCGCGCCGTCGGCCGCGTTGCGAGGAACCGGGCTCGGCTTCGCCCTGGCCGGGCTGACGCTGTGCGCGAACACCCTCGCGTCCCTGCTCGGACGCTTCGTCAACCGGAGCAGGACCGTCTCGCCGCTCGTGGTCACCACGATCAGCATGGGGATCGGCGCGGCCTGTCTCCTCTCCGCCGGCTTGGGAACTCAAGGGCTGCCCGCCTTGACGCTCCGCGCTTGGGGAACCGTTCTGTGGCTCGCGGTCGTCAACACGGCGGTCGCGTTCACGCTGTGGAACCACACGCTTCGCGCCCTTTCCGCGACGGAGTCGTCCGTCATCAACAACACGATGTTGATCCAGATCGCCGTGCTCGCCTGGATCTTCCTCGGGGAGAGGCTCGGCGTTGTCGAGATTCTCGGTCTTCTCGCGGTCGCCGGCGGAACGGTCCTGGTGCAGCTCCGTCGCCGTGCTCGACGCGCACCGTTCGGGCCGGGAGATTGCCGATCGGTCCGCCGGTAGGCCGCTCCGTTACGGGATCGGCTCCTCATCGACGGTTGCCTCGGAGTCCATAAGCCCGAACCCTCCGAAGACGACCGACAACCGGACGTAGAGACCGGAGGGGGCTAGAGGAGGCGCGTCGAGCGGTCCTTCATCCCGCCAGTTCAGCTCGAACAGCGGAAGGACATACCCCGCGCGTAGGCCGAGGCCCATCCAGGCAAGGAGATGGATCTGCATGTCGACGTACGGATCGACGAAGGCGAAGCCGCTGTCGTAAACGTGGCGCGTCGGCTCGACGACGATTCCGCGCGGTGTGGAACCTTCGAGGACGATCGGCGGATACTCGGTCAGAATCAGTTCGACCCCGCCGCCGCCCATGACGGCCCCGATCGACAGCACGGAGCGCTCGTTCCCGCCGATCGCAAAGCCGAGCTCGAAGCCGCCGAGGCCGAGGCCGTACTCGGCGTGCAGGTTCGCATTCTCCGATTCGATCCACGCCCCCCAACCGGAGCCGCCGAACACGGGGCCGGGCACGACCCCGCCGCGGCCGCCCCCTCCGACGAGAAACAGATTTCCGTCGAGCGTCGGGAAGCCCGCGCCCTCGACGAACGCGTTGATCTCCGATAGGTCCGGCATGAACAGACCGAGCCCCGAACCGCCCCCGCCGAACCCGTGCTCCGGCTCCTCGGCCAGAGCCGCGCTCGTCAGAGTGCCGGCGATCAAAACGATCGACAGCCATCGCAGCGCTGCGTATCTCATGGTGTCCCTCCTCATCAATCCCTCAATCGATCCGCGTAGGACCTACCACTCTATGTGCGAACCGTTTCCTTCTGCAATCGGCGATCGCGGTCTACCAGCATCTTCGGGATTGAGGAGTCGCCGAGAACGGAGTAGATTGACCGTCTCAACAAGGAGGCGCGATGCATCGAACGTTGACCCTGACCCTTGTCTGTCTCTCTGCCCTCTCCATCACCGCTGCGGCGTGCACGTTCTTCTCCTACGCCGGGGACGGCCTCGTCCTGTTCGGAAACAGCGAGGATCACTTCGACGAGAACAGCGTGGTCTGGTACGTTCCAGGGACCAGCGATGAGTACGGCTGCCTGTTCTTGGGCTTCAGCACCGGCTTCGCCCAGGGCGGTATGAACACCGCGGGGCTGGCGTTCGATGCGGCCGGAATCGAACCGGCGCCGCTCAACGACCACCCGGAGCTGCCGACGCCCGATCCGATGAACTTCTGCGAGATCGTTCTCCGTCGGTGCGCGACGATCGAGGAAGCCGTCGGACTGATCGGCTCGTACAACCTGAGCTACGTGACGATGGCCCAGTTCCAGTTCACCGACCGCACCGGAGCGTCCGTTGTCGTCGCGCCGGGTCCAGATCGTGAGATCGCGTTTGTCTACTCCGATTCGCCGTTCCAAGTAACGACCAACACGAACACCGCGGTCTACCCCGAGCTGCACGAGCACTGCTCCAGGCACCGGCGGGTGACTCTGGCGCTGGGGAAGATCGAGGCCGGAGAATCCGACCTGTCGGTCGATACGTTCGCCGAGATCCTCGACTACGTCGCGATGACCTCCGGTCCCTCCGAGACGATGTACTCGAACGTCTTCGATCTGACGGACGGCATCGCATACATCTACCACCGTCACGACTTCGAGCACGTCGCCGTTCTCGATGTAGTCGAGCTTGAAGCCAACGGCGAGGTCGTCACGCATCGGATCGCTGACCTCATCGCGCCGCCTGAGTAAGACGGGGCTCTTCTCGTAGACGTGCTACAATCCCAATCGAGAGATTCCATGCAAGATGATGAGGCAGAACCGGAGATGCGAGATGAGAGGTTTGACCCTTGGAGGAACGCGGTCGAAACGCTGGTCCGAGCGAGCAAGCTCCTTACGGTCATCGGAGGAGTCGCGCTTCTGGCACTCATCGGATACCTCGTCTCCGTGTTCGGCTGGCCGGCTCGCCACAACGCTGTCGTGACGGAAGGGATCCGCTCGATGGCTGTCGCCGATTGGCACGACGCCGGCTATCGGGGACAAGGAATGAAAATTGGAGTTATCGCCACTGGTTTCGCGGGTTACAAGCGGCTCGTCTATCGTGAGCTGCCCGGGTACTGGAGCGTTGAGCCATCGGAGTTCGGGTGGCCACCGAAGGACCTCCTCGCCGAGGGGGAGCGCGGCACCGCTCTCGGGGAGATTCTGCACGATATCGCACCCGGGGCAGATCTTGCTTTTCTGTCTTGTCTACCGAACGTTGATGACGTCATCGAAGCTCTCAGATCGCAGACGACTGTAGAGCCCAACGTCGTCCTGCTCTCGTGCGATCTGGGTGGGGCATTGCCCGCGGATGACGTCGACCGCATCGAGCGCTGGATCGCGCGGATGCGAAAGCATCGGTACCTCGTCGTCGTTCCCGCCAGTGACTCATGCAATACGATCCCGTGCTGTTTGCCTTCGGCACTCACCGTGAGTGCGATCGTGGGCGACACGATGCTTCCGTATGAAGACAGCTCACAAACCCCCGATTTCGTCGCGCCTGGGACCGCACCGACGGTGACCTACGGTCGAGACCCGATCGATGATGAGGAAACGGTCTACCCGTTTGCCGGTGCCGACGTCGCTGCGGCGCACGTCGCTGCCGTTGCGGGCCTCGTATGGCAAGCCTTCCCGGAGTTGACGACCGACGAGCTCGAGGCGTATCTGACCGAGCACGCCGAGGACCTGGGAGAACCGGGCTTCGACAGCAAATACGGCTACGGATTCGTCCGTCTGCCCGCACCACCTCGCGAAGCGGGAAGTAGTTCTGCTCAGCGCTAAAGGTCTCCCTGCAGGTAGGTTATCAGAGCTCGACCGAACTCCGTGACTGTGATCTGGCTATCTTCTGACCAGGAGCCCCCTCCGACTGGAGTGATCAACCCCAAGCCTCGAAGTGCCCGAAGCCCACCGAGCTGCTCTTCGGATTCTCGCGAGAAATTCGGGAGGAGATCTCGAACTGTCGGGGTTCCTCTGCACGCGAGGAATTGGCGGAACAGCCTCCTCTCGCTCTCCTTCAGAAGGCTTCTGTAGACTACATGGAACTCGCGGAAGAGCGTCGACAGCTCTTGTCCGGCCGCTTTAGATGATAGCTGAACCTGTACGCCGCCAGGCAGTGAAACCTCAATCCGATCGCGGTGCGTGATGAACTTCCAGTAGAGAACCGCCAAGATGAGTACAACCACGGGCCAGGCTGCTACCTCGGCGATTCTGACGAACACTTCCATCTGCACCACCTCGAAGACTGATTATCTCGATTCACTTCCGAAGAGAGAAGCTGGGGCCTGATGAGCGCGATGCTTCGGGGAACCGTTTCGGTCCTGCTGGGGTGCGGGAGGAGTGGCAGCAACCCTTCCAGCTGACGTAACATCAGCTACACCCTTCAGTGGCCGCGAACCACGCACGACGCGAGGAGGTACACGTTGAACCATCGCACGCTCGGCCGGACGGGGCTCTCCGTCTCGGAGATCGGCCTCGGCACGGAGTTTCTTCTCGGTCTTCCTCGGAACGACGCCGTCGGCGTCGTCCACGAGGCGATCGGCCGGGGGATCAACTACATCGACATGTTCTGGGCACAGCCGGAGTTTCGGGACAACATGGGGGCGGCGTTCCGCGGACGCCGCGAGGACGTCTGCATCACCGCCCACCTCGGTTCGACGGTGCGCGACGGCCAGTACGCCGTGTCGCGCGATCCGCAGGTCTGCACCGACTTCTTCCACGACTACCTCGAACGGATGGGGACCGACCACGTCGACGTCCTGTTCGTTCACAACTGCAACTCGGCGAAGGACTACGAGACGGCTTCGTCCCCCGGCGGTCTGCTCGAACTGGCGCAGTCGTTCGTCCAAGAGGGGAAAGCCCGATTCGTCGGGTTCAGCTGTCACAACGTCGTCACGGCGCTCCGGGTGATCGAGAGCGGCGCGATCGACGTTCTCATGTTTCCGGTGAACCTCGCCAGTTACGCCGTACCGGGCAAGGACAAGCTCCTGCCGACGTGCGCGGAGCACAACGTCGGTCTGGTGGCGATGAAGGTCTACGGCGGCGGGAGCCTCCTTCGTGACAAGCGCGTCGTCGAGCTGCAGGACTTCCAGATGGGTCGCCAGGAGATGCCCGGCGCGCCGTCCCACTACGAGTTGACCGCCGAGATCACGCCGGTGAAGTGCATGGCGTACGTCCTCGACCAGCCGCAGATCTCAACGACGGTCCCCGGCTGCAAGAGCGTCGCGGAGCTGCACGACGCGCTGCACGTCTACGAAGCGACCGCCGCCGAGAAGGACTACGCGCCGATCCTCCCGGCGTTCGCGGAGTTCGCGACCGGCGAGTGCGTCTACTGCAATCACTGTCTCCCCTGTCCGTCGGAGATCGACATCGGCCGGA
>CAZFZM010000008.1:34545-57756 GCA_964523545.1 uncultured Thermotogae bacterium
TGCGTCTACTGCAATCACTGTCTCCCCTGTCCGTCGGAGATCGACATCGGCCGGACGATCAGCCTGCTCGAGCAGGGGAAACGTGAGCTGACCGAAGAGATTCGCGCCTCGTACGCCGAGCTCGCGACCGACGCCTCGGACTGCATCGCCTGTGGCCAGTGCTCTGAGCGGTGTCCCTTTGGTGTAGATGTGGTAGCGAAGATGAGTGAGGCTGTCGAACTCTTCGCATGAGAACGGTGCACCGGGCAAAGGGGCCACCGCTTGCGAGTTCCGGCCGATTGGCGGGAACTCGTTGGCGACCAGGTCAATCACGGGGCCTCGCCTTCATTCGGAAGATGGAAGAGGCCAAGGCACTGTTCGCCTGACACCGCTGGTAAGAGTTGCCATCCTACAGACGAGTTCAGCGTGACCTTCCTTTGAGCGGGTCACGCTGAACTCGTCTACGCTTTGAAGGCGGATGCCTTCAAAGCGCGAGGATGTTCGCGTTGCCGATGTCGAACGTCTCCTTCTCCTTCGGCGTGGCATCTCGCAACTCGCCCTCGTGTAGCCCGAGGCGCGCCTCGATCGCGCCCATCTGTTCCGGGGAGCAACGGATCTCGCCGAGGTTATGGACGACGTGGAAGCGATCGGCGAGGATCGACGGATCGACGTCCGGCTCGATCCGCAGCTCGCCGGTGACGAGCACGGTCGCCTTGCCTTCCGAGTAGTCGAACCGGGACGCATGCAGGGTGTGCTCCTCGTCGAACAGCCAAAGATCCCCCTCGTAGAAGACGGCGCGATCTTCGACCAGATCGAGCTTGCTCACGATCGCGTCCTTGAGTCGCTCCGGGCAGACGATCAGACCGAGGCTGCGGAGCCCGGCGAGCCCCCGCTCGATCGCCGTTGGTTCGACGTCCGACCCGACCCTGACCGTTCCGGTGCAGAACAGCTTGGCTCCGTCAAGCGACTCGAGCGTCGCGGCGTCCAGTTCGAGGTCTCCCTCGTGGAGTCGATAGCCGGACGGCACGACCGTCAGCTCCGACGTGCCGCCGCGGAGCTTCGACCGAATCGCCTCGACGTTCTCCTCGGCGCAGAGGACGCTTCCCCGGACCTGCAGGGAGTCGATCTTCTGCTTCACCGCCTGAGCCACGTTCTCGATCGCCCGGAGCGAGCCGGTCACGAAGAAGCCGGTCGGCTTCTCGAGTCCCGCGAGGAAGCCGGCGGTCAGATCGAGCGAACCGCGGATCAGAACCGCGTCGTCCGGGTAGGTCATGAAATGGCCCATCTGCTGCTTGATCTTCGGCTGAACCGCGGAGGCCAGCGATTCGGGGCAGTAGACGTGTCCCATGACGATCAAACCGGCGAGTCCCTCGAGGGATTCCTCCGTCGAGCCGGTCTCGACGAAGACGTGTCCCATGACGACGTGGAAGCCGGCGTTCCCTTCGTCCTGTAGTGAATCGGCGGCGAGCTGGAGGTGTCCCATGGTCGTCTGGAGCTCGGCGTCCGCCGGGATTTCGATGGACGTGTTGATGTTGCCCATGCTGATCCGGTCGGCGAAGTGGGGCGTATCGGGCGAGTAGAGCAGAACGTTCACGTTGCCGATCCTGCTGATCCCCGCGATCGCTTCCTCGGTCGCCTTGTGGAGGTCGAGGATGTTCACGTTGCCGACGGTCTTGCCTTCACTCATGTCTGGCTCCTCTCATTCGATGGACTGTGCCATCCGTGTGCGCAGCCACCGGATCCCTTGGTGAATGTGGGATCGCACGGTGGCCGAGGGCATGCCGAGTTCCTTTCCGATCTCCGTGCTGTTCATCCCGAGGTGGTAGCGTTTCTCGAGCACGGCGCGATACCTTGCGGGGACCCGGTCGAGGATCTCGTCGAATCGGACGAGCCCCCTGCTGTCCGGCGGGCGCTTCGCATGGCGGATCATCTCGACGACCGCCGCGTCGGCCCGCTTCCTCGAGCGCTCCTCGTCGAAGAAGCGGTTGCGAAGGACCCGCTTCAGCCACGCGTCTCGCTGGAAATCGTTCAGCCCGGCGAGGGTCTGCGAGTGGCTCAGCGCGCGGAGGAACGTCTCCTGCACGAGGTCGTCGGCGCGGTCGACGGTCTTGCAGAGGCCGAGGGCGTACCGGAAGAGCCGATCCTTCGAATCTTCGAACAGGTCGGCGATATTCGCTGAACCCGGCTCCTCGACGTACACGACGCGTTCGATCCCTCCTGCACTGGCCGCGTCGCCTCACGGCGACGCGGAGGACCTCGCTCATCAGTATGCCGCCTGCCCGGACTTTCGGCACACCGTCCGCGGTGCCTTCGTCCGCTCCGCCTCCCGCGCGGCCCGATGATCCACGGCGGAGCGCACCACACGCGCCCGCTCCGCCCGAGCTAGACGCTCTCTCAAGAGCATCTGCGTCGTCTTGCTCAGGATCGCCTCGTTCATGCCGTCCTCCCTTCTCACTCATACGACGCTCGGGAGGGGCGAAGTGTTGAAGAGGAGTGAAGAACGGCGCTGGGAGATTCCGCTTCAGCGAATCGATCTCCTTCAAACGAGCGCTGACTAGATGCCGGCGAGCGAGTCGAAGAACTCCCGGCTCGGGTGGTTGACCGAATCGACGTGGCGACGATCGTGAATGCACGTGTCGCAGTACGGAGCGCCCTGTATCAGCGTCATGGTCCTGGTCAGGACGAAGTTCGGATTGATCGCCGCGATCTGGGGGAAGTCGCCGTAGCAGGTGAACGCGTGGGCCAACTCCGGGTCCTCGAGCGGTCGCATGGCTTTCGCCCACAGGCATTGTTCGACGCGGAATGCGATCTTCCCGCGGCCCAGCCGGGCGGCGATCTCCTCCGTCTCGTGGTTGGGACCATCGAGCGAGTCCCAGAAGCGGCCGGGATCTTCGAGCGATTCGTCGGTCGTAGTCTGTTCGGCCATCCAACGGTCCGTGTAGGCTTCGATAAACTGGATTGCTTCTCTTCGGCCGATCAGTTCACAGAAGGCGAGCATCTGGTAGTACATCGGGTAGAGTCTCGCTCTTGTTGTATTGATTCGGGTGGTTTCGATCTCGTCCGATGCGGTGTACTGGCGGATGTCGAGCAGATCGATCACGTAGGCGAGGCGCGCCCGCTGGAGCTCATCCAGTGCTGGGAGAAGATCTTCGAACGCGGCGAGGAGCTCTTGATCATCACGATTCCCGGACAAATTACGGAACTTGCAGGTCGCGATGTCTCGGAGCGGATCGACCAGATCGGGGAGCGTCTCCGCGACGTGCGCGAGGAAAGCGTCGAAGATGAACCGAAGTCGAGGCAGCTGTTTGGCGAGGGAAAACGGGGCGGTCGAGTCCACGTCGCAAAGGTTCGTTCGGCGGATCTCGGGCATCGCGATCTCCTCAGAAGCTAGCCGGCCTCCGGCTTGTACGAACGCTTCCCCGTCATCGATTCGATGTCGAGGCGCCAGACGCGCGTTGCGTCGATCATCTTCGGGGCGAACGTCCAGTCGATCTCCTTCCCGGCTTGCTGGCGCATCGTGCTTCGCAACGCGCGCTCTTTCTCCCCCGGCGAGACCAGCTCGACGATCGTCCCGTATCCGATGACGGACTCGTAGCGAAGTCCCCACGAGCAGGCGCGCTCGTCGCCCTCCTTGACTTCGACCCGCCCTTCGACCTCGAAGCAGACCCGGGGGTTCGCCTCGATGCATTCGACCTTCTTTCCCTTCTTGGCGGTGTGAAAGAAGAGGGCGTTCGACGCGGGATCGTATCCGTGGGAGAGGGGGACGAGGTACGGTTCGTCAGCGACCGCGAACGCCACGCGGCAGACCTTCGACTGGCCGAGCAGCGCGTCGATCTCGTCTCGATCCGTGATCTCTCGGTTCTTCCTGCGCATGGTCCCATTGTATCGGCGGTGCGGATGATCGGCTCCTTCCGAGCGTGCCGGAGCGATAGGGACGACGCCTTGGCGTCGACTGGATCCACGCGCTTCTGCACACCTGGGGTTGCGGCAATCAAAACTGGACCCTGTTTCATGAATCACATCGTTGCAGCATTTGACGCGCGCTCGAATCGGCGATAGTCTGATCCTCGGCAGAAGTTGCCGAAGTGTGCTTCCAGAAGCGCGTGTTGGGGGGTTCTGACTGCCGGGGTCTGGGCTTGTACGACCTTACGCACCAAGAGCAGTACCTGGCCCAGACCCCTCCTTCATCGCGGGGCGGGTGGCTTCCGCGGGTCGCCGTACAAACCCGCGTCCCCACGACGCGATGGACAACCTTGACCGTTGGAACCGGCGGCGGCCGGGGCGTACCGTTCCGATGAAACCGGAAGGGGGTTCGACCGGATGACGACGACGAGGATCACGGTCCGCGGCTATCACGAGGATCGCTTCGGGCACGTGAACAACGCCCGCTACCTCGAGTTCCTGGAGGAAGCTCGATGGGCGCACCTGGAGGAGCGGGGGCTCGATCCCACCTTCTTCGAGGCTCACGGGATCTTCCCCGTCGTCGTCCGGCTGTCGATCTCCTACCGCCGCCCGGCGAGCGCCGGCGACGTCCTCGAGGTTACGACAGGCGTGGCGAGCGCCGGCCGCCGCAGGATCGTGATCGCGCAGGAAGCGCGCTTCACCTCGTCCGACGAGGTCTGCATCGAGGCCGAAGTCTCGGTCGTCTTCCTCGACGAGAAGACGGGCCGCCCGGTCCCGCTGAGCGACGAGATCCTCCGCGCTTGGCCGGAGGTTCGCACAGCGCGGGGGTAACTTCACGGGCGTTGTGCACGGCCGGCCTCCGGAATGCGCACGAGAGGGAAGGCCCGATTCCGCACCGTCGGAGCCGCTCTAGCTCCCCTCGCGTCCGAGCCCCTGGAGATGCGTCATCGGGCCGTATCGCTCGACGAGCCGCGCGAACTCCTCCTCGTCGAAGAAGCAGCAGCGAGCGGCGGTGAACGCCAGCGCGGTCGCGACGCAGAACCTCGCCGCCTGATCGAGGGAGAACGGATCGTTCGCGCCGTTCGCGCACCCTGGGATCGGAGTCGCGGCGGTGGTCGCGACGCCGACGACGGGCGAAGGGGTCGCCGTTGCCGGCTGCAGGATGCTGTTCACGTGGTCGAAGTCCGCGGCGTAGGGGGTAACGTCCTGGGTCGCGATCGGGAGGACGGTCGGCGGCTCGCCGGTCACGTGGCGGGCGATCTGGAGGAGGTCCGGGCTGACGGGAAGGATGTAGCCCTCCTTGATCGTCGGCGTGATCGCGAAGCCGCGCCGGTTGAGAACCCAGTTCCCCTTGGTCGCGTCGATCGACAGGATCGCCTCCATCCGAGGATCGACCTCGCACCGGTTCATCTCGGCCATGTCGACCGGCGCGCCCATGAACGGAGCCGGCTCGTGCGGGATGATGGGGGATCGGGGCGAGATGTGCGTCGCGACGATCACGCGTCCAGGGAGTCGGTCCCCGCGGTCGGCCATCTTCGCCAGCTTCGCCGCGCAGGCCAGGGCGACGATCGCGCCGTCGGCGTCGGAGACGAGCCCGAGCCGATGGGGTCGGGCCCCGATTCCGCCGAGGCGACCGATGATCCCGAATGTCGGCCCGGTTTCCTCCTCGGGTTCGATCGTCGTGCGGACGAAGTCGGTGGATCCCCTCTCGCCGCGGACACGCTCGACGTGCGTCTCGGTCGCGCCGACGGAGCGCAGAAACGCGCGAACCGCCGCGCCGTCGACTCGCGCATCGTCGAGCAGGTCCAGGATATCGATGATCTCACGCATCAACGCGGCCTCCTAGGACGTGCTCCCGCCGCTCACGACGCCGTACATCTGGTCGGGCGTGAGGATCTCGGGAAATCGGTCGCGAAGGGCCAAGCGCGCCTCGTAGCACAGGTGGCAGGCGTCGGCGTAGCCGGCCCCGTGGTCGAGTTCGTACTGCTCGACCAGCGCCGCCGGCCCGCCGGAGAGGAGCGGGGACACGATCGGATGCGTGCCGGCCTCGACCGCCGACTCGTAGCTCCGGAGGATCTCGCGAAGCGACGCCTCGAACAGGTTCCCGAGCGACACGCCCTGGCAGACGTGGACGTTCCCCAGGGGGTCGATGTGCAGGCGTCCCGGGTCGCGGAGGTCCTCGAACGGGCATTCGTCGAGCTCCGACCAAGACGTGCGGGGTGCGTCGGCGGCCAGCGTCTCGACCGCGCGCCCGCGGTACATGATCGCGGATTCACTCGGCGGAAGCTGCCCGACGGCGGACGGGACACCCGTCGATCCCGGGTCCGCGATGCGGATGATCCCGAGGGGAATTCCGAGCTCCTCCGCCGCCAGCATTGCGATCTTCGCTTGTCGGTCGAGCGCCTCGTCCCAGTGGAGCCGGTCGCTGCTGACCGACAGATCCTGCACGAGGTCCCGGAACGGCCGAAGCCATTCCAGCGCGTCGGCCAGGTCGGTTCCCCAGTAGCCGTTCGTCACGACCCCGACCCTGAACCCCAGCTCCGCGGCTTCCTTCACCGCTCGAACCACGATCGGGTAGAAGAGGAACGGCTCCCCTCCCTCGAAGTAGAACCACTCGACCGTACCCAGCTCGCCCGCCTGGCGGAGGATCTCCCGGATCCGCTCCAGCGTGATCGTGCCGGTTTGCCACGGGCTGCCCCAGGCGAAGCAGTGATCGCATTCGAGATTGCATTGATACGTCAGGAGCAGATGCAGTCCGGTGATCTTCATAGGGTCCGACCCTCCTGCGGTCGCAGAGCATGGTACTCGATTCGAAAGATGGGGGGCGATCCGGTCGTGTGCCGGGCCCGCGAGGGAAGCGGCCCGTTGGTCCGAACGAAGGGCCCTGCCTCAACCCCGCTGTATTGTGTACCCTGTGGGGTCTGGACGATCGGAGGTCCGCGTGTACACCGTCATCGATCTAACGCAGACGCTGAGCGAAGACAGCCTGAGCTATCCGGGAACGGTTCCGGCGTGGACGGCCGAGCGGCTGCAGATCGACAACCCGAAGGCGACCGTGACGCGCTTCTCCGCGTTCGATCCGCACGCGGGAACGCACATGGATGCGCCGCTTCACTTCGCGCCGGGAGGTGCCGACGTCGCCGAGCTGCCGCTTCGTCTGTACCCGGCGATCGTCGTGCCGGTCGACGGTCGTCGGATCGGCGTCGCCTCGATTCCCGCCGACTGCGTCGGACGGGCGGTGCTCTTCTCGACCGGCTGGGAGGATCGCGCCGGGACGTCCGCCTACTACGAGGGCTTCCCTTCGATG
The DNA here is from genome assembly GCA_964523545.1 of uncultured Thermotogae bacterium. GTDB lineage: Bacteria > Bipolaricaulota > Bipolaricaulia > UBA7950 > UBA9294 > JANQEA01. The sequence continues at coordinate 41,735 of CAZFZM010000008.1, forward strand.
ACGCCCGAGGCGGCGCGGCTTCTCGTCGACCGAAGCGTCGGCACGGTCGGCCTGGACGGCCCGTCGGTCGACGGCGCGGACGTGTCCCCGGGGCATCCCGCCCACGAGATCCTCTGCGGCGCCGGCGTCCCGATCGTCGAGGGGCTGGTCAGCTTGCGGGCGTTGCTGGCGGTGAAGGGCGAGATTCTGTTTGCGGCGTTTCCTCTCAAGCTGTGTGGGATCGAGGGATCGCCGGTCCGCGCCGTGGCGCTGGTGCGCGAGTAGGCGGTTCCTCGGTTTCGATCACTCGTCGCAGTCCTCTCCGGACAGCGAGCGGCTCGCCAGAAACGCAACGGCGTCGTCGATCACGAGGTTCGTCACCTGGTGTCCGAGCCCGGGATACGTGACGAACGACGCCTCAACGTCGGCGGCTTGGTAGATCGCCTGACAGGCCTCCCATCGATCGGGCATCATCGTCTCGCCGAGGACGGCGCGGATCGTCTCGCGCTGGGCGTCGCTCCACGACATCGGGAAGTCGAGCGAGTCGGTCGTGTCCTCGTCGCCCATCCAGTACAGCTTCGCGACCCGTCGGAAGGCGTCGAGGTCGAACGGCTCCCCGGTGATCCGCGTCAGATCGGAGACGCCGAGCGGGTACGTCAAGGCGCGGCCTTCCCAGCTGCCGACCGGCAGGATGGGCAGCGCGGTGATCGCACCGGCGACGAACGCCCGGACGCAGTCCGGATGCATCGCGGCGAACCGACAGGCGAAGTGGCTCGACGCGGAGAAGCCGTGCATCAGGATCTTCCCGTGGGTCTCGATCCCGCTTGCTGCGAGGAGTTCGCGTGCCCGCTCGATCATCGCGATCAGCTGGAGGTCGATCCGCGCGAGGTCGCCGTCTGTGATGAGCATCACATCCAGCTCGAGGGAGTGGGGGTCGAGAACGTCGTCCATCCCCGAGATCCCCGGACGCGGGAAGACCGGCACGAGAAGCGGCGTTCCGAGGCGACGGGCGATGCTGGCCGGGTGGGACCGGCTCGCCATCGTGCGGGCCGGGGTGAGGTGAATCTCGAAGTCGTCGCTCGGAACCCCGGTGTTGTTCCCCTCCACGAGCAGGTGGACGCACGCTTCCGGCGGCACGGAACTGGGGACGAGGAGGAAGAACGGGTAGTTGAACCCCGCGGACGGATCGGCGTCGATGAGAATGGCTTCGTCGTAGACGAGTGGAGGCCGAAGCACCGGCCGCTCCGAGGTCCGCACGGTCATCTCGTCGATCGACACGCCGTAGACGGTGTTGTCGGCGACGAGACCGGCGGTGCAGACGAGAATCCGACTCATCACGGCCGACGGGACGAGGGTGACGGTTCCCTGCCACCCCTCGACCCAGTCGAGGATGACGTAGAACTCCTCGAAGAAGCCGTCGGGCGTTGTCCAGCTCTTCGCCTGCTGGGCCATCGCGACGGTCGGGTGGGCGTGCTCGGCGTCGGCCTGGTGAACGATGAGTCGAACCGTTTGGCGGTCGCCCCCGGCGCTTCCGATCCACTGGGCCTTGAGGTACGACTCGTCCGTCACGCGAACCGTGACGGCGGCCGGCTCCCCTTCGGTCAGCAGGCCCTCCCACGAAAGCTCCACACCGTCCGTGTCGGAGCCGGGCAACAGACTCGCGCCCGGCGTCTCTCCGCCGGCGGCGAGAGCAACCCCCAGGACGAACAGGATCGGCAGCGGACAGACTCGGATCGACGTCAATCCCACCACCTCCGTTCCGAAGCCTACCGAAGAGAGCGCTGCGTTCAAGAGACCGCCGCCGAGGTCGCCTAGGACGGCCGATCCTTTCCCGGACCGCGCGGATGATGTAGGCTGACGAGACATGAGGAAGCAATACCACTTCCGTCGGTCCGAGCGCGGCCTCCTCGCGTGGGACGTCGACCGCTTGGTCGAGCTGTCGGCCGGTTTCACGCTGATCGACGTGCCGCTGTCGGAGATCCGCGAGCTCGACGAGACGTTCTGGTTCGACCACGAGGATCTGGGGCCGACCTGCCGCCGCGTCGCCCTGCACGCCAAGCTGATGAACGAGACGGACTTGAGCCATCCGATCGTCCTGTCGCAAAACGGCCGCGTGATGGACGGGATGCATCGGGTCTGCAGGGCGCTGATCGAGGGGCGGGAGACGATCCGAGCGGTTCGATTCGACGTCGACCCGGAGCCGGACTACGTCGACGTCCGTCCCGACGAGCTGCCGTACTGAACTCGGATTTACTCCCCGCCCGGCACGTCCCAGGCGACGAGGTCCCTCGATCGCGCAACGCCGATCTTCCCGTGTCCTCGCCCATCGAACGTCTCACCGTCGTTGGCGCCGGCGTAGAAGAGGTAGGCGTGGCCGTCGACCCCGCGGAGGTCGAGAAGGACGGCGGAGTTGGCGTGCATGACCTCATTCCACCCCTCGAACGGGACGACGAGGTGCGTCTTCTCCGTCCATCTCGCCCAGTGCAGGAGCTCGCTCCCGTCGCCGCCGATCGTGTAGAGGAAAGGCTCGTGTTGGCCGACGTAGTCGTTGATGAAGCTCGGCTTCGGCCATCCGACCGGAGGGCGGGCGGTGGCGACCATTCGCCAAACGCCGTCGATTGCGACGAACTGGTAGTTCTCGGCCCAGTCAAACTCGCCGCCCGGCCAGGCGCGGATCGGCTCGCTCCACGGACCGTCGAGGGAGCGACTCTCCGCAACGTGGAAGACCTGCCACGCCTTGTAGCCGAGGACGAACCGTCCGCGGTCGAACGCGACGGTCGCGTCGATGCACCGCAACGTCGGGTGAAGCTCGTGGGCGAGCGGTTTGATCCCACTCCAAGAGAGGAGATCCTCGGACGTGGAGTAGAAGAGGCGACGGTAGTCGGGGTCTTCGCTTCCAGGGACGCTCTTCTGGAAGACCATCACGTACCGGTCGCCGTCGTGAAAGACGTCCGGCGACCCGACGCCGCCGGCCAGATTCTCGTCGTACACCTCCTCGAAGGTCACGAGGTCTCGCGATCGGTAGAACGGGACCGGACCTTCGTGCGGCTCCGCGAAGCGGGTGGAGCAGAAGAGGTAGAAAAACCCGTCGCGGTAGGCGACGGCCGGGTCCTTCAGCATCCGATCGGGATAGGAGAGGATCGGGTTCGAGACGGCGCTCCAATCGAGGACCGGCGCTTCGTCACGGGCGACCGTCGGCACGATCCAGAGAAGGATCGCGAGGCCGACGACGATCGGCGGGGCGATCGGTCGTCGTGGACGGTTCACGGCCTCTCCGCGGGAAGCTCCGTCGGTCGACAGAGGGCGTCCTTCGCGTTCGCAACGCGTGCGCACTTCGTGCAGACGTATCTCGGCGACCGCACCAGAGCGGCGATCTCCTCGATCCGCTCGTCGACCTTCTTCCTCATCTTGCACATCTTGTCCATCGGCGCCTCCAGTCTTCGCCCCATCGTGCTTCGCGAGGGGAGGCTATGCTTCGCGCCGCGCGTTGTCCAGCGGGATCCCTTCGTCGAAGGTATACTCCGGTCATCGACGAGGAGGTGCACTTGGCGATCCAAATCCACTACTGGAGCGAAGACGTCGAGCGGTTGCTGGAGCACTACGTCGGTGTTCTTTCGTTCGAACTGGTCTACCGACAGCCGTCCGACCCACCGGCCAATTTCTGCATTCTCAGACGGGGCGACGCGAAGATCATGATCGCGCAGACGCCCGACCGCGAGATCGCGGGCAATCGCAACGACGGGAGGCTCCTCGAGGCGGTCGTCCCGAGGATCGGCCGACCGGGTCCGATCTCCGTGTACGTCGAGGTCGAGGACGTCGACGAGTATCACGGCCGCGTCAAGGCCGCGGGGGCCGAGGTCGTCGAGCCGATCTGGGATGCGCCTTGGGGTCTGCGGCAGTTCTCGATCCTCGATCCGGACGGCAACCTGACGACGTTCCACGCGGCCTGATCGGCTGGACCTCAGGGCCGTTCGTCCCGGAATGGCCGCGTAGAGGGGGGGATTGCATGGACTACTCCCCGATCCTTGCCGTTGCCACGGCGGCGTTCGAAATCCTCGTCGCCGGGTGGGCCCTCGCGACCCGTCCCCGAGCGATGCCGCGTGGCGTCGTCGCCACGACGGGCGCGATCCTCTTCCTGCTTGCCGGGTACCAGATCGCCGAGGTCGTGATCTGCGCCGACGTGTCCGCGTCCGGATTCCTGTCTCGACTGGCGTTCATCATCGTCACCTGGCTTCCGCCGCTCGGTTTGCTGCTGATCGCGAAGCTGCGGCGTCCACGATCCGGTTCGACCTACTGGAGCGCCTACGGGATGCTCGCGGCCGCCGCCGGGATCGTGGTCTGGATCGCGGTCGACCGATCGTTCGCCGCGGCGTCGGTCTGCAATGCGGTCTACGCCCGCTACGTCCACGCGATGCCGCGCTTCCTCGTTTACGCCTCGTTCTACTGGCTCGGCCTCGCCGGGATGGTCCTGCTCTCCGGCCGCGGCGCGATGACCTGTCGGGAACCGCGCCGCCGCCGACAGCTGGTCCTGCTGTTCGCCGGGACGCTCGCGTTCGTCCTTCCTTCGATCGCGCTGTCGTGGTTCGTGCCGGCCACGCGCGGCGTGCTCCCGTCGATCCTGTGTCACTTCGCGCTCCTGCTCGCGTTTTGCCTGACAGGACTCCTTCATCTGGAACGCCGGAAATCACAGAAAGCCGGTGCTTCGACTGCCGCCTTCCTGGAAGAAGCACAACGGTGAGAGACTTGTGGAACGGGGAGTACAGGGAGCCAGCGGTCTGGGAAGAGACGGCTCAAGCGTTGATCGGATTGGCCGAACTTGAACCGGGCATGCAGATCCTTGACATCGGTTCGGCCAGCGGCGGGACCCTCTTCCCGGCACTCGACCGGATCGGAGAATCCGGAAGCATCATAGGCATCGATGTCGCCGAGGATTTCGTCGAGCGGCTTCAGAAGGAGATCCAGAAGCGCGGAATCCCGAACGCAGAAAACCTGCTCATGGACGGCCGGTCGATGACCTTTCCCGACGCCTCGTTCGACGCCGTGATCATGGGACTGGTCGGGCTCGACGAGGACTACGATTTCGACACCGGCGAGATCCTGAACGGCGCGCCGTTGATGCGCGAGGTTCTTCGGGTGCTGAGGCCAGGGCACTTCCTCTACAACAGCAACTGGCTCTGGCAGGACGACAACGAGTGGATGGGGGAGCTCGTCCGCCGCTGCCTTCCCGCTTGTACCAAGCGGGGCTACTTCCCCGGAACGGAGGAGGGGTACGTCAACCTTCTCGAGTTCGCCGGATTCGAAGAGATCCGTGCTACGTCATTTCAGGGGCGTTACACGTTCGCCGATCCGGCCGAGTGGATGGCGTGCATCGGCTTCATCTGGGAAGAGGAGCTGAATCGGATCAAAGAGGATGCCAAGGTCCTTCGGGCGTTCGAAGAAGACGCGTTTGATCTTCTTGGCGAGCACGTAGATTCGGAGGGACGCGTCGCCTACACCCGATCGGCGATCCTCATGTCAGCGCGAAGGCCGATGACCTAACCCGAGCAAGAGAAGCTCGGACTTCGATTCCCGAACCGTCTTCATTCCTTGTGCATCCCTTCCATTGAGGAGCTTGACATGAGGTGGTATATGGAGTATGGTGTACGTATACTTTGGAAGGAGGCAAGGATGAAGCTGACACTCTACGTACCCGACGCTCTATACGAGCGATTGGAGAAGTACAGGGATCGGATCAACGCTTCGGCGATCCTGCAGCGATGCCTCGAACGCGAGCTCACGTCACTCGAGGCGGCCGATCAGTTTGACGGCGAGGATCTCGACCAGGCAATCGAGCGACTCAAGTCCGAGAAGGCCGTTCTCGAAGGCGAGTTCCGTGAGCGGGGGCAGGCCGAAGGGATGAGCTGGGCACTGAGGGCGTCGTATGGCGATCTCGCCTGGTGCGCCCACGCGTACCGGCGGCACGGATGGAAGAGCAAGAAGAGCCCTGCGGCTGTCTACAAGGTCGTTCGAAGGGCGCCGAGGCACAGATTCGAGGACGTCAACCACCCCAAGCGCGAAGATCCTCTCGTGGAGCGAGAAGCCTTCTGGATGGGCTTCGTCGAGGGTGTGATGCGCGTCTGGGAGCGGCTGGAGCAGGCGTCGGGTACACCCGCAGACGAGACGCCGGGGAGGTCTGATCCGGGGAGAGTCTAGGTTGCGTTCAAGGGACGTCCGACGAGGCCCGACGGCTCGCCCTTCGTCCCTGGACGTGCGTCCTCGGGCTTCGGCTCCCTCGACTGGCCCAGCGCTAGCTTGGTCCGTCAGTGCGGTCCGGGCCCGCAGCCACTGAGGCGCCGCCGCCGATCGGGCAATGGAGAGTCTCCACACACAGGTCAGTTGGGAGGTGTGCCATGAAGGATCTCGCGGGCAAGGTCGCGGTGATCACGGGTGCAGGACGGGGCATCGGGCGGGGGATCGCCTTGCACTGCGCCGGAGAGGGGATGAAGGTCGTGCTCGCGGGGATCGGCCTCGAGTCCTTGGAGAGCACGGAGGCCGACCTCCGCGCAATGGGCGCTGAGACACTCGTCGTGCAAGCGGACGTGTCGCAACTCGGGGACGTCGAGGCGCTGGCCGAGAGTTGCTTCAACACGTTTGGAACCGTCGATCTGCTGGTCAACAACGCCGGTGTCGCCGTGCCCTCGTCCGTGCTCGGAAGCACGATGGACGATTGGAACTGGGTGATGGGCGTCAACTTCTACGGCGTCCTCCACGGGCTGAAGACGTTCGTCCCTCGGCTGGCGAAACAGAAGACGCCGAGCCATGTGGTGAACGTCGCGTCGCTCGCCGGCCTCGTCCCCGGGCGGAAGCCGTACAGCGTGGCGAAGCGCGCCGTCGTCGCCCTCTCGGAAGCGTTCTACCTCGACCTGGCCACAGAAGCTCCGCATGTGGGGATCTCCGTTTTCTGTCCGGGCTGGGTCCAGACGGAACTCGACGGGATCGAACGGTCTCGGCCCGTCCGCTTCCAAGGGAATGCGTCCGTTCCGACGGATGAACAACGAAAGAGATGGCGTGCGGCGTTGGCAGGGGGTGTCCCGACGTCGGAAGCGGCGCGCATCCTGTTTGACGGCATTCGGGACGGCAAACTCTACATCGGGCCTCAGGCGTTCCTGCGCCAGTCCCCTGAGTTGGCATCCGCCGTCAGGGGGCACGCCGAGAACGTCCTCAACGAACGGAATCCGGACCTTCCCGCTAGATCGACCAAGTGAGGATTGGAGTCGCAACCGATGAAAGAGATGTGTCGAAGCGGCGTTCCGGAATCCACACCCAAGACGGGTCGCGGCATGCAGCAGGTGATCCGGCACAACCTCCTCCTGTCGGGCATGTCCGGGTACACAATCCTCAGTTTCGGCCAGCTCGTCTCTGCCGTCGGAACGAGCATGACGCGTTTCGCTCTGACGATCTGGGCTTGGGAACTAACTGGTCAGGCGACGACGTTGGCGCTGGTCGGTGTCTGCTCCTTCGCTCCGACCATCCTGCTGAGTCCTGTCGCCGGCGTGGTGGTAGATCGGCTCAATCGAAAGGCGGTCCTCATCGCAAGCGATGTTGCGACCGGTCTGTGGACAGTGATCGTCCTTATCCTTATCCTGACCGATCGGCTGGAGATCTGGCACCTGTATCTGGGTGGCGCCTTTGCGGGAGCCACCTCGGCGTTCCAGTTTCCCGCCTACTCCGCGTCCATCACGACGATGGTCGACAAGCGGCACTACGCGCGGGCCAGCGCGATGCAGGGGAGCATCCGCTCCACTGCGACGATCGTTGGGCCGATCCTGGCCGCCGCACTCCTCTTGCTAATCGGTATCCGCGGGATCCTGCTGATCGACATTCTCTCCTTCAGCGTTCCCGTCCTCGCGCTTCTCTTCATCCACATTCCGCTGCCGACCGGCGAAGCCGCCAGGAGGACCAGTCTCTGGCAGGATTCGCTTTTCGGATTCAGATACATCCTGAATAGACCGAGCCTCCTCGGTCTGCAGCTCACATTCTTCTTTCAGAACATGCCCTACGCGGTGTGCTTGGTGATGTTCCCGGCGATGGTTCTGGCTCGCAGCGGAGGGGACAAACTCCTCCTCGGATCCCTCGAGATGCTGTTCGGCATTGGAAGCATCACCGGAGGGGTTCTGTTCAGCGTACTCGCGAGACCCAAGCGAGCAGTTAGGTGGTTCCTGACCAGCCTCGCTTCTGGCGGAGTGCTCGGTCGATTGCTCCTCGGTGTTGTGGGTGGGCCTGCCATCTGGGGGATCGGCGCCTTCTTCAACATGTTCTTCAGCCCGATCATCTTCGCCCTGAACCAGTCGATCTGGCAGGCGAGCGTGCCTGCCTCGCTCCAGGGGCGCGTCTTTGCAGCGCGGCGTGTGTTCGCGCTTCTCGGGATGCCGCTCGCGATGGTGATTGCCGGCCCCTTGGCGGATCACGTCTTGGAACCGATGATGGTCTCCGAAAGGGGCGTGGCTCGCTTGTTCGCGCCCGTCGTCGGGACCGGTCCCGGCGCCGGCATGGCGATCCTGTTCGTACTCTCTGGCGTCTTTGCAGTCGTGATCAGCCTGATCGCTCACTCCATTCGGCCCATTCGTTGCGCGGAGGAGCTCCTTGCGAACGCGCAACTCGACCGAGAGCCCGTACACTCCGATGTAACAACGTTCGCAAGGGGACACGCGTGACGTCCAAAGCGAGGGAGAGCCTGATGCTTCTCTGCGGCCGGCGCATCGAGCATCTGGCGAATCACCCCGAAGCCATCCCGACGCTGGCCGCCTGGGAGCGGGCCGAGCCAATCAGAGGTCGATGACGAGGGGGGGTCTCCCGGCCCGCTTCCGGATCCAGTTGATCGAGTCGATCACGCCGCGTCGCGTAGCGACCCATCGTTGCAGCCGGAACTTGCCCGGGAAGTCGAGCAGGGCGACGGCGATGAGCAAGGTCAGCAGACCCTGGCCAGGCAGGACGAGCATCAGAACTCCCGTGACGAAGAGAGCGCCGCCGAGGACGTTCTTCGCGACTAGCCAGATCCACCGGAGCCACGACCGCCTGCCGTGCCACACGGCGCCGGAGCGACGTGGATGCGCGAAGTAGTCGGTCGGAATCCGAACGATCAGAACCGGCACGACAACCAGGGCGGCGATGAGCATCCCCGTTGAGACGATGGCGATCCACACCGCCGCCGACTTGCTCAGCCCGATCCACTCAAGCATGGGCCCTCAGTCCGTCGTCTATCGATGCAACTGGGTCCGCGGGGACGACGGTGTGGGCCGGCTCGGTACAGGAAGCGTCGGAGCCGACCGAGGCCGGAACGAGCGTGAGGAAGGCGATCGACGTGAGGACCAGGGCGGCCGATCGGGCTGCACGCGGCATGTCGTTTCTCCTTTCGCTAGTTGAGGACCCATTCTAGGGGGCCGATCGGGGCACGGCCACCGAGGTCTTCGGAGCGGTCTCTTGGACCCGGCGGGCGCCTTCCGGTATCGTCGGCCGAAGATGAGTCCGTCGCATGTCCCGAAGAGCGGTTTCGTCGTTGTCGATGGGGTCCGGTTGCAGACGCTCGATTGGGGCGGGGACGGCCCGGCGCTCGTCTTCCTCGCCGGCTACGCGAACACCCCGCACTTCTTCGACTCGATCGCGAGGGCGTTCACCGATCGGTTCCACGTGCTCGGACTGACGAGGCGCGCGCACGGGGACTCCGATCAACCCGAGATCGGCTACGACGTCCCGACGCTCGCGAGCGACATCGTCGGCTTTCTCGACGCGGTCGGCCTCGAGTCGGCATCGTTCGTGGGGCACTCGTTCGCCGGGCACGAGATGTGCTGTCTGGCGAGCGATCACGCGCCGCGCGTCGAGAAGCTGGTGTTCTTCGATACGCTGTATGAGTACACGGAGGAGGATCTGCAACTGCTCGCGGAGAATCCGTTGCCGTCCGTCGATCCTCCGCCGGAGACATACGATTCGGTCGCCGCCTATTGCGACGACTTTGTGGCCCGCTACCCCGCGTACCGACCGCTTCGCTCTCCGCGGTGGGACGAACTGTGGGCGCTCGGCCTCGAGCGGACGCCGGAGAGACGGTTTCGAGAGCGGATCCGTCCCGAGACGGCGAGGCGGCTGTTCGAGAGACGAAGCGCGTATCGCCCGGACTACGCGACCATCCGGTGTCCGGTCCTCGTCTTCTTCGCGTTTCAGGACGAGCGCTGGTTCCTGCCGGAGGACGCGTCGGACGGGTTGCGGCGCGCCATGGCGGAGCACCTCGAACGGGTGAACGCGCAGGTCAAGCGCCGGTGCATCGATCGGATCCGCCGCGAGATCGCGGACGTTCGGATCGTGGAGTTCACCGACACCAGTCACTACTGCTTCCTCGACCGGGAACGCGAGGTGGTCGAGGAGATGAACCGGTTTCTCGGTTGATCGAGGCGGTTCGGCCGTTTGCAGTCCGCGTGCCGGCCTTGTGGAAGCGGCCGGCCTTCGGTACCGTCCGGGCGAGATGCGACGTTCGACGTTGATCCGATGCGCCGCGCTCGTCGCGGTGGCCTTGGTGGGTCCGTTCTTCCAGAGCGCGTGCGCGCAGGCGTTCTCCTCGGACGTCGTAGGAACGGGGACGCTCGTCGCTTGGCTGTCCGGACTGGAATTCCACGCAACGATCGAAGGGGAGATCCAGTTGACGGGAGACGCCGCGCTCGACGGGGATGCCCTGTCGTTCACCGCCGAAGGTGGCTTCCGAGGCTTCGGGATCCGAGGCATCACGACGCTGGTGAGCGAAGGCTGGATCGGCTACGCGGCCGCAGGCAAGACGGACGACGGCGAACCGATCGAGCTTCGCGGTCTCCTTTACGCGTGGTGGAAGAGCCTGATTCCGCTACAGGCCGGCGAAGTGTTCGTCGGGACGCACTGCACGGTTCTCCTGTTCAAGGGCGAGACGCGTTCGTACTGCGGGGAGTTCTCCGGGACGGCCGCGGGCGACTTGGAGCCGGCAGAGACTCCGATGACGATCCAGTTCGGCGGAACGGGAACGGTCCTCCTGGAAGGGGAGGAAGGTCCGCCGGACGCACGGCCTCCCGCGGCGATCCCGCTCGACCATCCGGCGCTTCCCCTCGAGTTCCTCCAGTACGTGGCCGGCCTCGATCTCGACGTCTAGGCCGACATCCGAACTCCTGATCTGGCCGTAGCTTCAAGCATCGCATAGAATCCGGTGGTCTGTCTTCGTTGTCCTCCTGAACCGCTTGGGGAGGAACGGTCGATACGTCTGGAGGCAAGAGCATGAAACCCCGACTTCCCGATGGCCACACGGCCCGCGCGGCAACGGTCGAGGACATCCCCGAACTGGCCACGCTCGACGTGGCCCATACCCGGCACGCGGTCGGGAAGGCGCTGCGTACCGAGAACGAGATCCGCGTCGAATGGAAGTCGCCGGCCTTCGATCCTCGAACTGACTCGCAGATCGTCCTTTCCTCCGATGAGGCGATCGTCGGCTGGTGCGAGGTGTACGACCAGTCGCCGCACGTTCGAATCTCGAGCCGGCTGCGCGTCGCCCCGGGTTCGGACGGACGGGTTGCGGAGTGGCTGATCGACTGGGCGGTCGAGCGCGCGAGAGCAGGAGCCGAGAAGGCGCCGTCGGACGCGAGGGTCGTCATCACCCAGGGCGCGTACGAAGGGGATCCCGAATCCGTCACGCGCCTGGAATCGGCTGGCTTCCGGCATGTCCGGAGCTTCCACCGCATGCGGATCGAAATGACGGAGCCTCCGCCCGCGCCGGTCTGGCCGGACGGAATCGACGTGCGTACGCTCGTCGCGGGAGAGGACGATCGTGCCGCCGTCCAAGCGATGGTCGACGTCTTCCGGGATCACTGGGGGTACGTCGAGACTCCGTTCGAGGAGGAGCTCGAGGAGTGGAGGCAGTGGATCTACGAGGACGAGGACTTCGACACCGACCTCTGGTTCCTCGCCTGCGACGCTTCCGGCGGGATCGCAGGATTCTGCCAGTGCTATCCGTTCGCCGGTGAGGACCGAACGACCGGGCTCGTCGACGAGCTCGGAGTGCGCCGTGCGTGGAGAAGGCGTGGCTTGGCGACGGGGCTGCTTCTGCACGCCTTCCGGGCGTTCTACGACCGCGGTGTTCCGAACGTCGAACTCGGCGTCGACTCGGAGAGCCTTACCGGGGCGACCCGCCTCTACGAGCAGGCCGGGATGCGCCTCGTCTGGGCGACCCGCGTCTACGAGTTGGAGCTACGCCCGGCCGCCGCCGGAGCGGCGAGAGGTTCGTAGTCTGCGGCGACCGAGTGTGAAGCCGTCCGTCTCGATCGCGGTGGCGGCACGCCCCTACAGAAACCCCGGCGGGATCTTCACCGCGAAGACGCACGCGTCCGCTCCATCGAGCATCGTCTGCACGAGCCGCACCTCCGGCTTCCGTCCGAACACGATCTCCCACTCCTGCACGTACCAACCGCCGGAACAGTGGCAGAAGGTTTGTGAAACGCTCCTCCCGGCGCGGATCGCGTCGCGGACGAGCGGGCAGTAACACGCCTGGTATCGCTTCTCGGCCGGATCGGTCGCCTTCTCGTACGCCTCCTGGCGCGCCGGCCGCCGCTCGATGAGGAGGAGCGGTTCGGGACCGGACTCGTCGATCCGATACTTGCCGCCGAGGAACGGCTCCTCGGTCATCCTCCGCACCAGCTCGCGGAGATCGTGTCCCGCGGCCTCCCACGCCGCCGCGAGCAGGTCGCCGCTCTGCACGATGTAGTGATGAGCGCAGGAATTGAGGATGTGCGCCCGGTCGCGTTCGTCCGGGACCTCGCGATCGAGCCGTTCGACGGCCGCTTGGACCCATTCAGCGGCGCGACGACCGTCGAGCGCGTCGACCAGACCGTTGCTTCCCGCCATGACGCGCGCGGCGGCCTCGGCACCGGCACGCTGCGTCACCCTCTGTTCGAGCGCGTCGAGCCACATCGGCAGGTGGTAGGCGTACTGGACTTCGAGGACGACCCGCTCGTCCGCGGAGCCGACCGTCTCCAGTCCTTCGTGGTAGACGTAGCGCTGCGGGTCGTCGCCGACGAGGATCGAACGCTCCTGGACGAACTCGACGAAGTCCTTCCAGGTGTCGGCGAGGTTCGTCCCCTCGGGGCCGCCGGTCAGCGGGCCTCGATGGGTGATCGAGAACATCGGCAGGGGCGGGAGCGTCTCGGCGGCGAACCCGTCTCGGGTCGCTGGCTCACGGACCGGGAACGCGAGCTCGAAGTCGGTCTTCCCGTCGCGGGGGAAGCCGAGCTTGAGGGCAATCGGAGGCCCGGCGATGACGTCGGCGACTCTCGGCAGCAGATCGGCGATCGCGCGCGCGATGTCGACCTGGTCAACCAGCCGCCTGCGAACGGCCAGGACACGGAGCGGCTCCACCCGCACGACGTTGATCTCGGTCGTCACACGAAACTCCTTTCGAATCCCTCTGGTAGGGTAAGGATGTGGGACAGGCGTTGCCGCATCGTCTCACGAGCGGTCGTGTCGGTCTCGTTCGGCCGTCGTTTCCACGTCGTTCAGCGCGTGAACTCGGATACACTCCGGTCATGGGGAATGCAGGGAGCGTCTGCCGAGTCGATCTGACGGAAGCACGAACCGAGCGCGAGTCGATCCCTCAGCCGGTGGTCGATCGCTTCCTCGGCGGACGCGGGACGAACGTGGCGGTGCTGTTCGATGCCCTGTCCCCGCGGCTCGATCCGCTCTCCCCGGACGCCCCGCTGATCTTCGGCGTCGGGCCGCTCGTCGGGACGGGCTTCCCGAGCGCGGCGCGGTTCAACGTCTCCGGCCGTTCGCCGCAGACGGGGATCCTCGGCGACTCGAACGCGGGCGGCTTCTTCGGCCAGGAGCTCCGGCTCGCCGGGATCAACTGGCTCGTGATCACCGGGAGGGCAAGCGAGCCGACGGTGCTGTGGATCGACGACGACCGGGTCGAGTTCGTCGACGGACGCGGCCTGTGGGGTCTCGACACCGCCGACGCGACGGAGGCGATCCGCGAGCTTCTCGGCGATCCGAAGGTCCGGGTCGCCGTCGTCGGCCCGGCGGCGGAGAACGGGGTCGCCTTCTCCGGCGTGTTCGCCGATCTCGTTCGTGCGGCGGCGCGGACGGGCATGGGCCGGCTGATGGCGTCGAAGAAGCTGAAGGCGGTCGCGGTTCGAGGGGTCGGCGAGGTGCCGATCGCCGATCCGGTCCGCTTCCGGGACCTCTGCGCGCGACTTCGGGAGGCGATCCTCGCCCATCCCGAATACGAGATCCGCTCGCGACTCGGCTCGACGCAGCTGATCACGGCCTTGCAGAAGATCGGCGGCCTCCCGACGCGGCACTTCCAGTCTGGGACGTTCGAGCACGCCGACGCGGTCTCCGGGGAGACGATCGAGGCGAGGTACAAGGTGCGGTCGATGGCGTGCGCGTCGTGTCCGGTGCACTGCAGCCGGTACGTCGAGGTCGACGATCCGAGGTTCCCCGACCTGCGGTTCGAGGGGCCGGAGTACGAGCCGCTCTCCGGGTTCACCGCCCGTGTCGGCGTCGCGGATCTGCCGCTCGCCCTGCACGCAGTCGATCGCTGCAATCGGCTCGGGCTCGACGCGATCTCGACGTCCGAGGTGATCGCCTGGGCGATGGAGTGCGCCGAGCGTGGGATCCTCGATCGCGGTGCCGCGAACGGGCTCGATCTGTCGTTCGGAAACGGGGAGACGGTCCTGGCGCTGATCGAGCGGATCGCGGGACGGGACGGATTCGGCGACGTGCTCGCCGACGGCGTGCGCGCCGCCGCGGAGAAGCTCGGCGTCGGCGGCGAGCTGGCGATGCACAGCAAGGGGCTCGAGCTGTTCCAGGCCGACGTGCGGGCGATGAAGGGATACGGACTCGGCAACGCGGTCGCCAGCCGCGGCGCCGACCACCTCCGCTCCGAGCCGTCGTTCGAGCTCGCCGGCGACCGGGAGGAGGGGATCCGCCGGTACGGGATCGCGGAGACGGCCGACCGGCTCGCCTGGCGAGGGAAGGGGCTGTTGGTCAAGGAGTACGAGGAGAAGGCCGCGGTCGCCGACGCGCTCGGTGTCTGCAAGAACGTCTACAACAACATGGAGGTCCTCGACTGGGACGGTACCGCCGAGGCGCTGAACGCCGTGGCCGGGACGAGCCTGACCGGCGAGGAGGTCCGCCGTGCCGGCGAGCGGATCGTCAACGCCGAGCGGGTCATCAACGCTCGGTTCGGGATCGGACGAGCGGACGACACGTTGCCGCGCCGCTTCCTCGAGGAGCCGGCCGGACCGCCCGACTCGCCGTCGGCCGGCTCGGTCGTCGAGCTCGAGCCGATGCTCGACGAGTACTACGCGGCCCGCGGCTGGGACGTCGAGACCGGACTTCCCACGCGGGAGAAGCTCCGGGAGCTCGAGTTGGGAGGGTAGATGCACGAGCTGTGGATCGAGGTTGAGCGCGTCGAGGGCGTCTGCACCGGGCCGGTCCCGATGGCCCCTGGAACCGGCTTCCTCGTGCGGAACGGGAGCCTGATCTTCCCGGGCGGAGGGCCGATCTGCCTGTACGCGCTGCAGAGCCTCCTCCCGATGATCCCGGCCAAGGAGCGGCTGACCGACGGCGATCCGGACGCCGGCTGGATGGGCCGGGTCGAACACGTCCAGTGCCCGGATCCCAAAGGGAGGACGATCTGGCGGATCGAGCAGAGCGCACTTGGCTCATCGTCCGCTGAGCCAAGTGCGGGCGGCGAAGGGGACCGGCTTCCTTCGCCTGCGCCGGGAGACTTGAGGATCACGGTCGAGCGGATCGAGGGACGATGCCTCGAAGGGATGTGCGTCGGCCGGACGGCGCTCCTTCGCGGAAGCAGCCTGTACCTACCACAGCCGTTCTGCCTGTACGCGCTGCAGGCGGCCCTGCCGTTACTACCTGCAATGCAGCGGCGGCTCGAGCCGGGCGACTGGATGGCGACCGAGAACGATGTCGTCTGCCCCGACCCGCTGGGGAACGTGATCCTGCGGATCGAGAAGGTCGGTTCGGACTAGCCCGCGATCCCGGCT
>CAZFZM010000008.1:57856-87547 GCA_964523545.1 uncultured Thermotogae bacterium
CACGACGTCCGGCGCCGATCCGGCCGACGCTCCGGTCAAGGACTGGATCGAGAAGGCCCTTCCCGAATCGATTTGCTCCGAAATTCGGGCCTTCCCGCTTCCCGGACGCTTCGACTACGCCCGCCTGAAGGGCCTGGGCAAGGCGATGATCTGGTTCGCCGGTGTTGTACTCGGAAACAAGGACGTCAAGAACCAGATCAAGAACCCCGTCGACGGCGTCGCCAAGGAGAAGCTCGGCGAGCTGCTGGAGTACCTGCGACAGGCTGGTTGAGCTCTCGGCACTCGGCCGGAGCCGCGAGGCGTATTCGAAGGTTGGGCTGAGGAGAAATGCGGTGAGCGAACGATCTCTTGCCGAGTCGGCGATCGAGCGCAACGTCTCGTGGATTGAAGCCGTAGAACGCGCGCTCGCCGATCGGACCGACGACGGAACGACACGCGCGGTCCTGAAGGCAGCAGGGGCAGAGTGTGCCCGGCAGATTCTGCGAGAATGCGAGCAGCTTCTCGACAGACGGCCGGAGACCGTGTCCGAGCTCCTTGCAGCTACCAACGTTCGCAGGCGACGCCAGTTGGGACTCTCTAGCGAGTGGGAGTTCGACGGGAACCGGGCGCACCTTGAGATCGACGCGTGCGGCTGCACACTCGTGAAGGCGGGCCTCGCAAGGCCGAACCCGGTGCACTGCCTGTGCACGGTCGGGATGTTCGAAACCCTCTTCTCGGCGGTGAGCAAGGGGCCGGTCGAGGTGGAGGTCGTTCGGACGATCGGCGACGGCGCCAGCGCCTGCGAATTCTACGTGTGCTTCGAGGAGTAACAGCATCGGGCAGGACCCTCGCACTGCTCGGCTGCTCCATCTCAGCCCACGCGCCCCCCGTTATCTCCAGGACAACCGTAGGCCGTCGGGTCAGGTCTGACCCCGATTCAGATTAACCCGATGATCTCGCTCAACGCTCGGCTGGCTGACCGGTCTGTACGTCGGGACAACGCCGTGGGTCAGCCCGCTGCCGCCGGGAGTGCTGCCTTACGTTGGATCGATCCAGTGGTTCCACGAGTGAGTCGAGACCAGTGCCCCTTCGATCCGCCAGCGGATCCTCGACTACAACGAGGATGATTGCCACGCAATGCGCGTGCGCGTCGATGCGATCGGTCGCGTGCTCGCCCACAGGGATTGGACCGAATCAAACGGGACAGCCTGACCTACAGTTCCGGCGCGTCAGAGACGAAGCGCTGCGAGAATGGTGAGCACGCACAGACCGACCGCGCCGACGATCTGTTTGACGAAGCGAGGAGCACGCCACGCCGGAAGTCTCTCGTACGATTCCGTCGTGAAGTTGGGCATGAACATGTGGGCGATCTCGCCGGCGGCGTTCTCGACGAAGACGATCGTCCTCGGGCCTCCGTCCTCCTCGAACACCAAAGGGGCGACCTCGACGAAGCGCGCCTTGGAGGCCTGCGGACGATAGAGGCGTCCCAACGCGTCCGCCTCGAACGTCAGCGTCCGATCCCACCAGACGCGCAGGGCCTCTGGACCGCTGTATCGCCGCCTCGTGTCCAAGTAGTCGCCGGAGCACCGCTCGGCGTTCCCGTAGCGGATTGCGCTGCCTGCTCCATCTGCCTCCGACACGGCGGCGAGCTCCTCGTGGAGTCCGATCATCAGCTTCAGCCGCGCGGTCGCCCCTTCGTCGCCGTTGAACGCGACGAAGAGGCCCAGGTCCTCCTCCGGCACGAGGAGAAGCTCCGTGTGGAAGGTCAACGAGTCGCCTCCATGGTGGATCATGCGGACGTCCCTCAGGATCCGCTCGTGGAAGCCGTAGCACATCCCGGCGAACCGCTCATCCATGCGGAACTGAGGGGAAGTGAGTTGCTCGGCAGAGGCTGGCCCCAGGATCGACGCTCCATCGAAGGAGCCGTCGCCCAGGCACGCCAGCATGAACCGCGCCATGTCGGACGCTGTCGACTTCGCTTCTCCGACGGGAGCCAGGTTGATGCGCGACGGGACGTCGTCGGCAACGGGGATCCACCCAGCCTCCGAGGTCCCGTAGCCCACGGCCGCCCGGGCAGCCAGGTCGGGCGAGAGGGGATCGTCGTACGTTGTGCTCGTCATCCCCAGCGGGTCGAAGATGTGGGCGGCCGCGTACTCCCCGAACGCGGTACCCGTGACCTGTTCGACAACATGGGCTGCCAGGGCCACGCCGTAGTTCGAGTAGGCCCAGGCCACGCCCGGCGGACGGACGCGGTCGGGCATGTGCGTCGCCAGGTACTCGGCTAGCGGAACCCGTGGCTCCCCCGGCGCCAGCCCCTCCATCTCCTCGAAGCCCGCCGTGTGCGTCAGCAGGTGGAACAGGGTGATCGGCTCCGGGTACGTCTCCGGGACATGAATCCCGGTCAGGTAGCCATTGACGTCCGCGTGCAGGTCGACCAGCCCCTGTTCGACGAGCTGCAGGACGGCGATGGCAACGAACAGCTTGCTCGTCGAAGCGAGGAGGTAGACGGTCTCCTCATCCGCGGCGACTCCCTCCTCGACGTTCGCCAGGCCGAATCCCTTCTCGAGGATCACTTCTCCGCCCCGCACGATGGCCACCGACGCGCCCGGAATCTCATGGCGTTCCATCAGCTCCTCGATGCGTTCCGAAACGTAGGAGATGAGCTGCACGTCGTCCATCGGCTGCGCCGCGGCGCTCCAAGCGAGGACGAACAGCAGGGGCAAGATGAAGAAGAGGGATCCGCGATACGTTGAGGTCAATGGACTGCTCCTTCCCGGACATCGGATCATCCAGGGCAAACCACGCAATGTCCAGGGCGCGGATTCGAGCTTCTCGTTTCCACATCCGTTCACCGAGGCGAACTCGGCTCCTGCCTGTGGGTGCTGGCGTGGGGCCTTCGGCAGACGGGGTGCGAGTCTCGTGCTACGCGGTGTACGCCTGGCGACGCATGGAGAGGACGCTGAGCAGGAGCATGACGACCGCAAACCCGCCGAGGACGGCGATCTCGAAGCCGACCTCGGAGAGCCCCTTCCCGGCGAGCATCACCTCGCGCAGCCCCGTGTTCGCGTACATCAGCGGGCTCGCGTAGGCGAGCGGGCGGATCGTCGTCGGCATGGTCTCCAGCGGCCAGAAGACGCCGGAGACGAGGATCGAGGGGATGATCAGGAACAGCGCGAACTGCATCGCCTGCGCCTCGTTGCGGGCGATGGTGGAGATGAGCGTCGCGATCCCCTGCAGTGCGATCGTGAACAGGACGATGATTAGCGCGACCAGTCCCGGACTGCCGACGAAGCGGATGCCGAAGAACAGAGCCGAGGCGAGGAACAGCTCGCCGGCCTGGAGGAAGGCGATGGCGGTGAACGCGAGGGTGTAACCAATGGTCGCTTCCCACGGGCGGACCGGCGCGATGAGGATCCGGGTCAGCGTGCCGCTCGTCCGTTCCCGGACGACCGACATCGCGGTCAGCATCACCGTGATCAGCGTCAGCGCGAAGCCGATGATCCCCGGCGCGGTGTAGTCGAGCACCCGGACCTCCCCGTCGTACAGCGGATCGATCTCGAGCAGGTTCTCCGGCTCGAGCGCCGCCTGCTGCGTCGCGAGGACGTCGGTGAGCGCGCGGTCGAACCCGCGGAGGATCGCGTCGGTCGCCATCGGGTTGCTGTCGTCGAGGACGAGCGTCGCGGTCGGTCCCTCGAATGCGCTGCTGGGTTGCAGGGTCACCGACTGTCCCTCGTAGTCAACGATCCGCCCTCCGCCGCGGCGGAGCGCCTCGTTCACGACCGCGTTCGAGAAGTAGTTCGGGAAGACGATCGCCGCCCGGACGCCGCCCGTGCCGACTCGCGCGGTCGCCGCCTCCGGATCGGCGCTTTCGATGACGTCGAACGTGTCGGCGTCGAGCCCGGCGACGAACGCGTCGGCCAGGTCGACCGTCATCGTGATCCGCCCGACCTCCGCCGTCGGGACGGAGGCGAGCCCGTTGTCCTGGTTCACGACGACGACGTCGAGTCCGCGGTAGCTCCCGGAGAACGAGTTCCCGTACAGCAGGACGAAGAACAGCGGCATGAGGAGGATCAGCGCGAGCGTCCGCGCGTCGCGGAAGGTCCGCAGCAGGACGTTTTGCATGACGACGAAGCTCTTCATTTAGCCTCCCCCTTTTCCTGCAGCACGATGAACGCGTCGTCCAGCGTTTCGGCCCCGGTCTCACGGAGGATCTCCTCCGGCGTTCCCTGGGTGAGGAGCCGTCCGGCGCTCAGGAAGCCGACGACGTGGCACCGCTGCGCCTCCTCGACGAGGTGCGTGGTGACCACCAGGGTGACGTCCTGGTCGGCGAGGTCGTTGAAGTAGTCCCACAGGTCCCGCCGAAGCTTCGGATCGACGCCGGCGGTCGGTTCGTCGAGAAACGCCAGCCGCGGGCGATGCAGCAGGCTCGCCGCGAGCGACACGCGGCGGCGCATCCCGCCGGACAGCGTGCCGACGCGCTGCTTCTTCCGATCGGCGAGCTGGACGAGGGCGAGGAGCTCGTCGGCACGCTCGCGGACCTGGGATCGGGACAGGTCGTACAGCCCGCCGAAGAACTCGAGGTTCTGCATCACGGAGAGGTCGTTGTACGTCGCGAAGTCCTGCGGCATGTAGCCGAGCTGGGATCGCACCCGGCAGCTCGGCATTCGCCAGCCGAGGAGGTGGGCCTCCCCTTCGTCGGGCTTGAGCAGGCCGCACAGGGTGCGGATCAGCGTCGTCTTTCCGGCCCCGTTCGGGCCGGCGAGGCCGTACAGCTGTCCCTGCTCGACCGTGAAGTCGAGCCCATCGAGCGCCGTCAGGGACTTGAACGACTTGCGCAGGCCTTCGGCGCGGACGATCGATTCGGTTGCCATCAGAGCAGATCGTAGTCCAGATGCACCGCCAGCGAAAGGGTGATCTCCTCGTCTCCCGTCTCGTGGCGCAGCTCGCCGATCAGGCTCAACCCGACCGATCCCAAGACGCGCGTCGTGAGGCTGGCCGAGCCGACGTGCGTGATCTCGGTGCGATCGGTTTCGCTCCATCCGTGATCGACGGTCAGGCGGTACGACGTCCGGCCGGTCCATCCGTCCGGCAGTCCCCGGACGTACGAGACGCTCCCCTGGACCATCCACTCGTTCGGTGCGAGCAGCCGGAACTTCGCGGCTCCGCTTGCCTGGACCTGCGACACGGGGTCCGGCGCGACGGCGAAGTTGAACAGGAGGTTCCCCGTCGCCGACCACGACATCTCCGGCAGCGGTCGGACCGACACCCCGAGCCGGGCCTGGACGTCCCGGCCGCAGAGCTGCCCCTCTCCCGTGGACGCCATCACCGATTCGAGTTCGAGCAGCCCCTCTACGCCGAGGTCGTTGTCGCGGATCAGGTCGGTCGCGATCAGCTGCTCCGCGACGACGACGGTCTTCTCGTCGGGCGTCGGACCGATCTCGCCGATCGCCTGCGCGATCGACAGGAGGGTCTCGCTCGGAAGCGGGGCGAGCAGCACGCCGAGGTCGAGCAGGTCGTTCTGAATCCGGATCGCCTTGGCCAGCGGCGTCACGTCGCGGAAGCGGCCAACGCCGATCCCTCCGGTGACGTCGAACTCGAGGCCGTCGCTGCTGTCCGCGTCGACGCTCGCCGCACCAATCGCAAACAGGTCGTCCTCGAAGTACGTCTTCAGGTCGCCGGAGCCGCTCGCGTCGAACGTCCACTCCGAGCCCGCCCCCTGAAGCTTAGCGAACGCGTCGAGGCTTCGACCCTCCGTCGGAGACGAGAACAAGTGGCTGTAGTCCGCGTTGACGGTGGCGGAGACCGACCGCTCGCGGTCGTCGATGTACGGGCCGTCGTACCACTGGAAGCTCCCCTGCAGCCGGAGATCGGACAGACGGCTCTCGGGGGGCGCGTAGTCGCAGACGGAGAGTGAAGCGGATTGGCCGCAGGCTCCTTGGACGAAGAGCCCGAGCGAAGCGAGAACTCCCGCGACGACGATCGCTGCTCGCATGGTGTACCGCCTTCTGGTCTAGGGTCCCGTCAACGTACCGCGAGCGGGAAGCGCGGTCAAGCCGATCGGACGGCGCGGGTTGCGGCGGCGAGCCGCCGGCCTACACTTCCTTGTCGTATGGGCGAGGTGGGCGTACGGATCGAGAGGCTGACCGAGATCGACCGGTACCACGAGTGCGAATCGCTCCAGGAGCGGGTCTGGGGGCTGGACGGGCTCGACGTCGTGCCGCTGCACCTGATGATCACGATGCAGAAGAACGGCGGTCTCGTTCTCGGCGCGTTCGATGAGGCCGATCGCATGGTCGGTTTTCTCCTCGGCTTCCTCGGCGCCCGCGATGGGGACGTCCGTCGTCCGAAGCACTGCTCGCACATGATGGGGGTTCTGGAGGAATGGCGCGGCCGGGGCGTCGGGTACCGGTTGAAACTCGCCCAGCGGGAGCACGCACTGAGCCAGGGGCTGGACCTCGTCACCTGGACCTACGATCCGCTGGAGAGCCTCAACGCGGCGCTGAACCTCGGGAAGCTCGGGGCGGTGTGCTCCACGTACCTGCGTGACCTGTACGGACCGATGACCGATGGGCTGAACGTCGGACTGACTTCCGATCGGTTCGGCGTCGACTGGTGGATCGACAGCGAGCGCGTGCGCACAAGGCTGTCCGGCGATCGGCCCCGCCCCTCTCTGGCGGCGGTCCTCGACCGCGACGCCGTTTTGCTCAATCCGGCGTCCGTCGGGTCGGACGGGCTCCCTCGGCCGGCGTCCGTCCTCGAGCGGCCGGTGGCGTCGATCGTTCTCGTCGAGGTCCCGGCGAACGTGCGAGCGATCAAGGCGGCCGACATGGAACTGGCCCGGAAATGGCGCGAGCAGACGCGGGAGGCGCTCGAGGAGTGTTTCGCGGCCGGGTACACGGCGAGCGATTTCGTCAGCGAAGAGCGAGAGGGCGTGCGGCGAAGCTGGTACGTTCTCGAGCGGGGCTTCGAGGGGGTCTGATGCGGATCGGGCGGGTCGAGCTGTGCGAAGTCCGGATGCCGCTGGTCCACCCGTTCGAGACGAGCTTCGGGCGGGAGACGGAGCAGCGAACTGTGATCGTTCGCGTCGACGGGGACGGCTTGATCGGCTATGGGGAGTCGGCGGCCGGGATTGGCCCCTGGTACTCGTACGAGACGGTCGAGACCTGCTGGCACGTCCAGTCCGATTTCCTCGTGCCTCGCTTGCTCGGCCAAGAGATCTCGGCTCCAGGCGACGTCGTCGGGCTCTTCGCGCCGGTGCGCGGGCACAACATCGCCAAGACCGGGCTGGAGGAGGCGGTCTGGGACCTGTTCGCCAAGCGAGCGGGAGAGCCGCTCTCCCGGTACCTGGGCGGGACCGGCGATCGGATCGAGAGCGGGGTGAGCGTCGGGATCCAGGCCACGGTGAGCGAGCTGCTCGATCGGATCGGCGCGTTCGTCGATCAGGGGTACGCGCGGGTCAAGATCAAGATCAAGCCGGGATGGGACGTCGACGTGGTCGAGGCCGTGCGGGAACGCTTCCCGGATCTTCGCCTGATGCTCGACGCGAACTCGGCCTACTCGTTCGACGACGTGGCGCTGTTCCGGCGCCTGGATGGGTTCGAGCTGATGATGATCGAGCAGCCGCTCGGCCACGACGACATCGTCGATCACGCCAAGTTGCAGGCGCGCATCCGCACGCCGGTCTGCCTCGACGAGTCGATCGTCACCCCGGAGCACGCCCGCTGGGCGATCGAGCTCGGAAGCTGCCGGATCGTCAACATCAAGCCGGGCCGGGTCGGCGGCCTGAGCGCCGCGATCCGGATCCACGATCTCTGCCAGGAGCACGGGCTGCCGGTCTGGTGCGGCGGTCTGCTCGAGACCGGCATCGGAAGGGCGCACAACGTGGCGCTGTCGACGCTCCCGGACTTCCGCCTGCCCGGCGACGTCTCGGCGAGCGCACGTTACTACGAGCGGGACCTCGTTGACCCGCCGTTCGAATTGAACCCGGACGGGACGATCTCCGTTCCCGGCGGACCGGGGATCGGCGTGAGGATCGACGAGGATCGGCTCGAGGAGCACACGGTCCGCTCGAAGATCTTCGAGGACTAGCGCGCGTTTCGCGGTCAGCCTCCGAGCTTTTCAGTCAGCGCGGCGTTCGGCTTCGGATAATGCCCGACCCCTCTGATCTTCTTGGTGTAAATCGCTTTCGTCGGACAGTGGTTGTAGCAGGCCCAGCAGCCGCAGCACTTGGTCCGATCGAAGAGCGGTTTTGGATTCAGGTCGATCGCCCCGTACGGGCAGACGGACCGGCAGACGGCGCACTCCGTGCACAGCTCGATATCGACCGACTTCTCGCCCATCATCCTCCGGGCCAGTTTCCTGGGAGGAGCGGGGAGGAACCGAAACAGGCCGATTTGTGGCCGTTGGTGCCGGATTGACTTGCCGGTCGAGAGCCCCCCGGCGATCGCATCGAGTTCGGCGACGAATCGGCGGAACGCCGCGAGCTCCTTCTCGCTCGGTGCGTCGGCGAACGCCATGCCGCGGGCGATCAGTGGCGGGTAGTTCTCCGGCGCGTGGAGCCCGTGGCTGGCAACGGTGCGGAAGCCCTTCCCGCTCGACCACCGATCGAGAAACTCGAGCGTCTTGCCGCCGGTCGAGCCGTAGGTGTTGAAGAGAAACGCCGGCCTCTCCGGCTGCATCGGAAGAGATCGGATGAAGGTCTTCATCCGCATCGGCGGCCCGAAGAAGTCGGTGAACGTGGCGAACCCGACGATGTCGCGACTGTCGAAGTCCGGTTCTCCGTCCCGCACGATGTCGAACAGATCGAAGTCGATCTCCCGCGTCTTTCGCGCGATGTACTCGCAAGCGAGCTTGGTGTTCCCCGAGCCCGAGTAATAGCAGATCAGACCCTTCATTCGCCCTCCCTGGTGTGTCCGCTTCGCCGGAGCAGTGTCCGCGGGTCGTACGAGTGAATCGATCGTTCGAGGATCTGTCAATCCGGTGAAACGACCGCACCTCACGAATCGACGAAGGCGAGCACCACCTCGGAGGGGAAGAGGAACTGCTGGTGGTACTCGCGGACCTCCACGCGGAAGCCGCTCTGTTCAAGGCGATCACCGATCGTGACGCCGCGGCAGCCGCCGAGCGCTTTCGGTGCCAGCCGGTAGATCCAAGCGTAGATCCGCGCTCCGAGCCGCTCGGATTCGGTCATGTTGACGAGAACAAGCTTGCCTCCAGGTCTCAGTACGCGCCGAAACTCGGAGAGAATCCGTTCAATGTCGGCGTAGGCGATCAAGTCGAACATGTAGTTGTTGACCAGCGTGTCGATCGAATCGTCTTCGATGTCGAGCTCGAACGCGTTCCCGATAGCGAGCGAGTAGTTGTCGTGTCCGACCCTCGCCAGTCGCACCCGAGCTCGCGAGAGCATCCCCGGTGAGAGATCGATTCCGAGGTTGGTGCCGTTCGGGTTTCTCTTCGCCAACTCGAAGAACGTCAATCCCGTCCCGACGGCGACCTCGAGGATCGTCTGTCCGTCCTCGACTGCGGCCAGCTCGATCGCACGGGATCGAGCACGGGATTCGGCCAGCCTCCCCCACAGATCGTACGATCTAGCCAGTCGATCATAGAGTCCCGGGACGTCGGTCTGCGAAACGCGTGCGTCGAGACGCTCGGGTGTCATGTGCGTTGCCCTAATGCTTGATGGCCTTCACCGTGATGCTCGAGATTGTTCCGGCGAGTTCGAGGGCCTTCTCTCGGTCGAGGCCGAGCGATTCGGGATCGACTTCCTCGCCGTCGACGACGATCTTCGATTCGGCCGAGCCGGCGAAGGCCGAGTCGGCCCCGACCTCCTTCAGCACCTCGACGTCCCGGAAGCCCGCCGACTCGATCGCCGCGAGGTATTCGGTCTTCATCGACGCGCCGGCGACGCAGCCGACGTAGGCCTCGATCGATTCTCTGACCTCCTCGGGCAGCGGCTTCAGAAGGACGATGTCGGAGAGGAACATCCGTCCCCCAGGCTTCAACGCGCGAAACGCCTCGCGGAAGACTTGAGGCTTGTCCGGCGAAAGGTTGACGACGCAGTTGGAGACGACGGCGTCGACCGAACGATCGGCGACCGGAAGGTGCTCGATCTCTCCGAGTCGGAACTCGACGTTCTCGAACCCGTTCTTTCGGGCGTTCTCTCTCGCCCGATCGATCATCTCGGCCGTCATGTCGACCCCGATGGCACGACCGGACGGTCCGACGGCCTGCGCGGCGAGGAAGCAGTCGATCCCGGCACCGGAACCGAGGTCGAGGACGGTTTCGCCCTCCTTCAGCGAGGCGAGTGCGGTCGGATTCCCGCACCCGAGCCCGAGGTCGGCTCCCTCGGGAACCGCTCCGAGCTCCTCCTCGGAGTATCCGATCACCCGGCTCACCGAATCCTGCGTGCCGCAGCAGGATCGGGGCTTCGTGCAGCAGGGAGCCTCGTCCTTCGCCCTCTGCCCGTACCGCTCCCGCACGGCCTTTCGAATCGTTTCGTCGCTCATGCGCGTACCTCCCTCTTCGCTATTCCTCGATCAAATCCCGGGCGACCGATCCGAGCGTCGACTGCACGACCCGGACGAGCTCGTCGGATTTGGTGAGGAGGATGCAACAGATCTTGCCTTCCTGTTCGAACGTGGTCAGCGCGAGCTTGTCCCCGCCGCGAATCCCGGCCTTCTCCCGGATCTCCTTCGGGAGGACCATCTGGCCTCGATCGTCGACCCCGACCAGTGCCTGCACCTTCACGCAGTTGCAGCCGCCTTGCTCGGCCATCTGCTTCTCCTTATGTATCTGATTAGTCTGAAAAATCAGAGCCGTATGATACGTCCGGCGTGGATTCCCGTCAAGGCATCGTCGAACGGCCGGATCGTCGATCGATGCGGTCACCCCGTTGAGCGATTCGACGCGAACGGATACGCTGACTCCGGAGCAAGGAGGGGCGATGAGACGAGTGGCGAAAACCGAGTATCCGGAGGCGAAGCGCGGCGACCACGTCGACGTGCTGCACGGAGTTCGGGTTCCCGACCCGTATCGATGGCTCGAGGACGTCGACTCCGAAGCGACGACAGCGTGGACCGAGGCGCAGGGCGGATTGACGCGTGCGGTGCTCGATACGATCCCCTTCCGCGGCGCGATCCGCGCGCGGCTCGATGCCCTGTCGCGGTTCGAAGCCGTCGGGGTCCCGAAGGAGGAGGGCGGGCGCCACTTCTTCACGCTGCAGGCACCGGACGCGCGACAACCGGCGCTCTGCTGGGCGGCCGAAACGGAAGATGAGCCCCGCTGTCTCGTCGATCCGGAGAAGCTGTCGGACGACGCGACGATCTCGATCGCCGGATTCGAACCGAGCCCGAGCGGGAAGTACTTAGCGTACGGGCTGGCCGAGGCCGGATCCGATTGGCAGACGTGGCGGATCCTCGACGTCGACTCCGGCGAGCACCTCCCCGACGTGCTGGAGTGGTTGAAGTTCCCGCTTCCGAGTTGGCTGCCGGACGAGTCGGGCTTCTTCTACGCCGGGCTGGAGCCGCCTCCACCAGGCGAGGCGTTCAAGGCACCGACCCGGAAGAGAAGCCTCCGATTCCATCGGCTGGGGGATCGGCAGGAGGACGACGTGGTCCTGTTCGAGCGTCCGGACGAGCCGATGTGGCTGTTCGTCGGCCGGGTCACCGCCGACGGGCGGTACCTCGTCATCCCGATCCAGCGAGGGACGTACCGCGAGAACCGCGTGTCCTACATCGACCTCACGACGGCCGAGCCGGCGGCCGTCGATCTGCTGACCGAGTTCGACGCCGCGTACCAGTTCCTCGGAAGCGAGGACCGGACGTTCTTCTTTCTGACGAATCGGGACGCGCCCCAAGGGAAGATCGTCGCCGTTGATCTCGATCGGCCGGATCCGACTGCGTGGGCGGAGATCCTGCCGGAGTCGGACGCGGTGCTTCAGACGGCGGCCTACGTCGACGGGTGCTTCGTCGTGGCGGCGCTGAGAGACGCGGTCGCGCGCGTTGCCGTCCACGATCGACATGGTCGACCGATTCGCGACGTGGAGCTGCCCGGCGACGGGACGGTCGGGTTGCTGGAGGGGCGGGAGCGAGGGAGAACGGTGCACTTCGCCTACGCCGACTTCGTCCACTCGAACGTCGTTCTGGAGCACGACGTCGAGACGGGCGAGACGAGGCCGTTCCGCGAGCCGACGATGCCGTACGACCGGACCGCGTACGTAACCGAGCGGTTCGAGGCCGAGAGCCCGGACGGGACGCGGTTCCCGATCTTCCTAGCGCGAAGGAGCGACGTCACCGCCGGTCCCGACACGCCGACCTGCCTGTACGGCTACGGTGGGTTCAACCACGCGATGTCCCCGCACTTTCGGATCGACCACCTGTCGTGGATGGACCTCGGGGGGCAGTTGGCCGTCGCCTGCATTCGCGGCGGCGGGGAGTACGGGCGGGAGTGGCATCAGGCCGGGGCGCGCGAGAACCGGCCGAACGTGTTCGACGACTTCATCGCGGCGGCGGAGTGGCTGATTGAGACCGGACGGACCTCAAAGAAGAAGCTGGCGATCTACGGGCGGAGCAACGGCGGCCTGCTGGTCGGCGCGTGCATGACGAAGCGACCCGACCTGGTCGGCGCCTGTCTCCCGGCGGTCGGCGTCCTCGACATGCTCCGATTCCACAAGTTCACGGTCGGGAGGTATTGGGTCTCGGACTACGGGTCGCCGGACGAACCGGAGATGCTCCCGATCCTTCTCGGGTACTCCCCCTACCACAACGTGAAGGAGGGGACTGCGTATCCGCCGACGCTGATCACGACGGCGGACCACGACGATCGCGTGTTCCCCGCGCACAGCCACAAGTTCGCGGCCGCGCTCCAGCGCGCGCAGTCCGGGGAGGGACCGATCCTGCTTCGCGTCGACGTCCGAGCCGGCCACGGCCTCGGGAAGCCGAAGGGCAAGCTCCTCGACGAGGTCGCCGACCGCTGGGCGTTCGCGTTCGACTCGTTGGGAGCCGAGCCGCGGATCGGCGCATGAGCGCGATCGACCACGGGGATCGACGACATCGGGTGATAGGGAAGGCAATCGACTACGCGCTCCGGTCAAGCCCGGTCCGGCGGTCCGTCAGTCGATCCGAAGGATCTCCTTGGTGCGGTCGAGATTGTCGACGGTGAAGACAAGCTTGTTCTTGTCGGCCGCCGCGTAGATCGAGAGGACGTTGATGTGCTCTTCCTTGAGACGTCCGAGGAGCGTGGCCAGTTCCCCCGGATGGCTTGGGATGTCGAGCACGATGGCTTCGCGCTCCTCGAAGTCGATCTCGAGATCGCGGAGCTTCTTCCGGGTCGTCCCCGGATTGTCGGTGATCAGGCTCACGACGCCTTCTTCCAGCACCGTCAGGCCGGCGACGCCATCGATGTTCACGTGTTCGCGCCCGAGGGCGTCTGCAATCTCGTACATCGCGCCCGGGCAGTTGCCGATCAGAAACGAGAACTCCTTCACTCCGACCACCTCCTGGAGGGATGCTAGCACGAATCCCTCGGCTCGGTGAAGAGCTCGGAGTTCCACGCGAGTCGCTTCGAAGCGGGAGACCTCCTATCGCACGACTACGTCGACGGGGCGAGGTAGAAGAGGACCGCGAGGTAGTGGCAGGCGCTGCCGCCGAGGACGAACAGGTGCCAGATGGCGTGGTGGAACGGGAGTCGTTTCCATCCGTAGAAGGCGATCCCTGCGGTGTAGAGCAGGCCGCCGGCGGCGACGTAGACGAGCGCCCTATGGGGGACCCTCAGCCAGACCTCGCGCGCCGCAACGACGATCAGCCAGCCCATCAGGACGTACAGGACGACCGAGGTCTTCCGTAGCCTCCCGATGAACACGCTCTTGAAGACGATCCCCATGATCGTCAGCCCCCAGATCGTCGCGAGGAGGGTCGCCCCCCAGCGCCCCCACAACGACAGGAGAAGGAACGGGGTGTAGGTCCCGGCGATCAGCAAGTAGATCGAGCAGTGGTCGAGTATCCAGAAGACTTTCTTCGCCCCGGGATGACGGAGGGCGTGATACAGGGTCGAGGAGAGATGGAGGAGGAACAGGCCGGTCCCGTAGATCGCGAAGCTGGCGACGTGTAGACCGGTCCCCTCTCCCCGGACGGCGCGGTAAAGGAGAAGCGCCGTCCCGAGGAGGCTGAGGATCGCCCCGACGCCGTGGGTGATGCTGTTGGCGATCTCTTCCCCCACGGAGGATTTCGGCGGCTGGTATCGTTGCTTCCCTTCTGGGTTCATCGCGCGGATGGTATCGGGAAAGGCGCGATTCCTCAGCCGCTCACGCGGGAGCGTTCGGTCTGTGC
The DNA here is from genome assembly GCA_964523545.1 of uncultured Thermotogae bacterium. Lineage (GTDB taxonomy): Bacteria > Bipolaricaulota > Bipolaricaulia > UBA7950 > UBA9294 > JANQEA01. The sequence goes on from CAZFZM010000008.1 coordinate 72,160, forward strand.
CCGAAGCCGCGCTCGTAGAGGATCGCGTTTCCCGCCTTGCCGATCGCCCTGAGCGCGCCCATCTCGCGAAGGACGTACGCGATCTTTCGTGCCATCCAGGGCGGGCGGGCGATGGCCCGTGCGAGATCGGCGGTCGTGAACGGCTCGGCGAGCGACGGAGGCACGAACGCCAGGTAGTCGGCCGGGTGGTGGAGGGACACGGAATCGAGCACCTCGACCAATCGCCGTTCGTGGACCTCCCACTCCTTTCCCCGTCTCCGTCTCTTCGGGCGTCTTCGCGGTCGACGGACCTCCTCCTCGTGGATCAGGACGACGTCGATCGTGAAGTTCGGATCGCCGAGGAAGGCGCGGAGGTTGATCAGCTCGTGAAACGCGTCGAGGAGGGACCCGCGCTTCGACGAGCGGCGGGATCGGATCTCCGCTCCGCTACCGTCGATCGTGCGGATCGTCTTGCGAACGGGGATCGCGATGAGCAGGCTGACGGAGCGGCGTCCGAGGAGGGCGGCGAGCTTCCGTTTGAGCACGGCGGTCGAGCCGGTTTGGATCTCGATGATCTGATCTCCACGGACGATGTCTGCGACGAACCGCCCGACCGGGACCTCGAACCGATCGCCGTCCTCCGCCGCCCAGCGCTTCAGCGCAGCGTGAAGCGGCTTCTCGTTCAGGGTTCCGATGTGCGGTGCGGTCTTTCGCCTCTGCGTCTCCACGGGACTCCTTGCAAGCGACGGACTACGCAGACGATTCCCCGCCGAGGTGTCCGATCAGATCGTAGACGAATCGGCACTGACCCGGGAAGAGGAGGAGTCGAGCGTGGACGGCGTCCCGATCGGCGCTCGGGAGACGCGGCCGGCCGCCGACCGATCGCGAGGCGTCGATCAGCGCCTGGACGCCTCGGAGCTGGCTCTCAACCTCGTCGGCAAGCGGAGGGAGGAGGTTTCGCGATGCGAGTGCCCGCAGCAGCGTCGCGCCGAGCCGACCCGGATCGGCGCGCGCGGCCTCCACCCTCTGGACGCCGCGGCCGGTCCGCTTCCCGTGGCGGATCAAAGCAACGGCGAGGCGATCGAGGAGGATGCCGGCCGACCGTCCGAGCATGACGATCGAGGACGGATACCGACCGGCGAGGAAGGCGAGAAGGGCCTCCCGGGTCGTCTCGACGAGATCCGAGTCGCCGTCGCCGCAGCTCGTCTCGAGGCGGGCGACGTACCCGCCCGGATCGTGCGCGAGGACCGAGCCGTCTTCGAGGCACTCGGCGCCGAACTCGGTGACGTGAACGAACGGGAGGTTTAAGTTGAGTGAATTCTTCCCCGGGGCGAGGACGCCCTGGACGAGAAGATCCCAGAGGATCTCCTGAAGGGCGAGGGCGTCGTGTCGCTCGTAGTCGTCGGTCCGCTTCCGAATCTCGGTTTCGATGGCGTGCAGATGCGTCTGAGGTGTCTTCCTCAGGATCTCCAACACCAGCGGGCGAAGGCTCGCTTTGTCCATGATCGCCTCAGAGGATACCTGGGCCGAACTCCGGCCCACAACCGGTTCGATCGCGGAGTCGGCGGACTCCGTTCCGGCGATCGGTTAGAAGTCGATGACGAACTCGCCGTTCTCGTAGATCAGCTCGTCGTCGACCCAGATCCTCCCCCCGTCGATCAAGTCGCAGACCATGTCCCAGTGGATCGCCGATTGGTTCACGCTGCCGGTCTCCGGCAGCCCGGCACCGAGGGCCATGTGGAAGCTCCCGTTGATCTTCTCGTCGTACAACGTGTTGCCCGTTGCCCGAGTGATCCCCTTGTTCGTGCCGATGGCGAACTCGCCGACGAAGCGCGCGCCCTCGTCGATGTCGATCGTCTTGGTCAGGAAGTCCTCGCCCTTGTCGGCCGTCGCCTTGACGACCTTCCCCGCCTCGAACCAGAGGTGGACCCCCTCGAGCCTCCGCCCCTGGTACGTCGTCGGATACGAGAACCGGACGTGCCCCTCGACGGAGTCTTCGACCGGGCCGGTGAAGATCTCGCCGTCGGGCATGTTCCGCTTCCCGCAGCAGTTGACGAAGCTTCGGCCGGCGATCTTCATTCGAAGGTCGACGTCGCCCGCCTCAACGCGGAGCTCGTCCTTCCCCACCAGCCAATCGACGATCTTCTGTTGCTGCACCTCGACGTCGCGCCAGTAGCCGACCGGATCGTCGAAATCGGGCAGGCACGCGGCGTAGACGAAGTCCTCGTACTCGGCGAGGCCCATCTCCGCGTCCTGGGCGTAGGCGTTCGTCGGGTAAAGCGTCCCGACCCAACGGAACTCGCCCTTTGCCGACCGTTCGAGCATGGTCTTCAGGATCTCCTGCTGGGCCTGGTTCGCCAGGACGAGCTTCTCCGGGAGTACGCTCGTCATCGCCTTCGTGTTGACCGAGCTCAGCAACGAGATCAAGGCGTCGTACGACTCGAAGACGAGCTTGGTCGGCTCCGGGATGTGCTGGAGCTGGTCGTCCGACGCGTGTCGGAACGTCAGCTCGCCGATTCCGGGAAGCTGAGCGATGGACAGCGGGTAGCCGCCGGCCTTCAGGATCTCCACGACGACGGCCTTGAACAACGGCTCGGCTGTCGCGTATCCCATGACGGCGACCCTGTCCTTCGGCTTGATGGAAACCGAGTAGTTGACCAACACTTGAGCGAGCTTCTCGATTCGCGGGTCGGGCATAGGTCTTCTCTCCTCAAAGCGTGTCTGACGGCGCACCGAGCGCCGGTCGAATGTACGTGTCGGAGGGCCAGAGTAGCGGTTCAATCGGGAGAGGGCAAGGAGCGGGATCAGATCTCGATCAGGTCGAGGTCCCGCGCCGTGCCGATGCGCCGGCCGGGGTGAAGGACCGCGACCCGGCGCGCGCCGTCTCCGTAGGCGGACGACGTGAATAGGGTCAGACAACGATCGTCGAACAGGAACGTCGGCGCGAACGGCTGGTGGGAGCGAACGAGGATCCGCGCACCGAGCCGGACCATCCGGCGGTCGAACGCTGCCCGCCCGAACGAGGGTCTTCCCCATCCGGCCGTCGGGAGACCGCCTCCTCGGGATTCCGCCCAGTCTCCCCACGTGATCGCGCGCCACGCTTCCGAGCCGAGTTCGACGGAGTCGATCGCTTCGAGCGAAGGGGCGTCAGGCAGGGCCCCGTGCACAGCGAGGACCCCGGCCGGGTGCCAGGCAGCGAGCGGGAGCGCGGTGAGCGCTTCGCTGAGCCTCGCGACGTCGCGTTCGGACAGTCCCTCCCAGAAGTCGGCGGGGGAAAACGGTGCGACGCGCCAGGCTTCGTGGTTCCCCATCAGCAGGTGGACCGAATCGGGGTGGGCGATCGTCTCCGACAGGACGAGGTGCAGGTTTCCGGGTGAGTCGGGCCCCCGATCGACGACGTCGCCGAGAAAGACGATCGCGTGCTCGGGGACGGCGAACCGCGCCAGGACGCGCTCGCTCGCTTCCCGATCCCCGTGCGTGTCGCCGACGAAGACGACCGGGCGATCCGAGGGGAGTCGCACGAGCCGTCGCCGCTCGCGGAGCCGGACGGCGAGATTATCGAGAAGTCGATCGAGATCCATGGACCGAAGATACTTGTCGTTTGGCCCGCGGGCAATGACAGCGGGGATGCAGGCCGTGGTCGCTTCAAGCGCGCTCTTCGGTCACGCAGAAACCTCAGGGGGCCGATGAGAGGATGGGATCGGATCGACGGAGCGAAAGCAGCGGCGCCGCGTTCGTCCCCCTCGCGTTACAAGCGGACCGTCGTGGAAAGCGTCGGTTGATTCAGGGTGAACCACACGAGCAGAGCCGCGAACGCGAGAACGAAAACGGCCGGGATCGACGTCTCGAGGACGCGCGGGAGGACTCGAAGTCCCCTCGGCACGCAGGCGGGTTCGGAATGCCATTCCCCGCAGACCCACTTTGCAGCGGGAACGCAGGTTTCCTCGCCCTGAACGATGCGGTGGAGGCTTCTGTGGAACTCCGCGCCCGCGAACTGCTCTTCCAAGCTTCGAAGGAGCCGCTCCCAGTGCCTGCACTCGGTGTAGAGTCGGCCCTGGTTCACCCACCACGCCAGACCGATCAGCAGACCGAGGGACGAGGCCCCGATTCCGAAGGACCGTTCCACCGTCCCGACTCCAAGTTGAGCGAGATACGCGAGGAAGACCACAAGCAGACTTGCTGCCAGGAGACCTCCGGCGAATGAAACCCAGCGGGATCGTGAATGACTCGCCGCCGATTGCGAAATGGCACCGTAGATCGCAATCCATTGATCGAGTTCCATGGAACCCCTCCTCTGTGGTGCCGCATCGCGGCGCCACCCATAGGATCCGTCTTCTGGCGGTGGCGGGCGAGGGCGTGTGCGACGCGGCAGGGAGACACTTGTCTGAGCGCTTGACCGAGCAGCTCGGATTCCAGTAGATTGACGGATCGGTAGTCATGTGATCTGCGAGGTATCGGTGGAAACCGCAGCAATCAGTTTCGAGAGCAAGAGACGCTTGGTTCATCAGGTCCTCCGAAACGTGGCGGACTGTGCGGTGGGGCAAACCTCGTTTCAAAGGGCCATCTCGGTCTGCTACGATTCGCCGTTGGACCTTCTCCGTCGATCATCGAAGGTCTCTGTACTCGACGTTGCGCACTGCGGTCTCAGCGAGCCGCAGCAGGCGCAGGTCGCCGAGCTGCTCGACAAAGGGATCGAGATCTCCGCATCACGCTACAAGAGCGAGTTCCAATTGGGAAGGTCCTTCTTCTACCCGTGCCGAAACGGCCTGGGGGACACCTCCAGCGTCATTCCGAGTTCACGGCGATTCCTCCGGGTCGGCGGATGGCAGCAGAGCGACGTCCTGTTGATCCCGTTTCGCGTCGGAGACGAGATCCTCGGACACGTCTCAGTGGACGACCCCTCCAACGGGATGCGACCGAAACCGGACAAGCTCGAGCCGTTGGAGGAGCTGGCCTCCGTTGCTGCGTTTGCGATTCGTGACGCCTGTTCGTTGCAGGAGCTCAGCGAATCGCACAGCTTGTTCCGCTTCCTCGCCGAGAGCGGTCTGACCGGCGTGATCGTGGTGCAGGACGACAAGGTTCGCTACGTAAACGAGTACGCCGCAACGCTTCTCGGCTACGACCCTTCGAATCTGGAGAAGTTCTCGCCGTGGTGGTCCTTCGTTCATCCCGACGATCGTCCGGTTGCGTGGCGATTCGGGCGCGATCCCCGGCCCGAGAGTCAAGCGATCCGGGCGATTCGGAGGGACGGCCGCGTTCTCTGGCTCTCGACGAGTGCGCATAGCATGGTTCGCAATGGGTCAAGGGCCGTGGCCATCGAGTTCTACGACCTGACCGACCGCGTGGCGAGGGAATCGGAGCTGGAGAAGAAGGCGCTCAGAGACTCTCTGACCGGTCTCATGAACCGCGCGTTCTTCGACAGCGCCATCCCCCGCGAAATCGAGCGTTCGAAGCGTTACAAGCGACCTTTCACCCTGATGCTCGGTGACCTGCGCCGGTTCAAGGTGATCAACGACTCGCTCGGTCATCAGGAGGGCGACCGGGTCCTTGCGGCGATCGCGAACCTGTTGAGAGAGGAGCTGCGCGACAGCGACTGGGCCATTCGCTACGGCGGCGACGAGTTTCTCTTCCTGCTGCCGGAGACAGGAGGGGACCTGGAAACGTTGGGCGTTCGGCTCCAGGGAGCCGTCGAACGGTGGAGTCAGGAGAACGTGCCCAGCCCGTTGAACGTTGGGATCGATCTGGGTTGGTCGACCTGGAGACCGGGCGACTCGCGCCCCGTCGCCCAGATCCTGGCCGATGCCGACTCGATGCTCTACCAGAACAAGCGCCTCAGCCAGGAGATGGACCGATCGGCCTGACCGGGCGCCCGGCTACGCCGATCCGATCTCCGAAGTACAGTTCGGACACCGCGACGCGCCGATCGGGATCGTCGTTCGACAGTGCGGACACTCCTTCGTGGTCGGCGGACCCTCCTCGGCCGGCTTCTGCATCCGCATCGCGGCCCGGACAAACAGGAACATCACCAACGCGACGATCAGGAACGTGATGACGGTGTTGATGAACGCGCCGTAGTAGATCACCGCGGCGCCCGCCTCCCGCGCTGCCGCGGCCGACTCGTAGGCCTGGCCGGACAGGTTGACGTAGAGGTTCGCGAAGTCGACGTTCCCAATCAGCTTGCCGATGACCGGCATGATCAGGTCGTCGATGAACGACTTGACGACCGTCCCGAACGCAGCGCCGACGACGAACGCGACCGCCAGTTGCAGCAGGTTACCCTTCGTCACGAAGTCTCGGAATTCCTTGCGCATCCCTGCCCCCTTTCCTCCGCTTGCGAGCCTCATCATAGGAAATGAGGCCGATGAAGGGGAAGTCAGGACGACGTGGAGTCTTCCTCCCGCGAGATGCGCTCGACGCGTTCTCTCGAGCGTGAGAAGCTCCTACGGGGGACGTTTTCCGCATTACACGAAACGGCGGATTGAATGCCGTATAATGGCCGCATGGTCACGCTGGACGATGTGGCACGGTTCCTCGGGCTGTCGAAGCGTGCCGTTCGCATGCGGGTGAGCGCCCTCGGCGATACGCTCGACGGGTATCTGACACGGGGCGCGCGCAATCGGCTGATCTTCAAAGGGGAGGCCGTCGCCATCCTCCGCCGTCTCGAGGAGCTTCGTCGGCAGGAGGGGCTCCCGATCCAGCAGGCCGCCGACCGGCTGAAGGACGAGCTGGGTGATGTGGAATCGGGTTCAGGGCTCTGCATCGTCATCCAGCCGGACGTGGAGACCGAGGTGCTCAGAGAGGTGATCCGCGAGCTCTGTCAGGAGCGCGATCGCTGGCGCGAGTACTCTCAGGCCCTCGAATCTGTGCTGCCGAACGAACTGAAGTGGTTGCTCCAAACGTCTCCCGTCGTCCCCGAGGATCGACGTCTGAACTAGCGAGCCCTCGCGTCTTCTCCGGCTAGGCCCCGCCCGATTCGGGCGACGTCTCCTGACCGAGCAGCCTGGGGAGGACGGTCGCTCGCACCAACGGCGAGAGGCGATCCCCGATCCGAAGCTCCGCCATCGTCTTCCCGGCCGTCTTCTCACTCGGCGGGTTGAGCAGCCCGATCGAGGTTCCGGGCTCGAGTCCCGTGCGCGCGAGGAGCGCGAGACCGATCTGGGTATCCCCCAGGCTGACGCAGCTCGTGACGCGGCCGACCACCGCCCCGTTCCGATCGAGAACGGTGGCGCCCTCCTGAACTCGGCGAGCACCGGGCTCGGACTCGAAGCGAACGATCGACCGGTTCAGCTCGCGGTACGCGACGACGGAAGGGCTCCTGCCGACGAAGAACGGCTTGTGCAGCTTGACGTACGAGCCGTAGTCCGCCTCGAACGGGTTGATGTCGTGCGGGCCGGCGAACTCGTGTCCGTAGAGCGGGAAGCCGGCTTCGGTTCGCGTCGAGTCCCGCGCCGCCAGGCCGCACGGAAGGAGTCCGAGCGGTCGGCCGGCGTCGAGAAGCCGATCCCACAGCCACCGTGAGGAAGGCCCGCCGACGTAGACCTCGTAGCCGAGAGGCTCGCCGGTATAGCCTGTCCGCGCGACGATCAGCTGATGCCCCTCAACGGTCAGCTCGCAGAACCCGGTCCGCTCGAGCGCTCCGACGGCGCGTTGCTCTTCCGGTCCGAGGATCCGGAAGAGGATCTCTCGACTGCGCGGACCCTGGAGCGCGATGTCGATCACCCCACGGTCTCGCTTCAGGTCCTGGATCGTCACCTTCGGGGACGGGCGGCGGACCGGGTTCTCGTTGTCGCTCAGGTATTGACCGTCGTTGACGCCGGTCAGCCATTCCCAGTCCTTCGCCTCGTTGACGGCGTTCACGACCATCAGATAGCGATCGGCGGCGCGGCGATAGACCATGACGTCGTCGAGCATCCGTCCTTTCGGATCGAGCAAGTACGCGTACTGGGACTGTCCGTCCTCGAGCCACGCGGCGTAGTTAGACGTCACGACGTTGAGGAACTCCGTCGCGAACGGGCCGCTGATCTGGAAGACCCCCATGTGTCCGAGGTCGAACAGCCCGGCGCTCTCTCGAACGGCGCGGTGCTCTTCGAGTGCCGACTTGTACCAGACCGGCATCTCCCAACCGGCGAACGGGACGAGACGCGCACCGATCTCGACGTGTGCGTCGTGCAACGGCGTTCGCCGAAGGGCGTCGAACGGAGGCGCTTCCCACGAGAACGCCGCGAGATCCGAGTTCGGCGGCGGTGGATTGAGCCGATGCTGGCCGACGAAGTAGGGCTTGTGCAAGGCGAATCGCTCGGGAAACCGGTCGTACGCGGACGCGATCGTCGCGCCGTTTTCGCCGACCCCGACGTTCAGCGTCAGCCAGCCGCGCACTTCCTCGGGGACTGCCTCCTCGGGGATCTCCTCGACGACGGCCGGACCTTGGATCTTCCGGAAGACGTCGTCCGGATCGAACACGACGTATCCGTCGGCGAGGCCGTTCAGCCACGTGGACACGGACGTCCCGTTCTCCTCGGGCACGAGGACGAGGTAATCCTCCTCGCCGATCTCCCCGACGACGATCTCGGAGAGGAGGTCCCCGTTTTCGTCGAACAGGAACGTCGGACACGGCTCGCCCGGCTCGAGGGCGAGAAGGTCGGCCGGCGTCGCTTCGTTGAGAAGGGCCCGGACGCGTCCGCTGTGCAGTCGGAGGATCGTCCATCGCGAACCGTCGCGGCGGCCGCCGTCGTGCGGCACGACCTTCGGATCGATTCGCCCGATCAGCGCGCGGACGTCCCGCCTGGCCGACTCGAGAACCGAGAGGGAAGTCTTTCCCCGCGAGAGCTCGCCGGTGAGGCCGATGTACTCGAACGGGCGGATGCTCCGGAGGACGCGGGCGATGATCCCGGCCAGAAGCTCCATCTCCGCCCTTCCCATCCCCCGCTGCGTCACCCACGGGGTTCCCAGCCGGATCCCGTGCGCGTCGGCTGCACTCGTGTCTCCGGGGAGCGTGTTCTTGTTGCAGACGATCCCGACGAGATCGAGGATCCGCGCTGCGATCTCCCCCATCATCACGAAGCCGGTGTCGTTGTCGATCTCCCTCAGATCGACGAGGAGGAGATGGGTGTCGGTGCCGCCGTAGGCGAGGGTCAGTCCCTCCTCGCGGAGTGCACCGGCGAGGTGCGACGCGTTCTCGACGATCCGTCGCTGCAGGTCGCGGAACTCCGGTGTCCGGGCCTCCTTGAACGCGACGGCGAGGGCGGCGAACTTGTTGACGTGTGGTCCTCCCTGCAGGCCGGGGAAGACGGCCGCGTCGATCTGCTCCGCGATCTCCGGCTCGGTCGACAGGATCGCGGCGCCGCGCGGCCCACAGAGCGTCTTGTGGGTCGTGAACGTGATGACGTCGGCGATCCCGATGGGATTCGGATAGACGCCGCCGACGATCAGACCGGCGGTGTGCGCCACGTCCGCGAGAAGGACCGCGCCGACAGCGTCGGCGATCTGTCGAAAGGCCGTCCAATCGGGCTGCCACGGGTACGACGTGAATCCGCCGATGATCAGGCGCGGCCGATGTTCCTCCGCCAGTCGTCGGATCTGATCGTAGTCGAGCCGCCCGGTTCTCGGGTCGACCGAGTAGGAGACGATGTCGTACCGCTTCCCGGTGACGTTGAATTCCGAGCCGTGCGTCAGGTGGCCGCCTTCGGTGAGGGCCATGCCCATCACGGTTTCTCCGGGGCTAACGAACGCGTCGTAGACGGACAGGTTCGCCGCGGCGCCCGAGAGTGGCTGCACGTTAGCGTAGATCCGCTCCGCCGGGACTTCCTCGGTGGCGAACGCCTCCGCGGCGCGCCGTCCGGCGAGCGACTCGACGAGATCGGCGAACTCGGTTCCCTTGTAGAACCGGCGATCGGCGTAGCGCCGGTAGCTGGCGAGCTGCTCGTCGATCTCGCCCAAGCGGCCGGAAGGCGTGCTCATCATCGCCTTCCGCGGGTACCCCTCGGCGTAGATGCTCGAGAAGACCGATCCGAGCGCCTCACGGATCGGCGCCGGGGTCAGGCTCTCGGACGGGATCAGGATGATCTTCTCCCGCTGACGACGCTCCTCGGCGGCGATCAGCGCGGCCGTCTGGGGGTCGACGTCGATCAGGCGGGGCGCGTGGGAGTCGCTCATGTTCGTGGGTTCCTTCCTGTGTACGGTTCGGGATGAAGTCTACGAACAAGGTCTCGCCCTTTCCAGGCGGCCTCGGCGAGGAGGTACAACCCACCGGAGACGAGCGAGTGCCCTCCCAACAGGACCGGGATGGGAGCGACCGCCGCGGCCTCCGCGAACGCGCGCCATCCCGGGTCCTCGATCTCCTCGGCGAGGAACAGGTCGCTCGCAAATCGGTCGGAAGCGGGCGGGAGACGTCCGTAGACGGCGAGGAGCGGCCGCGTGTCGAGGACCGCCGCATCCGCGATCCGTGCCAATCGAGCGAAGAAGGCGACGGGGCCGTCCTCTCGCAGGATCCGCTGCAGGAGAAGGGGACGCGCGCCGCCGTAGGCCCTCATCCCGCGCCCCTCGACGACGCCGGCGGTACGACAGGCGACCTGTCGCTCGAACGTCCCCCACGTCGTCGGGTTGATTCTCCCGTAGAGATGAACGAAGGAAGTCCGGTCGGCCAGGCGGTCGCAGACGGACGAGAGCGTCGGATGCTCGAGTTCGCTGTCGGTCAGGAACCGTCGCGTCGCGCTGCCGCCGCGGCCCGAGGCGCGAAGGGCGAGGAGATCAACTGGCGTGTCGATGTCGAACTCGGTTTCGACCGAGCGCGAAAGCGGGAAGCACGGGATTCCCGCGTCGGAGAGGGCGAAGCCGAGGCCGTTGTCGTTGTCCGGGAATTCGACATCGAGGAGAGAGGGCGCGGACGCGAAGACGGCGAAGTCGCACGAGTAGAAGTTGTTGAACAGGGCGCCCGGCTCGTCCCGTTCGGCGAACGCGGTCAAGGTCTCGATCGAGTCGTCGCTCAGGAGCCCACCGCTCCCGCTTCCGAAATAGAGGAGCGCGTCGATGTTGCGCTCGCGGACCAGCCGCTTGAGGGTCGCGCCGAAGTCGAACGGCTCGTGGGGATCCGGACGGACCACCTCGACGTCGAGCCCGCTGAAGCGCTCGCCGGCGTCGCCGCCCACCACGACGACGGTCTCGTCGACGTGGGGCCGAAGGGCACGGATCAGGTCCTCGGACGACGCGACCTTACCGGCCGCGACGAACCGCTCCGGTTCCGTCGTCCCGATGGGAGGGTGGAAGATCGCGGCAGCGGTTCGCTTCATTCGTCGACCTCCGAAGGCGTCGTTCCTCGAGTCAGGACATCGAGTATACGGATCGTTCCCGGCTTGAAGAGCGGTTCGTTCTGGCTCCCGCAGCGGGGCGACAGGAGGCACGACGGGCATCCCGCGTCACAGTTGCAATCGCGGACGAGCGCGTGGGCGCGCTCGACGAGGCGGTCGAAGGCGTCGAACAGAGCGTACGCGATCCCCGCTCCGTCGGTGACGCCGTCGAACAGCACGATCGTGGGCGCTTGCGTTTGCGTGTGCATCGGCGCGGAGACGCCGCCGACGTCGGTCGCGTCGCACAGCACGAGGAGCGGCGCCATGGCGATCAGCGCATGTTCGGCACCGTGCAGCGAGCCGAGGAGGTGCTCGGGGGAGAAATCGCCGACCTCGGCCTTGAAGGCGATCCACAACGCGTCGGTCTCGTACACGTGCGGCGGGAGGTCGAGCGGATGGACCGACACGGTTCGATCGGCGTGGATCGTCTTGTAGCCGAGGAACGATTCCGTGACGCGAACCCGGCCGATGCTCAGTTCGTGGCTCGTGCGGTTCGCGGTCTCCGCGAAAGAGAGGATTTCGACTTCGGAGGCGCGGAGGCTGTGCGTGTGGTAGTCGGTCTCTTCTCTCCGGACCTCGACGACGTCCCGATCGAGGTCGAGGCGATCGACGACGTACGTCTCGCCCCGGTGAAGGTAGACGGCGCCGGGAAACGCGTCGCGTCGGGCGCGCACCGGATCCATCGTCTCGAGCAGCTGGTCGTCGCACGTCATCCGGATCGTCTCCCCGCTCATGTCTTCGAGCGAGACGATCTCGTGGGCGCGACGGAGCCCGCGGTAGACGTAGCCGCGGGGTGTCGGTGCGAGGAGCCCCTGGTCGCACAAGGCCGCAGCCAATTCCGTCTCCGCGGTCGTCAGGTCCGACTCCGGCAGGGGGAGCTCGGCGGCGGCGCAGGCGAGGTGACCGGCCCGCTGGCGGGGATTGCTCAGCGGGACGACGAGCCGCTCGCGCGTTTCGCCGAGGAACTCCCCGGGATGCGTCAGGAAGTACCGGTCGAGCGGGTTCTCGAACGGCACGAAGACGAGAAGGGACGGCTCCGAACCGCGTCCCGCCCTCCCGGCCTGCTGCCACGCGGAGAGCAGGCTGCCGGGAAAGCCGACGAGGATTGCCGCGTCGAGTCCGCCGATGTCGATCCCCGCCTCGAGAGCGGTGGTCGACACGACGCCGCGGATCGTCCCGTCCCTCAAGCCCTTTTCGAGTTCTCTACGTTCCTGGGGGAGGTATCCCGCCCGGTAGGAGGCGATTCCCTCCGCTCCGGCTCGAGTCGCGCGCTGCGCGATCACCTCGGCGGAAGCACGGGTCCGTGTGAAGCAGATCGTCTGGACGCCCCGCTCGGTGAGGAACGCGAGGAGACCGGCGACCTGCGACGTGACGGAGCGGGACGGATCGGCCAGCGGATCCCAATACAGGACGCGCTTCTCCCCGCGGCCAGATCCGTCTTCGCGGACGGAGACCGCCTCGCGTCCGATCAGCGCGCGGGCGAACTCTTCCGGGTTGGCGACCGACGCGGACGAAAGGACGATCCGGGGCGTCCCCCCGTAGTGGTCGACGATCCGAAGGAGCCGCCGGAGGAGGAACGCCACGTTGCTCCCGTAGATGCCGCGGTAGTGGTGCGCCTCGTCGATCACCAGGGCACGCAGATTGGAGAAGATCCGGGCCCACTGATGGTGCCAGGGAAGGTACTGGTGGAGCGCGTGGGGATTCGTGAGGACGATCCGCGACGTGCGCTTGATCCGGTTCCGGCTCGCCGACGGCGTGTCTCCGTCGTACGTCGCCGGGCGAAGGTCCAGACTGCAGGAGGACTCGATGTCGTGGAGCTTCTGCAGTTGGTCGTTGGCGAGGGCCTTGAGCGGGTAGAGGTAGAGCGCGCAACCGTCCGGATCGTCGATCAGCGCCTCGAGGACCGGGAGATTGAAGGCGAGCGTCTTTCCGGAAGCCGTAGGGGTCGTGATGATGACGTCTTCGCCGTTGCGGAACGCCTCGATGACCTCGGCCTGATGTCGATACAGGGTGATCCCGCGGACCTCGAGGTAGTCACCGAAGGTCGCGGGGAGCGAGACGGCCGAATGCTTCGGCGTGGAGCCCGGACGAGCGGCGGCGTGGACGATCTGCCCTCGATACCAGGGCGTGTGCTCGAGATCGCCGACGAGCCGGTCAAGCATCGCCGGCCATCCACAGCAAGTACTTGAGGAGGACGACGAGGCTGGCGAGATCCTGCCGGCTGTGGTTGACGATCGGGACGAGATACGAGGCGTCTCCGGTCTCCAGGTAGCTCGTGTAGTAGATTGGGACCTCGGCGCTCGGAAGATCGTCCGTCCGTCCGATGCCGAGCACGTGCTCTTCGATCGTGCCCAAGTGGCAATCAGGGACCCCGCCGCCGAACGCGCGGCGCGCGTGGTGGAGCAGGTCGACGTGAATCGGGGAATCGGGAAGGGGGAGGCCGTAGTAGGCGAACCGCTCCCTCAGGATCGTCCAATCGAAGCTCTTCCCGTTGTAGGAGAGGAGGGCGGCCGCACCGCGAAGCTCGGCGTCCGTCTGCTCGAGGAGTGCAACCTCCGCATCCAGGGACGGCGCCAGGTACTGGCGGATCAGGAAGCCGCCGTCGACGAACCGGCCGACGGCGGCGAGGAAGATCGGCGATCCGCCGAGGCCGAGTGTCTCCAGGTCGAAGAAGAGCAGCTCCTCGACCGGGAGGAGACCGAGCGACCGCAGATGAAGCGGATCAGCGCTCGGCAACCACCGGTCGAGCGACCGGTAGACCGGACCGGGATCGAGTGGCGTTCCCCAGTCCGTCAGCAGCGTGCTCGACGCCTCCCCCCACCGAGGGTGGTCGGACAGCTCCGGGATCGACCGGTAGCCGTCTTCTCGAAGCTTCGCCGTGTAGCGGTCGCCGATGCCATAGACGAGACGAAGCTCGGCGAGGAGCGCCCGGGTCGTCGCAGCACGATCCACGTCGGGCGGCGACAGCGGGGGACGGTGGTCGAGCGTCAGACAGCCGGAAGGATCCACCGTCGCTTCGGGAAACGCGTGCTCCAGGGAGAACGCTTCCGCTTCGAGGGCGGGTCGTGGACGCCCGGCAGGGGAAAATCCGGTCCGAGCCTTATCGGCGAGCCGCCCCACGGTTCTGTCGATCTTGGACATCCCTGTCGGGAGGCCGGGAAGCGTGTGCCTACCGGCGCATCTTCATCGGCTCTCGCTCTCCGACGTACGGCAGAAGGGCGAGCTTCCGGGCGCGGTTGATCTCGAGTGCCAGCTGGCGCTGGTGTTTGGCGCAGAGGCGCGTCGCTCTCTTGGGAAGGATCTTCCCGAGGCGATTCATGAACTGCTTCAGCTCCTGGGGCTTCTTGTAGTCCAGGGTCGCTTTTCTCTCACAAACTCGGCACTTGCGTCTTCGCTTGTTGAACATGACCTAGAACGGAACCTCCTCGTCGGCTTGGCCTTGGGATTCGGGCGGCGGAGACGCAACGGACCCCGGTTGCTCGCGGTCTTGGGACCGAGAGGGTCCTCCGAGGAACTGAACGCTCTGCGCAACGACCTCGACGACCTTTCTTCTCTCTCCCTCGGCGTTCTCGAACGAGTCGATGCGGAGTCGACCCTCGACGGCGACCGATCTCCCCTTGCTTAGGTAGTTTGCGCAGTTCTCTGCCTGGGTTCCCCACGTGACGATCGGAACGAAGGTCGTCTCCTCCTGAAGCTGTCCGGAGGAGTCCTTGTACTGGCGATTGATCGCGATCGAGAACCGCGTTCGGGCCGTTCCGCTCGGTGTGTACCGAAGCTCGGGATCGGCTGTCAGATTCCCGATGAGGACGACCTTGTTCAGACTCGCTGCCATGGGACCTCCCCTACGAACGGGAGACGATTTGATAGCGAAGGATCTCTTCGTCGATGTTGAGACGATCCTCCACCGTCTTCACGGAGCTCGGCGGGAGCCGGAACTCCGCCAGGCCGTAGTACCCTTCGCTGTTGTGCTTGATCTCGTAGGCGAGGACGCGCTTTCCCCAGTCCTCGACCTTCCCGAGCTCTCCACCGTTCTCGGTGATCAGGGAATGAATCCGCTCGACCTTCGT